>MFTV01000016.1 GCA_001785445.1 Candidatus Nomurabacteria bacterium RIFCSPHIGHO2_02_40_30 | reverse complement strand
CTTCGCAACATTATGCTCACTTTTTCGCAGTTTGAAAGAGAACTAACCAGCGAAAGAACAAAAGATAAAATGTTGGAGCGCGCGAAAAAGGGGCTAGCGAACGGCGGGCTTACTCCTTACGGTTATATCCGACAAGACAAAAAACTTATCCCGCACCCGAAAGAAGCGGAGGAAATAAAATCAATTTTTGAAACTTATATTGAAAGCGATTCAACAGCAAAAACCTATCAAATGTTGAAAGATAGAGGAGTCAAAAATAAGTTAGGCAAAAATTTCTCCAAAACAAATATCAGCCACATTTTGCGAAATGTTATCTACATAGGCAAGGTTTTACATAATGGCGAAATTTATCAGGGTATTCACGAGCCGATAATTTCGGAAGAAATTTTTGCCCTTGCTCAAAAAATTCATAAGGAAAAGCAGAAAAAAATTAGAGTGTACAAAAATTTCCTGTTCGGCGGACTGATAAAATGCGAGGAGTGTGGCTCAAATATGACTTCTTGTTTTACCAATAAATATATCGCTGGGAAATTAAACCGATATTATTACTATCGTTGCACCGCCACGATGAAACAAGACTGGCAAGCATGCTCAGTAAAACAAGTGTCCGCCGAACGATTGGAAGATTTTTGTTTGGAAAATTTAGAGCGCATTTCAGTTGATAAAAACTATATTGAAAATCTTGTTTTCCGGCTCAACAACGATAATCAAGCACCCCACCGCGCTGGATACGAACTAACAGATGGATGTTCTAAATTTTCCACCGAAAACCTTTCGGACACTCTAAAATTTTTCCTCACAGGACTCAAAACCACCAAAGGAATTGAAAGAAATCTTTTTGCGAAAAGATTTCTTTCAAACATTTTCTATTCCCCCGAAAGCATTAAAATCCGCTTCATTTCCTGCCAAAGCGACGGCGAAGCCGTCGCGAAGCGAAGCCCAGCCCCGCCAATGGCGGGGCTGGGCGAGCGAACCCTCTCGTCTTCAAAATCCGAGTTCGTATCTAGTTTCTTGGCTCCGAATTCAAGATACGAACTATTTAATATATTTTCTTCTGCATAACAAAAATCACTGTTCGGAGGACAAATTTTGCCCGTATGGTTACTTTCTGCATCATAAGCATCCAACGTAACTGGAGAATGAATAGACAACCTTAGACGACTTGAGGAATCTGTTGGTGGAATAGTACTTAAGGAACTATCTAAGGGTAGTTTTTGAACTGTGTTTGATATAAAACTCAAAAGATGAGAACTTTCTAATATATCTGTATGATCATTTTTAGTATTCAATAAATTCAACCAATATTTTTCTGTATTGCTAACAAAGCTTGTATATTGAGCACTTGGCACTACTACGGTTCCGTCACCATCAGAAGTAAATCTAGGCCGTTCATCGAGTGTAAATCCACACCCAACTGATGCCGTGCAAAGTTTCGGATAATATTCAAAACTAGCGATAGTATCTAGCCCCCAGCCAGCCACTTCTATTACTCGCATACTAGTAGGCGGAATCCATGCATCAATGCTGTTGTGTAAACTTTCCGCTTTAGCAAACAAATTTGGCGACAAGCTGATAGGTAAATTGGTTTGGTTTATTGCTGGGTCTGTTCTGCCTTCTCCGCCCAAAAGGAAACTTTTATATTCATCATAAGAATTTATGGCGCTACCAAAAGCTTGTACGAGCTTGGTTGTCACATTCGAGGGAATAATAGTATCCACAAATGTTACAGGAGAAGCACTAACCCTGTTTATGTATTCTCTGCTGGGCAGAAGCCCAAAAGCGCTAAGCATATTCCGGCCAAGTTCTCGAGCATGTGTTTCATCTTGTAGAAAACCAAACAAAATACGCTGATCATAACCATGCAATACAGCTGGAACTGCTTTAGACGTGCCTATCTCCGGTACTGCCACTAATATAAGCACATCTACATTATCAACTAGATTATTTATTCCTGCATTTTTATCATCTTGCAACTTTTTCAATAAAGCCTTTGCTATGAGTCCACCATTGCTGTGTGCAACAATAGTTGCTTTGCCACTTTTTGACGAATCAACTAGAGATTGCAACGTATCTACTAGAGATATAGTTTCAGTCTGATATTTTGTCCCATTGTCTACAATAGACTGCACATCCTGCCGCCAATCGTATGCATATTCCTTCCAAGTGTTAATCTTTTGATTAGAAACCAGACCGTTCACTGTATCGGAAAAACTTTTATAAATATTTTTTATATTATGACCTAAATCTATAATATCTCGCGTATAAATATTTCCATTTTTACTCGTTCCATCAGGATTCAAATATAGTGCTTCCACATCACTATTTCCACCCGGCTCCCATAATTGGTCCTCATTACCGTCCGACCCTTGAGTATATAAACGACTTGCTTCCAGCCCAGGCAAAAATAGTACATTTGAAAAACAATCTACGGTGCAAACAGGGCTAGGTGGAGGACTTGGCGGAGTAGGGGCAATACCGCCATTAGTGTCAAATTCAAAATAATCTGCATTCGGGTCAGCAGAATTAGAAAAGAAAAAACGAACATGATGTCCTATAGTTAAATCCGCTGTAGGAAAAGTGGCTGCAAGAATCCCGGCAGAATCAATATCACTATAATGAAAAACTTGATGCTGATAGCAGATTTCACCACCAGCTGAAACACGAACAGGAGGGAGATTGTCGAGGGCAATATAGTAATCTACATACATCCCAGAAGTAAAATGTGAAGTCGGACAAGTAAAACCATAAGAAGTATTGTCAGTATAAAAAGAAGTATTAATGTTAGAATTAAAATTACTAGAAGTAAAAGCAAAAACTTTCGGAGTAAAAGAAAAAACACTGACAAAAATAACTAGGGCAAATAAAAAACGCAAGAGTTTTATCGTAGACATTGGAATAATTATATCAAAATTTTAGATAAAAAATAAAACAAAATGTGGAAAACTATTTGAAAAGTATCTATATTATAACATTCTACATAATGTCATAATATCCTTCCCTCGTTTAGTTACATGATGAACAACTGTTCGTCCAATGTATTGTTTGCTAACAAGGCCAGAATGATGGAGCTTCTGCAGGTGGCTAGCAATGGTAACAAACACGACATTGAGATTTGAAGAAACAAGCTCTACAGACAAGCCTGGATTTTTCTCTAGCAAGAAAAGTATTTGCAATCTGCGATGATTTGCCCCTCCTTTTATAATTTTTTCAAAATATTTATAATTTACTGCTTTTTTCATATTTTAATTATGACATTATTAATAATGTCATAATTATACCAAATTCTTTTGGTAATGTAAAATTATATGAGTATACTATTTTCTTAACCCTAGTTTTTCTAGTCTTGATGTAATCCCTCCTCTTTTTCTGCCAAATTTTTTTGTTAAATCTGCTACAGAAATCCCAGAGCTAAATAACTTTGCCAATTCTTCATCTTGTTCTGTGGTCCATGGACGATAGGCATTTGGATGTTTTTCTCTAATTTCGGAAAATGCATTAATTCCCCTCTTAAGGGGTGATGCTTGCGTCGGGGTGGATATTTGTCTTACCTTCCCTCCGCAAGCAAGCAAAAAGTTGTCATGCATTTTCTTTAGTTCAATTTCTGCAAGTTTACCAAAAACTTCCACGGCCTCAACAGAATTTTTCTTAAATTCAATGTCTTTTTCTAAAATTTTCGGATGTACTTTGAGTGCGTGTTCATTAATACCTAGCAAATAAAGCCCTGAGAGTCTGCGTACACGTGAAAGTGCCACATAGCCCTGCCCAAATTCAAAAACCTGCGACAAATCCATCACTGCCGCATCCATACTCATCCCCTGGCTCTTGTGCACGGTAATAGCCCAAGCCAGCCTAAGTGGAATCTGAGTTATCTGCGCGCGAATTTTGCCATTTTCTTCCACTATCCAACCCATCGGTGCAATGACAATACTCCTTCCATTCCTATTTTTAAAAATCGGATTTCCACTAAATTCTTCAAACCCTGCAATAGTGCCAAGTGTCCCATTCACAAATCTTTCTTTGGGATTATTTTTGGTACACATTACAACAGCGCCAATTTTGAGCTCTAGTTTTTCTGGCGACAAACAACCTTTTTTGAGAGTTTCAATAATTTTTTCATTACCACTTTCTGTCATTCTAAATAATTTTATTTCTTCTTCCAGCTTCGCAAGTTCAGTATTATTTACTCTATCCACATCCATATTGTGTGAAAAAAGTTTCGTAATATTCTCCGGCATGTCATCCACACCAATTTGCCGAGCATTAATATGATTCATATGTTCTCTTTCTACATTGTTGGCGCGTATTCCAGAGAGAACAGAAAGAAAATCTTTATCATCCTGACGATGCTGTTCAGTCAAATAACAAACAACTAGCCTTGCCCTATTCCAAGCCCCTGCATCATAAGCAAAAGTTCCCACAGGTCTGACCTGTGGATTTTCTATTAAACTATTTTGTTTTTCTTCTGCAAAATCTCTTTTAACAATCGGTGGTAACTGAAAAAAGTCGCCGACTAAAATAATTTGTATTCCGCCGAATGGTTCACTGCTCTGCTTTATTTCCCGGCAAACCATGTCCACCATATTGAGCATATTCTCCGAGAGCATAGAAATCTCATCAATAATAAGTACACGAGTACGATTTACACGTTTACTAATATATTCACTGCTAGCTATTTTATCTAAATCATATTTATCTAATTTTGTTTTAATGCCAATGCCACTCCAAGAATGAATTGTCATTCCACCGATATGAGTCGCGGCAATACCAGTGGAAGCTGTGATTGCAGGCTCCACATCAGAGGTGCGCAAATAATTTACGTACGTATTTACTATATGTGTCTTCCCTGCTCCCGGTTCACCAGTCAAAAAAATATTCGCACCGGTTTTCAAAATATTTAACGCCTGTTCTTGGGTCATTCAAGATATTCTACTACATTTTTTCTGGGACTTGTATGCCTAGGAGTTGTAAACCATTTTTTATTACGAAAGAAAATGCGAAAGTTAGGGCAATTTTGTATGAAGAAGTTTTGTCTTTTGTATCTACGATGACGGTGTTGCCATAAAAGCTGTTGAAGGCACGAGCCACTTCTATGAGATAGCTCGCTATGTAGTGTGGCTCGTATTCAGAGGCTGACCTCGATACTACTTCAGGGAATCTGTACAATAATTTTTCTACTTCCGAAATCTCCATTCCGAAAGCATGAGGGTCTGGAAAAATATTTTCTTTTTTCGCTTTTTCTAGAACAGAGTTCGCCCGAGCATAAGAATATTGCAAGTATGGCCCGGAGTCCCCTTCAAAAGAAATTGACTTATCAAAATCATACATGATGTCCCCACCCGTGGACTGCTTCAGGATAGAATATTTGAGCGCTGCCACGCCTACTATACTTGCAACTTTTTCTTTAATCTCATGGTCCCAATCCCGAGCTTCGAGTCTCTGGTGCACTAACTCCACTGTATCACGAATCAATGATTCACCCGTAACTACATTCCCCTTTCGGGAAGACATCTTGCCCGTAGCAAGGCGCATCATGCCATGAGTGATGTGTAGCATTTTATTTTCATACTCCGGGTGAATCAACGAGAGAGCCTTCGCCACCACTTTCATATAATCAGCTTGTTCGTTGGCAGTGATAACGACAGAAAGGTCTAAATTTGGCTCGGTGCGGAATTTCTCTAGCGCCAGCCCAAGCTCTTTCGCCTCATACGTGGGAATACCGCCAGAAGTAATGAATACGCGAGTATGAAGTTTGGGGTCATACTTTTCAGCTTTGAATACAATCGCGTCATCGGATTTCTCAAAGATCATCTTGCTGTCTCTTGAATCTATAATTTTATCTAAATTATCTTTTACGACTCTCTCTCCAATGGGCGCCATGATACTTTCTACAAAATAGTAATCAAATTTAGTGCCAAGTATTTTATACAAGTCTTCAAAAGCATCCATCGTCACCCTGAACCCCCAATCATACAACTCGTTTATTTTTTTATCACTCCTATCATAAATCTTTTTATTTACTTCATCTATTTCTTTTTTTATTTTCTCATCACTTTCGTAAGCTGTGGCGCCAGCTACATAAGCCTTGCCGATATTCGTGGCTTCGGCAGCATTGGAAACTATAGACTGGTCAGCTAGCTCCGGATTTTTCAAAAGACCCCAGATGGCCTTGGCCACATGTAGCCCGACATCCCCCTGATAATTGGCGCGAGAAACTGCGGCGCCGGAATGCTCCAGAATTCTCGCTATGGACTCGCCTATAGCATTGGTCATCAAGTGGCCAATGTGAAAAGGCTTGAAAGGATTCGGGTCAGTATACTCCACCATTATTTTTTTACCTTGCAGAGAATTATTTTTTCCAACATCTTCTCCTTGATTCAAAATTTCTTCGACACTTTTTGCAAAAAATTTGCGAGACAAGTGGAAATTGATAAATCCGGCGCCAGCAACTTCAATTTTTTCTAAATTGTCAAAGGCAGCCTTTGACATCTCGGCTACAATCTTTTCTGCCAGTTCTTTTGGATTGGTTTTTAAATTTTTAGCACAGGCCATAGCCACATTGGTGGAATAATCGCCATTCTTTAAATCTTCTGGATGCTCTACAACAAAAGCCACACCTCCAATATTGAGACTCTCCAACGCTTCTCCTATTAAATTTCTTATTTTTTCCTGCATTATTTATTTTTTGCCAGTTGAGCCAAATTTTCCTTCTCCGCGAGCTGACTCATTAAGTGTATCAGTTTCTTCTATCTCTGCTATGACTACAGGCAAAATCACAAGTTGAGAAACTTTGTCACCTTCTTCAAAAGTATACGATTTGTCTGATAAATTTACTAATAGTGTGTTGTATTCCCCGCGATAACCGGCATCAAAAACTCCACCGATAGCGTGAAAACCTTCTTTGGAAATACTGCTTTTATCCATAATGGTTGCTACATAACCCTCTGGAAACTCGAGCGCAAAGCCATGCCAGAAACGATAATGCTCCATGGGCTTTACCGTCACGGTCTCCATAGCATACACATCCATGCCCACATCCCCCGGATGATGATACTTCGGCAACTTTGCATTTTTCTTAAGTTTTTTAACTTTGATACGCATAATTTTTTATAACTTCCAAACTATTCCCGAATGTTGACAAAAATTCTTCTCGACTTTTCGAATACCAATTTTTTAATTTTTCTAAAGAAACCCAGCATACTTCGTCAACTTCTGACTCTTAAAGAGTAAATTTGGTGCTTGAAGAAATTGTAGCAAAAAAACACTGTATAAAATACTCATGGTAGTTATCAGATTCTCTGCGTTTGGGACCAATTATTACATTATCCAATTTTATTCCTATTTCTTCTTCGGCCTCTTTAATAGCATTAGATTCATAGGTGTCCCCTTCTTCCAACGATCCTTCAGCTGAAGGACCCCAAACATTTGGAGAATTTTTCTTATTCTTTGAGCGCTTAGCCAAAAGAACTTCACCTTTTTCATTAAAAATTATCAGGCTTGAAGACCGCGTTATTTCCTTACGTTTATCGCGTTCGCTTTTGTCTTTAAAATATAAAAGGTTGTCTTGTTCATTTACAATTGGAATTCGCATATTACTCTTGATTATATACTTTTCAGCCATCAAAAACCACCCCAGCATTAGCACGCGACCGCTTGTTAATGCTATAATAAGAAAATGCAAACTAGAAACTTAAGAATAGGAAATCTGAAAAAGAAAATTCTTCTACTTTTACTAGCAGGTCTAGCTCTTGGCTTAACTAGATCGCCCAAAAAGCATTGGTGGATTTTGAAACAAATACCAAAAGAATGGGAGAAAATAAACCGCCAGGCACTACAAAGAGCAATTTACTCTTTATATACTTCTCACTTAATCAAAGAAAGGCATAACAGAGATGGTACAACCACTATGATCTTAAGTGAAAATGGAAATAAAAAAGCCTTGCGATTTAATATTGATAAAATAGAAATAAAAAAGCCGGCAAAGTGGGACGGAAAATGGCGCATAGTTATGTTTGATATCCCAGAAAAGCTAAAGGGGTTGCGTGATTCTTTACGTTTGCATTTTAGAGAAATAGGTCTTATTGAACTTCAGAAATCAGTCTTCGTTTATCCTTACCCTTGTAGCAAAGAAATTGAATTTATTATAGAACTTTATAATGCTAGAAAACACGTGCGTTTTATTTTAGCTGAAAATGTGGACAACCAGTTACATTTAATGAAAAAATTTGATTTATGCTAAAACAGCAATAACACGCGACCGCTTGTTATTGCTAAACAAGTTTTTAATACTTTACTTTTAAATAATCTTTTTAACTTTTGCGTAAATTTCTTTATGAATATTTTCACGAGTATCTATAATTCCATTTTTAATGCAGTCTATTTTAATCCAACCCTTTTGAGTTTTGGCGAGCCAGAGGGCGCTCTTGCGAGAATTTTCCAAAAATTTAACATTTTTTTCATGGACATCAACTTTCTTTGCTTTTTTATTGCCTAGATAGCTTCTATGGCTATTTTTATTTCTCTCTTTTATTAACTTCAGCACTATGGGAATAGGAACGTCTAAATAAACCACGACGTCCGGTTTGGGAATTTTAAAAACTTCATACTCCATCTCTGCCAGCCATTTAAGAAAATTCTCCCTTTTCTTCGTACTCTCGATTTTCCCACCTTGGTGGATTTGATTTGCGCTAGCATATCTGTTGGCAACTACTATATATCCATTCTTAAGCCATTTTTTTGTTTTATCTTTTGATTCGAATCGGTCTGCCGCATAAAGCACCGAAGCGATTTTGGGATGTACCTTCACGAAATTATAATACTGCTCGGAAAGACAGTGGCCGATAAATTTGCCGAAAAAGTTTGAATAATAATCTGGAAAATCCACCACTTTTACTTTGCGACCGTCGTGTTTCAAATGCCTAATCAGAAGTTCTGTCTGCGTGGCTTTTCCGCTGCTATCCGTGCCGTCTATTACTATGAGTTTGCCTTTCTTTGCCATAGAGAAAATATAGCAGAAAAAGCCTTAAAACAAAACTGTTTTTATTTACGGAGTTCCTTGTAAATTTCTGGCTTGAATTTCCTTAGAAATTCGAATCTTTTTGAAAGAATTCTTTTAAAATCAAAATTATACTTTTGGGCAAAATCAATTATTTTATTTTCTGCATCTTTTACTTGCTCCTCTTTTTCAACTAAAAGCTCAATCTCGCAAAGCTTATATCCGAAATTCATCTCATCTAAATCAATACTGAAATTTTCCTTTTTATATTTTTGTCTTTTTGACTGATAGTCAATAATAACAACAAGGTTTTTTTGTATAAATTCTCCCAAGTTACTAGTACTAAAATACTTCTCAATATCTTCCCTTTTTTCTATTTCTTGGCTTACTCCGGAAGATTTGCCAACTTTTAATTCAAAAAAGTTATTTCTATTACGCAATCTTACATCTTTTTTCAGAAGTCGATAATCACTATAATCGTAGTAAATATCATGCACTATTTTCTCACCCAAAAATTCTGCTCCTTCGAGAAGCACTTTCAACTGTTCTTCTGTTGGCTGAAACTTTTTTTCAACTTCAATCATAAATTATTTATTTTGCACTTTTTTAAGTAAAGTAGTTTAAATTAGGGCGACGATCAGCGAGTTCGTAAGCTTTTTTCATTTCTTCGGGAGTATTGATGTAAATAATTTTAAATTTCCCTGATGTAATTTTATTCTCATAGTCATAGGTAAGAGCTACAATATGCACCAAACCCCAATATATCCATTTACCACCTCTATTTTCCACTAAAAAATTCCGGACAGGTGGAACTTGATACACTCGAATATCTTCTTTGTTTTTAAACTCAAAAATTTTACCTTTAAAATCTTCAAATCTAATAGGACTAACTAAATGCTTTTCCAAATTAAGCTCAACAGGAAACCCTTGTTCTTGGGTTAACTGCAACGTATCGTTTAATGTAATGTGTGCTCCCATTCTATTTCCCTTTCAAAACTTTATCGATTTTTCTAGCAATCAAAATAAAATCTTTTTCTTTTTTACCTCTTGTTGTCTCGGCGGGAGCACCAAGACGAATACCAGAAGGGTCAAAAGGTGAACGAGTTTCTCCGGGAATAGTATTTTTATTACAAATAATTCCAGCTTTTTCGAGCTTGGCCTCGGCTTCTTTCCCGACTATGCCTTTACCATTCATCCAAGTATCCACCAAAATAACATTGGAATCAGTACCACCGGAAACGATTCTCCACCCTAGTCGCATAAGTTCACTGGCTAATACTTTCCCATTTTTAAGAACTTGTTTTGTGTATTTTTTAAAAGCTGGAGAATCATCTTCTTTTAGCATAACTGCAACAGCGGCAATTTGACTCATATGCGGTCCACCCTGAAGACCTGGGAATATGGCTTTATCGATAAGCGTTGAGATACTTTTGTCGCCTATTTTTTTGTCTTTTCTTGAAAAGAGAATTGCGCTTCGAGGGCCTCGGAGAGTTTTGTGAGTGGTAGTCATAACAACATCTGCATATTGGAACGGAGTCGGATATACACCTCCTGCCACAAGACCAGCAAAGTGTGACATATCTACCATTAGATACGCGCCGCAAGCATCTGCAATTTCTCGACATTTTTTGAAATCAATAATTCGGGGATATGCGGTAAAACCAACAATAATAAGAACTGGTTTTTCTCTGACTGCATCCTCTTTCATTTTTTTATAGTCGATAAGTTCAGTTTTCAAATCTAGTACTATGGGTAATTGTTCCCAGACTTTACCAGTAATGGAAACTTTCTGCGCGTGTGTCAAATGCCCGCCGGAAGATAGAGGTAGGCCCATAACTTTCGCTCCTTTTGGAACAAGGGCAAGGTACACAGCCAAATTCGCAGGAGATCCTGAAAGTGGCTGGACATTTACATGCCAAAAATCCTTTTTTAACTTAAAGAGTTTTCGGGCTCGGTCTTGGCAAAGAGTTTCTAGCTCATCTGTATATCTTTGACCTCCATAATATCTCGCGTATGGGTAGCCTTCAGCATATTTATTATCAAATATAGACCCAAGGGCGGTTAGAACATCTTTAGAAACATAGTTTTCAGAAGGAATTAAGTTGATAATGCTTTTCTGTCTTTTCTCCTCGTTTTTAATAAGCTTCTCAATTTGTTTATCTTGCATGTTCATAATATAACAGATTATTTCATAAAAGAAAACTTCACATTTTGCCCATCAGATTTCATGATTATAGTACCAAGTAAGTCTGTCCGAAAAACTTTCGCGCCAAATTTTGACAGAGTGTCTAGCGTATCTTGGTGCGGATGGCCGTATTTATTATTTTTACCGTCAGAGATGAGCGCGTAAGCTGGGGCCACCGTTTTTACAAAGTCTGCCGAGGTAGAAGTCCGCGAGCCGTGATGCCCGACTTTTAAAACAGTACTGGCGAGTTTCCCTATGGAATTTTCCTTGAGAATTATTTTCTCTGTCAGCATTGTCGAGTCGCCAGTAAGCATGACGGAAATCTTGCCATAGCTTAACTTCGCTATGATAGAGCCATCATTGGTGTCCCATAAAGAAACATCTCTGTCTGGAAATAAAATTTCTATAAAAGCTCCGCCACCAATATTTAAACGCATCCCCTTTCTTGCTAAAATATTCGGAATGTTTTTATTTTTTATTTCTGTTTTAATATTTTGATATATTTTTGAATCATTTACCGTGCCCGGCTCAAAAACCATGCCTACTTTATAATTTTTCAAAATATCCATGAAGCCGGCTATATGGTCTGCGTCCGGATTGGTAACAACTACGGCATCAATACTTTTATCAAACGGAGACATAACTCTAGAGAGCTGACCCAAGACGCTACGCGCCGACCCCGTGTCAAACATAATCTGTGTGCCGGTGGGCGACTCGATAAAAAGAGCGTCTCCTTGACCAACATCTAGCATAGCAAAGGTTAAACCTTGATTAGAACCTTTAAAGTCAAGGTAAAATAGGTACATAGTTGCCACCAAAAGTAACAGGGCGAAAATCAACAGAGCATACTTCTTGCGACTTTGAAACATGGTACAATATTAACATGCTCAAGAAGTTTGAAGAAAAAAAGTTTAACATCCCGGCACTTAAAGGAATATCTGCCAAAACCATTGAAGACCACTTGAAGCTCTATGCCGGCTATGTAAAAAATACAAATTTAATTTTACAAAAAATAGAGGAGCTCGCAAAAGACTCGGAGAAATATGCCTACGAGCTGGGGGAAATACAAAGAAGGTTTGGTTTCGAGTATGATGGCATGCGTAACCACGAAATATACTTCGACGCCCTTTCAAACGGAGCAAAAATAATTTCAAAAGATGGAGAATTACATAAGGCAATAGAATCTACTTCGGGCTCCTTTGAAGCTTGGCTCGCTCGTTTCAAGGCCATAGCCATGAGCCGAGGCATCGGCTGGGCGATGCTGTATTATGACAAAAAAGACAAATGCCTCTTGAATGCTTATGTCGGAGATCATGAGCTCGGACAGCTCTCCGGATGCGCTGTGGTACTCGCCTTGGATATGTGGGAACATGCCTACATCGCAGACTATAGCCCGGGTGGGAAAAAAGATTACGTGGAAGACTTTTTCGTAAACTTAAACTGGGAAGTAATAGAAAAAAACTTCAAAGAGGCTTTATAAAAAAAACTTTAGAAACCGAAATTTTTGTCGGTACAGATTTTTTGAAGCTTAAAAAATCTTGAAGTTTTCGCTCCGTCGAGCTCAAAACCCCTTAAAAATTTGTTTCAAAAGTTTTTTTAACACTTTTGCCGAAAAGCACGTAAATAAAATATGCGTAGATAGCTAGTGTTAGTAAAAATGGAAAATTAGGAAATGAAAGAGAGGCAAAAGGAATATTTGCGAAAAAATTTATAACGCCAAGCTCGTAGTGTAGAAATAAGTACGAAATATAGCCTAATGGCACAGAAGGTACATAAGAAATAAGCCCTACAAAACTTGTGAGAAAACCGAGGAACATAGTAAATGGAATAAGGGGAAGAATTAAAATATTAGCGGGCAGAGCTACTATGGAAAGATTGCCCATTTTGTAAAGAATAAAAGGCATGATGAAAATATATGTGGCGCAGGTAACAGAAATAATGTCTCGCAGACCAAAACTTTTCGTCACCCATAAAAAATACTTTTCTATCTTTGGTGTAAAAAATATCACCGCCACTGTAGCGATGAAAGAAAGCTGAAAAGACACGTCATACACCAGCACAAATGGATTGAGTAAAATCATAAATACCCCCGCCAGAATGAGAGCCCGCGCGACATCATAATTTCTGCCGGTCGCACGGGCAATTAATGCTAAAACTGCCATAATCCCCGCCCGGATGGCTGTGGAGCTGCCACCTGTCATTAATACGAAAAGTAAGATTGTGAAAATCCCTATACCAATACCAAGATTTTTGGACGCATAGGGTATTTGGGCAAACAACTTCATAAGCCATTCGGCCACTATCGTCACATTATAGCCAGAGAGCGCTATTATATGTATCGTTCCGGTATCAACAAAACTTTTCCTCATTGGGGCACTAAAAGAAGCTTTTTCTCCCAAAATAAGACCCCCCATCAAGAGACTCTCTGGAGTCTGTATTGCCAGATTCATTTTTTCTAGAAACTTCTCTTTAACAGAAAATAAAAAAGCTTGAATAAAATTACCATTCCCTCGTGAGATAATCTCTACTTTGGGGAAACTTATTACATAAAAAATACCATCTTTTCTTAAATAATTTATATAATCAAATTCTTTGCCTTGGTCGGTAATAAAGTTTTCTGGTTTTTCCAGTTTACCGGAAAAATTGATTATATCCCCGTATTTATAATTATTTTCAAAATCAGTAGTAATTAAAATTATAGTTTCTTTGGTTTGCACTATCAACTTTTGATTATTTTCTCCCATGGTCGGTTCATCCACTATCTCGCCATGCATAGAAACCACAATTGGCGCAACTCTGTCTGCTATGCTGAATCTCCATAAGCCAAAAACAAAAGTCAAAATAAAAATACTTGCGATAATCCCCCAGCTATTTTGGGAAATTAAAGAAAAGAATAAAAATAGCGCAAAAGCAATCTCAGCAAATAAGAAAACCAAATACAAATCTGTAGAAACAAAAGAACCCCACAGTACTCCAAGCACAAAACCAAAACATATTGAGTAGAAAATCCTGTCCCGCATTCAAAATAATTTATTTTTCTTGAGAGCCACCGGAGCATCGTCGGCAAAGCTGGTAGCTATTTCATCCGCTCGGTCGTTCCATTTGTCGCCGTTGTGGCCTTTTACGTAATGCCATTTCGCTTTAAATTCTTGATTTAATGCATGAAGTTCTTGCCAAAGCTCTTGATTTAATACTGGCTTCTTGTTGGCTGTGCGCCAGTTATTTTTCAGCCAATTATGTATCCACTCGTTGATGCCTGTTATCACATATTTTGAATCGGCAAAAAACAGTATCTCGGCTTCTATTTTATGCTTTTTAACATATTTGAGAGTCTCTATTGGCGCCGTAAGCTCCATAATGTTGTTGGTAGCATGGTCGGCCCTACCGCCCATCTCAAAAACCTTTGTACCCACTAAGAAAACTGCTCCCCAGCCGGCAGGCCCCGGATTCCCCCTCGCCGCTCCATCTGTATATATGTGTATCTCCTTTTTTAGCATGACTAAAGTATATCAATAATTCGAAGTCTTAGCTCTTCTCTCCCCCTGAAGCGAGATAAGTCAAAAGTGGCCAGTAAATTTAGCTTTAATCCTTCTGATAAAGTATTTTTAAAAGAGTCTATATTAGAAAAAAAAGAGATAGCTTTAGCTTTACTCTTTTTTACATCAGAGAAAATAATTTCCAAATGCTCACCCGAACCATTTTTGCCGAATTTTTTTATATTTTCTATCTTAACACCTTCAAAAAGAAAAACAGGCTTTGGATTAGCGAGCCCGAAGGGTACAAGCTTTTCTATCTCTCGCCAATTTTTCATATTTACTATGCTTAAGTCAGATTTGATGTCGTAACTTGTTACATTTTCTTTTTTAGGTCTTTGCACTTTTGTAAAAGATAGAGACAAAGCTTCTTCTAAGAAATGAATTTTTTCATTTTCAACCGTGAACCCCCCTGCGAGCTCATGCCCACCGAAATCAATGAAAGATTCGCTTGAAGCTGTCATTAACTCCACTACCGACACCGAGCCATCACTACGGCAAGAACCCTTGATGCATTCATTCTCGTCTTTGCCCCACACAAATACAGGCTTTTGATATTCGTCACAAAT
Source organism: Candidatus Nomurabacteria bacterium RIFCSPHIGHO2_02_40_30 (assembly GCA_001785445.1). Lineage (GTDB taxonomy): Bacteria > Patescibacteriota > Minisyncoccia > Phycocordibacterales > UBA9973 > UBA9973. The sequence goes on along the minus strand of MFTV01000016.1, from coordinate 210,955 downwards.
TTTACCTGCCACTAGCCCCAGAACCCCCACACGCCAAGCGGGATTGCCGATAACTATTACCTCATTCATTTGGCGCTTATCAAAATTCTTATTTACATCCCGCATGATTCCTGTGACAATACTTTTTCTCTCATCATTTATTCTTGATAAATGTTTCACTAACGCTTCAGCCTGTACTTCATCATCAGTAGAAAGTAACTCAAAAGCTCGCATCGGGTCATCCATGCGTGAAGCGGCGTTCAGCCTCGGAGTTACCATAAAGCCTAAGTCATCTTCTGAAAGATATTTCTGCTCGATGTTTAGTTTTGCTAAAAGTTTCTGCAAGCCAGGACGCGGAGATTTTCTTAAAACTTTCATGCCGAAATAAGCTAGTGCCCTGTTCTCACCGACAAGTGGCACCATGTCGGAAAGTGTAGCAACGCCAGCCATGTCGAGCATCCATTTTTCTACACCTTCTTTTACCTTGAAGTATTCGCCATATTTTTTTAAAAATCCTTGCACAAATTTAAACATCACTCCGGCGCCACAGAGCATTTTTTCAGGGTAATTATCTACCTTTGGGTTCAAAATAGCATAGGCGCGTGGCAAATTGAAAGCAAGCCCGCCGTTGCTCTCGCTTTGGCGAGGCAAGTGATGGTCGGTAATTATTATATCTATGCCGTCTACTTCTGCTTGGGCTACTTCAGCCACAGCAGTAATCCCCAAATCAATGGTTATTATTAACTTCACATTAGAATTTGCAAAATCTTTAACAGCATCTAAGTTGAGCCCGTAGCCTTCGGAATTCCTCTGTGGAATATAGACCTCGTAGTTCGTATATTTTATTTCTCTAAACAAATCTTGTAATATTACTGCTCCCGGAATGCCGTCACAATCATAATCAGCGTAAATAACTATCTTTTCATTGTTATCTATGGCTTCAAAGAGCCGAACGCAAGCCTTCTCCATGTCACGCATTAAAAATGGGTCATGCAAATCTCTTTGATAATCGGGTTCCAGAAAAATCTCCGCTTGCGCCTCGTCCGTAATGCCTCTCTTTGCTAAAAGAGTCCGCAGTAATTCACCATACTTTTGCATAAGTGGAATTTTAGCATATAATATAGAAAGTTTTGCAAAATAAAGTTTTTGAATGGTCTGGCTGGGGCGCGGGGCCCCAGGAAACCGAGGACCTGAAAAAACTTTGATTTTGTGAAACTTTCTATGAATGATTGTATTTTTTGCAAAATTATAAACAAAGAAATTCCTTGCGACAAGATTTATGAAAATGATAGTTTCTTCGCCTTTTTAGATATAGAGCCGGTCTCCAGCGGCCATATCCTCGTCATACCTAAAAAGCATTTCGTCTGGATGCAGGAAGCCGATGATGAAACCGTGTCGGAGATTTTTAAATTAGTTAAAAAATTAATGCTCTCCATAAAAAATGGATTATCATGCGACTATGTGCAAGTCTCCGTGGGAGGGACAGACGTACCGCATTTCCATATACATTTGATTCCAAGATATTTCAGCGACGGTCTGCCTAAATTTGCCACCAAAAAATATGAAAAAGGAGAAGTAGACGAGGTAATAAAAAAAATTATTTCTGCTATCGCATAAGTGGCATGAGAGCCGGGAGAGTTTTACCGGCTAAAAATTCCAAAGTTGCGCCAGCGGCAAGGCTCACGTGCGAATAATCTTCCAGATTTCCGTACTGGCGCGTCATGGCAATGGTATCTCCACCGGCAATAATGGTCTCTCCATTTACCTTTTTCATAGCAGTAAGTATTGCTTCTGACCCTTGTGTAAAATTTTTGTCTTCAAACTTGCCCATGGGACCGGCCAGAAAAACTGTTTTGGATTTTTCTATAATATCTGAAAACATTTTTTGTGTTTCAGGACCAATATCAAGCGCCGCCCAATTCTCCGGCACTTTATCAAAAGTGATATTGATAACCTTGGTTGATACACCATCAGATATTACCAAATCAGTCGGACAAATAATTTTATCTTTATATGTTTCCAATATTTCTTTGGCATATACGACCCAGTCTTTTTTCTCACGCTTTTTTTCATCGACAAAAACATCCTCAACGAAAGAAGACCCAAGTTCGTGACCTTGTGCTTTAAGGAAAACATTGGCGACAGCTCCGCCGACTAAAACTTTATCGGCTATTTTTAATAAATTATTTACTGCATCCACTTTATCAGAAATTTTTGCCCCACCGATAATTACAGTGAAGGGGCGTTCCGGACTCTCCAGTAATTTAGACAGCATTTTAACTTCACTTTCAAGATAGAGACCTGCAACAGCCGGTAAATGCCGTTCTATGCCAGTGGTAGATGCATGAATTCTGTGCGCCTGAGGAAAACCGTCAAACACTATATAATCCTTGCCTATGCAGAGTTTTTTGGCGAATTCATCATCATCATCAGTCTCTTCTTTATAAAATCTTACGTTCTCCAGCATCAAAATATCTCCAGCCTGCATTGCTATAATTCTCCTTTCTACCTCTTCTCCAATGCAGTCATCCACTTTACCAACCTTGCAACCCAAAAGCTCGCTTAGTCTTTTGGCATGAGGCGTGGTGCGAAGTTTCTCCACTACTTTCCCATCAGGACGCCCCACATAAGTCAAAATGACAATCTTACAATTTTCTTTTAAAAGATACTGCAAAGTTGAGAGCGTTGCCTTTATGCGCATGTCATCTGCGAGCCCTAGAGAGCCATTTATTTCCACGAGCTCAATATCGTAGGGCACGCGATAAAGAATAGTTTTGCCTTGCAAGTTTACACTCTCTAAACTTTTTAGCCTCATATTTTCTCTGCTATCTTGATAATTTCCACAAACTTTTTGGCATCCAAGCTCGCACGACCGGGTAGCAACCCATCCACGCCGCCATTCTTTAAAAAATCTTCCGCATTTTTTCCACTCACGGAACCGCCGTAAATAATTCTCACATTGGCAACTTCCCCGCCAAATTTATCTGAAAGAATTTTGCGGATAAAAATAGCCATCTCGCGGCAGTCCCCTGAAGTGGCATCTCTGCGATTAGCAGTACTTGATATAGCCCACACTGGCTCATACATAACAATAACTTTAGAAATAGAATTTTTAGAGACCCCATTTAAGCATTCCTCTAGTTGATTTTTAACCAAGTTAAAGTATCCGTGACTTTCATCTCGGATACTTTCCCCAATACAGAGTATCGGCCGAAGCCCAGCAGAGAGAGATTCTTTAACTTTTTTATTGACCACTTCACTTGTTTCGCCCAGTTCCCGTCTTTCTGAATGCCCCAAAATAACATACCGTATACCTGCATTATAAAGCATATGGGCGGAAATTTGCCCAGTAAAAGGACCAACTTCCCCCCAAAAGGCATCTTGCGCGCCTAGGGATATTTTTTTAGACAGTTTTTTCAGTCTTTCAATATATAAAACTGGCGGGCAAATAACTACATCTGTTTTTTTGATACCGTATATCCCCTTAGTAACACTGGAAAACAATTTTCCCGCATCTTTTAGTGTAAGCGGATTCATTTTCCAATTGCCAATAATAATTTTCTTCATAGCCGAAATTATAGCATATATTTAAAGACTTTATTGGTCTTCTTTCCAAGTTTGCACTTCCCAGCTCCCAGAAGGACCGCTCACAAAATTCACATTCATTAAGCCGGACTCATAAGTTAATGTCGCGCTGTTGGACATGCTTATCGTCTTAGCTATGGCTTCTTTGGCGCCGGCAGTGTTGGAAAATGAAATCGTTCCATACGGAGCAACAAGTATAACTGTGCCTGCGCTATTAGCGACATTTATTGCCGAGGACGATGTGGAAGTAGTGAGCATCATCATATAACTGCCAGAAACTCCAGAACCGCTAAAAGTGGCGGAATTAGAAGTAGAAACTGTACCATCAGAAATAATCATGCCACTGCCCGACCCATAAGAACCAGAAAGTTTAACTTGGGCGCTGTTTGATAAAACAATATTGCCAGTGACCCAGAGCGTACCCGAGATTGTTAAAATTCCGCTATTGCTCACATATAAATTACCAACTACTTTTTTAGGACCAATAGTAAGCGTCTCGCTATCTGATAAATTTATATCTCCGCTCTGGGTTCCGCCAGCAACTGCATCATCTTTCCACGATTGTACTTGTGAGTCAGAAATGGGGAAATTAAGAGGCGCTGGATCCGTTTGTGAAGTATCACAACTTTTATTGTTCCCACTGCCAGTCTGACAATAAAGACTGCCAGCGATAGTTGAATCATTCACAATATGTGCCGAAGCATTGCCAACCCCAGACTGACCGATAGTCATCCCGCTGATAGTAGAGTTTACGCCTCCAAGATAAGCTTTGAAAAAAGCGTCCAGCCCTGAAGGACTAGTATTATTCCACGTTGTAGTCCCATATTGCCCCAACTTGCCCAAACCACCCGCATATTGCGCGTTGTTTGCTCCCCAAATATAATAATTTGACGCATTAACACCGGCATCTATGACCAGCCAGTAAGTTGTGCTTGTAGAAAGAGTAACGTTTGGTGATAAAGCAATATTTACCCATCCGTAAGAACCCGTCACACTCGAAGCTGAAAGCGTTCCTGTGGCAAGAGAACTGGTTGCAGGCTTTCCGCTTGAATCCGCAGTAATTCGAACGGTAGCGTTGCTTGGCGAGCCGACTTTTTTGATATACAAAGAAATTTGGGTAATAACATCAGAGCTAGCAACGGTAAAGCTTTGCGCGCCGTCTTGGGTACTAGTAGCATTGCCAAATAAAATTGTGTCTGTCGGCGTACCAGTGTCATTAACTTGGTCAATAATTTCCGCAGTACGGTCAGCGGCCATAGCAGTCCCAGTGATTGTGGCGCTATTAGAGCCGGTAATGTCGCCATTGACGTACACATTGCCGTTGATTGTGGCGCTATTAGACATAACTAAGCCGCCATTGCCAATTTGCATGCCGTAATTAAAAGAAACACCGTTGTTAGTGGATAATGTCAGGCTGGTTTTTCTTTGGTAATTTGAAACATCCCCCAGCGATGTAATTTGTTTTGTATTTCCACTAATATCTGTAATGTCTGTCGTGGCATCGTTGGAATCTAGAGTAATTGTTTCACTAGCTCCTATTGCCATATTATTTAGTATCCTGTATAACGCATCTTCACTGCCGGACTCGGCCAAGAAATATGATTTTTTAGAATTTAAATATACACTGGCATTTCTAAATTCACGCACTGCCGGCGCCACAAGTCCGGAAATTATCGCCAAAGAAATAAACGTAAAAAAGATAACAGATATGAGCATGGCCGCCCCTCGATTTCTTTTTATTTTTTTAAAATATTTTCTCATGGTCAATATATACCCCTAAGCACAATGGTGTCGTAGAAATCTTGGGTGCGATTTAATTTGTCGTTGCTCGACCTGACAGTGAAAGCTATTTTCACGGCCTTGCCTTTAGTGGTAGTTATTTGGGTAAAAGTTAGAGCAGTAACTGTGATATTGAGAGTATTCAAATTTCCGGTAAGAACTCCATTTTCTAAAAGCTGTATATCTGTACCAGAAAGCAAGAACTCTACAGTTTTATTTGCCCCACCATTGTCTGTAGAATCAAGGTTTAAATCAGTGGCGCTAATTGAGCTAATGTTGTAAGCCTGTCTTACTTCCCTAGAGATACGCTCCATAATAACTCCGCTTTGTATTAATTCGCCCTGAATGGAAGTTTCTCTGAAAGACCGAGTCATGACAATCATGGCGTTAATAACTACTAAAGAAAGAATCGCAAAAAAAGCAATATAAAAAAGAAGTTCCAGAATCGCATAACCTTTTTTATAATTTTTAATTTTTAATTTAGTAATTTTCATTTATTTTTAAGAAAAAATATTTATTATATAAAATTTCAAAGTCTTGGTTACAGTTGTGCCGGCTTCAGACCAAAATACAGTTACAGTTACTAATTTTGTTCCTGTGTCATCCGTCCCACCACTTGTGACTATGTCTTTTGTAACATTATCTCTACTGACACTTGCAACAGTCACAGTGCGGGTAAAAATTCCCACAGTATTCGCTGTGGCTGATAATGTCCAAGTCCCGCCTGAAAAAGTGGTATAGTAATTTGTCCCTGCGGTGAGAGAAGAGATGTTACTCCAAGCATTATCGCGAAGTATCCGGACAGCTTCAGCTCCTTCTTCTAACAAAAAGCCAGCTTGGGTGGCGTGAAAGGCTTGCCTCATGACATAAATAGATTTTTGAGATACTGCCATGGCTGCTAAAATCGAGACAGTAATAATAGATGCAACGATAAGTATCTCAATTACCATGAAACCCCGCCTGCAACAGCTATGCTGTAAGCATTGCGGGCAGGCTTTATTTTTTTTAAAAAAATTTAGCATTTAGTTTGAGCTCCCAACCCCAGTGGCTGAAATCGTAATAATTTTGGAATAATTTGTAGTAGAAAGAGTTACTGTGCCAGTAACGCTAGGACTTCCAGAAAGACGATTGAAGTAAATATCTGAGCCTCCTCCCCCAAGTGTAATGGCGGATATCGTTGCCGGCGAAGTAAGGTCAATATTTTCATTGTCCGGAGCAATAGCAGAAAAGACTGTGCCTTTAAATATTATAACTTTATCGGACTCGAAGTGCACTCCATACTCTGAAGAATTGAGGGAGGAAAGAGTTTGTCCGCGAGCTTTATCTATGGATGACAAAATGTCACTGACTCCATTTTTTAATACTTGATTTTCTTTAATATATGAAAATTGCGGCAGTACAATTAAAGCCATTATGCCGATAACGACTATGACTATCAGTAGTTCAATAATTGTTATCCCCTTTTGATAAAAGTTTTTCATCATTTAATTTATACTGCCTAAAATTGAATATAGCGGCGAGACCATGGAAATGGCGAAAAATCCGACCCCAGCGCCAATGACAACCATGAGCACTGGCTCGATGATCGTCGAAAGGTTCTTTGTTTTATTTTCAATTTCCTCTTCATAAAACAAAGCGACTTGCAATAACATATCTGATAATTTTCCAGTTTCTTCTCCGACTTGGATCATCTCCGACATCATTACCGGATAAAGATTTTGACTATTTTCAAAAGCTTGAGAAAATGGGGCTCCTTTTTCGACTGCCAATTTAGCTTCACTTAAAACTTGCTTGTAGTAAATATTTTGCACTACGTCTTGCGTAATTTCTACTGCCCGAGTGATGGAAACCCCCGCCAGCAGCAAAGAATACATGGTGCGGGCGGTGCGGGCGGTATTTAGTGACCTTGCTAAATTCCCGATAATTGGAATTCTAATAACGGTGTAATCAATGTATTTCGCCATAAACTTAGAAATAAAAAGAAAATACAAAAGCAAGGCTGTGCCAATTATCATTATGAAGGTTAGAATCAAGTGGTTGGAGAAAAAGTTACCTAGAAAAATAAGGACACGAGTGGAAGTGGGCAAAACAACACCGAGTTCTTTAAAGGTGCTGGCGAGAGTCGGCACCACGAAAGCAAACATTAAAACACCGATAACCACCATGGCGGAGAGAATCACTCCGGGATAAATTAGCGCCCCTCTGATCTTTCTGGTTAATGAATGCGATTTTTCCAAATTAATTCCGATATCGGAAAGCGCCCCATCTAAATTACCGGACTCCTCGCCAGCCTTGGTCATGGATACAAAAAGTTTTGAAAAAATGTCAGGGAATTTTAAAAGTCCGGAAGATAATGTTTCTCCAGAATTTATGTCATTGGATAGAGAAGTCAGAACCTTGTCCATCTTAGCGTTTTTTGTCTGTTTTTTTAAAACTGATAAAGCCCGAAAAAGTGAAAGCCCAGCTTTCAGCATCCCACTTAAATTTTTTGTGAAAACAATCTGTTCGTTAACGCTGATTCTAGAAAAAACATTTGTGAGCGCCGACAGTTTGCTGAGAAAATTTACGTTTTCTTCGGTAACAGACAAAGGTATCAGACCGCGCGCGCGCAGGTCGCGCGCGAGTGCCAGACGACCTGCCGCCTCCAAAACTCCCTCTGTTATATCCCCTGCCTTTGATTTTGCCTTGTATGAGAAAAACATCCCAGTACTAAAATTTTAAATTGTTAATAATAGTGGTCATTGTTTTTAATCATTAATTTAGTACGGGACAGGTATTTATTCGGAAACAACTCTAAATACTTCCTCCAAAGTAGTTACACCTAAAACTGCTTGGAAAACTCCGTCTTCGAGCATGGTCATCATACCTTCTTTTTTAGCCTGTATTTCTATGTCATCTTGAGACTTGCCAGCTATAATCATATCTTTAATGGTAGGACTAACTTTTAAAACTTCATGCATGCCCGTACGGCTGGAATATCCATCTTCAAATTCACTAGTTTTAATCGGTTTATAGAAAGGAATTTTGTCCCAAGTATCATTCGGGCCTATAATATTTTCAGTTTTTAAAAATCCCAAAACTCTTTCCAGCTCAACAACTTTGGCAAGATTTTTTATCTCGGCCGGGGATAAGAAATATTTTTCTTTACTGGGAGTCAACCTACGGACTAATCTTTGGGCGATAATTGTTTTTACCGTCGCTGTGATTAAAAATGGCTCAACTCCCATGTCTACTAATCGAGGAATGGCGCCGGCGGCGGAGTTGGTATGAATCGTAGAAAGCACTAAGTGGCCTGTAAGCGAAGCATTGACAGCAAGCCCAGCTGTCTCGCCATCTCGTATCTCCCCCACCATTATTATGTCCGGATCTTGGCGCAGAAGTGACCGCAATCCGTTCGCGAAGGTCAGCCCTATTTCTGGCTTTACTTGGGTTTGATTCACTCTCGGCATTTGATATTCAATCGGGTCTTCCACGGTTGAAATATTTACCTCCGGTTTGTTTAAGATATCAAGCATGGTATAGAGTGTGGTGGTCTTACCGCTACCAGTAGGGCCAGTGGCCAGCACCATTCCCGTCTTTTGAGTTAGAGAAGCATGAATTCGCTCCAGTCCTTCGCCATGGAAACCAAGAGCTTCCAGCGAAAACCCATGATTATTTTCTTTTAAAATTCTCATCACGGTTTTTTCTCCGAAAAAAGTAGGCAAGGTGGAAACACGAAAAGAAATTTTCTCTCCATCTTGTTCTTTCTTGAATCTGCCGTCTTGCGGTAATCTTTTTTCATCCAGTTTTAAATTAGCCAACACTTTAATGCGGGCAGTTATGCCAGCCCCAGCAGCTTTGTCGAGCACCATAGCATCATGCAGTATGCCGTCTATCCTGTAGCGTACTGTGAGCTCCTTTTCCCCCGGCTCAATATGAATGTCAGATGCATTTTGCAAAATTGCATGGAAAATCAAGGAGTCGACAATTTTTACTACCGGTAAATCTTCCGCCATTTGCTTTAACTCCGACTCGGATTTCTCGGGCATTTTTTCGGCATCTGGAGAAGAATTTTCCCCGAGTGTTGTAGACTCTTTTTGTATAATATTTTGAAATTCGGCCTTTAGACTTTTCCTGTACTGTACAAGTACGGCCTTGATTGAGACTGTGTCGGTAAGGCGAGGAAGAATTTTAAGCCCAGAACGCTTTTTAATAAAATCAATGACTGGTAGGTCATCGACATCCAGCATGGCCACCTCCAGACTATCTTCATTTTTCTTGTAGGCAACAATGTTGTAGTTATGCGCTATGGGTTCAGGAATGAGAGATAATACGGAAAAGTCAATTTTCTGACTAGTTAAACTGATAAACGGTATTCCTAGAACAAAAGCCTCCATGCGTTTTAGATCAGTTTCCGATATCTTGCCTGAAGATAAGAGAACGTCTCCGATTTTCTGCTTTTTTGCCTCCGCTTCTTTCACTCCGAGCTCAAAATCAGAGCGCGTTACTAGACCGGACTCTAAAACAAACTTTTTAAACTGTGCTTCATTTATTTGCATTCACTTAAGTATAGCAAAAAATCCCCCAATTGGGGGATTTTTTGCTAATTTTCTATGAAGCTTGGTTTTTTCTGATATTTACAAGGAAGCGCTCTGCCGTAATTGCTAGCAAATGGATTACGGCATACTTTCCCAGAAGTATATGTGCAGGAGGCGCTGGCTCCAAGGTTGTTAGCCTCTGGGTCGTTGCAAATATTTGGACTATCGTAGGTACAAGGTACAGGATTGCCGTTGTTGTTGGCAGATGGGTCGTCACAACGTTGTACGTCAATAACAACATAAGAGCACGGAGTAGCTCCTCCGAAATTAACAGCTGCTGTATCTTCGCAAGTAGCAACTGACTTTGACTCTGAACAAAATGAATTTTTCGCAGCATTACCTTTGCATGTCCAAGTCCAAGTATCAGTCGTGCCGTCGTCACGGTCAACGCCTCCATCTGGAACATAGGTCCCTCCTACTGAACAGTTATAGTGTGTCGGCGCGGCGATAGGTGCACATAAACCATTGGCGCGACCACCACTGCAAGATTGAACGTTACATAATTGAACGGAATCACCAGAGCAAATGGCGCCACCGTTATTCGGCGCCGGATTGTTACAAAAACGAGTTTGTATACCCCCTCCGCAGATTTCACTGCAATTTCCCCAATTGCTCCACCCCCCGTCAATCGGTACCAGAGGAGCATCAACGACAACATCAAGGTGTTTGCTGAAATTAGAACCATCTATCCCATTACAACTTAAGTCGTAAGCCGTATTGGCAGTTAGAGCACCAGTTGATTTTCCTGTTTGACTTGCTGTGCCAGTCCAACCTGTAGGGGCGACTGTACATGAACTGGTGTTGGCAGTAAACCAAGTAATGGTGGCTGAAGAATTATAAGAGATAGTACATATAGTGTCTAAATCATTACACCTGATCCAACCAGAAGGCTGTGCGCTCGGCGCACACTTACTTCCGTCCCAAACCGTACCGACATCACAAGAAGCATTTATCTCTGTAGAGTCTAAAACAGTAGGAGTCCCGCTAATATTATGATATAGGTAGAAAATACTTTCTCCATTGTTGACTGCATTATTTACATTAGTCCCAGAAGTATTGAAAGAAACATGAGTGCCATTTGGATTGTTTCTGGTAACTTCCGTAGCCCCAGCAGTAAGATTTTGAGTGCTCCAAGTCACTGACGAATTACAGGTAGACGCACCACTTGCGATAACGCAAGAAGTGGCGGAGATGTCCCCCGCAGGCACTGCGGTGCTAGTAACCGTGATATTTGTCCAGATCCCGCAGTTATTGTTCTCGTCTGATTCAGTGATAGTCCCCGAATTTCCGGACGAACTCTTGTCCGCGCAAACACGAATAGAATAGTTCCCTGTGGAAGAAAAAATGTGTGATTTCGTACTCGTACTCTGTGAACCGGCATTAAGAGTTCCCATGTTGGTTGCTCCTAGGTCAGTGATAGTACCACCTCCGTTGATAGCAGTAGCAACTTGAAAGAAGTTGAAGAAAGAGTTTCCGGTAGAAACACTGCCAATATTGGAAACAGGAGATGAGAATGTAGTCGATATATTAACCGTGGCAGTTGTTGGCGTAACAGCGCCAGCTGTCAAATCAGCAGCCAGAGAAACACATTTACTAACATTGACATCCCAGTTAGTGCCAGTGTCGCAGACAGTGGAAACTTTTGTTTCCGCAAGTTTGTTGCCGCTGTTGTAAAGGAAAAAGTATACACCCAAATCATTGTATGGAACAGTAAAAGAATCAGTGCCTGAATATATATTGAAGTAATTTCTATTGGCCATTCCGTTGGCAGTTATAGCTGTCACAGCTCCTTCATGGTTTGTTACACTCCAAGACAGATTTATATTACAACTATTTTGTCCCGCGGAAATTACACAAGAAGAAAGTCCGGGAGGGTCAGTGGGAACAAGAGTGCCGGACATAACTGGAATAAATGAAAAGGTTGCAGAAACAATACAGTTACTGACAATAGGGCCGGTTGTATAATTAGCAGTACCTGAGCCGTCGCAACCGGTGACGGAACCTATGGAATAACCGGAGTCAGGGGTAACAGTAAAGGTTGTAGTTAAACCATGGTCCACTGATCTGGAAGCTGGAGATATTGAACCGCCGGGACCTGCAGATGTAGTAACGGTGTATTTATTAATGTTGAACGTAGCTGAGACAGCGCAATCGCCAGTAATAGGTTCAGTAGTGTAAGTGGCGCCAAATAATAAACCATTACAACCAGTAATAGAATATGTGGAATAGCCCGTGTCTGGGGTAACAGTAAAAGTGGCTTTATCACCGTAGTTTACTTTTTGAGAAGTACTGGAAGAAACGGAAGCGGCGAGGGCTGGAGTGGGAGAAAAAATGGAAGAAATAGCAAGCGCTGAAATAGAAGTAGGAGTAGGAGAAAATGCCACGGATCCCGAACAAGCTAGAGGGTTACCGAAACTGTTTATACTACTGCATCTATTACCGCCTCCATCAACGATCATGGAGGCAGGATAAAATTGTGGTGGATTCATGTTTGTAACACCAAAGTCATTGTTACTAAACCGATTGTTCCCAAGGACTAGATTTTCCGGATTGATTGTTTTTCCACTATTACGGTAATCAAAGAAACTAAAATTAAAAAGTGCAGAGCTTGAGATTCGTGGATTTAAAAATTTATTTCCACTAAATGCGTTATCAACAAAATAAACGTAAGTTTCGTTGGGTTGTAATCCAAAAACCCGAAAAAAGTAAAACATGTTAGGAGCATCACTGATTATATTGTCGGAAATTATATTTCCCTTCCAACTATTGCGGTACCAAGCGCCTATTCCGCACAGACCAGAATTGGAAATTGTATTGCCACTCATAATGGTATTTCTGATAAATCCGACAGTTTCTATCCCGCAATCCCAATTGTTTTTGATGATATTGTTTTGAACAAAATCATCTCTTTCATCGTCAAGAACAATGCCGTCATCTGCTCCTATTTCTTCACTGAGTACACCCCTAGCTTTTCCATCAATATTATTGTTCACAATTCGATTATTAAAGCCTCCGGCTGAAACAACAACTCCCGGATAAGAAGAACGTCCCAAACTTGATGGACCTATGACCACACTAAATGAGTTATTTTCTATGATACTTCCGTTGGTATAGTATTGCGAATAAGATGCATCGAAAGTATTATTTTTGATCGTGAGGTCGGAGCTATTAAAAACCTGCATAGCATATTTCCCAACTGTATTTTTTCTGATGGTGCCTTGTGTACTGTTTCCAATATATACTGGACTACCCCCACCAGCAACGATTGTACATGATTCGAGAGAAAAATTATTTACATTTTTGAAATAAACTGTCGCCATGCCACTGTAAACATTTGATCCGGTAATTGAATAGTTGTTGCAGTTAAGATGCACATTTGAAACATCATGCACATTCAGACACATGGTACCCGAAGAAGATATGTTTCTGTCTAAAGTATAATTCCCCGGGGTTTTAATCTCGCCACACGAAGAAATCGTGTTTGTGTTTAATGAACTTGGCGCAAGAGAAATAGAGCCCCCAGGACCGGCAGTGGCAGTGACGGTGTATGAATTAAGCAAACATTTACCGTCAGTCCAGGTGGTATTATTGGCACAATCAGCAGTGGCAGCACTGGTAGCAAGAGGTTTAGAATTGTTGTAAAGATAGAATGTTCTGCTGTTGTATGGCACAGATACGGCTTGAGTACCTGACTGGGGAGTGGACAAAGAATTGGAAACATTTATATTGGTCATACCGCTGGCTGTAATAGCTGTTGGGGTGCTTTCCGGATTATTTATGTTCCAAGACAGGTTTGCGTTACAACTATTTTGTCCTGCCGAAATAGTGCAACTAACAGATGGATCTAACCAGCCGGACATACAGCCGGTAGGAGTTATGGAAACGGCATTGCTGTAATTCTCCCCAACCCCGTTGTAAGATGCAATCATGTAATAGTTGCTGGAAAATTGCATTGGGGTTGGGTCAGTATAGCTCGTAACATTGGCTCCAACGGTAGCATAGTATCCACCAATGCTGAAGCTTTGGCTTCGACTACGGTAAATTCTAAACCCAGTTTCGTTGTTGGAATTATCCTGCCAAGTCAGGCGGATAGCTCCACAGATAGCGTTGCTCGCTTGCAGGTTAGACGGAGCCGCTGGCAACGGTACAGCACACTTACTCCCATCCCAAGTAGTGCCGGACACGCAACTGGCAGTGACAGCGCTTTGAGCAAGTTCGGTATTATTATTATAAAGAAAGAAAGTGGCGGTGTTGTATGGCACAGGAAAAGGAACATTAGTGCCAGAATTTTGAAGAGGTGGATTAAAACCGGAAGATGGATTTCTAGTAACAGAAGAAGTGCTCACAGGGTTAGTGGTAGTCCAAGAAAAATTTATGTTACAGGCGGAAGCTCCAGATGCGATAATACAAGAAGAAAGTCCGGGAGGATTAGTGGGAGCAAGAGTGCCGGACATAACAGGGGCAGTAACCACCACCGTCGCTGTGTCTATAACATCAGGCACTCCTGACTTTGAACAGGTAATATTGTAGGTATAGGTTTGAGCAGTCAGACCTGTTCTGTTTTCAGTTCCACCACTAGCTGTTTTGGCTCCACTCCAACCGTTGGATGCTATACAACTTGTCGGATTACCGGTGGTTGTCCAAGTCAGAATAGTAGAGTTGGTAGGTAGAGTCATAGAAGGTGGATTGGCAGTGAGAGAGACGGTGATAGGAGAAACAGGAGTGGTAGCTGTCACTGCAGCAGTTGCCTGTCTCCAGTTTGAAGAATTCTGCCAGTAGTTGGTCGTAAACGGGTCTGAACCTTGATATTTCAAAACAGCTACTCTGCCGGTGTAAGTACCAGCAGAAGAATAATTGCAGTTATTGCTTGAGTTGGCAGTTGTACTTGAAGTATACGTCACAGACCCACCATCGTTATTAAATGGAGGATTAGAACCACCCGGAGGAACGGCTACTGGATTTGGGGCATTACAGAAGAAATAATAATAATATTTCCATCCTGCAGAGTCGCCAACGGCTGCGCGGAGAGATACTCCGTTTAATGGCGCAGGTCCTGAGTTAGGATTAGCCGTAAGAGTTACACTACCTGAAGTTGGAGGTGTTGTACAATTTGGAGGTGTTCCTGTTTGGCCAGAAGGACACGTAGGCGACGGTGGCGCTGTAGTTGTAATACAAGCACCACTAGTCCAAGTGGTTCCTGCCACACAGCTTGAAGTAACAGTTACCCCAGTGCCATTTGGAGAAGTGGGAACGAGAGATTTAGCGTTGTTATAAAGATAAAAAGTTCGACTACTATACGGAACAGCAAAAGATTGGGAGCCGGAATTTCCACTTACATTAACAGCAGGCGCATATGGTGAAGCAGCAGCTGTCACAGCAGATGTAGCTTCTGGATTAGTTGTGCTCCAAGTTAAGGTTACGTTACAAGTAGAAGCACCAGAATAAATTTCGCAAGAGGTTGACGACGGAGTAAGGGTGCCCGACATAACAGGTGTAGCGCTGACAGTAACTGCGCAAGCACCCGTGGAGCCTCCACTGGTCACGGATATATTTTTCTGCCCTGTGGAACCAAAGTTTACGGTAACCGTCTTGCCGCTAGTGGAGCTGAAATTGCCACCTGAAGCTGACCAAGAATAATTGCTACCGTCACCGCTTCTCCCAGTCAAAGTGGTATTTTGTCCAACCAAAACAGTCGTGGGGTCAGCGCTACAAGTGGGAACAGGAGTTACGACTGTAGGCACAACGTAACTAATGGCAATATCCTTTGAATCACCTGAAACAATTGTTCCATTTTCTCCAGTAGCTTTTATCCTCATAACTCCTGTGTAAGTTCCAGGAGTAGTTGGAGTATTAGAGTCAAGTGTTACAGAAAAAGATTTGCTGGAGTTGGCAGTAAATGATTCTGAGTCAGGACAATCTATTGAACTTGATGTAAGACCAGGAAAAGCTGTTGGAACAGTACATATAACACCAAAACTTCCACCACTTGTCGCACTTTCATTTTTTACAGTAGCCGTGTCACTTTTTTTAGTCGGAGTAAGGTCAAATTTAGTTACTAAAACAGACATAGTGGCTGTGGGGGTAGGGACAATAGGAACATCGGCAACTGTTACAGTCGGACCTTGAATTCCTTGATAATCTCCGTGGCCATCTTGAATATATAAATCATATGAGTAAGTTCCGACGCCAAGCCCAGAGTCTGTCACATTGCCAGAATTGTTCCCGCTGTTCCAAACCGCATTATTTTTTCTAACTTGACCAGAACTAGGCAAACCACTGGTTACATTCCAACTAATTACTGGGCTACAAGGAGCGGTGCATGATACAGACCCTCCGGGACTAGCGTTGCTACTGGTGACAGTGGTACCACCTGCGCTAACGGAAATCGTTCCGGTGTCCCATACACATCCATTGTTTAAAGTATATTGCCCGGGACTACAGAGATTTTTTGTGTAGCTATATTCAATGCTTCCATGAAAGGTATTACTTGATGATATCTCATCTCTTTTTTGCAGAGCCAGAAGAGAAAAAGTAAAAGTATCGTTGTCCGTTGAGCCAGTCATAGAGAGAGGATAAAAATCAGTGTAGCCACTTCCAGCTTGAGCATCACCACTACATCCACCTGACCAACCAGCGCTGGTATTTACGACAACATTTCCGTTAAATGTGCCGGAAAATCCTATCTGATCATCCCATACTCCATTGCCTCCGATCCAAGCATTAGTAATATAAAAAGACCTGTCTTCGGTAATGGAAAAAGAAGTACCGTTGCTTGCATTACAAGCAGAGTTTGCCCAGCCGGAGACATTGAGAGTGGAAGCATTGGCAAGGTTTACCCCAAAAAAAATAGAGATAATTATGCTTGCGAATAATAATGTGTAATGTTTGTTTTTCATTAATTTGTTAATTTTTGATAATTCATTTCCACTTTTACTAAAGAATTCTTCTTCTCAAGCATGATTATTTTTCTTTCTTTTTCATTCCCATAAGAAATAATGGTGCCTGTTTTGGCTCCAGAAAAAGTAAAATTCATGCCGGCTTTTTTCAAAGCATCTTTCAAAAATAAAATTGTGTTGTCCAAGCTGTTGGTAGTGGTATAGCTTGCTAATAAATACTCCAATATATTGGAAGGTTTCTCGGTGGCCTTTACAAAAGTCAAAATCTCATCAAAGTTGAGTCCCATCCTCGACTCGAACTCTATCTTATCAAAAGGAGTTTCCGTGCCGGTAACCACAATTTCACCTGTTTTAAATTCCATTTGTTTTAAATAGTTCTTGGCGGCAACATTTTCGGGTTCTAATGCAAGAACTTTTTGAAAACTATCTTTTGCATCTTTAAATTTTCCGAGGTCAAACTGGCAAGCTCCTAATGCGCTCCAAATTTGCTCGGCGTCGGCATTTGTTGAGAGATACGCTTCAGCTTCTTCTAAAACTTGAGAGCATTCGTGAGCTAGCACTAGCTTGTTGAGCTTGTAAACTTTATCGTCCAAAATTAACTTATCTTTTTGTTCATTTTGAATATTTTGAACTTTATAACTCGGGTACCAGAAAACTATCAAGACCAAAATAATAACAGCAACTAGTCCTAGGCCTATTTTAGAATTCTGGGTCATCATATATATAGAACAATTATATACCCTGCTATACTGCAATGCAATAAAAAGTTATACACCAAATCAATTTTGGGCAATAAAAAATGCCAGAAGACATTTTGCTTCCGGCACATATAAAAACGATATGAACCAGAAGCAAAAGGCTTCTGGGGGCGGTGCTCCTCGCACCGCCCTAATTCCCCCTCACTCTGTCCACCGACAGGGTGAAGAAATTTTCTCCGTCTGTGACGAGTGGCATGACGGCCACCGGCAGACTGGAGTCGATTCGGATGAACTCGACTCCTGAAGAAAACTTTGAGAACAACTCCCCCAGGAAAAGGGAGACTTGCGCTTTTGGCGCAAGATTTTTTGTAACGACCTCCGCCCCCTCTCTGGTGATCGAAATCGTTACGGTTGTGTCGTTCGGGTTGCAAAAAGCCAACCCAGTTCTTTTCCCGCCGTAGAAGGTGGCGACTTTCGTCGCTTCCACGGGAGCAAGGTCAGCGGCGAAGGGAACGACACCTGCGCCGATAACCTTTTGGAGCGCCATGGAGACCGAGGTCTCTGGCACTCCGTTTATGTTCAGTGGCTGGGTAACTTTCACCCAAACCACCTTGAACTGACCACTCCATGTCAGTTCGGTGACAACCTTTCCCGTCATGGGATTAGTAACCGCCACGAATAAAACTGCTGGCTCCCCATTTACGAGGAGCTGACTCGCTTGACCATCCTGGTCGAACAAGTCGAAACCAACTTTTTTCGCTGTGCCTGCTGGCCCCCGCACTAGTAGTGTGGTCTGGTTTCCGTCACCAGCCACGACCACAGGAAGGTAGCCCTCGACCCCCGGAACTCTTCCGGGAGCCAAGACTACCTGCTGGCCATGAGCCATCGTCGTCATCACAACGATGATGGCTACGGCCATCAAAAACTTCTTCATAAAAAACCCTTTCATGGGCTCCGTCAATCTTCTGACGGAAACCCAAAAAAAACGAAATTGTCAAAGCGTAAACATCCTGTTTACGCAACGAATTATTCCTACTGTCAATTATACCACCCTTCCCCTGTTTGTCAATACATATTGTGCATAAAAGGTGGATAACCCCCCACACCTTTCGTTTTATAGCTTCAGGTCCTATAATATGATTATGTTTTATGTATATATTCTAAAAAGCTTAAAAGATGACAAACTATATATAGGCTCAACCAATGACCTGAAGCGAAGACTTTCGGAACATAACAAGGGACTTAATCGTTCAACTAAAGCTAGAAGACCATTTGAAATTCGATATTATGAAGCTTGTAAGAGTGAGGATGACGCTAGGACAAGAGAATATATGTTAAAGAAAGATGGTAAGGCACTTGGGCAATTGAAAAAAAGAATCTCCGAAAGTCTTCAATAAAACAAAAGGTGTGGGGGTAAATAGTGTATAAAAAACCTTTATTTATAAGGACGAAATAAAAAAAGAAAGACTAAGAAGACAAAAACGGCTTTTAGACCGTTTTTGTCTTCTTTCACATTTATCGATATAATTCCGGATGGGTGCCTATGTCGTAAAAGACTACTTTATTTTTAGTAATATATTCAAAAATTGCCCGAAAATCCCCAGTAATATTTATGCTGTTGCACCCTTCATATTCTCCATGTAACTTGTGATTATCTAATAAGGCATTAAAGGGGTCTTCTCTAAAAAGTCTTATTCGCTCAAGAGCTTTCTGTTGCACAAATTTATCTTTCTTTTTGAAAGATTTATCGTATTTTTTACTAGTTAATATATCAATCATAAAGACAGGAGATGCTTCTCCAATTCTTCGTGAGTTTTATAGACTTTCATCTTTCCAGTGGCATACTCTTTGCGCCCTTCTCTTATCGCTTTTCTTAAACGAGCATTGGGTATCTCTGGTGTAGTAAACTCTATCCTTTTTTCTACAACTAGTTTCCTTAAATAAGCATTTAAGGCAATAGAGAAATTTAGTCCCATCTCGTCTAGGACTTGTTTCGCCTCGCTTTTAAGTTTAGCATCTGTATTAAAATTTATAACTGCATTATTCATATATACACCATATACTTGTTATATATATAAGTCAAGTGCTTGCATCAAAAAAAGGGGTGTGGTATGCTCCCAATTGGTAAGTCCTGTAACAACGGGGCTTTTTTATTAGAAAAATTTAATAACCACCAGATAGAGGTTTAGCCTCTATCTGGTACAAAAATATATGTTAGACATCAAAACATTCAAGTCAGCTTTGGAGCAATTAGAAGAAGAGAGAAAAATTCCAAAAGAAAAAATCCTAGACGCCATAGAGCAAGCCATGGCTGCCGCTTACAAAAAAGATTACGGCAAAAAAGGACAAATAATTCGCGCAAAATTTAACTTAGACACCGGCAAGACAGAATTCTTCCAAGTGAAAATCGTGGTGGATGAAAGTATCGCAATCGTGGGTGAAGAAAATAAAAAAGAGAAAGAGTATTCGGTAAAAGATACCGAGGATGAACGCGTGCACTTCAACGCCGAGCATCACATCATGCTCGAAGACGCCAAGAAAATAAAAAAAGGGGTAGAATTAAATGATGAAATTATTTTTCCACTGGAGGCCAAAGAAGACTACGGACGCATAGCCGCCCAGACGGCCAAGCAAGTCATCATCCAGAAAATCCGCGAGGCAGAACGCACTTCTATAATAGACGAATATGGCACCAAAGAGGGAGAAATAGTTGGCGGAGTGGTGCAGAAAGTTGAGAGAGGAAATATATATATAGACTTTAACCGTGCGACCGGTATCTTGCCGGCGGAAGAACAAATCCCAGGGGAATTTTGGGAGCGAGGACAACGAGTCCGCGCCTACCTATACTCGGTGGAAGACAGCCCTAGGGGCATCAATTTGCGCCTTTCCCGTACGCACCCTAAATTTATAGAGAAACTTTTTGCCATTGAAGCGCCAGAAATCCAGAATGGAATTGTAGAGTTGAAGTCTATAGCTAGAGAGCCGGGAGCGCGTTCTAAGATAGCGGTATTTTCTAATGACGAACACATTGATGCTGTCGGTTCTTGCGTCGGACAGAAAGGCACGCGAGTAAACACTATTACCAGCGAGCTCTCTGGAGAAAAAATTGATATTATTCCTTGGTCTTCTGACCCTAAAATTTTTGTTTCTAATTCTCTGTCCCCAGCCAAAGTTATCTCTATCGAAGTAGACGAAAAAGAACATAAAGCTGTGGTAGAAGTGGCTGATGACCAATTGTCTCTGGCTATCGGCAAGGGCGGACAAAACGTGCGCCTAGCCGCCAAACTCACTGGTTGGAGAATAGATATCAAGGGCGATGGCACAGTAGTTCCGGACAAAGAAATTATTAGTGATAAAATAAACGAATAAAAAAATGAGTAACTTTTTATGGTTTGCAATTATCAGTTCCGTTGTGGCTATTGTTTACGGTTTATTTTTAGCTAAGTCAATTTTAAAAAAGAGCGCCGGAAATGCGCGCATGCAGGAAATTGCCAAAGCAATACAAGACGGTGCTAGTGCTTATTTAAATAAACAATACAAAACTATTGCAGTTATAGCATTAATACTTTTCTTTATTATTGGTTTTGTACCCAAGCTCGGCTGGACTATGGCTCTCGGATTTTTGATCGGAGCTGTCTTCTCTGCTCTCGCTGGATACATAGGTATGAATGTTTCTGTGCGAGCAAATGTCCGCACAACAGAAGCTGCCAGACAAGGTATAGAAAGTGCTCTCTCTCTAGCATTTAAAGGCGGCACAGTTACCGGGCTTCTGGTAGTGGGCCTTGCCTTACTTGGAGTCACTTTATTTTATGCAATTACCAAAGATATTACCGCGCTTGTCGGCCTTGGCTTCGGGGCTTCGCTAATTTCTATTTTCGCAAGATTAGGAGGAGGAATTTTTACCAAAGCAGCGGATGTGGGCGCAGACCTTGTCGGTAAGCTTGAGGCAGGCATACCAGAAGACGACCCAAGAAACCCTGGAGTTATCGCAGACAATGTTGGCGACAATGTTGGCGACTGCGCCGGTATGGCTGCGGACTTATTTGAAACTTACGCTGTTACTTCAGTGGCTACAATGCTACTCGGTTCCCTACTTTTTGTCGGTTTTGAAAATGCAATTCTTTACCCGTTAGTAATTGGCGGAGTAGCAATTTTTGCGTCAATTGTCGGCACTTGGTTTGTGCGTTTGGGTAATCAATCGAGTAATATAATGGGAGCTTTATACAAAGGTCTAGTAGCTTCCGGAATTCTTGCTTTAATTTCTTTCTACCCTGTTACTAAATTATTGATGGCAGGTAATGGCAAATACGAGGTAATGGACTTATTTATTTGTTCAGTGGTGGGTCTTTTTGTTACTGGAGCTCTGGTCATAATTACAGAATATTTTACCTCGACAAAATATGCTCCCGTGAAATCAATTGCGGAAGCATCGGTATCCGGTCACGGCACAAATGTGATTCAAGGTTTAGCCATATCAATGAAGTCCACTGCTTGGCCTTTATTTACAATCGTTCTTGGGATATTAGTAAGCTACAACTACGCTGGCCTGTACGGAATAGCTGTGGCCGCAATGTCTATGCTTTCCATGACAGGAATTATTGTGGCCATAGACGCCTATGGCCCTATCACCGATAATGCCGGAGGCATTGCCGAGATGGCCGAGCTTCCGAAAGAAGTTCGCGATGTTACTGATCCACTAGATGCCGTAGGCAACACTACTAAAGCAGTCACTAAAGGCTACGCTATAGGCTCGGCCGGACTCGCCGCGCTTGTTCTTTTTGCCTCCTACACAGAAGAGATTGCAAAAGCTGGCAAGGCCATAACTTTTGATTTGAGTAATCCATATGTGATTGTCGGGCTTTTTATCGGAGGACTCTTGCCGTACTATTTCGGAGCATTATGCATGGAAGCTGTGGGTAAAACTGCCGGCAAAGTCGTGGAAGAAATCAGGAGACAATTTAGAGAAATAAAAGGAATCATGGAAGGGAGAGCGTTGCCGGACTATGCCAAGGCCGTATCAATTATTACCGGTGCAGCTATCAAACAAATGATACTGCCGGCTCTTATCCCTGTATTCGCGCCGATATTAGTCATTTTGCTTTTTGGTCAAGAGAAAGGTTTTGTGGTTCTGGGAGGGTTACTGGTAGGCTCTATTATTACCGGACTTTTCGTGGCGATTTCAATGACTTCTGGAGGGGGTGCATGGGACAATGCCAAGAAACACATTGAACAAGGAAACCATGGCGGAAAAGGTAGTGAGGCCCATAAGGCTGCAGTTACCGGAGACACTGTAGGAGACCCATATAAAGACACAGCTGGTCCTGCTATCAATCCTATGATCAAAATACTAAACATAGTTGCGTTACTTTTGGTGGCGTTTTTGATATAATAGGCTAGGTCTATTATTAATAGTTTAATACTAAAATACTTATGAAAAAATATTTAACTTTGTTTATTCCTTTAGCAATAATACTTGTTTTGAACGCACACACTATATATGCCGAAGAAAACGCGGAAGTTTCTGCTACCACCAATGTAACTGCGGAAACAAATATAGGAGCTGTTACGACTCCGGCGCAAAAAAGAAGAGCAGATGCAGATGCGCGCCTAAAAGCCCAAATGCAAGTTCAGGCTGACTTAAAAGCCAGACGTGAAGCGAACCAAGCTGAAATAAAAACAGTTAGAGAAGCAGCTAAAGACAAAGTGAAAGATGGAAGAGAGGAAGTGAGAAAAGAAATGCAAACAAAGAGAGAGGCTTTCAACACAGAGATGAAAGAGAAGCGTGAAGCAATACGCACTGAAATGAAGACTAAAAGGGAAGAAGTAAAAAAAGTAATAGAAGTAAAAAGAGAGGAGGCCAAGCAAAAAATGGAAGACCTCCGAGCTAAAATCAAAGACGAGAAAGATGCAGTCAAGGCAAAAATAAAAGAAACTAGGGTGCTGGGACGAGAAAAAGCTCTTGAAAGATTCGACACAGCTGTTGAAAGAATCAGTAAACTCAAAGATAAGGTTAATACCCAAGTAACCAAGCTGGAAGCTAAAGGAGTAGATGTGACGACAGCCCTAAGTTTTGTAGCTACGGCAGAAGCTAAATTAAATGAGGCAAAAACAAAAATTGCAGAAGCAAATGCCTTACTATCTCTTTCGATTGACGAACTTTCAACTGAAAACAGGACAACATTGCGAACATTGGCGCAAGATACACAAACATTATTAAAGAATGCGCATCAGTCTTTGAACGACGCAATCAAGTCGTTGAGGGATGCATTAAAAATGAAAGTGGAAACCACATTATAAATTTTAACTAAATTTTTATGGAACCTGACAAAAAATCAAATGGCGCATTCGTAGGATTAATTATAATAATAATTATTCTCGTGGTTGGCGGAATATATATGTGGCAAGCAAACCAAAAAGCAATAGAGGAAAAGAAAATACAGGCAGAAAATGTAACTGAAGAAGATGCTTCCGACCTTGATAATCTAGATGCGGAATTAGAGGCAACAGACACCAGTACGGGTGTGGACGTAGATAGCGTACAGTAATGAAAGTATCAGTAAAAAAATTACCAAAAAGTGAAGTAGAAATAGAGGGAGAACTCGACGCTGAAACTTTAGAAAGCTATTTTGGGAAAGCACTTAAACGGCTTGGTGATAGTTTAGACTTGGACGGGTTCAGAAAGGGCAAAATACCGGAGAATGTACTTATCTCAAAAATCCCAGAGATTCGTATCTTGGAAGAGATGGCGGAGTTGGCGCTTGCTGAACATTACCCTAAAATAGTTGAGAGTGAGAAACTGGATGCCATAAGCAGACCGGAAGTTTCTGTTACAAAATTGGCACGTAAAAATCCACTAGGTTTCAAAATTAAGACAGCTATACTGCCGGAGATTAAACTGCCTAAATATAAAGATATAGCAAAAGGCATCCTAAGGTCAGAACTTGGGAATTTAAAAAGGTCTGACCTTGAAGTATCAGACGAAGATGTAGAAAATACCATTATGGACATCAGGAAGTCCCGGGCGCCAAAGGTGCACATGACAGAAGGGGCATCTGTAGATGAAAAAGAAAAAAGTATAGAACCAGAGTTGCCTCCTTTTAACGATGAATTTGTTCAAGCACTTGGACCATTTAAAAATGTGGAAGACTTCAAAATAAAACTTAAAGAAAATATTAAGTTGGAAAAAGAAAATACTCACAAAGAAAAGACGAGATTGAAAATCATTGATAAAATAATTGATGATAGCAGCATGGAACTGCCTGAAATTCTACTGCAAATTGAGCTGGATAAAATTTTATACCGAATGGAATCAGACATTACCCAAATGGGGCTAAAATTTGAAGACTATTTAAAGCACTTGAATAAAACCAAAGAAGATTTGCGTAAAGAATTCAGAAACGATGCCGAGAAAAAAGCCAAGCTGGCCCTCATTTTAAATGAAATTTCTAAAGTGGAAAAAATAGTGGCCGACGAAGAGCAAGTGACCAAAGAAGTGGCGACTATTCTGGAACACTACAAAGATGCCGATCCCGAGCGCGCCCGCATGCATGCCGAGAATGTCCTCACTAACGAAAAAATCTTCCAGTTTTTAGAAAGTCAGTAGAACTCTTTGCTAAATAACTTTTTTCCGGTACGGATTTTTTGAAGCTTAAAAAATCCTGAAGTTTTCGGCTCGTCAGCCTCAAAACCCCTGCAAAAAGTACTTAGCAAAGAGTTTTTACTTATAGGCTAGAATTTTTGCTCCGTTTACTGAGGCGATTTTGACCAACTCATCGAGATTGTAATACCGGCAGGCTTCCTGAAGTAAGCGCAACTCTGTCCACATATCGCCGTCCACAAAAGGTTCATAGAAGTCGGCTATATTGTCCACCCCGAGGCCCACCAAGATCCCCGCTTCAATCATTTCCGGAACATTGGCAATGGAATTATGCACCGGAGCATTATATTGGTCGAGTTGTCGCATTGACAGAGCTGCCGAAGGACACACGACGACAGCTATCCCAAGCTCGGCCATTTCTTTGTAAATTTTCATACGGTATTCCTTGGGCTGGGCTGAAACCGAGATGGCATGTATGGCTACAGTTCTGCCTTGATAGCCGTGGCGCTTGACTGCATCAATTAAAAGCTCCATGTCTCGTTCATTTGGATTATTTTCTTGGTCAATATGCACATGCACAGGCTTGTTAAACTTTTTAGCAATACTAAAAAGATGATCCAGGTGCGCCTCATGATTGGGACGATCCTTAGAAGGTAAGGCACCGGCAATATCTGCCTTGGCGGTAATGTCTTCATATAAAGCGCGGGCATTATCATCCACGAGCCCACCAAGTGGCTGGGTAATTGTAATCATGGTAATTTTATCTTTATATTCTTCCTTCACAACATTGGCTGCTTCTATGGCTTTATGCCCCACCGCGTCATACGCATCCACGAAAGTGCAGGTAAGCTTGCACCCCTGCATGACCAAGTTATCGAGTGCTCGGCGAATTCTTTCTTTTATTTCTTCGACACTGGAAGAACGCTTTATCCCGTCACTCATGCGCCATTTTGTTTCCATGCTCACCATAGCTTGATCTAAGCCTTCACGGGTAATGTAGTACGATTTGTCAAAATGCGCGTGGCAGTTAACAAAACCTCCGTTTTGTTTGATGGCTTCCAACATTTGTGTTTTTAAGTCCCAAGGATTTTTCATATATTTGTAAGTTTCTAGTAAAAATTTTAAGCGTCGTGGGTTCCCTGTCCTTTTGTCTCCGAGGGCGAAGACGCAGGAATTTTTGACTGGAAACTTAAACTATTAATAAAATTTTTCTTTTACCTCTTGATAAGCTTCTCGGAAGCTTTTTCCTTTTTTAACCAATCTTAAAGCTTCATCTGTGGCATAAAGCTCTGGCGTGCAGGCACTTTCCAGATTTTTTTTCTTTGCTTCTAAATTTTTTACCACAAGAGTCATAACTCTTATTGTATCAAGGGCGAGTTTCATACCTTTTATATACGGCTCTTTGGTAAGCTGAAAGTCTCTGTTGTAGCCAGAAAATAAATTCTTAATCACATTTTCTATTTGATGCTGGTAACCGTTAAAAATAGCTATATTCCCTCTTATTAATTCCAGAACATCGTAGTTTTTCTTCTGGGGCATTATGCTAGAGCCTGTTTTGAAAGAGTCCGGCAAGGTAAAGAAATCGAATTCTTTCGTGGTAAAAAGAAGCAAATCGCTCGCAATTTTACCTATGTCAAACATAACACTCGATATTGCCTGCAATACAAGATTCTCGAATTTGCCGCGAGACAATGCGCAATAAATAGGATTTTCTTGCACTCTTTTGAAATTTAATTCTTTGGTGGTAAATTTCCTATCAAGCCCTAAGATATTTTCTCCATAACCGGCCGCAGACCCCAATGGATTCTGGTCAATAATTTTTGAAATTGCATCTATTAATATAAGATCGTCCTCTAAGCTGTCGTGGTAAGATGCCAGCAACATGCCGACAGAGCTAGGCATAGCTCTTTGCATGTGAGTATAGCCCGGCATTTTTATTTTGCCTTGTTTTTTGATTTGACCTTCAAGAGCCTTTATTAAATCTTCAACTTGCTTTTTAATTTCCAAAAGTTTTTCTTTACTGAAAAGACGCACCGTAACCAAGGCTTGGTCGTTCCTCGAACGACCAGTGTGCACTTTCTTGCCCACAATGCCACAATGCTCTGTTAAATAAGCTTCTATGGCAGTATGTCCATCTTCTTGTGATTTATCAATCTTAAATTTCCCCACTTTGGAGAGAGATAAAATTTTATTTAATCCTGTAATTAAAGTTTTTAATTCTTGTGAATTTAGTATCTTTATTTTGTGCAACATCTTCGCATGAGCCATGCTCGCCATTATGTCATATGGCAAGAGTTCCAAATCAAGCAGATAATCTATGCCGACAGTATAGTCTTCGACGACCTGACTTGTTTTGCTGTCAGTTTTTTTTGCTACTCCCCTGTCCCAGATTTTTTTCATAATTTTATCTACTTTCTTTTAATTTTTCATTGGCAGCTATGATACGAGTCATGCCAATACCACCACCACAACGCGGAAAGAATTTTAGTGACAAAAATTCATTTAATTCCTTTTCCACTCTTTCCTGTCCAAATAAATTATAAAGCAAATCAGCATATTCACCTCCGCTAATACTATGAAATTCTTCTCTCATTTCTTCTGGGTTGGTACTTCTCTCGGCAGAGCCAATGGTTTCATTGCCATACATAATTACATCTATTTTTTCTGCATATTCTTTATTTTTCCTTCTCATATTCCAAAAAGGAGAAGTAAAAGAAGGAAATTCTTTACAAAAGACGACAGGTCCGAAATCGGCGAGCATTTTATTTTCGTGTTCGGTCTTCAATTCTTCTACTCCATAATATTCTTTCAATTCATCATAGGATTTGTGGAAAAAAGTTTTCCGAGCACCAAAACCTAGGTATTCTAAAAGTTCAATTTCGAATTTTTCCAACTCCGGTAAAGTTCCTTTCAACTCAAACTCAAACATCGGAAATATGATTCTATGACGTCCGGGAATCGGATTTTTTTCATTTCTAAAACTTGTACTGACACAGAATACTCCTGGTAATTCTGGGCGAGTCAGAAGTTCATATTCAAGCCACATCTGTCCTGTCTGTGGCAATGGCCAAACTTCCCCTGCGTAATTATAAGTGGCTACTGTCGTAGGGTCTTCACAAGCAGCCAGAATAGAAAGCCTGTCTTGAGTATTCACTTCCACAAAACCTTTTTGTAAACAAAAAGTTCGCATTTTGTTTACAATCTCGCTAAAACTTATAATATCTTTTTCTCCTATGTAGCCATGTATCATTTTATTGTTTGTTAATTGATAAAAAAATAACCCCTTCTGGGGTTTTTAATAAAACGGAAACGGAAAGAATATTTATATAGTTTGGGCAGATGTTTGGCTTGTGGGCGTTCTGATACATTGCTTAGGATGTTAGCACAACTTGAAAAAGTTTGCAATTGCTTATTGAATTCAGGTATACTGGGCGTATGTTGATACCCACAGTAATAGAAAAATCACAGTTTGGAGAGCGGGCGTATGATATTTATTCGCGGCTTTTGCGCGAACGAATTATATTCCTGGGCGGACCGATTGACGACCATACGGCTAATATCGTCATTGCACAGCTCCTTTTCCTAGAGTCTGAAGACGCAAAAAAGGACATTTTCCTTTATATAAATTCCCCTGGTGGTTCAGTCACCTCTACTATGGCCATAGTAGACACTATGAATCATGTGCGTCCAGACATTTCCACTTTTTGTGTCGGTCTCGCCGCTTCCGGCGGAGCAATTATTCTTTCCGCTGGGAAAAAAGGTAAGCGTTTTATTCTGCCGAATGCGGAGGTTATGATTCATCAGCCTATGGGTGGAGTGGAGGGTCAGGCCACAGACATTGCCATTACCGCCAAACACATCTTGAAAACACGGGACAATCTAAATAAATTACTCGCCAAGAATACCGGCAAGTCCTTAGCCCAAATAGAAAAGGACGTGGAGAGAGACTTCTTCATGGATGCCGAGGAGGCGAAAAAGTACGGCCTAGTTGACGAAATAGTCACCAAGTCCAAAGCCTTGGAGAAAAAATCATAATTTGATTTATTGCCTGCAATACTGTATATTTAACCCATGTCATTCACATATCAACCTAAAAAAAGAAAGAGAGCTAAATCTCACGGGTTTTTGGTGAGGTCCAGAACTAAAACTGGCAGCTCGGTGTTAAAAAGAAGGCGTCAAAAAGGCAGGAAAAAACTCTCGGTCTAACATGCTCAAGAAGAAAAATAGAGCCGACACAAAGGCAGTAGAGAAAATCTTTAAAGAAGGAAAGTTTTTGACTTCTCCTAGTTTAACTTTTAAATTTATTAAAAATAAAAATTCCAGTACGCCCAGAATATCTTTTATTGCCCCGAAAAATATTGCCAAACTGGCAGTTGAAAGAAATCTCCTCCGAAGAAAAGGTTACGTAATTTTAAAAAAATATATTACCAAAGTGCCGAAATATATAGTAGGGGCCTTTATTTTTAGAAAATATCAAGATGATAACATCATACTGGAAAATGAAATCAAAAATATATTTAGTAAAATTAATTGATTTTTACAAGAAGTATATATCTTTTCTTTTAAAGCCAAGTTGTGTATTTTATCCTTCATGTTCAAAGTACGCTAAAGATGCCATAAATAAGTACGGGGCTATCAAGGGCTCTTATCTAGGACTTGCCCGCATCTTACGCTGCCACCCATGGCAGAAAAATCATATCGACCCAGTAAAATAATACTAAAATATTGGACTTTTCGGCATTTTACTATAAGATAAGATAATGCTTTCAAATATTTGGGACGCGCTTTTATATAAGCCGCTAATCAACGCTTTGGCTTTTTTAATCTCTAATATTCCTGGTGGGGACGTAGGTTTAGCTGTTGTTATACTCACAATTTTAGTCAAACTAATACTATTTCCTTTGTCTCAAAAGTCTATTGAGAGCCAAGTAGCGATGACAACTCTGTCTCCTGAGCTTAATAAAATCAAAATGAGCGGGGCATCAAAAGAGGAGCAAGCGAAGCTAACATTTGAACTTTATAAAAAACATAAGACTAACCCATTCTCTGGGTGTCTTTTGCTTTTAATTCAAATTCCGATTATTTTCGCATTGTATTATGTTTTTTATAAAGGAATAAATTTCGACAGCGGACTTCTTTACTCTTTCATAGAAGTGCCGGAACACATGAATATGACTTTCTTGGGAGTGCTTGATATTGGTGGCAAGAGTATATTTCTGGCAATTTTAGCCGGAATCTCTCAATACCTTCAAGCTCACTTTATGCCCCAGCCAAAGACTTCAGGAGCCGCTACCGGCTCTTTCGGGGAAAGCTTTGGTAAAAGCATGAATATGCAAATGAAATATATATTTCCATTTGTAGTAGCTTTTATAGCCTATAGCATATCCGGCGCTATCGCACTTTATTGGATTACGAGTAATATATTTGCTGTAGGTCAGCAAATATACCAGACAAGAAAAAGTAAGAATGTATTGGCTATCCAACAGTAGAGCAAAGCTCACTACCGGACAGGTAAAATAAAAAATATATGGACAAGACTGAAATACAAAATTTAATAAAAGAACTTATTGAAAAAACCACGGTAAGAATGGATTCGATTTCTATTGAACAAGATGGGAAAAGCACGTGGTATCGAGTGGAGGTAAAAGAACCGAATTTTTTTACAGGCCGTGAAGGAGAGGCATTGTACGCACTAAATCATTTAGTGCGCAGAATAGTTGAAAATAAAAGAGGCCACATGTCAGACTTGTGGCCAGAAATTATGATTGATATAAATAGTTTTCAAAAAAGGCGTGTAGAAAACATTCGAGCAGTGGCTCATATGATGAGAGAGAGAGCAAAATATTTTAAATCAAATATAGAATTCGACCCGATGTCGGCTTTTGAACGCAGAATTGTGCATGAATTTTTTTCTGATGCCACAGACCTTAAAACCGAATCTGTTGGGTTTGGTCCTACTCGCCGAGTGGTTATCAAATATATAGGTACTATTTAAGCGATAACTCCCATAAAAAAGAGTCTTTTTTATTAACAAAAAATAAGTAGTTTTCACCTTGGTCAACTGTTAACTTGATTCCGTCAACATCTTCGCCACCCAAAACTGTGACTGGGTCTAATATCATTACTCCGTTGCCAGTTTTTATATCCACTTTCCAGATCTGGTCAGAAAATGACACCTCCCCTTGATACCAAGAGTCCGGATATAAACCAAAGCCTGTTAACTTTGGCACAGCGCAATAAACAAAATCACTGCCTCCGCTCCAGACACATTTTTCCGGCAAAGTCTTTACCCCTAAAAAATCAGAAATTCTGGTATCTGTGTGATACACTCCCACTGCCAAACTGCTGTCACCGTAAAGAATTAACTTTCCATTAGGACTTGTAAGTGTTGTGAGTCCATTTATATTTCCTAAAATATTACTAAAGTTTTTGCCATTTTGGTCAAAACCGTATACGTACCCCAGCGCCAGTGCTGAAGGCTTAGTCGTAAGAGTTATTATTTTTTCATTAGGCCACCAAGAAAGCCACTCTGTAAAAGGAGAATCGAAAATTTGAATCTTTTTATTAGTTGAAAAATTTAGGACTGTCCCCACCATGTTCTCTCCAGTGCTGAACAAGTAGAAAGCTTTGAGAGTATCAGGTGATATGCTTACATCTTTAATATTTACCGGCAAAAAAGACCCTTTTAACTCATTTTCTCCACCGAGAGGCGAACCAAGATTTTCTTTCGGCAAATTGCCGACAAAAGTTTCTATGGTTTGGTCATCTGCTTTTAGATAGCGCATAATAACAGACTCCCCATGACTGCCGAAGTAGGCATCATATATCTTAGGTATTATAGTTTTAGAAAATTTTCTTTCTTCTATTTTGTCCGCAAAAGTCTGGTAAATAATACCGTTAGATTTCTCTACGTATCTTAAAGCTAATACAAATTCAGTTTTTGGTGTGCCCGTTTTAGTATCCGCCCCTTCGGGTCCTGTAACTAATGCTGTTTCTTTTATTCTTTCTTTAGTAAACACGGTAAAACCGGCTATGGGCATGCTGGAAACCTTTTTTAATTTTGCATCCTGTATTTCTTCTCCTGTGGGAGGAACATACCCTGAAACATCAACTGGGGGCTTGGTGACTGGAGGCTTGCTTGTGCCAGTACCGCCAAATGGATTAAATTGTGAGAAAAAATTGGTGCCTTCCGTATCGCCACTGGTAATATCTGCGGGTTGGCGAAAATATAAAAATCCAAAAGCCACAACTACCACGAGGCTCAAGATTATTACTAAAAGTACGAAATTTCTTTTTGACATAAAATTTATTTTTAATGCCCATCAGTTGACCAATGCCAAGGTTCAGTACCACCTATTAGGTTTTGAAATCCATACCTTGAAGCATTATTTCTTAACCATATGAAACAAGCATTACTAGGTGATTGAATTGTTGTTCCGTTACAAGTTAAGTCTAAAGCTAGACCACTTTCGTGCCTTGATGTTCCCGGGACAGCAGTAGGTGGGTTACATGGTGCCCTTGGGTCAGACACATTTCCATTGCAGTGTTGCTGCCTTAATGCTGTTTGTTGCGCAGCTGTTCTGAATCCTCCAGCCCATATTACTAAACTAGCTTGTCTGGCAGCGGCAACCATTTGGTCAATATTACCACTGATGTTACTGCAGGCAACAATTCCAGTAGAAGCAGATTTTACTACTCCTTCTTGACAGCCAGCCACGGCTCCAGTAGGTAAAGCTCCAGTAAATGGACTAAGGCTGGGCGGACTACCATCTCTATCTTCTTGCAAAACCACTTGAATAGTTGCTGGATCTATATTTATATCAGTACTAAGCAAATCTGGATTTATGGTAAAAAGCAAAGCATAGGCGCCTAAGGCTATAACAAGTCCGAGAAGGGCGTCTCTGATTCTTTCCTTACCTGCTTCTTTACTTGAGACAAGCTCGCTGGTCATATACTCCATGCCACCTATCACTATCATCACTACTGCCATAACAGCAGACAGACCTATTATTAGCTTTATCATTATATTCAGGTATCTGCCCAATGCGTTATTATCCCCAGGATCAAAATTTACAAGATTTTGACCCTGTGAGATCTTGATTGGGGCTAAAAGTTGGTAAGGGGTACTTGTTGGCGTAACACATTTACCGTCTTTTATAACTTGTGGAGGAGTACATCTGGGATCATCAAACGAACCAGTTGCTCCCCCAGTTTGAGCAAAACTAAAATTTAATGGCATAAAAACACCCGTCAGGACAAAACTTACATAAGTTAAAATTATTATTATTTTACCTAATTTTTTCATATTTTAAAATTCTACGCTCATAGTTTTGCTTACTGTTTGAAAGATTTTATCCATGTTTTCAACTTCAAGTTTCAACTTGGATGTTCCAGATGCGCCACTCTGCGGTTGCAGTGGTATTACATTTTTCTTAAAGCCCAGTATATTGATAATACTATCATTAATGGACCAATTCCATACTAGTCTAGGGTTCTGTATTTCTTTCGGTGAAATAAAATAAGGTACGGCTACTATTGTTTCTGGTCCTTGGATTTGGTAAGGATCGGACAAGGCAATGTCCCAAATAGTTCCTAAAGTGTTGTCGTTTTTATAAAAATTTATTTTTGGAATTGACATTCCTATATTTATATTTCCATCTACAGAAAAATCCTGGTTGACAGTTGAGACTGTTACGCTGATATTGCTGGAATCTTCCAAGTAATCATTGACATAGACAAAAGAATTCTTGCCGTAGCCTGACTCTCCCGGCATATTAGTATAATCTTTTTTCCATGCATAGGTCAGATTTTTAGCATCTACCAATGTAGAATTTATTTTTATTTCCGGCATAGCCACTACTTTTATTTCGCTGTCGGCCGTAGGCAACGCTTTGCCTTTGTAAAATGGAGGAACGTAAGAATCATTCGCCTGGGAGAGCAATACCATGACGGAAGGCCTAATAATTATTCTTTTTTCTAATTCACCGTCCGGCAAAGATATTCGAGCCAAGATAACTGCCTGTGAGCCTGACGCCGGCGCCATTAAAGAAAAAGACTTTTGGCCAATACCCGAAGAAACATTTTTACCGTCAACAGACCATTGTATCAAAACACTGTCTAAATTATTCGCATAACTGCTCAAGGTAATAGTAGTATCTTCGTTTGGAGCAGGATTTGAAGGTGTAACATCAACCAAGATGTTGCTACTGGAGGCGGCAAATATCTCAATAGGCTGGACAACGCAAAACACCAGAAATGCTGTAAGAAAATATGGCAATAAAAGTCTAAATTTCATAACATTATTGTAACACTTTTTCCGGAGGGTTGGCAGGCGCCATTTCTCCTTTTTCAAAATCTTCTTTAGCTTTTCTGTTTGATAATATTTGCGATGGGTCAGAGGTAATGATTTGGTCTTCGGTATAAGAAGCGATTATTTTAATGGCCACATGTTTCAGCCCCGCAAAGAATATCCCTTCGCCCACGCCCGACTCCAAAAGCAGGTACTTTTCTTCATCGGTCAGGTTGAAAGTTTTTTGTAAAATATCAATAGTGGTCGGAGACTGTTTCAGGAGAAGTTGAATAGAGGAGTTAGTGATTATCGGCACCCCATACGGAGAATTCATAAAGTCCGCCGCATCTTGAGTGATAGTAGCAAGCCCAAGGTAGTATTTTCTTCCTCTTTTAGCCAAGGAATACAAGAATGAAGCGGTATCTTCAGACTTCATCATCCACCATGCTTCATCCACCACCAGTAAACGTTTCTTCAAATTTTTGCGTATGGCATTCCATATATAATGCATGATTATATACATGGCCACCGGTTTTAATTCGTCTTCCATGTCTCGAACGGAAAAAACAACGAATTTTTTATTTATATCCACATTTGACGGTCTGTTTAGAAATGTCGCCCAAGAGCCTTTGGTATATTTTGCCAAACGCACCACGATCGAATCGCTGCCTTCCATGCCAGAGAGCACCATTTCAAAGTCCGAAAGGAGCGGCGGTTCAATATTCGAAAAATCCGACTCCGGAGTGATATCTTTGATGGCATAAGTTTCTGAAATAGCCTTATCTACGATTGAGTCTTCTTCCGGAGTCAACCCGCCGAGCATAAGCCGGAAAAGCCCGACTAAGTTTATAATATTTGATCGCAAAACATCCTCGGCGGTTTCGTCTTCGCGCGGTATTGGCAAGTCAAATGGATTGATGTGGTGGTCGGAAGAAAGAGATATATTAAAATACCTCCCCCCGACAGCCTCGGAAAGAAATTCATATTCCCTTTCCGGATCAATAACGATAACATCGATGTCAAACATTAGGGACCTTAGAATTTCGAGTTTGGTCGCATATGATTTGCCGGACCCTGCTTTGGCGAAGGTTACCGAGTTGTAGTTTTCCAGAGAAAACCGGTCGAAAATAACCAGGCTGGAGTTATGCCTGTTGATGCCATAGAGTATTCCTCTGTCAGAGGTTAGGTCGAAAGAAATAAATGGAAACACGCTTGAAAGCGGCTCCGAATTTAATTTTTGATTAATGCCTAACAGGTCATTTTCTATCGGTATGACGCTCTTAAAACCATCTTCTTGTTGGAACAGAGCTGGCTTGATGTATATTAGCTTTGACTCCAGCATTGACTTGATTTCATTTTCTAGCTTGAATAGGTCCATTTCATTGTCGGCATAAATGGTAATGTAAATGCCGACATCGAACATTTTCTGTTGGGCTTGAATCAGGTTATCTCGCAGGCCTTCCAAGTCTTGGTAGGCGGTGTCGAGCATGGGGTCGCGAACCATGCCCTTGCTTTCACGTACATTTATTTGGCTTTGCACTTCAGCTACTTTTTTCTGGAACTGCCGCAGCATCAGAGAAGTATCTATCGGGTGAATAAAAAGTGAAATATCGAAAACTTTATCCAAATTAATTATCGGAGAAAACCAATTATCGGTCAAAAATCTAGGATAAGATATGATGAAGAAAGTACGGGCGATTTTATCTCCCAAACTTATAGACTTCGAGTCAATTTTAAGCGCCGACGGCGCAATGATGTCTTGGAATTCCAGACTGGCTTTTTTGTAAATCTCTTCCGGCACCACTGGGAGAGTAGACGCTTGCATCCCACCCCTTCCCGCGGAACTACTGTTTACGTCATTATTTTTTTTTCCAAACCACTTTTGTAAGATTCCCATCCCGTTAGAAGCAGGTCGCGGTCATCAGACCGAGACTATGCTTGATTAAGTTATTAAATTTTATATTTTCTATTAACATATTATATATTAAACTGCGACCGCGGCTTCTAACGGGACTATTCCATCTTAATTTTACCTTCCAACTCCCCAGGGTTAAAAACCTTGTAAAATAATTCCACAATTTCTTCGGTTCCTAGTTGAGCCGACTTTATACCGCAACGGTTAAGACCTTGTTGGATGACGCTTACTCGCTCTTCCAGCTGCGATCTTTTTTCTTCGAAGTCTTCTTGTTTGGCAATCTTAATTTCTTCTTTGTTTTTTCGGGAAAAGAGCCCCCCGAGAATGCCGGTGTCTGATTTTAGCACAGTGTGCGTGTACGGCACCACCACAAAGAAACTCTTGGTCATTATGCTTACCGTATCGGTAAAATTTCTAATAAACTCTATGTATTCTTTGGTTTGCAACTTAAGCAATGGTTCATTTTGTAATTTTATTCTATTTTCCAAAAGCAAAAGATACGGCCGAATGTCCAGCCTCCTTGACTGCACTGATATTTGAATAGAAAAATCCAAAGTATTTAAAAAGTTTTGAAACTGAAGTATTGTCGCTTTTTGTTCGTCGTCTGACTTCAAGGATAAATTGGTGGAATTCGCCAATATTATGGCCCGAAGTCCGCCGTCTTTTAGGACGATGATGCCATCACGTACTTCCTTGATTGGGACAAACTCTTGAGTTGCTTTTGCATTTAATGCCATATATTTTTATATCATTTATCTGCATGCTGGTTTAAATCCATTACATCCAGACTCCAAGCTAAGTCCCGTAACTTGCTTCCACTTAGTCTTATTTCTTCATTTGGCTTTGGTATTCCTTTTTCTTCACTTACTACTTTGTTTTGCTCTTTGGTATTTAGTCTGGCTTCTGGTTTTTTCCACACATACAGCTTGTCTTGAGTCATGTATTTGAGTCCAGCTTCAATCATATTTATAAATGGCTTGTTGTTAGGCTTGTAGAAAGTAAGCGCCAGCGCCAGCGCTGCCATGGCGAGAATTGGTATAGCCCCTAAGTAAAATCCCAATAATCTATAAAGCACAAAACACAACCCTGCGCCACCGGCCAAGTAAATGAACTCCCTAAAAGTAAAAGGGCCGAAAATTTTGTCTTCTATGTCTAAAAATTGTGGTACTTTGAATTGCATATTTCTTATATTTTACTCGGGTGGTAGACGATAAGGGTCGGCTTTGGGCGGATAAGCTGCGGAAGCTGTCCCAGAAGCGGAGACGGCAGGCTTGGAAATATTATTTAAGGAGTGATCTGTTTTTATCGTGGGTATTTGAAAACTACTGGACAACTTTTGTTCAAATATAGGTTTTACGTCTCCCTTTATTTCTAATTTTTCCGGTACTGGCAGTTTATTCCCTTCGTCTTTGGTTATTAGAGGCCGAGGTGGAGTAGTGATATCTTTAAGAGTAACTACTCGAGGGGGCTCGATTGGTTTTACTTTATCCAAAGTTTTTGTTACAACCTTATTCTTCGCGAATATTTTTCTTCTTTCGGTATTTTTTATTAATTCTTCACGTATTTTTGCAAAAACAGACATATTCATTTCATTTACCAGTTCATCTACTTGGGCTTTGGAAATTCCCATGCGCTTGGATAATTCTTTGGGATAATTCTCCGGAGATAAAAGTCCGCAAAGCACTAATTCTGTTTCAAGCTCCAGGTCTCCCAGCTGTTCAAAATTATAGCCGTATTTGGCGCGCAGTCCCAAGATGGCCGCTCTCCAATCAACAGCCGCAATGGCACTCTGGGTGTCCCCCGGCAATTCCCGTTTGGCTTTTTCAATCTTTATTTGTAATAAATCTATGACATCATTCAT
This sequence comes from Candidatus Nomurabacteria bacterium RIFCSPHIGHO2_02_40_30, assembly GCA_001785445.1. GTDB lineage: Bacteria > Patescibacteriota > Minisyncoccia > Phycocordibacterales > UBA9973 > UBA9973. The sequence continues at coordinate 172,779 of MFTV01000016.1, read as the reverse complement.
ATATGGGATTATATTACTAACTTATCTTTTAAACTTGTTTTATTCATATTAGCTTGGATGTCTGCAAGGCTGGGAGGAGTGGGATGCACCTCACCTCGACCCTCTCCTTGTGAAGGAGAGGGAGCAACAAAAGTAGAATAATCTCCGCCGGAGAGAATAAAATTTAGCGTCTGCGTCGCATTTGGTTTTTTGTTTTTTAAATTTTTCTTAATATTTTCTTCTATAGTATTACTTATGGGGGTAAATACTTTCTCATATGCCTCGTCAGCCATTTTAGTGGCGCTATCTTTAGTAGTGCCCACGTGGTTTTCAATATTGACTGGGTAAAATTGCGGATCAATCAGCCCCACTAAAACTAATAGAGTTTCCACCTGAAAATCATTCACTTCACTTTCATCCAATAAGTGTTTACTTCCAATTTCTTCCACAGCTTTTGCCCAATCAAAAGCGTTAATCGCATCTTGCGCATCTTTTGGCAATTTTGCCACTTCTTCTTTAATTATTTTTTGTAATTTATCAGTCATGTTTTTTCTTTATAAACTTTATAACTTTCTATTTTTTAACTACTTAGTGTCCTCCTCCTTTTCCTCCATGTCCACTATCTAATTTTGCATTCATTCTTATATTATGAACCGTTTCATTAACTTCCGCCCTGCCAATATTTGTCGGATTATATTGTCCTCCACTCCAGAAACGATTTGAGCTTTCAAGCCCTTCGGCATAACCTCTTTGTCTCTTCTTAGTTGAACGTTCTACTGCATGGTGAGCATGTGGAATATCTTTATCTTCTAAGTCATTTATTGACCTACCTCCAACTCCATTTTTAGCTACATTGTCCTCAACCTTCTTTAGGGCTTCCGTAGCTTTGGCGGCTCTTTCTATTGCTTTTTCATGAGCAGACTTAGCCGTAGCTATAGATTCAGTTCCATCAGTCTTAATTTTTTCTAAGTTAGCAGTAGCATCTCTTAATGCTTTCGTTGTTCTAGCTATAGCCTCAGTATCACCCTTTTGTGTTGCTGTATTTCTAGCTTTTTCTGCCTCTGACAAGACTTCTGTGGCCCCCTTTATGGCCTCTGCGTTTTCTGCTTCTTCTTTTTCGATATTCTTTAGTGCTGTATCTACTTGTGATTTTGTATTGGCTGCAAGACTAGTTACATTATTTCGTGTCTCTTCTGTTACTTGCTTGGTTGTTGTATTTTGACTGTAATCAAGTATCTTTCCTGTTGATGAAATAAATACTCCTGCATCCTTAATTGCTTTTCTTTCTCCTTCAGAATCTGCTGCAATATCTTGAGCGATTTGGGCATCTTTCTTGTAAGTATTTCCAGTAGCTGAGTTAATTCCAGTAGGATTTTCTCTTGACCTTGCTGAATAATTATTTGCTCTTGCTCTTTGCGCTGTAATTCTAGTATCTAATAATTCAATGTACTCTGCGTTTCCATGTTTATGCCCATCTTCATCTGTAATCTGGTCTACTAGAAGATCTTGATGAGCACCTTCTACTTTTCGCAAGTTTTGCGTCAATGCTTCATCCGGTCCTACTTTTAGTTCTTCAGCCCTCTTTCTTCTTTGTTCGTCTCTCTTTTTCCTATCTTGTCTATAGCTGTCTTTTCCTGTTAATAGTTTAGACGCTTTCCCAAATTGTAGTCCGGTTACTCCTTCTGCCGCACCCAAGACAGCGCCCACTGCTCCCTTCCTTGCATCAAAGTTACTATCAGCAGCCACATTGCCAATAGTTCTCAACCTTCCACCAGCAAACCTGGCAAAAGCATTACGCACACCAGGACCTTCTCTTCCTTCCATTTCCTTTAATCTTGCAGAACTAGCAAGAAGATTGCCAGCCCTGCCAGCAGTTGCTTGGAGACCTTGAGCTATTCCACCTATTGCTAACCCACCTGCAATTCCTAGCGCCACGCTTGCGCCCTTTATAACCATCCCCCCTAACTCACCCGATACCTTTTTAGCGTACTCTGTAGATTTATGGAGAAGAATTAAAATTACCATTGCTGGTATAATCATAAGCACTAAAGCTTCAAGCGTGCCTTGGTCTGGGAAACTTCTATCCGCAAGACTTTTGAATATGTCTAACGATACTAGTTTGAATATTAAGTAAAGAAAGAACATAAAAATCGGCGCCATAAACGATAATTTTAGGATGCGTTTTATCCATTCATCCCACCCTATGCCTTCAATCTTTTGAAACAACGGTATCGTTGAAGACATAAAAGCAAAAGGAGAGAAGATGATCAAAACCCAAAGCTCAATTAGTCTTGATATAAAAGCTAATCCGGCTATAAAAAATGCGTACGCTGCAAAAAGCATCATCATGCCAGCAGTAAGAATAATCCCAATCATCAGCCCCGGGGGTACTTTATCTGTACTTATAAACAAGCCCACTACTTGTGACGTTACATACCCTCCAGCAGCTCCTATTACTGTTCCCAATATTGGTACTGGAATAAATGTTCCGAGATACGCTCCGCCCGCCACATAGGCAGCGGTACCTATAACACCCATACCCACTGCTTGGGTTTTTTCCTTAGCTTTTTTAAAAAACTCTGCGGATAATAATTTAGTAGGGTCGAAAGCAGACAGTATTCCTCCTGCAACATCTTTTTCTTCTATTCCGGTTTTGGATTGATTGATTGTTGGTAAATTATCTCTTCGTTGTCCATTTACTGTGGTCTCCACATTAATTTTATTATAAAAAACCAAAGCCAAGATATTGGCAGAATCAATAATTATTTTAGAAAAGAACATGGAAAAGTTTATAAGCAAAGCCATAATTATTACCTGCACTATCATTTTTTTCACATCTGAACCCCCTATGCCTAGGATGGTTCTTATAGCTATGTAAAGCAGAATAAGTATAAAGAAAAGATTTGAGAGGTCGCGCACAATTCCCCATGCTTCCGATATGAAAGGGGACGAAGTGTATAAAAGACTGCTTAGTGTAAGAGATATAATTACATTAAAAAATTTTCCGGCTAGGCTTAGCAAGAAAGCCGGAATAACATAAAAAATATAATAAATTAATTTAACTATGCAATCTTCAACGTTCCCTGCCACCAGGGTTGTACAGCTTCCACTATTTTTTTCAAATTCTGACTCCCCGGATGCAGGTGTATCTCCTGGCACTATATCAGTTGCCGCAGTGCGAGCTTCAGTTCCTCTTCCATATTGCTCCCTAGTTCCCCAATTATATCCTCCTGTGGTAGGGCAATTTGCTTTTGATATTCCGCTACGATAAATTGCGCCCTCAGAGGTGAAACAAAATTCAGGAGTACAGGGAGTATTACTAAGGTCAGCATTACAGATTTCCTTCGGGTTTGCCTGAGATGCATAGACTTGCCCTATCGGGCTAAATAGTCCTACCAGTATAAATAGTATTAAAATGAAGGGTAAAAATTTTTTCATTTTATTGCACAGTTATCGTTGCCCAGCCCTGCCGCCATATTAACGGATTGCCAAGTTTCAAACTAATCACTTTCGGACGGTAAGTCCCTGCGGTAGGGTAACTACATTTTACCGGAGAGACATATGTGCTCTCGCTGATCAACAGGGGAGAATTTATAAAACCATTTGGCACTGGCGGAGGAGAGTCAGTCTGCGAGCGATTGCAAAAGAAGTAATAATAAAATTGTCCGGAGTCAGGATTGGTCGCGGTAAGTGTTACAGACCCCATAGAGAAAGATGGACCAATGCTAGAAGAAGCCGACAAAGCTACTTGTCCGGCTGTAGGTGGAGGTGGTGGAGTAACTACTTGCGCTAAGTTGGCAGAACAAGTAGCGCCGTAACCGCCAACACCACTGCCGTTACAATTCCAAGTCCAAGGTCCAGAGCCAAATAAAGAAGAAGGAGTGCCGGTGCTACATAGATTCGTCGTAAGAGAACCGGAAGAGAAAATTTGCCCGTTTGATGTTCCACAGCTTCCGATAATTGTTGGGGGTGGAGGTGGTGGAGTACCGGGGGGGGTAGTTGTGGTTGTGGTAGTTGAGCTCCCTACTCCTCCCCACGTCCCGCCCCTGTCTAGGCAGGCACTTTCTGTCACACTCTCATCAACCCTTGGTTCGTCTTCGTAGTTTAAATACGAACATGTGCCTAAGGGTGACGCTGGAGATGAATCTACGGCAGTGGTCAAGCCGGGAATAGTGCCTTTATAATCCAAGACATTCGCTTTGTATATAAAATTGCAGTCCATGGCTATGTCAGTGGTGCCGCTACCAAAAGCCTTGTCAAATTTAAATACTTTTTTTCCATTTACCATTGGCAATTTAGGTCTTGTTGAGTCAGGACCTATAAATGACTCATGAGTGTACCCGCCACTAACTGGATAATCACAAAATAGTTGTCTTTCTGTGCCGGAGTTATTGAGCGAACTCTGCCCGCCTGGGTTAGCCCAACCCTTTTTTGTTCTTTCTGCGGTGCACTGTTTTGTCAATTGTTTCAACTTTTCAAATTTCTCTTTAGCAATAGATAAATCGTTTCGCGTATCATCCAAGCTGGCAGTATTGGAAACAGTAGCACTTATGGCATTGTACTGCTTTTTCAAATTGATCAAAACTTTTTCCCCACCCGAGTTGGGTTCTGGCTGTGTCGTAAAATCGTCTAGGCCAGACTTAATAGCCTGCAATCTTGCTAGAGCCGAAGCCTTTGCTCTTTTTTGGGCAACCAGCTCATCTGATTGTTGATATAAGGTTTCTAGCGCATCCACTGCGTCCATATACAATATGGCATTAGGAAGTTCTATCATCATTTTGTTATTTATCCAGTCTTCAAAGAAATCTACAGCAAATTGCAGTTCTCGAAGAACTAGTCTGGCTGTGGCTGCTTCTTTAGGATCATCATCAGTAGATTTTTGGTTAAGTTTTCCACTATTTCTTTCGAGCTCTTTGAGTGTTCGCGCCTGCCATCCCAAATCTGGACCTGGTAAACATATATCGAGTTCTCGTGTGGCTGGCCAAATCAAACCAAGTATTTGCATAATTCCAGGGTTATTTAAAATCTTACCTGTACCTGGATCTATGAGAGCAGTAATGTCGTTGAAGATAAGTTCAAGCTCCATATTTGTGTTCTCTATTCCTCTGTCTACAGTTTCTTTGAAGTCACCTAAGTCCACAACTTCATCTGGACCACTAAATGGATCTCTGTTATTATCTCCCGGACCACCAAGAGTATGACCATCATAATCCCAAGTATCTGGCTCCGGTTCTGGATTTACTTTGCTGGCCAACGCATTCAAGCCGTCTCCTAAGAATTTAGTTAGCAATGCATCAAAAATTGCCGACATGCTATTGCCAAGAGCGGCGCCAAGTTCCGTTTGCCTGAAATTAGAGCCCATGGCATTGGTGATTTGGCTTGCCACCACCGAGCCGGGAGTGGTAGTAACCAAACCAGCCTTGCAAGTATTGGTGTTCGCCCAAGTGGCTTTAGCCGCGCCAACTCTGGTATTGTATTGGTCGTGTACACGTTGGACACATGCTTCTGCCTCAGATTCGGCTCCAATACTGTTGTTATAACAGGCATTGAGTGCATTTTTTTCACTGTCTGACATAGCTGGAGTTTTAAAGCTAGGTCGTTGCCAGGCATTGCCAATAACTTTATTGTATGCTTGAGAATTGGCGCTGTTGCCCGGACAAGTCTCTGGCGACAAGAACCCCATCCCTTTTTGTAAAGTGTCCTGTACTTTTTTTATTTCATTATTTATCGGGTTGTCTACTTTTCTGCCAAGGCTTTCCCTGATTATCATGTTGTACCCCAGATAATTATTCTGCGGGTATAGGTTATTGATAAAAAAACCGTTCCACCCGCCAACATTAAAATCGGTTCTATAGTTCTGAAGCAGTCTGGGGTCATTTATAACTCTACTCAATGTGTATTCGGAATTGCTTTGTAGGGTGCTTTTGTAGCTATTGATAATATTCAAAGCCATTTGTTTACCGAAAGGCTGGTGGAGTACATCGTAGCCTATTTGGTCCACAATGGTTTTTACCTCCGACTTTACAATGTCCGTGAAAAAAGATTTCGGATTTTCTACGAAAAGTGGTGATCCATGGAAACCAGTATTGATCCAGTTTATGGTGCTCTTGGTCATCTCCGCCAAAAGCCTTTTTTGCACTGTCATTATAATTTGTTTTAGAATGTCTTTGGCGAACTCTTTGATTTTAAAACCTGTCTGAATAGTTTCTTGCCCAGCGCTTACTCCGGAGGCACCAAGTGTTCCGCCTGTAAATATATCAACTAGCCAGCTAGGGCCACCGAGAGCAGTCTGCGCTTCTGCCTGTTTCGGCCTAGAAAATAAAACAGCTGGAATCAGTATTGCGATAATTATGAGAAAGGAGATTAATTTTTGACTTGTCTTTTTTTTCATTGTTTACATAGGTTATTATACAGTTTTTTACTCTTTACTTCAATTTTTGCTCAATTATAGTACCAAGTTTATTTGAAGTAGTTTCCAGCGCAGTGATATTCGCCTCATACTGGCCGATGGCGCTCAAAGCTACGATAACATCACTTTCATAAAGTTTTATATCACTCGTATTTTCTGATAGCTTTTGTAAGATATTTACGAGCTCTAAATGGATGGAGGCGAGGGATTTCGGCACACTAATTTCCAAGAGCCCAGTTATAATTTTTTGGATGCGAATTATTATAGGGTCAAGCTCGGATAGTACATTCACGTCAACATTGTTCTCGTCAACCATAAATTTTTGCAACACTTCCATGACTGTTTTGCCAGTGGGGTATTTTTTATATAAACTAGTAAGTGCGTTGTCGTAGTTTTTTACAGCCTGTAATGTATCACTTGAGGCTATTTTTATGTCGGAAATAGAAAACATTTTTCTCTGGAGGGTATTTTTTATACGGTCAGCTAAGGAACTACCTAATTTGTCCACTGTCGCCAGATCTACCAGTCCATTTTGATTGAGAGTTGCAACGATAGAAAAAAACTCTCTGGAGAATTTGTCCGTTTCCGTCAATTTTTCATTGCCAAGCTCTACTTGCTGCCCTCCCGGGACAAGTCCGCCCTGGGCCGATAAATCTTTTATTTCCAGGTTGTCTAAGACCCCATCATCATCTGTATCTTTTTTGGTCGGGTCAGTCCCCCAAAGAGACTCTTCCCAGTCGTATACCCCATCTAGATCCGTATCTTTATTTACCAAGTCTTCCAGTATGGCATCGCCGTAAGATAGCCCTGTGGTTGATTCATTTTTTACGCTATTTAGGAGTGAAGATTTATTCTTTATGAAAAAAAGCGCCAAAAGAAACAGTACTGCAAAAGCAATCCAAGGCATCCTTTTGTGTTTTAACCAATCTAATTTAATTATGGCCTAATTATAGCACTTTTCACCAAAGCAACCCAGTCTTTTGGGGACAAATCCTCCGCCCTTTTGTTGCCTAAATTTCGCAAGAACGGTTCTTGCGAAATTTGTAACTTTTTTAAGTTACCAGAGAGCTTTTTTCTTTTGTGGGCAAAACCCGCATGCACTATTTTCCAGAAATTTTCTTCATTAATTTTGTTTTCTTCAAACATTTTTCTAGAAATATTTTTTATAGCAATTACTGCCGAGTCCACCTTTGGGCTTGGAGAAAAATATCGCGCCGGAACTTTCGTGACCATTTTTGGTTCACCATACATTTTGACAGAAAGTGAAAGGAGACTCTCTTTGCCGTCATACGCCATTATTCTTTTAGCTACTTCATGCTGTACCATTAAGACCATGGTGGTAGGCTGATTCTTTGCTGTTAAAAATTTTTTCAAAATCGCTCCAGTTATATTATAAGGAATGTTGGCGATAATTTTATAACTTCGCAGTTTTGAACTTTTTCTCAGGTCCTCGGTTTCCCGGGTCCCTCTCCCGGCCAGACCATTCGAAAAAGTTAAAACTGCTTCGTCAATATTAAATTGCAGTATGTCCTCATGCACTAGTACAAGAGAGCTGGATTTTATCTGTTCGGCGAATTTTTCTTTTAGTAAAGAAACAAGTTCATAATCTTTTTCTACAGCTATGACATGCCTGCACTTCTCCAAAAGTTTTTTAGTCAGTGCACCCTTCCCCGGTCCTATTTCCAAAATTATGTCCTCTGGTTTTATTTCTCCTGCTTCAACAATTTTTCGCAGAGCCGGCTCTGATTTCAAAAAATTCTGTCCCAATGATTTTTTTGCTTTCATAAATTTTCTTATATATAGATAGTTTTTATTTTATTTTTTTCCCCTTCTTTTTCTAATAAACCTGCCGATATGTCCGAAACGAATTCCGACGGCGCATTTATCTGTCGTGAACCGAAGATGGTGCGAAAATTTGTAAATGATAGAAATAACTTCTCTTTGGCGCGAGTAAGCGCTACATAGAAAAGTCTACGTTCTTCTTCGCTATCTTCACTTGCCTCCACATTGTGCTTCTGATGCGGGAAAAGTCCGTCTTCAAGGCCAGTGATAAAAACATATTTAAATTCAAGTCCCTTTGATGCGTGTACCGTCATAAGCTTAACTGCGTTTTTTGTTTCTTTTTTCTCTTCAATCATTATTGAGTCTTGATCGCTTGCAAGTGACGCATCTTCCAAGAGCTTTTCTACGCCTCCCCCATTTTCTAAATTATCATACTTCAGCGCCAGTGTAGCTAGTTCTTTTATATTTTCAAGTCTTTCTATGTCTTCTTCAGTACCATTTGATAATTCACTTTCTATGCCGGACTTTTTTACCACAAACTTTATAACTTCCGAGGTTTTGCTAGTTTTTATTTTTTCTCCTATGTCTTCCAAAATTTTATAAAAGTTATTAACCTTGATTTTTACTTTTATGGGCAGACTTTCTACGTCATTTGCAAAAATTTTAGCCAAGGTGACCTTGCCAATGCCCCGTGTAGGGAAATTTATGATTCTTTTTACGTCCGAAAGGCTGTCTCTGTTTAATGCAGCGCGCAGATAGGCCAAGGTATCTTTAATTTCTTTTCTTTCAAAAAATTTCACACCTAAAACTTGGTATGAAATATTGTACCGGAGCATTGCTTCTTCCAGCGCCCTAGACTGAAAATTGGCTCTATATAATATGGCTATTTCAGACAACGGAGTGGGCGTGTTTTTGAGGGGTGTCTCGCAGGCTGACGAGCCGAGAGGCAGCGCTGTGCGAGCACGCACAGACAGCGACCTATCAAAAATAGTGCCCACTCCGTTGTCTAGTACTTCTAAAATTTTTGTAGCGACGAAGTCTGCTTCGTCGTTTTCATCGAGTGCTTCGTATAAAGAAATTTTTTCTCCGGTTTTATTTTTGGTAAACAAATTTTTATCCGGTCGGTATTTATTTTTCTTGATGACGACATTGGCTGCTTCCAGAATATTTTGAGTGGAACGGTAATTTTGTTCTAAAAGAACTATTTTCGCATCAGGATAATCTTTTTCAAAGCTTAAAATGTTTTTCAAATTTGCTCCCCGCCACGAATATATGTTTTGGTCGGCATCTCCCACCACGCAGATGTTTTTATTGTTCTCCGAAAGCAATTTTGACATCAAATATTGCACTTCGTTGGTGTCTTGATACTCGTCAATGTGTATATATTCCCATTTCTCCTGATATATTTTTCTAATTTCAGCGTTATCTTTCAATAATTTTGTCGCCTTTAAAAGCAAGTCATCAAAATCCAAGGAATTTTCTTTTTCTTTTTTCTTTTCATATAAATTCCAAACCTGCGCCACTATTTTACCCAAAGTATTGTTGCTGTTTGTTTCTGTATAGTCGGCTAGGTGTATAAATTTTCCTTTTTCTCGGCTAATTATATTTTTTATTTTCTTGGGGTCGTACATTTTGGGGTCTATGTCTATCTCTTTCAACGCTTCTTTGACGAGCGAAGTAGAGTCGGACTCGTCCAAAATTGTAAAATATTTTGTCAGCCCCAATATTCGCGCATTTTCTTTTATTATGTAAACTCCAAGCGAATGAAAAGTGCTGACAAACGGAATATTGTCTTGCTCTTGAGTCATTTGGGCATTTTTTTCAATTTCGGCAATAACGCGTTCTCGCATTTCCTTGGCGGCTTTGTTGGTGAAAGTTACAGCCAAAATACGTTCAGGGGCAACTCCGTTTTTTATTAAATTCACTATTCTGTGCGTGATAGTTTTTGTCTTCCCTGCTCCAGCGCCAGCCACTATCAAAATCGGCCCTTTCATGTGAAGTGCCGCTTCCCTCTGTTCTTTGTTAAGTTCCTTTAGGTGGTCTTCCACCAATTTATACTAGCATAAATTAGTTCAACTTTACTTGATCTAACCTTCCCATTCGCTCTGCTTTTTGCAAAGTAAATTTTATATACTCCTCAACAGTTTGAGTGGAAGTTGGTTGAACTTCAGTTATCTTATGAAGTTTTTGCAAATAAAAAAACAAGCTTTTAAATTCTTCTGACACTTCGTTTTCTTTTAACATAATAGTATCTTGGGCATTTATATTTTGCCAAATTATATATGTATTTTCTGGAAGAACTTTTCTCAAGTTATTTTCATACACTTCAGTCAATTCTCTACTTTGTATGTTATTAACGTTATTGATTTCTTCGTCATTTTCTCTACTTGACTCATCCCCATTGTCGTACGGACTTATTTCTCTACTATGTTGAACTTCTCGTCTCCTATCTGCATCTCCCCTTACATTATGCTCGACACCATATCCAGCAGTATGTCCATGTTTACTCTTATTTTGTCTTTCTATTTTATTTTTTAATCTTACTAATTTTTTGTTCAATTCTACAATTTTTCCTCCATTCCACTCTGTTTTAACAGAGTTAAAAAAATTTTTCGGAGCTCTTTTAACAGCATCCAAAACTCCGTCTGCAAATTCATTACTTTCCTGCCTCATTCTTTCATTGTCTTTACGTATACTTGTGATTTTTTCTTCAAGTTTCTCTGGTGTATCCTTTTTCTTATAATACCATCGCAAAAAGAAAGGCTTACTCTTTAACCTCAGGTTTTCTCTTACCTCCGTAAGAAACTCTTGACTTTGATCGTCTGGTGCTACTGCATATTGCTCATTTTTTACAGGAGTCTTAATGTTGCCATCTGCTCTATTAAGCAGTCTTTCTCTTATCCTTCTTACTTCTCTTTCTTCTTTAATTCTTTCTATATTTTTCCTAACTCTTTCTCTTGTGGATTCTCCTCTTGCAGATATCTCATCTGTTTTATCATCAGGCGGCGCAAGATTCTCACTGCCAGGAGTTACAACTTTTTCAGGTACAACAACGGGCGCAGACCTATTTTCTTGTCTTTTCTTTTCTGCTTCGTTACTTAAATTAATTCGCATTGGTCCACCTACCTTTTTCTCAACAGGCTTGTCTTTAGCTTCTACTATTTTTTTTGCTTTTCTCAATGCATCTAATATCAGTGACATATATTTATATTATATAGATTTTAATTTTTAACTCTAATTTTTAACTAAATGTACTCCTACTATACACTATTTATCTTATTTTGTCAAATTTTGGATGTTTTTAGGGTTATCCCCACCCAGTTGACTTTTGACCTATTTTGGACTATCCTACCTAAGTACCTTTATATGGCAGATACCGCTTGAGATGACTGGAATCAGGGACGCTAGGTACTATGATGAGAACTTTAACTCAAATATTCCATTCTTTTCTGGGCATTTCCCTATTGTTGGGGTCGTTGTTTTTGTCGTTATCACCTCTGCCGGCACAAGCAGGTTTCTTTTCTGCGCTCATAGGCGATGACGCTTATGCGCAAAGTGATACGAACACCACTACTCAACCAAACAAAAACATTCAGCAAAATTCTCAAACCCTAGCCCTTCTTCAGGCAAATGTTTCCTCCGTTTCAATAATTCAAGAAAAGAACGAGAAGTCTAGCAAAAAAGATACTCTGAATACTGACACAAGTGTCAGTATTCTTTCCGACAATGCTCTCGTGCCCGCAACTGGTCCAATGGGGTCTTCGGATGGAGACTATACCCCAGACCCTGATCTTGAAGAGACAAGTGTGTATGTAGTAAGAAAAGGTGACTCTATCTCTGCCATAGCCGACATGTTCGGCGTTTCTGTTAATACTATTCTTGCGGCCAACGATATGAAAAAAGGAGAAAAGCTCGTCGAAGGTGACGTGCTTTTCATTTTACCTATTTCCGGACTCGAACACACAGTTACCAAAGGGCAAACACTAAAAAATATCGCTAAGCTTTATAAAGCAGATGTAAATGACATTGCTTTTTATAACGGCATAACTCCTGACGACAAACTCGACGTCGGAGACAAACTTATGATTCCGGGTGGCGAGATGTTTGATGAAGGAGGCGACAAACCTGCGCCAAATTTGAATTCTGCTCCAGCGAGAGATAGAAATTACTACGCGACACATCCAATACAAAACCTAATTGGATACTTTGTAAATCCCGCCCCTGCTGGGCACAAAACTCAGGGTCTGCATGGCCCAGGGCATAGAGGCATAGACATCGGAGCGCCGACAGGCACAGAAATTTACGCCTCTGCTTCCGGAAAAGTGCTGGTAGTCAAGACAGGGTGTAAGGTTGGCCAGAAAAGATGTGGTGGCGGATACGGCAATATGGCCATAGTAGAACATCCAAATGGCACAAAAACATTGTATGCGCATATGTCTAGACTTAATACTAAGAGTGGCGCGGACGTTATGCGTGGTCAAGTCATCGGCTACGTTGGCAACACTGGACGCTCCACTGGCCCGCATATTCACTTCGAAGTTTTCAACGCTAAAAATCCGGGTACTGACTGGAGCTGGGCAAACTAAATTAGAGAAAATCCAACTGCTTGGGTTTTTTCTAATTTAGTTTGAGCCACAGCTATGTTTTCTTAGTAAAGAAAACAGGCGAGGTAGGGTCGTGAAAATTTTGTTTTGACGAAAACAAAATTATTCCTGACAATTAAATTTATTTACTCGAAGAGTACCAAGGCAATCATCGCTAAAACTCCTGCCACTATGGCTGTGATTTGCATAACAGAATATTTTACTTCTTTTGTTTTATGAAGTTCAGGAATTAAGTCAGCGACTGCAATATAGATAAAGCCTCCGGCGGCTATTGGCAAGAAAAATAAAGTTATAGCTTCTTCGGTTTGATTTAACACAAGAATAAATATTAATCCTAAAATCGAAAGTAATGCCGAAAGAAAATTGAGCCACAGAGCGCGAGTTTTAGAATAGCCGGAATGCAACAACACCGCAAAGTCGCCTACTTCTTGAGGAATTTCATGTAAAATTACTGCCAAGGTGGTAGCAATGCCGACAGGCAAACTAATCAAGAAACTAGCGCCGATAATTACTCCGTCTATAAAATTATGCACTCCGTCCGACACTAGTACTAACTTCCCTACTGGGTGAATTTGTGTTTCTTCTTGATCTTCACCGTGGTGGTGCCAGTGCAAAAACTTTTCTAAAATAAAAAATAAAAGAATCCCCGCAATAACCAAGGTGCTAGTCAGAGTTGGATTTGTTGATTTTTCCAATGCTTCCGGTATAAGGTGTATAAAAGCATCCCCTAAAAGCGCCCCTATGGCGAGGCTAATAAAAGTAAAAACATATTTTCGCATCAACTCTTCTTTCAGGGAAAGAGCAAAAACCCCAATTAAAGAAACTAGGCTCACTACTGCAACACTAGCAAAGGCATAAATATAAGTTGTGGTCATAATTTTGTATTTGTTTATTGTTTAATAAATAAAAGATTCTGTGCGGGATAGGCGAATCGAACGCCTGCCCAGAGTTTGGAAAACTCTTATTCTACCACTAAACTAATCCCGCAAAATCAAAAAACTGTCGGGCTGCTGGGAATCGAACCCAGTCTATCTGTTCCCAAAACAGACGTACTACCGGTATACGACAGCCCGTGTTCGCACGCTCTAATATATCACAGAATAATATCACTTACTACTTTTATCCTGGCTTTCTTCCCCTTTAAGTCCAAAAAAACAACCAGCAAATCTACCTGCCACTCTATATCATCCAGATTTTTAGACAAAAGATAAGTCTGAATTGTCCTTGAGAGTCTTTTTAACTTCCACGGGTGCATGTTGTCCTCTGGGTGATATTGATCTAATGTTTCACGAGTAACATTCTCGAGGTCAGGTCGAGAAACACTTTTGACCTCTACAAAATAGAGTTTTTTGTCCTTTTTAGCTATTATATCTATCTCACCCCATTTTTTAGTGTAGTTTCGCTCTAGTATTGAGAAACTCTGTTTCACGAGAAACTTAACAGCTATGTTTTCTCCAATTTCTCCTGTCTTTTGTGTCTCCGAAGTAAATACTTTAGGCATCCCAGTACTAAAATTTTAAACTTTTAATCATAGTGGTTATTTATTTTAATCAAAAATTTAGTACGGGACAAGTATATCAATGTTTCACGAATAACATGCTTATAATTGTTTCACATGAAACAATTATAAGCAACTTTATGTCTTTTACAAAATAATTCTTATTTAGCAACATATTTTAGCTATTTTTGTCCTAAAAGACAACTTTTCATGATGTCCTTTATAAACATTACCAACATGGTTATCCACAGATTTCAATAAAACCTTTAAAAGCAAGGGTACAACTAAGGGACATCATATTTGTGCGGCCAGGGAGAATCGAACTCCCACCGAATGATTGGCAACCACTCGTTCTACCATTAAACCATGGCCGCAAAGAAAAATACTTTTTTATTATATTATTTTTTATAAACTAATGCAATTGCAAAAATAGCTTGTAAAATAAGCATTATTTGCCAACATTTTAAAAATAGTGTAAAATACATAGATTATTAATTAATTCTGCACCCGTAGTGAAATGGATATCACAACAGTCTTCGGAACTGTCATTGCAAGTTCGAGTCTTGCCGGGTGCACCACGGAAAAGTCAATGGAGATAAAAAAAGACCTATCGTATAAAATACCCCCAGAAGTTTCACATGTAACAGATATATTAGAAAAAGCTGGTTTTGATGCCTACCTAGTCGGTGGCTGTGTAAGGGATATGCTTATGGACAGGGAGCCCAAAGACTGGGATGTAACTACAAATGCTAAGCCCGAACAAATTATTGGCCTTTTTGAGAAGACTGTATACGAGAATACTTTCGGCACGGTAGGTGTTTGTATCCCTAGAGATGTTAATCGTGAAACACTTACTGAAAACGTTTCGCGTGAAACATCTAATAGTAATGTTATTCATGAAACACTAGAATATGTGATTGTAGAAGTTACTCCATATAGAATTGAAGCAGAATATACTGACTTTAGACACCCTGACGAGGTTAAATTTAGTGATAAACTTGAAGATGACCTAAAGAGGCGTGATTT
Source organism: Candidatus Nomurabacteria bacterium RIFCSPHIGHO2_02_40_30 (assembly GCA_001785445.1). GTDB lineage: Bacteria > Patescibacteriota > Minisyncoccia > Phycocordibacterales > UBA9973 > UBA9973. The sequence goes on along the minus strand of MFTV01000016.1, from coordinate 157,481 downwards.
CACAGTAAACGCCATAGCTTATAGAAAAAGCTCTGTAATGGACATATATGATGGTATAAAGGACATTAAGGACAAAGTGCTGCGAGCAGTAGGAGACCCTGATGCACGTTTCAAGGAAGATGCTCTCCGGATGCTTCGAGCAGTGCGTTTTTCCGTCCAACTTGACTTCTCTATTTCACAGGAAACAACTGAAAGTATTGTAAAAAATTCAGATTTAATAAAAGAAATTTCCGGAGAAAGAATTCGTGAGGAATTGGTAAAAATAGTAATGTCTGCAAACCCTGCTACTGGAATTGTTATGCTTCAAAAATTGAATTTACTAAAAAATATAATACCGGAACTCGAGGAGGGAATAGGTTGCGACCAGTCTGGGGAGCATGCTTACGATGTGTGGAATCATGCGCTATATTCTTTGCAACACGCAGCAGATAAAAACTGGCCATTATCTATAAGACTTGCGGCTCTTTTTCACGATGTGGGAAAACCAAAAACTAAAAGGCAGAGAGAGGTGAAGTCAGCAAAAGATTTGGCTAAAAAACAATACACATTCTACGGCCACGAAGTTGTGGGCGCCCGCATGACTAAAAAAATAATGGAGCGACTAAAATTTTCTAATAAAGAAATTATACTGGTGGAAAAATTAGTTCGTTACCACATGTTTTTCTCTGACACGGAATTAATTACACTTTCCGCTGTTCGTAGAATTATTACAAAAATTGGGGAAGAAAACATTTGGTCACTTATGAATTTGCGTGAGTGCGACAGAGTCGGCACAAATAAAAAAGAGACTTCGTATCGTTTGCGTAAGTATCATGCCATGATAGAGGAGGCCCTCCGCGACCCTATATCCGTAGGACAGCTAAAAATTAATGGAGAATACATGATTAAAGAGCTAGACATTAAAGCGGGACCAAGAATGGGGTGGATGCTCCATGCATTACTTGAAGAAGTACTCGATGCTCCGGAAAAAAATACAGTGGAACATTTATCTGAACTGGTAAAGTCTCTGAACATGCTTGACGACCAAGAATTAAAAGCTCTCGGCGAGCGTGGTAGAGAAAAAAAAGATGAACTCGAAGAAGAAGAAGTCACAAAACTGCATAAAAAACATGGAGTGAGGAAGTAGTTAATTTCAAAAATAAAGCTTTTGAAGGGGTTTCGAGGCTGACGAGCCGAGAACTTCAGGATTTTTCAAGCTTCGAAAAATCCGTACCGAAAAAAGTTTGTATTTTTGAAATTATTAGGAAACTTCTTGCTGATAGCAGGTCTCACAGTAGACTATTTCTTTTCTATCGGGGGAGTAGGAGGTTTCGAATTCGTTAGCGCATTTTTGGGCGCCATGTTGGTGAGTTTTGAGTTCACACATACAATTTCGGTGCCAAAGCTTGCGCGGATTTCTTTTCTTCATGCGATCTTGATGCCTGCACTCGAAGTCTTTGTGGGGAAGAGGCAGATTCATCCTTTTATAAAAATCAAATTCTCCCTTTGTAATGCGAAAATTCTTTTTACAATCTTTGCAAACTAAAACCTGATTCAAAATATCTTCTGTAACTTCACCAATAGTCGCTGGCATCTCCGGCTCTTTTATTGTTTCTTTGCCATAGGTGCCAGTCACTTGTTCTTGCCAGTTAAAACCTTTTTCTTTTGCTTCTTTTTCATTTATGGGGAAGTATTCGTACCCGAGAGTTTCATTAAAACCAAAAGGTGCTAGTTCGGGCGGGAAAAATTTCCCATATGTTGTATCCTTTTTCATTTGTTCATCAATCTGTTCCTTGATTTTGTAAAAATCTTCTTTGGAATATTCTTTATTGAGAATCATGTATTGCCCTTTGCGTATTGCATTGCATCCTATCCCACTTGCGAGGTTGTGACAATTTTCTGAGTATTCAACTTCGTTGCAATAAAACACGTATGCGCAATTTTTGGATTTACTACTCTGGAGCACTCCCATCATGTTGTAGCAGAGTTCATTTTTGTAATAAAAATTATTACAATCCATGCTATCTATGGATTCTTCGGTGTCAGCCATGTAGGAACAATTTTTTGTACCTGTGGTATCGAAAACCCTTACGCCATCATAACAATTGTGCAGATAATTGCCGGTCACATTATTGCATTTTGTGGCAGAAGCATATTTTACTATTGTCTTACTCTTTAAATCTTTAAATTCTTTTTTTGCCTTTTCAAGATTTTCATAACTTGAGAAAATTTCATTTTTCTTTTTCTCATACTCTTCTTTTGAGTATTTTACATTGAAAATTGCGTTGGAAAGATTTCTGCCATTTGTGCAAAAAATACAATTGTTTGAATTACGCATATTGTAACAGAAGATTAAGTCAGTCGATGACTGGCATTCTTGGCAGAACATGCATTTGAAACACTCACGAACATCTATACACTCATAGCAAAGCTCAGATTGGTGAATAAAGGCACAATCAATGCATCCTTTGCATTTTTGAATGAGCCTACTATACATGCAGTCTTCGTTGTATTCGGCGGCGAAAATCAAATAACAATCCTTGTTGTCTGATGCGCCATTTGTATATTCACTTCGCACGGAATTAAGCATCATCAATGCCAAACGAGGCACTTTTATTTGTAGCTCTCTGTATTGTTCAAAAAAAGTTTTCTTGAAGTCGTAATCTTGAGCAAAACTTTTTGGATCCCATTTATCACTCCACCAGCATGTATTACAGTAGATAGGGTATGGGCTACTTTTCGGATATAAAGAAATAATATCTTTCTTACATGGGTCGCAAGATCTTTTGTAAAATGTTCTTTCGTTTCTGAAGGCGAGGCGCTTCATGACACGACAATCCGGACAATCAAGTGGTGGCACTGTTTTTACCTGCTCATAAAAAATAAGGTCTTCTTTTCTTATCTCAAAATCTTTTTTGCATGTTTGGCAAGTCTTTTGCATAGAACTCAAAAAAGTCTAGCTCTCTTTTGGGTACAGCATCTTGAAGGTGCCTTCAAACAGGTGAGTGCTGTATGAAGAGAGGTTGAAAATTACAGCCATAGTAAATAAAAATAGAGAAAGCTCAATGCTATAAAAACACAGAGGGATGGCGATCAACGCGAAGACAACAGGCACCAAAGTGCGGACAGTGCTGCCATGAATTTCTCTTTTAGTTATTTCTGGATTTTGAATATGAGGAGAATACAAGACATAGCTTCGCATCCAGTAGAGAGTTAAGCCGATTAAAATAATGTGTATGCCAAATATGATAACCGACAGTTCGTTTCTACTGAACTGACCCAAAATACTTGCTGAAAAAGGAATGAGGCTTACAAGCATAAAAAAGAAAGCATTTATATTTGTAAGTTTGGAATCAATATTTTTAGCATAGACTGAAATAAAAAAGTGGTGCGCTCGCCAGTAAGTAAAGAGCAAGGCAAAACTCAAAATATAGCTCAAAAATAGAGGCAGAAGCATTTTTATTTCAAGCCACAACCCCGTATTGTCTATCGGCCCCCAGATAGTTGGCACCTTTATTTCGAAAACAAGAATCGTCATGACAATGGCGAAAATTCCGTCTGAAAGCTGGTCTAGTCGTGCGTGGCTCATCCCACAAATATAACATATTTAAATTTCAATAAAAATAGGGCAGTGGTCTGAGCCCATGTAGTCCGCCATCATGCCGGCATTTTTGATTTTTCCTAAAATCTTGGCATCGGCAAAAAAATAGTCGATTCTCCAGCCGACATTTCTGTCTCTAGCTCTCGTTTTTATATCCCAATAAGTATAAACATCTTTTTTGTTTGGATTCAAAACTCTCCATACATCTAAAAAATTATTTTTTATCACTTTAGTTATCCAAGCTCGCTCTATAGGCAGAAAACCCGTATTTTCTTCGTTTTCTTTCGGCCGAGCAAGGTCGATAGCTTCATGTGCCGTATTCACATCTCCGCAAAAAATTACATTTTCGCCGTTTTTTCGGAGCTTGTTGATAAATTTTAAAAATGCATCATAGAATTCCAATTTGTATTTCAGTCTGTGTGGACCTTGCCCGCCATTTGGGAAATAAACATTTATAATTGTGAAGTTTTTAAACTTTGCGCCAATTAACCTACCTTCATCATCCAATTTTTTCACTCCCATACCGTAAAAAACTTCTCGTGGTTTTTCTTTAGAATAAATTGCTACGCCACTATAGCCTTTTTTTAATTTCGGATGTGAAAAGTAAGAAAAGTATCCGGAAACATTGCGCACATCATCCGGTAATTGGTCTGGCTCAACTTTGGTTTCTTGTAAACATAGAATATCCGGCCTCTCTTGTTTAAATAGGGGAGTGAAGTGTCCTTGTTTCGCTGTAGCCCGTAAACCATTTGTATTCCAAGAAATTATTTTCATTACTAGCCCTTATTATGATATTTCTTATGTATGTCGCGCAAGTGTTTGTCGGTGACATGAGTGTATATTTGAGTGGTAACAATACTGGAATGCCCGAGGAGGGCCTGCACCGAGCGCAGATCGGCGCCGTTACCCAAAAGATCAGTGGCGAACATGTGGCGCATCACGTGCGGAGTGACTTTTTTTGAAATTCCCGCCTTGATGGCATGTTGTTTCACAATTCTTTCTACAGACCTCCTAGTCAGCGCTCCATTATTTTTATTTTTTTCCAATTGCACAAAGAGTGCATCACTCATGTCTTTGCGGGCAGAAAGATATACACGTAAATATTTTTTTGAATCTTCTGAAAGAAATACCACTCGGACTTTTCCGCCTTTCCCACGGATTGAAAGCTCATCTGAACGCAAGTCAATATCGGAAGTTAGAGAGCAAAGTTCGGAGACACGCAGTCCGGTAGAAAACAAAAGCTCTAGTATGGCCTTATCTCGCAAGTCTTTTAGTTCCTTGCCGTTGGGAGAATTTAGTAGTCTATTTAATTCTTCATTTGTAATAAGGTCAAGTGTTCGTTCAGAAACTTTAGCCAGTTCTATGCGTTCAGCCGGCAGAGACTTCACTTCTTGTCTAGCTAGATATTTCAAAAACGCGCGCAAGGCTATCAGATAATAATTTTGGGTTTTCTTAGACAAAGTTTCACCATTAGCCTTATTGTTACCTGTTGACTGCCTGTTGAGCCAAAGGCGAAATTCACGAACGGATGTGTCGGTAATATTTGCCGGATTGTCATTTTTTGAAAAACTTAAAAAACGAGTCAGGTAGTGGTCGTAATTCTCCACAGTCTTTAGCGACCGCCCCTTTTCTATCTCTATATATTCTAGAAATTGATTTTTTAGCTGTTTCAGCGATGCCATGCTTACATTTTAGCATAATATTGTGCGACACGATGCAGGTTGCATTTTTAAGCGTTTTATGCTACTATATATGAATGTTAGCAACCAAGAAAAAGCAGTCAATTATTAAGAAAAATCAGATTCATGACAAAGATACAGGCTCTACTGAAGTGCAAGTAGCTGTTATTTCTGCCGCAATTGATGAATTAGCTAAACATTTAAAGAAACACAAGAAAGATAATCATTCTAGGAGAGGTCTAATAAAGATGGTTGCCGACAGACGCACTCATTTGAAGTACCTAGAAAGAACAAATAAGACTCGTTACAACGCATTGGTCAAGAAAATGGAGCTAGTTTAGTTTTTCTCCGAATTTTCTTTTGTGCTACAATTAAACATATGACAGTCATAAAACATAAAGAACAAAGAGTTGGGGTATTTATCGATACTCAAAATCTATATCACTGCGCTCGCAACTTATACAAAGCACGAGTTAATTTCGGCGCGGTTTTGAAAGATGCTGTGGCCGGCAGGAAGCTGGTGCGGGCAGTAGCCTACGTCATCACCACTGAAGCCGGAGATGAAAAAAACTTTTTTGAAGCGCTCTCTAAGCTAGGCATTGAAACCAAAACAAAAGATTTGCAAATATTTGCCGGTGGCACAAAAAAGGCCGACTGGGACGTGGGGCTGGCTGTGGACGCTATTAAAATGTCTCCTCGCCTAGATTCTGTGGTAATAGTTTCCGGTGACGGAGACTTTGTGCCACTTGTAGAATACTTACAGACCATCGGCGTGCAAGTAGAAGTGGTTTCATTTGGTAAATCAACTTCCGGCAAACTCCGTGAAGCCGTAGACGACTTTGTAGACTTGGGAGACAATCCCAGAAAATATCTGATAGGCTCAAGATAAATTCTTGCTTTCTTCGCTCAAAGTGCTAGGATACTAGACAATTACCAGTTAATCCGTTCGCGTCTAGACACAAAGTAGTGTTCTATATATAGAACAACACTGTAGTCTGGATACGAACTACCCCTCGGGTAAACTCGGGGCGAGAAAAAAATGCAAAAAAAAGAATATAGTGTAGAGATTGGTGGAAAAACTTTAACTGCTATTTTTACAGACTTGGCAGAGCAAGCTCATGGCTCCGTAATGTTAAAATATGGCGAGACGATAGTCCTCGCCACCACTTGCATGTCACACGACAAGCAAAAAGGCTTAGGATTTTTTAATTTAACGGTTGACTATGTGGAAAGATTTTACGCTGCAGGAAAAATTTCAGGCTCAAGATTTGTAAAGAGAGAGGGTAAACCAAGCGAGGACGCTATTTTGGCTAGTCGGGTTATCGATCGCACTCTTCGCCCACTTTTCGAACAGTCAATTCGCCATGCAGTGCAGGTAATAGTGACAGTTATTTCCGTAGACGACAACGACCCTACAATTTTGGCCGTAAATGCGGCCTCTTTGGCCTTGGCGGTGTCAAATATTCCTTGGAATGGGCCTATCGGCTGTGTTCGAATCGGAAAATATGACACCGATACTTTACAAATAAATCCATCTCAAAAATTACGTGAAAACGACGACCAATATAAATTTGACCTGACTGTATGCGGTAAAGATGGCAACATAAATATGATCGAGGCGTCAGCGCACCAGACGGACGAAAAAGAATTAGAGGATGCTTTAAGCAAAGCCAGCGAAGAAATTACCAAATTGGAAAATTTCCAAAAGAAAATAGCTATCGACTTAGGCAAGGAGAAGAGGGTAATAGACAGGGAAAAAATTTCTGATACTTCCGTTAAGCTTTTTAACGAAAATATCTTACCAAAAATGGCAGACGCTATTTTTTCCGGAGCGGGCAAGACAAAAATAGACAACCTGCACACAGAATGGAACAATCTAGTGGCGGAAAAATATCCAGAGCGCGAAGATTTCGCTATAGAAGATAATTTATTTGATGACACAGAAAATGACATCTTACACGAGAAAGCTATCAACGAAAATAAACGTGCGGATGGCAGAGCCATGGACGAACTTCGAGACCTATATGCGCAAGCTGGAGGAATTTCTTCTGTTTTGCACGGCTCCGGAATTTTCTATCGCGGTGGCACACACGTACTCTCGGTACTCACTCTCGGTGGTCCGGAAGACAGACACATGGTGGACGGCATGCAAACTAAAACTGAAAAAAGGTTCATGCACCATTATAATTTTCCGCCTTATTCTGGGGGCGAAGTCGGCAGAGCCGGCTTTACCAATCGCCGAGAAGTGGGACACGGAGCATTAGCTGAAAAAGCTCTAGCTATGGTATTGCCGGCAGTTGAAGATTTTCCTTACACTATTCGAGTTGTATCTGAATCAATGGCCTCTAATGGTTCGACCTCTCAAGCTTCAATCTGCGCTTCCACACTAGCGCTTATGGACGGCGGAGTTCCAATAAAAGCACCGGTGGCCGGTATTGCCATGGGATTAATGTACAAAAATGATACCAGTTATAAAATCCTCACCGATATCCAAGGACCCGAAGACCATCATGGCGATATGGATTTCAAAATTGCAGGCACGAAGGAGGGTGTGACGGCCATCCAGCTTGATGTAAAAGTGGAGGGAGTGCCGATAAAAATACTAGGTGAAGCTATGATTCAGTCCAAGGCTGCGAGAGTGGCCATAATAGACAGAATTGAAAAAGAAATACCATCTCCTCGACCGGATATATCTGCAAATGCTCCGAAAATACTAATTATTAAAATCAATCCCGACCAAATAGGACTGGTTATTGGCGGTGGTGGAAAGACCATTAAAGAAATAAAGGAAAGAAGTGGCGCGGAAATAACTATTGAAGACGACGGCACAGTGTACTTCACCGGTAAAGGGATATCGGCACAAGAAGCAAGGGCTATAGTTCTAGATATGACACGCGAGTTTAGAGTTGGAGAAATCTTGAAAGGGGAAATAGTTAAAGTTGCTGACTTTGGAGCCTTTGTTAAACTAAATGCTTCTACGGATGGCATGGTACATATTTCCGAGATTGCCCCATGGCGTGTAGAGAGAGTTATCGATATAATAAAGGAAGGCATGATTGTCCCTGTAAAGGTGATAAGTGTGGATAGAGAGAAGGGGAGAATCGGCTTATCAATCAAAGAAGCTGATAAAGATTTTTTCAAGAAGTCTTAATTATTCCGCAGTTATGGAAAACGATACGGAAGCAAAAAACAAACTGGTTCAAACTTATGCCGAAGACATGGCTGGGGTTATTGAAAATGACACAAGCGGCTTGGTAAAAAAAATAATTCACGGGGAGGAGGAAGCAGAAAAAGAAAAGAGGGAATTGTCTCCGCAGTCAAAAAAGAATAAGTTATTTATGCTTTTAAGCATGTTGCTTTTTACAATAGCTTTGGCAGTTTTATCTTTTTTCTTTAAAACAGATGTTAAAACGGTTGAAATAGGAAATCAGTTTACCCCGATAATCTTTAATGATAAAAGCTCTTTCGTGGAGGTGGCAGGGTTTAGTAAAGACGAGATATCTCAAACTATTTTAAATAAAGTAAAAGGAACAGAGGTAAAGGTTGGCGGAATAGAGGGAATTTACATTACAGAAAATAAAAAAATAGCGGAACTTAGAAAGTTTATTGCTCTCTTGAGTGGAAACTTAGCTCCGGATGACACTCATGGTGGCATTAGCTTGGTCAACGACAACTTCTTAATGGGTGTTGTGAATAGCGAGGCTAAAGACTTTTTTATCCTGCTAAAAGTGCGAACGCTTTCTGATGTTTTTAGCCTTTTACATAATTGGGAAAATAAAATGTTCCTTGATTTGCATGGTTTCTTCGGAGTTCCTATCTCCCCCACGACAAAGTATTTGTTGACGGCAGATTTCGAAGATGGGGTTATTGAAAATAAAAACGCTCGGATTCTTTATGACAGAGACAGGAAAATAGTAATGATGTATATATTTGCGGATGATACTTCCATTGTTGTTACTAATACTAAAAGTGCTGCCCGCGAGATAATGCTTCGTCTCTCTGGTAGCCAAATCAAGAAGTAGATGTTATTATCTAGGCACCTGTCCCGTATGAAATTTTTGATTACGTGACACAAAGATTATTATTAAAGCTAAAATTTTCATACTGGGATGTTAGATAAGAAAAAAATAAAAGAAAAATTAGAGATAGAAAGGGACATTCTGCTTGAAGAATTGCGCGACATGGGGAAATTGAATACTGACACAGGTGAATGGGAGGCTACTCCAGAAGAGCAAGACATCCCGGAGTCAGACCAAAACGACATGGCCGACAGATTTGAGGACTTCGAAGCTCGAAGCTCAATGCTCCGAACATTGGAACCAAGACTTAATAATATTCTGAAGGCGCTCAAGGGACTAAATAGAGATTCTTTCGGCAAATGCGAAGTATGTAAAAAAGATATTGAGATAGCCCGCCTAGAAGCGAACCCTGCTGCTCGAACCTGCAAGAAACACTTAGAAAATTAAAATGAGCTTTGCTAAAGTTTATTCAGCACAAGTAAATTTGTTAAAAGGAGCTATCGTGACCATAGAAGTAGACTTGTCGAAAGGTCTACATACTTTTTCTGTGGTGGGCTTGCCGGACAAAGCTGTGGACGAGTCGAAAGACAGGGTAAGTGGGGCCATAAAGAATTCCGGTTATAAATCTCCTAAGGCTAAAAATCAGAAAATCACCGTGTCGCTCTCGCCGGCTGACCTGAAGAAAGAAGGACCGTTTTTCGATTTGGCTATCGCTATGGCCTACTTAAAATCAGCAGGAGAAATTAAATTTAATTCAGAAAAAAAAATTTTCCTTGGCGAGCTTGGTCTTGACGGCACACTGCGTAGTATTCGTGGGGCATTGCCTTTGGCGGAAGAAGCAAAGAGAAAAGGTTACGAAGAAATATATTTGCCGAAAGAAAATGCAGTGGAAGCAGCCTTAGTGGAAGGTATAAAAATTTTTGGCGCTGAAAGCCTCAAAAACGTTATTTCGCATATTGACGAAACAAAAAATCCGGAACGTAAACAGAAGAAAATTATTCCTCAGCCAAGAACTAAAATAAATTATAAAAAAGAAACCAAAGAGAATCAGAGCGGGGATTTCGCTGATATCAGAGGGCAAGAAGGCGCCAAGCGCGGGCTCGAGATAGCGGCTGCCGGCGGGCACAACATAGCCATGTATGGCCCGCCGGGCACAGGCAAGACCATGCTGGCCAGAGTATTCTCTGGGTTATTGCCAGACTTAAGTACCGAAGAAGTGCTGGAGATAACAGGCATTCACTCCGTGGCAGGAAATATTCGAGGGGAATTGGTTTGCTTTCCGCCTTTTCGTGCTCCACATCATACATCTTCTTACGTATCTATCGTTGGTGGAGGAACATACCCTAAACCAGGAGAAGTGACACTGGCTCACAGAGGAGTTTTGTTTCTAAAAGGTGTTCCGCTAAGTGTAAAAAGTCCATATAGCAGGACTTACACATTAATAGATGTCCCACAAATAGAACCTTATTATGCTTAAAAAAGTAATAAAAAAAACAGGCCTATGTTTGTGTCATATAGGTAGGCCGATACTTTTCGTGTGAAAAGGCCAGAAACCAAAGAACATACCTGAAGTATAATTATTATAATATTCTTATGCACACACTAGAAAAGATTGACTATGAATTGGGAGATACTGATTTCATCCCTGAATATGCAAGAGTTCCTCTCTCCACAGCTTTGTCTTACTTGCCAGAAAAAGTCATAGATTTTGTTATTGAGAAATGTGTTTTTGTTTCTTTAGAAAAAGACTACAGGGGAATACATTTATCTCTCAGTGATTTTCGTCTTAAAAGCAAACAAAATATAATATTGTTGTCTAATGTACTTTGGTTTGAAAATAAAAAAGCTATAACATTTGTCGTTGCTCATGAAGTTGCACATGCATATCTTAGGCATGGATTTGTAAGTATTAATGATACAAATCCTGCGGTAAACATTAAACGAGAAAGAAGTGCTGATAAGCAAGCTATTCAATGGTTGCAACCTCATTTCACTGGGTCATTCAAAAGGTATGTATATAAAAGTTGGCAACTACAGTCGGGGAAGAAAAGCAATTAACAATAAAAATTTTGTAAAATGTCTCAAAAGCAGTTATTATTTCTTCAAGCAATAGCATCTTTTTTTGCTGGAGGAAGTTTGCTTTGTCTCATTATTTTATTTTTTCATTTATTTCCTAGTTTTCTTTCATCCTATAGCTCAATATCCTATGGTCCATGGCTAGAAGAGGGATTAAAGTTCGGAACAGCATTACTCTTAATAAGAATTGCTTATTTAACACCCTCTACAATTCCATTCGTAAGTATTGGTTTTGGTTTCATGGAAGGAATTTACCATTTAATGGCTTATGGAAAAGCTAGTATAGTTCCTTTTTGGGTTCATGTCATACTTGGACTTGTAATGGCTTACTTCTTTTACTTAGCAACCAACCCGAAATACTTATCTTTTAAGAGTATTTGGTATTCATTTGCTTTACTAATTCCAGTCTACTTGCATTTACTCTACAACATTATAGTAAAAGCTTGATTTGTATTAGTTCTTAAAAGGTTAAAAACTAATAAAAAAACTGACTAAAATAGTGTGATATAGTGTAGCAGATACTTTTCGCAGAAAAAGCGTAGAAGCTTAATATGGAAATATGTATAAATACTTGAAACTATAATATACTGAATACTAGGAATAACGGAAGCCATTATCAATTTCTTACAATGCTATTTATGGAATGTAAGAGTGAAAAAAATGTTATGAAAAATCAAAAAGAACAACAGTATCAAAAAGTAGAACAAGCAAAAGGTCGTCCGCTTCTCCAGTGGGTAGGTAAAAAACCCCTTGAGGGTGTACAATTTTATCCTGCACAAGAAACTGAGGTGTATGGCGATAAGAGTGCAGAGGATTTCAACAAACTATTTTGGGGGGATAATCTCCAAGTCCTTTCTCACCTTTTAAAGAACTATCGTGGTAAGGTTGATTTGATATACATTGACCCTCCATTTGCTAGTGAAGCAGAGTATGTGAGGCGTGTGAAAATACGAGGGGAGAAAATAGAGGGTATACAACAAGGCTTGCTAGAAGAAAAACAATATTCCGACATTTGGGCAAATGACGAGTTCTTGCAGTTTATGTATGAGCGCATCCTTCTTATGAAAGAACTTCTTTCGGAAAAGGGGGTAATATATGTTCACTGCGACCATAGAAAAGAACATCATATACGACTTTTATTAGATGATGTTTTTGGTGAGGACAGCTATTTAAATACTATCTCATGGAGAAGTCAGGTTGCTCGTGGGGCAAAGGTCAATGCTTTTTATTATGCTTATAGTACACATTTTTTAAACATCTATGCAAAAAATAAAAAGTATCCAACGACTTGGCATTCTCAAAAGAAAGAAACAAAGCTAACGGAAGAAGAAGCGGCGAGTGAGTATAGGAAAGATGAGGGAGGGTATTTCCATTCCTCTGACCCAGGTTCTTCTGGCTTTGAGACACTGAAAAAACTTCATAAAGAAGGACGTCTATATGCGCCTTTTGGTGGTAAAGTTGTTTTTAATGAAGAGACGAAAACAGTTTCTTGTAGTAATGGTGGTAGTGTTGGTGTGAAGTATTATCTAAAAAAGAAGGGGAGTAAATATATTGCAGAACGAGCCGTGGATAATATATGGGAAGATATAGCAGGACTTGGTACGACTCCAGGTCAAGATACAGGTTATCCGACACAAAAAACTGAAGCTTTACTCAAAAGAGTAATAGAAGCATCCTCAGATGAGAAAGACCTTGTTGCGGATTTCTTTCTCGGCTCTGGTACTACTTGTGCTGTTGCACAGAAGCTCGGACGACGATGGATAGGGTGCGATATTAACATAGGGGCAATACAAACAAGCACAAAACGGCTCGGTCAAATTATTACAGACCAGCAAAAAGAAAAAACAAAGAACTTTAAAGGTTCACTTGGTTTCAAAATACTCAATGTGAACGATTATGATGTGTTTAAAAACGAGCTTGAGGCAAAAGAAATCGTGATGGAGATGTATGGGATAGAACCAGTAAAGCGAATTTACTTTGATGGTGTTTTAGACAAGAACTTTGTTAAGATAATGTCTCTTAATCGAGTTTTAAACAAGATGGACATTCGCACAATGCTCAAGAGTATAGGAGATAAACTAGATAGCTTTACTGTGAAGATAAAATCAAAAGCAAGAGATGCAGTTTACGAAGAAGGAGTACTCGTTGTTTGTTCAGGAATGGAACTTGATGTAATGGATTTTATTAAGAAGGAAAACAAGACGGGTGTTAAAATTGAAGTTAGAGATATTTTGACTGATAAGAAAAACCTTATCTTTAAGAAAAAACCAGAAGCGAAAATTGAAATGAAAGTGAAAGATAAAAAGCTTACTGTTGAGCTCAATGATTTTTATTCTCCTATACTAATGCGAAAGCTAGAGATTGAAAACGAGAAGGTACTCAAGAAAGAGCATAAAACAAAAGTTAATGACTTCAAGCAAATCATTGATAGTGTTGCTATTGACGTGGATTATAACAGCAAATTATTTAATGCTGAAGTGATAGACCTGCCAGACAAGAAAGAAATTATTAAAGCCAAGTATTCGTGGGAGTACCAAAAGAAAGGTAAATACACTGTCGCAATCAAGATTGTAGATGTGCTTGGGGAAGAATACTTTGAGACATTTGAAGTAAATGCGTAAAAATTATGGATAGTTTTTTTCTTCAAAACATACAAAAACAAGTAGCTCTCTGGCGTGCTGATGGATATAAAAGCGTGTACAAAGAGACGGAGAACATTCTCACTCACATCAAGCGAGTAGCTTTTTTGCACGAGCCACAGATTGAAGCATTGGAAACTTATATCTACCTCAAAGAAGTAGTAGGCAACAAGCCGTCAGTGGAAGTGTTCCGACAATCATTTGAAAATGAAATTGAACTCATCCGTGCTCTGGGTATTTCTGACAAAGAAGCGTTTGAGCTTGCCTACGATAAGAAAAAAGATGAAAAAATACAGCTAATTCTTGATGATAAGTTCGGGACTTCGGATTATGCAAATCAGGTCTATGCTCTCACAATGGGTTCGGGTAAAACAATTTTGATGGCCGTGATGATGCTCTATGATTTTGTGCTTTCGTTCTATCACAATGATGACGAACGTTTTGCGAAAAATGCTCTAGTCTTTGCTCCTGATACAACCATCATTGAGAGCTTGAAAGAAATCAAGACTTTTGACTACTCACGAGTGCTTCCGAAAGAATACGAGAATATCATTTTGAATATAAAATACCATTACCTTGAAAGTACTGACACTCCTCTAGCTCCAAATGGGAACTATAATGTCATTGTTTCCAACTCACAGAAGATAATTTTGAAGACAAGAAATGGGGACGAAAACAATGCCACAAAGCGTCTTTTTGGCGATAAGAATGAGCTCGGGAAACGAGAGGTTGAGAATATGCGATTGCAAGCCATACGACAACTTGGTTCACTTCAAATTTTTGTGGACGAAGCCCATCATTCATATGGCAAAACTCTTGAAGGAACTTTGAAGAAAACACGTCAAACGATTGATTATTTACACAAGCACACACCACTTATATCTGTAGTGAACCTCACAGGAACTCCCTATGTAAACAATAAGATGATTTCTGATGTAGTGTATCACTTCGGTCTTAAGCAAGGTATAGAGAAAGGAATTTTGAAACAGGTTCGCATCTTAGATTATGGTATAGTGCGGTCACAAAAATTTCTTGAAGAAGTCATTGATACTTTTATTGCTGAGTATGACAAGAAGAGACTTGAAGGACGATTGCCGAAGATTGCTTTTTACGCATCAAACATTAATGATTTACAAACTGACTTGAAGCCAAAACTGGAGCGTATTCTCACAGAGAGAAATATCTCGCCAAGCACTATTCTGGAATATCACACACGAGCAGAAGAAAACATTAATGATTTTAGACAGCTTGATACAGCAGAAAGCAAAAAGCGATTTGTACTGCTCGTAGGTAAAGGAACTGAAGGATGGAATTGTCGTTCGCTTGTTTCAGTTGCTCTGTATAAAAAGCCAAAAAGCACTATCCTTGTGCTTCAATCCACAACAAGATGTCTCCGTGCTATTGGTGACAATTCTACTCGTGCTCACATCTTTCTTTCAAAGGAAAATTACAAAATACTTGATAAAGAACTTAAGAATAACTTTGCTTCCAGCATAAGCGAGTTGAATACACAAGACCAGAAAATGGTAGAACATACACTAGAAGTTGAGAAACGAAAGACCATCAAAGTTAAGAAGGTGCTTAAAGAGATTTTAGCAGTACAGGAGGCGAACGCAGAGAACATAAAAGTAGATTTTAAGAAGTTCAAGCCAGAGCGATACCAGTCATTTGTCAGTGAGGGGGGTATCTTTCTTGGTGATGAGGGAAATGCTGGATACAGTGAAGTTAGAGCAGTCCGAAAAATAGAAGACAAAAACGATTTTACTTTCTACGAGATAGTAGAAATTATCAATCGCTATACACACCTATCGTGTATTGTGATTAGTAGTATTATTTCTAGTAGCAAGAAACGGGATGAGTTTGTAAAAATGACAAATGAGAATTTCGCCCTCGTTCCATTTATAGTACAAGAAATCCTAAAAAGTGCTTACAAGTATGAAGAAAAGACTGAGATTGTAGAAGAAGAACTTGAACTTACAAAACTCTTTCCGTTTAAAATTAGTGTTCAACAGGGTAGAAATACTCTAGTAGTATACAAAGAAACTGAAGCAGAAGAAGGACGAAAGGGTCGTATCGGTTTTCACATCAATCCGTATGCTTTTGATAGTAGTGATGAAAAGGATTTATTTCGATACTTGAGAAGTGTGCTTGAAAAAAAAGAAACTATCAAAGATATATATTTTACAGGAGCTCGTGTTTGTGCAGACCCGAGCCGAACCGATTTTTACTTTGAATATTGGAGTCCAGAGCAAAAGCGTATGGGGCGATACTTTCCAGATTTTCTCATTGAAACATCAAAGGAACGTTTTTTAGTGATTGAAACGAAAGGAGGAGACGAACAAGCTGACTATGAAGCAAATAAAAAATCATACAAAGGCAAAATGGAAAATCTCACAAACGAAATACTAGCAAAAGAAATCGGCTTCTCTGATTTTAAGAGTATAAATAAAAACTTTGAATATCATATCATTTTCAATGCTTCACTCCAGCGTGAGCAGGTAAGATTATTTGAAGAATTGAAAAAGCAATGATAATAATTAATGATATAACAATTAACAATTCTGGTAGTTTCAAAAAGATTGTTGAAAACACAGCAAATACATGGCAACTAGGTCGTTCTAACGAAGAAAAAGCTTCAGATACATCACTAGGTAAAATTGCTGAAAAAGTGTTTAAGGAATTTATAATTCAGAATTTTCCGAATTATAAATACTTATCGTATGATGAGTTTAGGTCTAATAATTTTGAAAAGCATGCTCCTTTTGATGGAATAATATTCGTATCAAATAAAGACCAATCAATAGTTAATAAATATATAGAACAAATCAATTATGAGGTTAAAAATAGTGACTATGGGAAGATAAGTGATGGGACAAAAATTGGTCTTGAAAGTAATGGTATTTATACGGTTGAAATAAAATCTACAAGAGTTGCAGAGCGGCACAAAAGAACAGGAAGCAGTGACCAGAACATCTCTAGTATTATCATGAGTGATGATTTTCTTGAGTACCCTAAATATCTCCGTGTAGATGAATTTGATAAAATAAACAATTTGATGGACTATATAAATTTTTGTAAAACATACAGGAGTTTTAATTGTTTATCTAATTCTGAGTGTATATTAAAAATGCGCAATGAAGAGCAAATCAATATGCGTTTTTTTTATGTAAGAATTTATATTGATATATCAACTCGAAAAGCATACATAGTTGGATATATTGATAAAAACTTCTTCTCGCAAAACTTTACATTAAAAAAGATGGTACAAGCAGGCAAATCAGAAAAGGCATTATATCTATCATTACCACTCAATAATGCAAAGGAATTATCAACTCTTATCATGTAGTTATGACCTCTTTATTTTACATTTCTTTAGACAAGTAATACTATATAGATACAACTGAATATTTTAAAAGTAGCCTAAACTATTGATTTTTCAATAGCATGGTGAAAGAGTCCTGACGGACATAAAGAACCCATCATATGGGGTGTCCGTCAGGCCATATTAGGAAACTAATATGAGAGACTTCGGTCTCTACCCATGTGGTGGGCTTTTTGTTTCCCATTCATGGAATTATTAGCAATTTTTGTCTTAAATAATTTTATGAAAAGATATTCCTTGTGTCTACTTTTAATAGTATTTTTAACTCCCTCTATTGCTTTTGCTTCTTGGTGGAATCCGTTTTCATGGTTTAAAAAACAAGTTGTTCAACCTCCAGTAGTTCAAGTTTCTGTTCCAACTACTAACTCCGTTAATGATAAAAAAGTTGAAAAAGAAAAAGTTGTACTCAAAAAAGAAAAACAGGACACTAAGTCTACATCAAAACAAATCACTCCAACAAAACCAACAACATTGACTACCCCCTCCAGTAGCGCAGGTGGTGGAGCAAGTCCTGGAGTTATGGTGGGACCATGCCCAATAGTGGGACCATGTACTGCACCGCCTGTTATTATTGATAATTCAACTTCAAGTCAGGTACTTCCAGTAAATGCAGGGTGTGATTCAGGCAATAAGTTTAGTTCAATAACTGGTAAGTCATGCAACGACACAATTCTTGTTATACCAAGCATAACTCCAATTACTCCTCCTGCAATTATAACTAGAAAAAGACAGACTCCAACTCCAACACCTACGCCCCCATTAACTTACAAAGAACTTCATTGTCCAAAGATTACTATGATTAAAGATAGTCTTGGCAATGTTGGCAATTATCCGTTTCAAGGTTTTGGCATTAGAGGCGGTTTCGCTAAGGGGACAGTTAACTCTATCACATTAGAGATAACAGCTACTGACCCACAAGGACTTCCTGTCTACTTTACACATGATACACCAGCCGACTGGTCTAGTGAGTCTGGTTGGAAGGTCTTTTCACTTGAGAATACTTTCACTCTCGATGTGAGTAATAGTTCAACAGGGGTTCATATCGTCACGATTGGAATTGATAATCAGGATGATTTTAATTGTGTTCAACCAGGAGATGTAGATGCAAGAAGGCAATTAGAGTACTCGGTCTATTTAATTCCTTGACTGAATGATTTTTAATGGAAAAATTGTGTACGACGCTACGAGTAGCAACCCATTATAGCTTCTACGAGATTCATAATGATTTACGAGTTTATATAGTAAAGTTTATAGAACTGTGTTTTGGATTAGCATGCACATGTATAAACTAGGACAACCAACACCCTAATTGGGTGTCTGGCCATTCTAGAGTCCTTTTAGAGGCCTTCCCCCGTGAAAGAGGTGGTATTCTATATCCATACAATTTTTTACTAAAACTGGGTCATTTTTGTGTAGCCTTTTTTGCTCAAAAGGGCTAAAAAAGTGTCAAAAAAATTGACAAGTAATCAACATACTGTTATATAAATCCAAAAGAGTCTTTAAAAATAAGAGTTTTTTATTTCTTGTTTACTTTTCTCTTTTTTTATATCTTATTTTGACACTTTTGGTATTTCTGCATGCCATACTTAATATGTAGTCAGTTTAATCTAAATTGTGTTGTCGCTTCAGGTCGAACCAGCGGTGACATTCTCACTCTACCAAAAAAAACTGCAAAAAAAGATTTGCTTGGCATTTATTTTTTGTAGTAGTGGTCATACTCAAAAATTCAATGTATTAGGCACAATCTTGTAGCTGGCCTTTTCTATGTCTAAAAATGATAAAAAAATTGAGCAAGAAATATCTGCAGTATTTAATGCTTTCTTTCAGCTTATTTTATCGTCAGATGAAATAAAATCCAGCGAAATTATAAGTGATAACGAATTAGAAGATGAAAAAAATAAATAAAGTAAGAGATATAAGTCTGAAGAATACTAGACAACCTGGAGACAAATATAGAGTGGCGGTTCAAGACAGCATGGAAAATATTTGTGAAGAATTAGAATCTATTGTGGAAAGAAAAATAAGTGCAGAGTCGATAAACACTGGACATGTTAGTGGCTTGAAAGACAAAGAAGAAATTGTTCTTAGATGTCGTTACGACATACCAAAAAAGAAGATAACAATGTTTATTCAAATGACTGATTTTATTACTCGGTTTACTTGTTCAGGTAAGTTTAATCCCTTAGAGGCTAAATTTACCCACAAAACTTATTATTGGTTTAATAATACTCAAACTAAAAAGTAGTTTTAGTATTAGAGTTTATCTTTAGTAAAAAAATATGTTATGCAAACAAAAAAAAGAAGTGTTCTACTTCAGGCCGCTCTCCGACTTCAAGAAAAGGGGCTCTCTGTTATCCCCATCAAAAGAGACAAAACACCACTCTTGTCGTCTTGGAAAGAGTATCAAGAAAGACAAGCCAGTAAAGAAGAAATAGAATCATGGTTTAAGAACAATATCCCAGATGGTATTGCATTAGTGACAGGAAAAATTTCTGGGATAGTTGTTTTAGATGTTGAACATGACGGAGATACAACTGGATTAGAGATACCAAACACCCCGACTGTGAAATCTGGAGGGGGAGGGAAACATTTCTACTTCAAATATCCTGAGACTGGTATAAAAAATGCCACTCGTATTTTGGGTCGTAAAATAGATATTAGAGGTGATGGGGGATACATAGTTGTCCCCCCATCTCTTCATCTATCTGGGAATCATTACGAATGGGAAATTGATTTAGACAAACTACCCCTTGCTGAAGTTCCAAAGTGGATGGTTCTTGACGAAAAAAAGACAACTCAAAATCACAACCAGTCAGACCAAAAATGGGATGTTCTATTTAGTGGAGTTGAGACAGGTTCTCGTCATGATGTTTTAACTCGAATTTCTGGAAAATTGTTATACCAATATTCAGAAAAGGATTGGTTTACTTTTTGTTTCCCGTTAGTCCAGTCATGGAACAAAAACAACAATCCACCATTAGAAGACAAACACTTATTTGAAGTTTTCGAGAGTCTTGCAGAATCTCAAAGAAAACAAAGAAAAGATGGGAAAGAACCCGAAAACACGGAACAACGATTGATAAAAATACTTTCTGTTAGTGATGTTTTAAAACTAGAGACCAAAGAACAGGAATTTTTAGTCAATCCACTTATCCCAAGGCAAGGCATTATTGCTCTTTCAGGACAACCAAGTCATGGAAAAAGTTGGGTAATGTTGCATATTGCTAAAGCAATAGCATCAGGTAAAAAAGTATTTGACCATTTTGAAACTATGACTGGAAAAATACTTCTTGTTGATGAAGAGTCAGGTGAGGGTGAGACAAAAAGACGAATAGAAAGAATGTCATTCAAAAAAGATTTACCAATTATGTTTAGTATTCTTCAACACTTCAAAATTGATAATAGAAAAGACTTAGACCAACTTAAAAACATAGTTCAACAAAACAATATTTCTTTGGTTATGTTTGACCCATTCGCAGCACTACATTCAAAAGAAGAAAATAGTGCTGAACAAGCAGAACAGATTATGCAAGCTATGCAAGAAATAAATAAAGTAGGTGCTTCTGTTTTATTTATCCATCACCACAGAAAAGATGGAATCGGACAACCAAAAGGAGCACAAAGTCTTCGTGGTTCGTCTGCTATTTCAGGAAGATTAGATTCACACATAACAGTTAAAAAAGATAAAAAAAATACAAAAGCGTTTATTATGGAAATTGAGCATGTGAAGTCAAGACGAAGTAAAGCAGCTGACCCCTTTAGTGTGAAGTTGATTGAAGTAGACGGAAAAGTATCTTTAGGGGATTATCAAGAAATTGAAGAGGAAAAAAGCAAAAAAGAAAATGCAAAAATGGCTATCTTAATCGTACTGGAGGATGGTCCACACATAAAGGAAGCATTACAAGAAGCAGTAAAAGCACAAGCAGGTGGGAGGAATGTTGTAGATGCACTTAAAGAACTAACAAAAGAGAAAAAGATAGTGGTCGACAAGTCAGGAAAGAGAAACATTTACAGACTCCCCAGAGAGGACGAAAAATTAACAACACCAAAAGAGTCCATTACAAAATCTACTATTGAAATCGATGAAGAAATCGTAAAAATAGACGAAGAGGATGAAGAGATGGAACACCTTTTTGAATAAATACTTACTTAATACTCATCGTTGCAACTATGCAATCTATATATAGAACTAAAATTTTGCACACATCAGTAGGTCAAAAACAACCAATCGTTCTAATGGTCTCATCAGTTGTTAACATATTTGTTGTACTTTTATATACACACCTATAACAATATGCATAAGGAAACTTATTGTAAGACACACACAGTATTGTTTTCAAAAAATATGAATGACACCACAGAACTTAAAGATTGTTTAATCTCAGATGAGATTCAAAGAATACAGACCCTTTCTAGGGAGGAGTTGACCAATGAACTTATTACCCTAAAGACCGAAAGAATTGAGGTCTTAACCAACGATGAACTCTTTAAACTCTGTCGTCAAAAGAATTATGAAAATGGAAACTGAAACAAAAAATAAAATAAGAGTCGCCTTGTATCTCCGAGTATCGACAGGGGAACAAATTTCAGGATACGGACTTGAAGTACAAAAAGAAAAACTACTCGCCTTTGTCCAGTCTCAAGATTATTCTTTAGAAGAAAAACACATCTATTCTGAAGAAGGTTTTTCTGGTACTTTACCCGTTGATTCTAGACCACAACTAAAACAATTATTTACTGACGCACAAAACAAGGAGTTTGATGTTGTTCTTGTTTATAGATTAGATAGATTTTTTAGAAAGACCACATTATTACTGGGAGCCATTGAACTTCTTGGAAATTATAATGTTGGTTTCCGTTCAACAACTGAAGCATTTGATACTACAAGTAGTACAGGAAAATTTATGACTACTCTTTTAGGAGCTGTCGCAGAAATGGAAAGAGAAACTATCAGAGAAAGGACATCAAATGGAAAATTATGTGCCGCTAAAGCAGGAAAGTGGGTGACTGGTGTGCCTCCTTTTGGTTTTAAAGTTGACAAAAAAACAAAAAAACTTCTTCTTGTTCCAGAAGAAGTAAAAATAGTTCAGAAACTTTTTAAATGGCTCATTGACGAAAGATTGTCTCTAAATGAATTAGAGAGAAGAATGAACCAAATGAAAATACCCACTCCGTATTTTACTAAAGTCAAAAAACGAACCACTAACAACTATTGGTATAAACGAACGATAGGAAGAATTTTAACTAACGAAGTTTATACTGGAGTTTTCTATTATAGAAAATACAAGAGACCTTTTAACAATCTTACAAGTATAACAGATAAAAATAAATTGAGACCAAAAGAAGACTGGGTACAAATAGAAACACCCGTGGTTATTTCACCAGAAACTTTTGAACTCGCAAAACAACAACTAATGAGAAATAGGGAATTTTCAAAAAGAAATCAGAAACGAGAGTATTTGTATTCAAAACTTATCTATTGTGGTAAATGCAATTATAAGATGTTTAGTGGGTTTCAACCCCCACGAAAAAACTGGGAGCACGGTAATGGAAGATACTATCATGGTATTTATAGAAAAGATGACGCTGTTGGCACTACAAAAAGATGTGAGTGGTGTCCTCAATACTCTGAGGCAAGATTAGAACCCATCTGGTATTGTTTAAAAGAAATACTCAAAAATCCACAAAATATGTTTCATCCGTTAAAACAATACATCTATAAAACAGAAAACCCCAAGTTAACTAAAATACGATTAACAGAAATTGAAACTGAGTCATCTTCAATCAGTGAAAAGAGAGACAGAGCCAATGAACTTTATGTGAATGGACAGATTTCTAAAAAACAATATGAAATGTATGTTAGTCAATATAAAAATGACGAACAAAAACTCAAGGATGAAACGATACATTTACACCAGTTGTCTACTACTAAAAAAGAAAAAGAAGAAAGAGAGGTGTCTCTTAAAAAAGTATACGAACAAATAAAAAATAGACTAGAAAATGTTTCGTATGAAGAAAAGCAAAAAATCGTATTTCTATTCATTGAACGAATTACCCTCTATGCAAAAGAGGATTATGTTAATGTTGTTTTCAGGTTCCCCAGTTATACGAAGACAACAAACATTAGTTTAGTTAACGGAGTTTCACAAGAACAAAAAGAGTCATTCCCACTTATACTAGACTTAAAGACGATTTCTGAAACGGAAAGAAGACAACAGATAATCAAATTAAACCCTCTAATGTATTTTCCTAAGACATTTGTTTTATAGATGGTATAGACCACCAACTAATAAAGAAACATTCACGAGATGTGAACACAGAATCACGCAACACCCTTTTATTAGATTAAGAGATACATTTGAACTCTGATTTTTATCTGACTCGCTTGCTAAAATAATTGCTTTCGTATTTTTATGAAAAATGACTAACAACTTCAGCAACTTTTTCTTTACTCAAGTTCTTGAAATTACTAAAATCCTTCATACCCATAGATAAACCAAGCAAGATACCAAAGACATCCTTTTTTTCTGCTTCTATAAGCCCAACATTGTCTATTACAGCCCATTGATAAGTTGATGCTATTTTTTCCCATACCCTTAGTTCATTTTCAGGGTTTGTATCTCTTTGAAAGTTTTCAAGTGTGCTTTCTAGTGATGTTTTTTCAACCTCGGCTAATGCTTGCTTGAACTCCTTTACACGCTGGATAAAGCCATCAGGCAAAGTTAGATGTCTTATTGGTCCTTCCTGTATGTCTGACATTTTTACTTTTTTGAGCTTCATAATAATTAAAATAATTTTTACACGGTTTCTATATAAATGAGAATATACTCCTTTTTTCTAAAAAATCAAGTAAGTAAGTTAACAGTTTCATTACTTTTTTCAACTTTATCCACATAAGTTTGATTTATTTATTACATAGGGGTAAACTCCACTTATAGATATGTCTATACCAGCAAACCAATTAGATACTTGGGCAAAACAGGGGTCAAAAGACCTTTCAAGTACAACATATCAGTCAGTTAGGAATGCCCTAAGTGGTAGTAGTTCGCCTATCCGTGAAATGATAACATCAGGCAAGGTAAAAATTGACCTACAGGGGTCATATGCAAACGATACAAATACCAGAGGGGATAGTGATGTTGATGTTCTTGTTAGATTGGATGTCTTTCAGTCAAACAAGTTATTATTACCCAGAGAACAATATTTATTACACGAACAAACCTACTTTACTGCAGATTACATTTTGGCTCATTTACGCAGAGATGTACTTATTGCCCTAAAGGCCTACTATGGGAATGCTTTTATAGATGAAACTGGTAATAAATCTATAAAACTATTGAAAAATTCTGGTCGTCTTAAGGCAGACATTGTTCCAGTCATTGCACATCGGACATATTCATATTTTTTAGGATTACATAATCACTCAAAAGTAGAAGGGATATTACTTAATCATAAGGCAACAGGAGAGACAATAATAAATTATCCTGACCAACACTACAATAATGGAGTTGCTAAACATCAAGCAACTTCAAATCTATTTAAGAGAGTTGTACGCATTATTAAAAATGCTAGGTCTTATGCCGTTGAAAAGGGTCTTTTGTCAGAAGAAACTGCCCCTTCATATTTTCTACAAAGTTTAGTTTATAATGTACCGAATGAAATGTTTACTGGAGATAACAACACAGCAGTTTTTAATATACTAAAGTATCTCAACGAACATGACATAAGCAGTTTCGTAACACAGAGTAATCAACATCAACTTTTTGGTACTTCAAAACATCAATGGAACATAACAGACGCAAACACAACAATCAACGCACTTGTAAACTTATGGGATAACTGGAATACTATCTAACTTTTTATGAATATAAATACAAACAACTATAAAATCTTTACTGTCCTCATTGTTGTCCTAATAAGTGTTAGTACTCTTTTGGCTTATTTGATTTTTTCTATTTTTAGTCAGTATATAAGTCAATTACCAGTTTCTATGCAGATTTTTATCTCAATACCCTCTGTCCCTGCAATATATGTATTCCTTTTCTTTCTTTTTGATAAGTATCTATGGAAACTAAAAATGTTTAAATCGCTTGGACTTGTTATAGCAGATGACTTGAATGGTAAGTGGATTGGCATTGTAAAATCTTCCTATGAAAAATTTGCAACCAACATAGATGCTCAACTTGTGATTAAACAGACTGCAACAAAAATAAAAATACATGGTATTTTTAACAAATCAAAATCAGTTAGCATACATGAGAATTTTGGTAGGAGTGAAATAGACAATAAAACTGCACTCTTTTACTTTTTCAGAAATGAACCAGAGTATGACGCGGTGTCCACAATGGCTATACACGAGGGTTCAACAAAACTTACTTACAATGCTGAAACGGACTCTTTAACTGGGGATTATTATTCAGGTAGGGATAGAAACAACTATGGAACAATAGAAGTAAAAAGAGTAAAATCGTCTTAATAATCAAGGTTTTTCCTTTGTTTATAAACTTACTTATGACTATTTGTGAGACAACTATCCTGGATGAATTTCCGGAATTTGAAAAGAGGGTTATCGAATCATTGAGGCAACCGCTTGAAGACAATATTGTTTCGATTTCTCGCGCTAAAGGTTCGGCGATTTTCCCGTCAAATTTTATTCTAGTAGCCGCGATGAATCCATGTCCTTGCGGCAATGCTGGCAGCAAGAAAAAAGCTTGCATATGTAAACCTTCCGACCTTGATAGATATAAAAGAAAACTCTCCGGACCAATAATAGACCGTATCGACATCTGGGTGTCTGTCGGCAATGTGGATTATAAAAAACTAGGTGAGGAGGGAACGGGCGAGCATAGCGAGAAAATAAAAGCGCGGGTTATAGGTGCCCGTGTGCGTCAGAAAGAAAGATTTAAGAAACTGGGCCGAGACATAGCTACCAATAGTGAGATGAATGTGAAAGATTTATCGACCATGGTGAAATTGAAGAAAGAAGTGCGCGACTTACTGGACGACAGTGCCGAGCACCTCGGGCTTTCGGCCCGCGCGTATCACCGCGTCATAAAAATTGCCCGCACTATCGCCGACCTTGAAAATTCTCCAGAGGTTGAAAGTAATCATATCCTAGAGGCAATACAATACCGTCCGAAGGTGAATGCGTAATATGGAAACTAAAAAAGAACAATCGTTTGGTGTTATTCCAGTTTTTAAAGAAAATAATAATTTTCTTTTTTGTCTTATCCACGAGGCTGAAGGGCACTGGGGGTTCCCGAAGGGGCATCAGGATGCAGGTGAATCAGAAGAAGAAACTGCCAAGAGAGAACTGCAAGAAGAAACAGGTATTAATAATGTTATTTTAGATAAAAAATCATTTATTGAAAAATATTCTTTTGAGCGAGCCAGTATTCAATATAATAAATCCGCAAAGTATTTTATTGGTTTTGTATCATCTATTACTGCTACGACTCCTGAAAATTTTAAAAAGGAGATTCTTGAATTAAGATGGGTTAATTATAATGAAGCAAAACAACTGCTAACTTTCCCAGAAGCAAGAGAGGTACTAAACCAAGCTTTCGAGTATTTAAAGACTGAGTTTAGCTAAATAATCTATTGATTTTTATTTGTGGTACACTTAACTTGAATGTAATCTAAGAAAAGAAAGCGAGGCAATATGAATTGCCCAATTTGTATAATCCAGCTGGACGGCACGCATCTCGTCCAGATTGGCAACACAGAGTTCCACCGGAGATGCATAGAAGATAAGCGGAGGGAAGCCGAAGCTGCAGGAAAAACTCTGCAGTTTGTATGGCAGGGAGAATTTTGTACTAGTGTCCAACTAGTAAGAGAAATCGCCCCTAACAGATTCGCGGCTTAAGACGGAAGTGATTCTACTCTTTGACAACTCGGAAAGACGAGTGGGGAGTCGACTCGTCGCCTCCCTTTTTCTATTTGTAGTATACTTAACTCAAGTCTAGTAGTTCACAACAAGGAGGTTCCCAATGTCATGGAAGGTTAGAATCACGCTTATTCTGTTTGGGGTTCTGCTTGGAATTTCGATTGGAGGATGGAAAAATGCCGAGTCTAGAGAAAGCACTGCCCGTCTTAAACAATTGCTCCGAGACAGTCAGTACCACGAAGCAACTAGTCCGAGTCGACGACAACTCCCACCGCCAAAAGTACTTCGTCAAATCAACAATAGACGAAGCATATGAAATGGAGCTAGTGGTTTTGAGAAGAGTCGAGCTGGGACGGAAAGGAGCATGATCTCTAATATGTTGTACAGGGCTCATCCCTGTGGGTACGCCGGCACACCCTTAAGTGCCGGCTTTCTAATCTTAGTTATCCACAGTTGGTTTGTTGACAGTGAACGAGCGTTCACTTATACTATTTATGTCGATGTTTTAGTAGATTAATTAGTATAAAAATATGTCACAAACACAATATCTCAAGATGCTTGAGAAGGAAATCCAAAAATTGAATAAGAAAATTGACTTGAAAATCCTCAAAGGCGAAGTGTACAGAAAAGAGGCGAGAGACCACAGACTTCTCTTGAAAAAAGTTCGTTATCACACCAAGCAAAGTTTTAGCCAAAGAATGATTCATTTATTCTTCCGCAAAAACATCTATGCGTAATATTTACCAAATAAAGATAGAGTCTTTCTACTCCGAGAACAAAAGGATGCCGAGTTACTCGGAGATGCTGAAGCTCTTTGGTTTCAAATCCAAGAACGCGGTTTTTAAGGTGGTAGAAAAATTAATGGAAGCAGGACTTGTGGCCAAAGACCACCTCGGGAGGCTGATTCCTTCACAAGGATTCGGAGAAATTCAAGTAGCAGGATTAGTTACTGCCGGCTTGCCAGCAACAGTCGAGGAAGAACTTGCAGACACAGTGAACCTAGATGATTTGCTGGTAAAAAACAAAGCCACTACATACATGCTCGAAGTAGATGGCGACTCTATGATAGATGCGCATATAGAGAAGGGGGATATGGTGCTCGTGGAGCGGGCGACTGTCGCCAAAGACAGGCAAATAGTCATCGCCGAGGTAGACGGAGAATTTACTATGAAATACTTTCGTAGGGTTGGAAACAAAACTTGGCTGGAACCAGCCAATAAAAATTATAAAGCAATCTACCCTGTGCATTCTTTAAATATAAATGCAGTACTCAAGGCGGTGATTAGGAAATACTAAGATATGTTCTAAATTTAAAAAATGATATATAATAAGAATATGAAAATAGGTAAGAAAAACCAAGTAATAACAGAACTTTTTCGAGTTTGCAGAAGAAAAAATAACTATATTTTTCACAATGATTTAGTTAAAAATATTTGTAAAAAGGTTGGGTTTGGTAATCCATTTGATGTTACTAAACTTGATAATATAAAAAAATTTCCTGAAATTTTGATAAAAAATAATTACGCCATCCTTCACAAAGGACAAGGGAAACATCAATTTATCAAAGGCATAGATAAGGTTTTTCATAAATTTGAGCCAATTCAAAAAAAGATAGATTGGAAATATAAGAAAAGCTTGCTCAATCAATATAATTCGAGTGAAAGTAATATACTTTCAGTGGCAAACAATCAAAGAATTTTACATCATTTTATTTTTAACCAAGATAGAGAATTTGAAGATATAGATATTGAAAAACGTCCGAAAACTTATTTTCCACATAGAACCAAAACTAGTCTCGAATATTTTGTTGGAAAGGGAATAAAACTCCAACTTGATTCAATACAGATTGAAATTGATCTTACGATTGAATTTCAGGGCATTATTGGTATATTTGAAGGCAAGAATGGTAGACCTGAGAATTTTTCTATTTATCAACTATATCATCCGTTTTTATATTATTTCAATGCCAACCGAAAGACTGAATTAAAAGGAAAAATTAAGAATATATTTTGCGTTTATGTTCTGAGAGAAAAATCCAAAGGTGGCGATTTACTGAAATTGTGGGCATATACATTTAAGAAACCACTAGACATAACATCGATTGTTTTTATAAAATCTGCCGAATATAAGTTAATTACTCAGAGTAATTAGAAAAATTATGGAAAAATTCAAAAACAAAGTATTCAATGATGATGTAATGAAAATATTGGCTAAAATGCCGGACAATTCGGTTGATATGATATATGGCGATCCGGATTACAATGTCGGGATTAATTACGCGGGCAAAAATTACAAAGCAAAGTGGGATGATTACATTGATTGGTATATAAAACTGACCCAAGAATGCATAAGGGTGTTGAAACCAACCGGCAATCTTTTTATGATGAATTACCCCAAGCAAAATGCTCATCTGCGAGTAAAGTATCTAGATGACAATGCTTTTAATGTTCAAGATTATGTTTGGACGTATAATACTAATGTTGGACACACACCAAGACGTTTTACAACTGCGCATCGTTCTATTTTACATGCAACAAAATCAAAAAATAATAATTTTTATAAAGAACAAGTGGCTTTACCATACCAAAATCCTCAAGATAAAAGAATTAAGGGGCGTATTGCAGCTGGGCATTTAGGCAGGATGCCATACAGCTGGTTTTATTTTGATCTTGTAAAAAATGTTTCTAAAGACAAGACATTTCATGCTTGCCAAATACCCCTATCTCTTGTTGAAATGCTGATAAAGTCCTGCACTAAAGTAAACGATGATGTCTTTGTACTATTTGGTGGTAGTGGGAGTGAATTAACACTTTGTAAAAAACTTAAACGCAATTTTATCAGCTGCGAAATTCATCCAGAATATTACAAGATGATAAATGACAGACTTTTACATGATGGCAAAATTAGAAATAAATATAAGCTTGATTTTATAAGATTTAAGAAACAGAAAATTTCTCAAGAGTTTAGTTTGTTTAATAAATTACCCTACCAAAACGCTTAAGGAGATATTAGGGATACCCTACGGGCAAGCGTGGCCATTCTTTTTTTAGCTTTCTTTTTCTAGTCTTTTAGCTTCGGCCCAAGCTAGTTCGTAAATAACTTTCATGGCATTGGCTATTTCTGTGCTTTCAATAATGATGCCGAGCTGTTCCCGCCACGAAGCTATCATAACTTTATTGTCATAAATATTTATCTCTGGGACAAAGTCGTACTTGTCTTTCGGCACCAAGGCTGTTTCACGTTTTTCGTCAGTGTTACGCTTTGCCAGCTCGAGGTTGTCTTCTGTCTTTGGGCCAATACCACGAATGAAAATACCTTTTTGCGCCCGTCTTTTAAAATATTCTGGGAAATAGCCCGGCAATCCGACAGTCATGTGCTCTACGTTGGCATAAGCCCTTATCGGTTCAGTTGAGGTAAGCGTATCTTCGTAGACTTTTTCCAGCCCACCTCTGCCTTCATAAAAAAGCACTCTGGGTCTGTCTTTTATATTGTGGACTGATTTTAACTCTGGAATAATCTCCTCCGTTTTTTCTAAAATCTTATTTTTTTCTTTTATTTCTTCGGAAATAAATTTACTTAAGTTTTCTGGCGACTCGGCGCTGTACTCTTGCTTGGGTTCCTTGCCGGAAATACTAACTAGCCCTTTTGCGGAAAGGGAATCTAAAATGTCATACCCTGTCGTACGGTTAATATTCGCTCGGCGGGATATTTGTGACACTGTTCCGTGCCCCAGAGTAAGTAGCGCGAGGTATACGCCGGCTTCTTTACTAGAAAGTCCTATTTCTACCAGTGATTGTTCTAGTTCTCTATATTCTTGCTTTGGTGTATGAATCACGAAAACAGTATATATTATTTAGTATATCTGTGTCAATACTTTTCCACAAAATAATATACTTTGGTTTTAAATATATTAAACTAAGGAGTTATTAACATAGATATTGACTATAAAATTTGACAATTTGTTTTTATTTTATATACTGCATTTATATATTGATTATTAAGTAGTCTATTATTAGTTTAATTTATTAAAACATGAATACAACAACGAAGGTTATTGTGTGGGTAGTGGTTATAATTCTTGTTATTTGGGGCATATCATCTATGTCTAAAAATGGTAGCACTAGTTCTGAAAGTATCAAGATTGGTTTCGTCGGTCCGCTCTCCGGCGAGCTGGCCAATATGGGAGAAAATGCCCGAGCGGCAGTAATGATTGCCGTGGAAGAAATAAATGCCGCCGGAGGAGTCCTCGGCAAAAAGATTGAAGTAGTCTACGAGGACGACTTATGTACTGGAGCTACTGGGGCAAATGCCATGTCCAAACTTGTTAATACTGATAAAGTGGTGGCTGTTTTAGGCAGTTTGTGTTCGGGGGCAACCCTTGGTGAAGCCCCGATTGCAGAAGCGGCAAAAGTCGTTCAGCTTTCTTACTGTTCTACCAGCCCGCTTATAACTGCGGCTGGAGATTATATTTTCCGAGATGTCCCCTCTGACCTCTTTCAAGCAGACTACGCCGCAAAATATCTGATGCAGAATGGCAAGACAAAGGTTGCCCTGCTCGCCGTGAAGAATGACTGGGGGGAGGGTTTGCGCAAAGCGTTTAACAGCGCATTTGTAAAAGCTGGTGGTACTATCGTTTCGGATGATTCTTTCAATCCTGACGCGAAAGACCTCAAAACTCAACTGACCACCATCAAGGCTAAAAACCCCGATGCCGTATACTTTGCCGGTTACACCGATGCTTCTATTGCCGGACTCAAACAAGCGAGTGACCTTAATCTTAAGACTCTGTTCTTCGGCGCAGATGCTTGGGATGATACAAAAATTTGGAGCGAGCTGGGCAAGCTCGGTGACGGCGCCATGTTCACAGTCGTCGGAACCAACTCAAGCGACGAGTTCAAGGCTAAGATGAAAATAAAACTCGGCAAGGAAGACTTGGTCTACTGTTCTAACTACGCATATGACGGAGTAAAGATAATTGCTGAAGCCATCAAGAAAGCCGGCAAGGCCGACGGTACTTCGATCAAGAATGCCTTGTACAAAATCAAGTACACCGGAGGCATCTCGTCAAAAGAACATATGTTTGACGCAAACGGAGACCCTGTTTCTGCCGCATACATCATTAAAGTGGCAAAGAATGGCAAGGCGGAGGAAATGAAGTAACAATGGGTGAAAAGAATAACAAACAAAAAAGGCATCATGCCTTTTTTGTTTGTTTAGTTATATAATTCAGATATATGGTACTGTGGCAACTACTTCTCTATACACTTTCAGCTTGGATGTACTATTCGCTTCTTGCCATTGGTTTTGGCTTTACTCTGCGAAGTATAAAATTTTTTAATTTTTCCTACGGAGGAGCTTTTCTGGTCGGTAGTTATATGGCATTCTTTTTGTACCGGATGCTTGGGATTAATTTTTTCGTCTCAATTTTGTGCAGTTTCGCCATTTCGGGGTTGTACTTACTTTTATGCTACAAATTTGTCTTTAGTATATTACTTCGCCGCAAAGCAAAGACTTTAGTTTCTTTAATTGCTTCCTTCGGCCTTTTAGCGGCCACATCAGCGGGGCTAGGTATGCTCTTTGGCAATCAGCTTTCTTTGGCGGCGAGAAAATTAAGCGACATATACACAATAGATATTTTAGGCGCATCCCTTAATATTGTGCAGGTCTTATCTATTACTGTTACTCCAGTTATAATTTTTTTCTTGGCATATCTTAGGCGTAAAACTCGTTTTGGAGTAGCTATGCGAGCGATAGAAGATGATAGCGAAGTAGCTGAACTTGTAGGAATCTCAAAAGAGGGAACATTAATGAAAATCTTTTTTCTCTCTGGCATGATCGGGGGTTTTGCCGGTATCATTCAAGCACTTGATCTTGGAAACATTCCTGCTTCTGGGCTTTTGATTATGCTGCCTACTGTGGTTGCCTCTGTGGTGGGGGGCATGTGGAGCTTTTGGGGCGGCATCCTTGGAGCTTTTATTCTCGCTGTCGCGCAACAGCTTACGGTCGTGTTTTTCGGCGGTGATTGGATACAGGCAGTACCATTTGCTATTCTTATAATAATTCTTTTTATTAAGCCAGAAGGAATATTAAAACGATAATGGAATATATTTTCCACATTTTTATATTGATCTTCATCTATGGTATCTTGGCCATAGCTCAAAATTTAGTTATGGGCTCTACTGGACTTTTGACTCTTGGAGGAGCGGCATTCTACGGTATCGGCGCATATACGGCGGCTATACTGGCGACCAAATTCGGTGTGAATATTTTTGCAAGTCTTGCCCTCGCACCTATTCTGGCTGGAATCATAGCCTGTGTGGTGGGTGTGAGTTTTGCTCGGTTTAGAGATGACTACTTCATGCTCGCGACTTTGGGATTTTTGATGATCTTTCACACGGTCGTGCGGAATTGGGAAGAGCTCACCGGTGGGGCGTATGGCATAGCTGGAATTTCCAAGCCCGAACTTTTCAATTTTACTTTTCAAACTCCGGCTTCTTTCCTTCTCCTCGCTCTGGCTATTTTTCTTCTTACTTTAGGTATAAGTTACCGAATCTCCCGTTCTTCATTCGGCCGAGTACTCAATGCCATACGCGAAGACGAAGATGCGCTTAAAATTTTCGGCTACAAAACGTCTTCTTATAAACTGCTTGCATTCACTCTCGGGGCTTCTCTTTCCGCTTGTGCTGGAGTCCTTTTCGCTAGCTATATTACATTCATTGACTCTAATTTTTTTACCATCAACGAGTCCTTGCTTCTTTGGTCAATGATTATTTTGGGAGGTATTGGCAGGAACCGCGGCGCCGTCGTGGGGGCATTTATTTTGATTATAGTTCCGGAGTTTTTGCGCTTTGTCGGTTTTCCGACAGAATTCGCTGGGCTTTTAAGACAGTTCATCTACGGAAGTCTCTTGGTGTTGTTAATGCTTTTCCGACCAAATGGAATTTTAGGCAAGTATAAATTATGACCCATTCGATGAACTCAGGGTCATGGTGATAAAATAGAACCATGAAATACATTTTAGAAACAAAGAGTTTGACAAAAAGTTTTGGCGGGGTGCATGCCGTTGATCACCTTTCTATTAACATTCCACAAGGAATCATTACCGGCTTAGTTGGCCCGAATGGCAGCGGTAAAACAACTCTGGTCAATGTCCTTTCGGGGTTTTCCGGAGAGGACGAAGGGAGTATTGTTTTCTCTGGAGTAGATAGAAAAAAAATCCTACCTTGGGAAAACCAAGCGTATGGCATAACCCGCACATTCCAACAAATCAGGCTTTTTGACCAGATGAGCGTACTCGACAATATATTGGTGGTGCTGACCGAAAGAAGCCCGCTGGCTGCGCTCTTCGAACGCCACGGCGCCTATCACCTGAAAATAGCCGAAGACATTTTAAAAAGGATCGACCTCCATGAAAAAAAGTCACATCATGCGGGAGATTTATCTTACGGCCAGCGGAAATTGCTAGAAATGGGGAGAGTGCTTGCCATGAACAGCAACATCATTCTTCTTGATGAGCCCTTCGCAGGCCTCTTCCCAGAGATGGTGAAAAAAATCGAAGGCATAATTCTGGAATTGAAAAAGGAGGGAAAAACAATCGTGCTTGTCGAACACAACATGGCTATTATTCGGAACTTGTGCGACCATTTGATAGTAATGGATGCCGGTAAATTGTTGGCAGAAGGACATCCGGAGAAAATACTTGCAGAAAAAAGTGTGTTGGAAGCATACTTGGGAGAATAATCCCAGTAGTAAAGCAAGGCTCACTACGGGACAAGAATATGAAAAAAGAATTATTATTGGAGTTAAAAAACGTTTCGGCCGGATATAGTGGACAAAATGTCATTCACGATATTTCTCTCTTGATAGATGAGGCTGAAATTGTGGCATTGATGGGGCCAAACGGCGCAGGGAAATCTACAATACTCAAAGCGATTTTTGGTTTTATCACACATACTGGAAGTATTTTATACGAAGGAGAAAAAATTTATCCTTCACCACAAAATTTGGTAAAAATGGGAGTGGCCTTTGTCCCACAAGGCAGGCGAGTATTTGCCAATTTAACTGTAAAAGAAAATATAGAGATTGGTGGCTTCTCCCTAAATGATGAAATAGAATGTATTCGCAGAGCAGAACATTTAATGCACCTTTTCCCAATATTATCTACCAAGCAAAACGAATATGCCGGGGCTCTCTCCGGTGGACAACAACAGCTTCTCTCTATCGCCCGAGGGCTTATGACACAGCCGAAGCTTCTTTTACTTGATGAACCTACTCTCGGACTCTCGCCAAAAGTAGTCAAAGAAATATTTAAAACTATTAAAGATATAAATGAAGACCAAAAAACTGCTATCCTTGTGGTGGAGCACAATTTACATTCACTCCTTCCTATTACTGACCGAGCCTACGTGCTTGCTCATGGAAAAATTGTGGCTTCAGACACAGGTGGAGCTATCGCTGGGAGCGATATTCTGGAACAAGTGTTTATGGGAAAAATCTAGCCAAACAAAAAATGACTAGGTCTTACCTAGTCATTTTTTTAATTCTTCTCGCGCGAAAAGAATTTACGCAATCGTGTCCTTCAAACCTTTGGCCGGTCGGAACTTTGGAACTCTCTTAGCAGCCACTTTGACTTGCTCTCCGGTTTTCGGATTGCGAGCCATGCGAGCAGCTCTTTGCTTTACAGAGAAGATTCCGAAGCCAGCGATTGATACTTCACCGCCCTTTTTCAAGGTGCCGATGATAGCCTCAAACATGCCGTCTACGACTTCTTCAGCCTGCACCTTTGTGCCACCTAGCTTTCCATGTACCCATTCAGCTAATGCTTGTTTATTCATATTTTAAAAAGAAAAAATTTGTAATATTTCGACCTTAAAACACATTAAATTCCTACCTATTCATTATATATCAAGGCTTTTTTAAGGCAAGGGGCATGTATAAATCAAGAAAACCTCTGAAATATAACTTTTGAAGGGGGTTTTGAGCGCGACGGCGCGAAAACTTCAGGATTTTTTAAGCTTCAAAAAATCTGTACCCGAAAAAAGTTTATATTTTGGAGGTTTTACCTTGCATACTCAATAACTCTTGTCTCACGGATCATGGTGACTTTGATTTCGCCCGGATATTTTAGTTCTTGCTCTATTTTTAGGGCAATATCACGGGCCATTATCTTAGCTTCAGCATCAGAAATCTTTTCCGGTGTTACGAAGATGCGGATTTCGCGACCAGCTTGCAGGGCATAGGACTTTTCAATCCCAGGAAAGGCATTTACCAGTGCTTCTAGTTCTTGCAGTCTCTTTAAGTAGTTCTCTACTGAGTCGCGGCGTGCACCTGGTCTGCCACCAGAGATTGCATCTGCAGTCTGCACGATGATGGACTCAATAGTTTCGTAAGGATATTCTTCGTGATGGCTCTTCATGGCAGTAATGATGCGTTCATCGGCCCCAAACTTCTGCAAGATTCGCATGCCTATCTCCACATGAGTGCCTTCCACCTCGTGAGTAAGGGCTTTTCCTATATCGTGAACGAGAGCTCCGGCTTTGGCGATAGCAACATCAGCACCAAGCTCTTCGGCAATCATGCCGGCAATGTGAGCCATCTCTATGGAGTGTTGCAAAACATTTTGCCCATAGCTGGTGCGGAAGTAAAGTCGTCCAATAATAGCCACAATGCGTGGGTCGAAGTTAAATATTCCACACTCATAGACTGCTTGCTCTCCCTTTTCTTTAATTATTTTATTTATTTCTTCTTTTGCTTTTTCCACCAGTTCTTCTATTTTGGCCGGCTGAATGCGTCCATCTAAAATTAAGTTTTCTAGCGCAAGGCGGGCAATTTGTCTGCGGATAGGATCGAAGGAGGAGATAATTATTGAGCCCGGAGTATCATCCACAATAAGTTCCACTCCGGAAGCTCGCTCAAAAGCCCTTATATTTCTGCCTTCTTTCCCGATGATCTTACCCTTTATTTCATTATTGCTGATAGTCACTACTGTTGTCATTAGCTCTGAAGCCGTACTAGCCGCGAGGCG
Organism: Candidatus Nomurabacteria bacterium RIFCSPHIGHO2_02_40_30; assembly: GCA_001785445.1. Taxonomy (GTDB): domain Bacteria; phylum Patescibacteriota; class Minisyncoccia; order Phycocordibacterales; family UBA9973; genus UBA9973. The sequence continues at coordinate 120,196 of MFTV01000016.1, read as the reverse complement.
CTGAATACTTGTAGCCAGTATGTCTTTAGCGCGGTTTTCAAGTTTTTCTTGGTTTCCGTTCTCCAACTTTTGAATACGAACCATTAAGTCTTCTTCATACTTCTTTTCGATTTCTCTTAGAAGTTCTTCCTTGGCTTCAGTTTCGGAGAGTTGTGCCACTTTTTCGAGTTCAGCTCTTTTTTCTGCCTCGGTATTTAAAACTTTTTCCTGAATCCTTTTTATTTCTTCTACTTTGGTTTTTATATTTTCAACTTCTTTGTCTATTTCCACTTGTCGAGCATCCAAAAACTCATCTTTTTTAATAAGTCTTTTCTCTGTTTCCTTAAACCCTTGTTCTTTCTTTTTTTCTTCTTCTTTTAACTCGGCTAGTTTTTCTTCGGATACTTTTTTGGCTTCATCGGTGATTTTCTGCGCCTCTTCTTTGGCGCCAACCATCATTTGTTTTATGTCTATTTCTATAGACCTTCTTTTGCCTAAGGCTATTATGAAACGCAAGTAATACCCTATGCCAACACCCAAAAGAAGCGCTCCGGCGCTAATTAGAATTGTTATCAATGTTATACTCATAAGCTTTGGTCAGCTTACAAGAATATGCCACTATATTTGCGGATTAATTTTTCGGGAAACTTTAACTAAGATTTTAAAATTTCGTCTTACATTTTCTCTTGAACACTTCATAATATATGGAATATCCTCCTAAGCCCGACGTGAATTAAGAAATAAATTTTTAAACTTCAACATAAATAGTATAGCAGAAAGAAAATTATTTGTCTAATTGCTCTTTTTATATAAAACCGTTATTTGTGAGGGTTGAAAAATAGTTTTGCACAGATTATCAACATAGTTAGTAAGTTTTATAATTTTGCTTCCTTTGCTAAATAGTATACTATGGGGCGATGAATACGAAACAGCTTTGGAAAAATTGTTTAGGTGAGATAGAAACAGGCATCTCTAAGGCAAATTTCAGTACTTGGTTCAAAAATACATCAATTATAAAAGAGGAAACTGGGGTTATCTATATAGGTGTGCCCAACGAATTTGTTCGTGACTGGTTAATGAATAAGTATCACAAGCTTATTACTAAAACAATCGCCGATGCCTACGAAAATATGCGCGCAGTGGAATACACTATTACGAAAATAGAGGCGACTAAGCAGGAAGAAGTAGAAAATTCTGTGGAAACTTATGTAAACAAGGAGTTGCCTTTAAGAGACTTATACATCAACCCGGAAGATAACTTAAATCCACGTTATCACTTCAACTCATTTATTGTGGGAACTTTCAACGAATTGGCTTACGCCGCGGCTCAAGCTATCATAGACAGTCCGGGAACTAAGTATAATCCGTTTTTTATATACGGCCCCACCGGACTTGGCAAAACTCATCTTATCCAAGCAGTAGGTAACACCATAAAAGAGAAACACGAAAATAAAAAAGTGCACTATATGACCTTAGAAAAATTTGCCACGGACTTCATAAATTCACTGCAAAACAATAAAGCAAATTCCTTTAAAGAAAAGTATCGTAAATACGACCTATTAATCATAGACGACATTCAATTTATTGGTAAAATGGAAAAAATTCAAGAAGAACTCTTCCATACATTCAACACTTTTTATGAAAATAATAAGCAGATTATTTTTTCTTCTGACAAACACCCCAACTACATTCCAGAGCTGGCAGACCGTCTAAAATCCCGCTTTGCCGCCGGGATGATTGTCGATATCTCTCCGCCAGAGTACGAATCTCGTCTTGCAATTTTGAAAGTTAAACTGCAAGAGCTTAATATAGAACTAGATAAGGAGATTGTGGAGTACGTCGCCTCTGCGGTGGAGGGAAATATTCGCGAACTTGAGGGTTCTTTAAACATACTCGTAATGCAGTACCGCCTTAAGAACAGAACTCTTACTCTCCCCGAGGTTAAAAACTTGCTAAAAAACAACATGAAACCCAAGAAAAATATGGCAATAAAAGATGTTGTTAAGCTAGTGGCTGAAAACTACCAACTAGAAGAAGCCTCAATTTACGAAAAAACAAGAAAAAAAGAAATTGTCAAAGCGAGACAGATAGTAATGTATTTACTTCGAGAAGATTTCAATGTTTCTTACCCTTTAATAGGACAGAAGCTGGGTGGTAAAGACCATACCACAGTCATACACTCATGCTTGAAAATTAAAGCAGATTTAAAAAATGACCCCCAACTACTGCAAGAACTAGAAAAAATAAGAACTTTGTTTAAATAATGTTAATAACCTGTTAAGAATATACAACAACAAGAACAGAAAAGTAAATTACTTAGAAATGACAAAAAACTAGAAAAAGTTATTAGACTAAAAAGAAAATTACTACCATAAAATATTCAAAACATATAAGGCGAAATAAGATTATCCACTTATACACAACACTAATAGTATTAATAAATTAAATATATAAAATATCCCCATGAAACTAGAATGTAAAGTAGAAGAAATAAAAAATGCCGTTTCCCAAGTTGAAAGAATTACTGGGAAAAATTTAACTCTGCCTGTTTTAAACTCTATTTTATTAATAGCGTCAAACAAGTCTTTAAAACTTCGGTCAACAAATTTGAGTTTGGGGGTAGAGGTTGAAATAGGAGCCAAGGTAGAAAAAGAAGGACTTGTAGCAATATCTGGTTCAGTGTTGAGTGGCGTTTTTTCCAACATTTTTCAAAATGAAAGTATTTCACTGGAGGGGGTTGACGGCAATTTATTAATAAAGAGCAAAAAAAACCAAATAAAACTAAAGGGTCAGCCATATGAAGACTTTCCAACCATACCAAAAGTTTCCGGAAAAATTTTTGAGATAGAAGCTAAGAAGCTCGTCGAGGGAATAAAGGCAGTGTATTATAGTTCTGCGGCATCGGATATAAAACCAGAAATATCAAGTGTTTTTATCTACTCGAACGACGATGGGCTAGTGTTTGTCTCTACTGACTCTTTCAGGCTTGCTGAAAAAAAGATTAAAGTGAAAGGACTGGAAGAGATTTTAGGAATTCTTATCCCTTTTAAAAATGTCGGAGAAATCTTGAGAATTTTTGGAGAACATGCAGGTGTCGTAAAAGTGTGTTTCAATAAAAACCAGATTTCTTTTTCCTCCGACAATATTTATTTAACCTCGCGAGTCATTGACGGCATTTTCCCAGACTACCGCCAAATTATACCCAAAGATATCAAAACTACCGCCACAATATTAAAACAGGATTTACTAAATGCGTTAAAGCTCTCAAACATTTTTTCAGATAAATTTAACCAAGTAAACTTGACTATTAACCCAAAAGAAAAGATTTTTGTTTTATCTTCTACCAATAACGATATTGGAGAAAATAAAACATACTTAGACGGAGCCGTTACTGGAGAAAATGTAGAACTTGGGTTCAATTATAAGTATTTTTTAGACTGCTTTTCTTCAATCAGTACAGACAGTTTATCTATAAAACTGTCCGGCACTTCTCGCCCTCTGGTAGTATCTCCTGTTTCTGACCCAAGCTTTACCTATTTAATAATGCCAATTAGCAGATAATTACGGAGCTACTTTAAAGGTTAAAGTAGCCTCGTTTTTATTATAAACACTGTCGTAGGCGATTATTTTTAACTCGTTGTTTACTTGAAGTCCCTCCAACTCGTTTGGCGTGAAAGAAAAAATGGAGCCGGCGTTATATGTTCCTATATAAGTGTCGTTGATAAAAATATCGGTCTTAGCAAGCGGGAAAGGACCGGAACTAGAAACTTTTATATTTATTTTTTGAGTAGGCAAATATGTTATTTGGCTGTTTGGTTCAAGAATTGAAAGTATTGGCTTTTTTGCGTCTATGTGTACATCGTCAAGCAGAGTTGGTTTTTCGGCTGGTGTGGTTATGTGGTACTTTGTGTTGTTTTGCATCCACCAAGTTTGTATGGGTATTTCAAAATGGTTAAATTGCCAGTCGCTCCCCGGCTCCATTGGTGGGGCTCCCAGAAGGTCATTTCTATTTACCCAATAAAGAATTGAATGCACATTGGTGATAACTTTCTCTTCCGTTGTTTCCTTTGGCGTGCTAGCTGTTGCTAGCTTCCCCGATATTTTGTCTATAAAAAAATTTTCATTGCCTTGCCAGAGTCCGCGAAGCACCGGTTTTACGAGAGTCGGGTCAACTTCTAAATTTGGTTTCTCGAATTTTTCATTCGGCAAGGTTTTTAACGCTTCATTCATAAATTTATTCCAAATAGGCCCAGCGACAGCTGCGCCACCTTTTTTCATCGGAGTGTTGTCGTTATTTCCAGCCCACACACCTACTACGATAGAAGGGGTGTAGCCTATGGTCCAAGCGTCCTTGTTGTTATTCGTAGTTCCAGTTTTTGCGGCCACATCTCTATTTGGTATATAAAGGACTCCATGCGACCCAAAGGTCGGGACTCGGGCTTTTTCGTCCGACAGAATGTCAGAGATAGTTAAGGCTGTGTTTTTAGGCAAAACTTCTCTGGTATTTGGAGTGTATTCTTCTAAAATTTTTCCAGTGGAGTCTTCAATTTTTAAGATTCCAGTATATGGACTTCTGACTCCATTGTTGGCGAAAACTCCATAAGCCGATGTCATGTCAAGAAGTGATACTTCTCCGCCTCCAATAACGAGCGTGAGCCCATAACGTCCGATATCAGTCAAAGTGCTGATGCCCATGTCTTCCGCCGTCTTTAGTGAGTCTCCCAGCCCCGCTAGATAAAAAAGTTGCACGGCGGGAACGTTGATTGATTGCGCCAACGCATCCCGCAAGCTCATCGGGCCGCGGAACTTTTCGTCATAATTGTCCGGCATATAGCAGTCGTCTTGGTTGTGTCCAGGCAACGCCTTACCGTAAGCATCACAAGTGCTTTGGAATTCTGTAGGCAAGTCAAAGAGCACTGTACTCGGAGTAAAGCCCTTATTGAAAGCTGTGGCATAAATAAAAGGTTTAAAAGAAGAACCCGGCTGTCTGTTTGCTGTGGCTATGTTGTAGTTGCCGTCTATATTTTTGTCGAAATAGTCTCTGGAGCCCACCATGCTCAAAATTTGTCCACTGGAAGGCTCGATCGCCACTAGTCCGGCATTTTTACCACTCCAATCCTTTTCATTTTTAAGCGCGCCGTCTTTCACGATTTGCTCGCCTTTTTCCTGCAGTCCATAATCTAGAGTGGTTGTGACTTTCAACCCACCATGTGCAAGCATGGCACTACCATATTTCTGCTCCAGATAGTCTTTAATAAAAAAGACAAAATGTGGCGCTCTGATGCCCAGAGTTGCCTGCGGGACAAAAGCCACAATTTCATTTTTTGCCGTGTCAAACTCTGATTTTTTTATAAAATTAAGCTCCAGCATCCTCCCGAGGACTAAATTTTTTCTAGCTTCCAACTTGTCTTTATTTTTGCCGTATGGAGAGAGGGTTGTCGGCGACTGCGGGATGGCTGCCAGATACGCCGCCTCTCCCAGAGTTAAATCTTGTGCATGTTTGTTAAAATAAGTTTTACTTGCTTCTTCTATTCCATAAACAGTGCCTCCATACGGAGCTTCATTTAAATAATATTCCAGAATTTTTTCTTTTGGAATTGAGTTGTCTATTTTAATTGCCAAGACCCACTCTTTTATTTTTCTGGTATAAGATTTTTCTGATGTTAGTAGAGTATTTTTCACTAACTGCTGGGTAATGGTCGAGCCACCTTGGGTGCGGCCAGTGCCCAAAATATTGGAGAGCACTGCGCGAACGATAGAAGTGAGCCGTATGCCACTGTGGTTATAAAATTCAGAGTCTTCGATAGCCACCGTCGCATTTTTTATATTGGCTCCCATATTTTCAAAAGTTATGTCTGTTCTTTTTGTGTCTCGATGTATGTCGTAAAGTAGTATTTCTCCGGTGCGGTCGTAAATTTTAGTGGAATTTTCAATTTTTCTGTCACCAAAAGACTGAAAATCCGGAATCTTCATAGAAGCGAGCCATACTATTATTATTCCGGCGATTAAAACAAAAATTCCAGCTCCGAACAATATTACATTTTTCCAAAAATGTTTGTTTCTGTGCAGTTTTTTCATTCCTTTAATCATAGCAGAAAGTATGTTATTATTCGAATATGAAATCTAAAAATACAGATAAAGTTGGTGAATTACTGACCAGAGGCGTAGATAAAATTTACCCTTCCAAGGAAAAGTTGGAAGAAGTTTTGCGTTCGGACAAAAAGCTCCGGTTATACCAAGGCTTTGACCCGACGGGAGACAAACTGCATATCGGGCACATGGTGGGCTTCAGGAAGCACCGACAGTGGCAAGATTTGGGGCATGAAGTTATTTTCCTTATTGGCGACGGCACAGGTCAAGCCGGCGACCCTTCCGGCAGAAAAAAAACAAGAGAAAAATTCTTTACTCAAGCAGAACTACGCGCAAATGCCAAAGACTACCTAGCTCAAGCAAAAAAAATTGTCCGTTTTGACGGAGAAAACCCGGTTAAAATACTCTACAACGCTGACTGGTTAAATAAACTTAATTTGGTTGATATTCTGGACATTGCTCAACATTTCTCTGTTCAACAACTCATTGAAAGAGACATGTTTCAGGACCGCCTAAAGAAAGGTGAATCTATAAATCTTCGAGAATTTCTTTACCCGCTTTTACAGGGGTATGATTCTGTAGCCATGGATGTGGATTTAGAATTAGGTGGTTCTGACCAGACATTTAATATGCTTTGTGGGCGCCACTTAATGAAGGCAATGAAGAATAAGGAAAAGTTCGTAATGACTACACCACTTTTAGAAGATGCAAAAGGTCTGAAGATTGGGAAAAGTGAGGGGAATGTAATAGGACTCACGGATGAGCCGAGGGACTTATTCGGTAAAATTATGTCTCTTGGAGATGATGCGATAATTCCGATGTTTACCTTGCTCACTGATATGCCGATAGAAGAAATAGAGAAAATGAATATCAAGAAAGATGCGATGACGCTCAAGAAACGTGTGGCGCACATTTTGGTTGCCAATCTAAGTGACGAAGAGAAAGCAAAAGAAGCTGAAGAAAATTTCGTGAATACTTTTTCTAAAAAAGAAATTCCGGAAGATATGACCGAAGTTGCTCAGAGTGGAAGCCTGATGGAAATGCTGATGAAGGCGAAAGTGGTCGCTTCGAATACAGAGTTTCGAAGGTTGGTATCTGAAGGAGCCATTACCAACCTTGATACTGATGAGAAAGTAACAGACACAAATTTTGTGCCCAAAAAAGGCTCGAAGTTTAGGATAGGCAAGAAAAGATTCGTGAAAATTACATAAAACAAAAGATGACTAGGTCTTGCCTAGTCATCTTTTGTTAGCTGTCTCTGTCCGGGTCTTCTTCGTCTAATCCAAAATCCAAGTCCTCTGGCGGCATCTCCATCGGCTCGTCGTCATCGCCATCAGTTACCCTAAAACCTCCTCGCACTTCCTCGTCTTCGTCGTAACTCATATAAAACTTTTTAAAATTTTACTGCTACTAAACGACCTATTAATAAAATTTATTTTTTGATTTCCTACTTTGTAACAAAATATGAAATACTTGGCAATAGAATGTGTGGATAACTAACTCTTCAAATGCGCAAAAGCCGTCAGCGCAATAGCAATAGCATCCAATTCGTCGTCAGATTTTTTGTTTTTATCTATTTCCACCAATATTTTTAGCATTTTATTTATTTGTTCTTTATTTGCTCTGCCATAGCCGGTGGTGGCTATCTTTATTTGCGGGGGAGAGGCTTCAAAAATTTTTAGTCCTGCCCGTGCAGACTCATACACTACTACGCCTCGTGCTTCGGCCACACGCATTACCGTCTTTTGGTTTGTATTTAAAAATAAAGTTTCAATAGCCAAGACTTCCGGCTTGTATTTTTTTATTATATTGCGCACTTCTTCTCCAATCAAACTTAACCTAACAGAGAATTCTAATTTAGCAGAAGTTTTAAAACACTCGGAAAAAATTATTTTTTCCTTCTGCCCCTGAGGCAAGACCTCAGGGGTGCGTTCTAGTACGGCAATTCCCAATCTTTCAAACCCGGGGTCTACGCCTAAAATTCTCATAAAAGTTTATCTTGTTTTCCTTTAAATTCAAATTCTAGATGCTCATATGCTTTCTTGGTAGCCACACGTCCACGGGCAGTGCGTTCGAGAAGTCCTAGCTGGATCAAGTATGGCTCGATAACTTCTTCCACCGTGGCTTCTTCTTCCGACATTGCCGCGGCCATAGTTTTGAGTCCTACCGGTCCACCATTGAATTTTTCAATTAATATTTCTAAGAATTTTCTGTCAGATGAATTTAGTCCAATTTCATCGATGGCGAGCATGTCGAGTGCTTCGCGAACAGTTTTCTTATCTAAATCTCTTCTATTAACTTGCGCAAAATCTCTCACTCTTTTTAAAAAGTAGTTGGCCGTGCGGGGGGTGAAGCGGCTGCGCTTAGCAATCTCTCCTAAAGCGCCTGCGTCTAATTTAGTTTCTAAAAGTTTACTGGACCTCTCCACAATTTTTGAAATTTCTTCGTCAGAATAAAATTCAAGTCGGAAAACTCCACCGGAGAAGCGTGAGCGCAGTGGCGCCGAGATAAGTGCTACGCGAGTGGTGGCTGCAATGAGGGTAAAAGGTGGCAAGTCGAGCTGTATGGTGCGAGCAGAAGGCCCCTTGCCGATAATAATGTCTAAAACACCGGACTCCATGGCAGGGTAGAGTATTTCTTCCACCATTTTATTTAGTCTGTGAATTTCGTCTATAAATAAAATATCTCCAGATGCGAGATTGGTAAGAATAGAAGCTAAGTCACCAACTTTTTCGATAGCCGGGCCGGAAGTTATCTTCATTTGTCGTCCAGTTTCCTTAGCTATTAGGTGTGCCAGAGTTGTTTTGCCTAAACCGGGAGGACCGTAAAATAAAATGTGTTCAGGGATGTGCCCGCGTTCTTGCGCAGCTTTCAGTAGGATTTTAACATTATCTTTTATGTGTTTTTGGCCAATATACTCGTCCCAGCGGGTGGGGCGCAAGGTTATTTCTAGCAGAACATCTTCAGTCTTGCTTGCCCCGCCATGGCGTGGGTCTATAGTTTTTTCGCTTGACTTTTTATTCATAATATGCTATATTATAAAAGTGGTAGGTTTATCAACAGGGTATCAACATAGCTATACACATTATAGCATTTACAGTTTTTTCTTTATAGTACAATAGTTTCTGTTGAGATTAAAAAGGCATTAATCTCTAAGCAATCAGCCACCGGTTATACGACTTTGCATAGGACGTTCTGGTATTAATTTATTAATTTCTGGGTCTATCCTATAATAATTTGTTACTCTCGGGGCCCAGCTCCGAAAGGATTGTTTAGAGATTAATGCTTTTTTCTTTTTTACTCCTCGTTTAGGTCTACCACGCTTTGCACTTCTACAATTGAAGTAATCCCATTTAAAATTTTTATGACACCATCTTGGCGCATAGAGAGTATTCCTTGCGCGCTAGCCACTTTTTTGATTTCCCGCTCGCTTGGGTTTTCCGGCATTATTTTTTCTATCGCCTCATCAGTTTTGATAGCTTCGAAAATGCCTATACGTCCAGTGTAGCCTATGTTGTTGCATTTTTCACAACCCACAGCGGAGAAAATTTTAAAGGACGCCTCGTTTTTGATATTATATTTTGTCAAATCTTTTCCTTCCCCCTTCATGCCCTCTAAGATTGTCTGTATAGTTTTGGCTTCTTCTCCCGTTGGGATAGATTCTTTTTTACAAAAAACACAGAGCTTGCGCACCAGACGTTGAGCAATAGACAAAGAAAGCGCTGAGACTAAAATTTTCGGATTGACTCCAAGGTCGATAAGGCGAGGAATGACTCCGGCGGCATTATTGGTGTGGAGCGTAGAAAACACCATGTGTCCGGTAAGTGAAGACTGCACCGCAATTTCGGCAGTTTCTCCGTCTCGGATTTCTCCCACCATTATTACGTCCGGGTCTTGGCGGAGCGCGGAACGAAGTCCTTCCGGAAAAGTGTATTCTTTTTTCAAGTTTACTTGCGTCTGGGTTATGCCGTCTAGATGATATTCCACTGGGTCTTCAATTGTTATTATATTTATTTCCGTTGAGTATATTTTTCTCAAAAATGCATACAGAGTTGTAGTCTTGCCGGAGCCTGTCGGTCCGGTGACTAAAATAAGACCATTCGGTTTCGCAATTTCTTCTTGAGCGATTTTAAAAAGATAAGGCTCGATACCAAGCTCTTCAAATTTTACTTGGATAGCCTTCGGGTCGAGGATACGCATGACTATTGACTCGCCGTAAGACCCGGGGATTAAGGAACTACGAATACTTATCTCTTCTTCTCCTTCCATAATATTGAAACGCCCGTCTTGGGCTAACTTAGAAGTTAATTTCATGCCGGAAAGAAGTTTAATGCGTGAATTCAGCAGTTGGTACACGTCAGATTCAAAGAAATTTACATCTTGTAGCACTCCATCGAGGCGAAGCCTTAGCCGGCATTTATCTTTCTCTGGTTCTATGTGTATGTCCGAAGCTTTGATAGCGATGGCTCCGGCTAAAATTATTTCAAGAATGCGAGAAATTTTATGAATTTTATTATCTTCCAGAGCTGCGTTGATAAGTTTCTCAATATCCTGCATGCGGTTTATGTTTTTAGCCGTGTCTTTCAAAATTTCGAGCGATATTTCCAACCCGCCGACTTGGGAACTTTCAGCCATAGAAATTTCTTTATACCTGCTCCAGACTTTCTCTAAGCTGGCTATCGACACCATATAAAAAACAGCCACCAAGTTTCTCCTTTCCATATCTTCTTTTAACTTGCTTAAAAGCTCCGGCGACGGTGAGCGCACGGCTATATAAATGCTTTTCCCTACAAGCTTAAACGGGGCGACTTTCATAGCTCTCGCGTCTTTCTCTGGTATTGCCCGGAGGGCTTCGTTGTCTATTCCAAGACGGTATAAGTCAATGTAAGGCAAATTATATTTCGACTGCGCTAGACTTGCCACCAACTGCTCTTCTTCTTGCTTGTGCAAGTCGTCCAGCTGTTTGTTCTGTTTTTCTTCGTCAAATAAAGCCATTATGTTAAAGTATAACATATGCTTTCAAAAAATATAGAAAAAACTGCTGAAATTGCTGAAGGATTTTTTAGTAAAATACTAAGGAACAAAAGAGAGGACAGGAGGGCCACAGTGGTATGCCTTTCTGGAGGTTTAGGTGTTGGTAAAACAGCTTTTACTCAAGCCATAGCGAAACATCTTGGCGTAAAAAACAAGATTATTAGCCCCACTTTTGTAATTATAAAAAAATATTCTATTAAAAATTCAAAAAATTATAAGTTTTTATTTCATTTGGATGCGTATCGTCTTGGTAGTGAAAAAGAATTACTTTACTTGGATTGGGAGAAAATTGTAGGCAATAAAGAGCATTTGGTTTTTATAGAATGGCCGGAAAATGTAAAAGAAATTATACCCAAAAATTCTCATTTTATTCATATTTCTCATGCCAAAAATGGGCATAGAGATTTTCAAATAAAAATAATGAAAAACAAGGAAAAATAAGTCTAAAATGATACAATTAGCTAAATGTCTAAAGCAAAAAATAATACAAGTAAAACGCTAGTACTACTCGACTCTCACGCTATAATCCATCGCGCATATCATGCCTTACCCGAGTTTTTATCATCCTCGGGCGAGCCTACCGGAGCCTTGTACGGGCTCTCTTCAATGCTGATGAAGATAATCTCTGACCTGAAACCCGATTATATTGTGGCTTGTTATGACTTGCCACAAAAAACTTTTCGCCATCTTGCTTATGATGCCTACAAAGCTGGGCGAGCCAAAACCGATGATGCTCTTATTGTTCAATTAAAAAATTCTCGTCAAATATTTGAAGCCTTCAATATTCCCATATATGACGCATCCGGTTTTGAAGCGGATGATGTGATTGGCACAATTGTGGAAAAGTGCAAAAAATTCAAAATTGAAAATTGCGAATTGAAAATTATCATCGCCTCAGGCGACATGGATACTATGCAATTGGTGGATGACAAAAAAGTGCAAGTTTACACGCTGAAGAAAGGCATTACCGATACTATTTTATATGACGAAGAAAAAATGATAGAGAGATTTCATTTTAAACCTTCTTTGTTACCAGATTATAAAGGACTTAGAGGAGATGCTTCAGATAATATTAAAGGGATTAAGGGTATAGGAGAAAAAACTGCAGAAAATTTGATTGCTAATTTCGGAACTATTGAAGAAATTTACAAAAAGATTAAAAAAGACGAAAAGATTTTTATTAAAGCCGGCATTAGTCCTCGTATGGTTGAATTGATTAAACACAATGAAGAAGAAGCTTTATTTTCTAAAACTTTAGCGACTATTCGCACTGATGCGCCCGTAGATTTCAAAATTCCGGAGAAAACTTTTTGGCAGAATGCAGATATAAAAAAGATAGAAAAAACTTTTACTTTGTTTGAATTCCGGTCTCTATTTATGCGCCTTAAAAGTTTTTTTAATGGCAATAATACTGAGAAAGAAGAAAAAATAGATATTAAAGTAGATAGTATAAAACTCCAGGAGGCTTCCATAGCTCTTTGGTTGATTAATTCTGACATTTCAAACCCACAACTTGATGACATTTTATTATTTTCACACACTGATTCTTTTGATAAAGCCTACGAGTACATTTTTAAAGAACTGAAGGAAAAAAATTTAGAAAAAGTATACGAAGAGATAGAACGGCCAATAATGCACATAGTAAAAGAAATGGAGGACCATGGTATTTTGCTGGACAAAAAATATTTTGAAAAATTAGGCAAAGAGTATCATGCTGAACTAGATAAATTAACTGCGAAAATATATAAAATGGCTGGCACAGAATTTAATATAAATTCGCCGAAGCAAATGGGTGAAGTGCTCTTCGGTAAAATGGGTATGAAGAGCAAGAAGAAAGGCGCCAGTGGAGCTTTTTCTACAAAAGTGTCAGTTCTAGAAGAGCTCGAAGAGGGTAACCCAATAATTAAAGAAATAATGTCGTATAGAGAGTTGCAAAAACTTCTTTCTACTTATATTGATTTAATTCCTAAAATGGCAGGCGAAGATGGTCGACTGCATGCAAAGTTTCTGCAAAATGGCGCGACTACAGGCAGGTTTTCTTCCAAAGATCCGAATTTGCAAAATTTACCTATAAAAACAGAACTTGGTAACAGAATTAGAAATGGATTTGTTGCGCCAAAAGGCTACAAACTCTACGCCTTTGATTACAGCCAAATAGAGCTTCGGGTGGCAGCGATGCTCTCCGGCGATAAAAAGATGACGCAGATTTTCCGAGAGAAAAAAGATGTTCATACTGGAGTAGCGTCTTTTGTTTTTGGTATGCCGATAGACAAGGTGGATAGTGAGATGCGCCGCAAGGCCAAGGTTATAAACTTCGGCATCATTTATGGCATGGGAGTTACTGCTCTGCGGAAAAATTTAGGCGGCACGCGCGAAGAAGCTCAGAAATTTTACGATAATTATTTCAATCAATTCTCCGGAGTGCGAGACTATCTAGAAGAAGTGAAAAAGTTCGCCTTGGAGCACTCTTATACCGAGACTTTATTTGGCCGAAGGCGATATTTCCCAAATATCAACTCCCGAATTCCTTTTTTAAAAAATATGGCCGAGCGTACCGCTACCAATGCGCCTATCCAAGGCACAGCCACAGCCGATATCATTAAGCTGGCCATTAGGTATGGTTATCAAGACTTAAAAAATGCGGGGCTTTTAGACAAAGTGCATTTGGTGCTTCAGATTCATGATGAACTGGTGTATGAAGTGGAAGACGGTGTGTTAGAAAAAACTGATAAAATAATAAAAAATGCAATGCAGACTGTGCTAGAACGCTCTTATTTGCACTATAAGACCGACATTCCGCTGGTGGTACATTCTGGTTATGGGGATAATTTTGGAGAAGTAAAATAAGGCAAAATTAATTTTTCGTGCTAGAATAAAAAAATGGAGACAATAAATACAAAAAAACATAGTGTCCACAAGGTTCTGGCACATTCGTATGTAGTTTATCTGATTTTCTTTTTACTGGCTATTTATCTTGATGCTATTTTTGGTTTTAAAGTTTTCCCAGATACTTTTATGGCACCAGTCGGACTTTTTTTTCTGATACTTGCTTCAGTCTTAATACTCTCGGCGCAAAAGACAGGACATGAATTTAGAAAAATAAAAGAAAAAAGGGTAGAGCATTTTCATGGCGGACCATACCACTATACTCGTATTCCTACCCAGTGGGGACTTTTTTTCTTGATGCTTGGCTTTGGTGTTATTACTAACTCTTTTTTTGTAATAGTATTTTCAATTATTTCTTTTTTGACCGCCAAATTTATATTCATAGAAAAACAAGAGAAAATGCTTGAAGAAAAATATGGCACGCATTATACGGAATACAAAAAATCAGTAAAATTTTAAATTCTACAAATGATTTACCTTTTTACAGGGGATGACGCTAAGAATAAAATTCTTTCTTATGAAAAGTTCATAAAGTCTTTGCCCAAAGGGGGAGACAAATTTTCAGTGAGTAGAAATAATTTTGATAAAATTCAAATAGAAAGTTTATATTCCGGCTCAAGCCTTTTCTCTGCCAAAGCAGCTGTTATATTTTCTGGCATTCTTGAAAATGAAGAAACACGGGATTTTATTTTAGAAAAACTGGAGTTAATAGGAGAATCAACCAGCGACTTTATATTTTTGGAAGGAAAATTAAACAAGCCCATATTGGATGCTTTCAAAAAAGTTGGGCCCAAAAGACTTCAGATGAATGTTTTTGAATTACCTAAAGAAAAAAAAGAAAAATTTAACAATTTTTTACTAGCCAACGCTTTTGAGCAAAAAGACAAGCTCAATCTTTGGATTTATTTCCGCCAGGCTATGGATAGGGGGGTGGGCATGGAAGAGCTAGTCGGGGTTCTTTTTTGGAAAGTCAAAGACATGCTGATAAAAAAGAACTTTGGCAAGTTCAAAGAGCTGGAACTTAAAAATTTCGCTTCAAAAATATCTTACATCCTGCCCGAAGCCCGCAAGACTGGCCGTGACGCCGAAGCCTCTTTTGAGCAGTTTTTGTTGGAAGTTTTCTAAATTTCTTGATTTTTAGCCTTATTTCATATATATTTTTAAATATGCGCCCGTAGTTGTTTTGGTAGGTCGTTAGATTGTATAAATGCGCCCGTAGCTCAGTCGGTAGAGCAGATCCCTTTTAAGGATAAGGTCGTTGGTTCGATCCCAACCGGGCGCACATTGTTTATAAACTAAAGCTTATTTTGGAAAATAGGTCATTTTGAACGACCACCTCCCGCGGTGAACAGGTCGTGGGCTAAAAACTACTTCAAAAATAAATTTTCTGCTTGAGATGTAAATATGATATGGACATCGAAATATTGTCGCAGAAGTTTTGTGAGTATTCAGCATCTATTAAAGGGTATTCAAAGAATACTTTAAAGAGGTATAAGAATGTTATAAAGGGTTATTGTCGGATTGCAGGAGTTAGTGAAATCAATAAAGTAACGGATGATAATGTCAGGAATTTGTTTTATTGGGGCCGGACAGAGAGAAAATGGTCGGTAAATACATTCATTGTCTATCATAAAACTTTATTGGTATTTTTTCGTTGGTGTATGAAGCAAGGATATCTTGAAAAAAATCCAATTCTTGATATTGAAAAACCCAAAATGGAGAGAAAATTGCCGATAAAACTAACTAAACAGACCGCATTACGACTAATGGAAATTGTCTATAATTACCCTTATGAATATAAATTTTTACGCTATCGCAACCATGCTATATTTTCTACATTTATATTTACTGGTCTGCGTAAAATGGAGTTGATAAATCTAAAATTCGCCGATGTAGATATAGAAAATCTAACAATTTTTGTTCGACAAGGTAAAGGGAACAAAGATCGAGTAGTGCCGATTAGTTACACTTTGGCGCAAAGTTTGAAAAAGTATAAGGAAGAGAGGAAGAGATTAAATAAAACTAACCCAGAGTTTTTCTCTTCTCTGCGCGGTAATATAGGTTTTACTGAAAATGGTCTAAAAAAATTAGTAGAACAAGTACGTAAATCTTCCGGAATAATTTTTACTGTTCATAAATTGAGGCATACTTTTGGAACTCTTATGCTTGAAGGTGGGGTGGATATTTATTCCCTGTCCCGAATGATGGGGCACTCCGATATTAAAACTACTACAATTTACTTATCTGCTAGTGCTGAACACCTACGAGGGCAGATGACAAAACACCCATTAAATGATTTGGCTGTATAGTATTGTTTGATAACTTAACCTGTGGATAATTACGAATTAAGCATATTAACTTTTTTTCGTAATATATAGTATAATTATCCCTATATTTAAGTATAATTAAGAATTACGAAAATGGCGTCATTAAATTTAATAGAAAAAATAACAATATTATTTTCTGAAGGCAAAGGTCAGCAAGCAATAGATATTCTTACCGAAGAGTCTCTTAGGTTAAAAAGAGATGGGAAAATGGGTGCGAGTAAAAAACTTGCAAACATTATAAAGAAAATACCTACACTTAAAAAATCTTTTTCTGGTGCTTCATCCAACGATGATATAAAATTAATTGATATATCTACTACTAAGGAAAGTGGTCTTATTAAGAAATATAGACCAAAGGTCACAATGGAAGAAGTGGTGCTAAACACTTCAGCAAAAGTTAAGGTACAAAATTTGCTTAGAGAATGGGAAGATTTTGAAAGATTATCAAAACACGATTTATTTCCTGCTAATAGAATTTTATTCTATGGACCACCAGGAACAGGAAAGACATTGCTTGCAAATGCTATTGCGCAACATTTAGATTTTCCACTTGTATTGGTACGTTTGGATGAACTTATATCTTCATTTTTAGGAGAAACAGGAAAAAATATAAGGGATATTTTTCATATTGCATCAAAAGAGTCCGTTGTTCTTCTTTTAGATGAAATTGATACCATCGCTAAGTTTAGGTCAGACGAAAAAGAGCTTGGAGAACTAAAAAGAGTTGTAACTGTTTTATTACAAAATATAGATTTTTTTTCTGGTAAATCAATAATTATTGGTGCGACTAATCATGATGAAATACTAGATAAAGCCATATGGAGGAGGTTCCCCCTAAAGATAAGATTCGATCTACCAGATACGGAAAGTCGTAAACTTCTACTTAAACTATATTTTGATAAAACACCCCATGATGTTGATTTTAATTTGGTATCGTTAATAACAGAAGGACTAAATGGTTCAGATATTTTTGATATTGTTCAAAGTGCAAAAAAGTATTCTATTATGTCTGGGGGTGATAAAATTACAAATGCGATGTTGGCAAAATCGTATTTAACAATTGCAAATGCAGAAAATACTCAAAAAAAACCTTCAAAAAAAATATCTTATCAATTAAGCCAAGAATTAAAAGATGCTGGTTTTAAATTAAGAGAGATTGAATCTATTTCTGGAATAGCGTATACAACTTTAAGGGATAATTTAAAATAATATGTATACATTACTTGTACCAAAAGAAAAAAGCAGGAGGGAGAAAAAGACAGGAGGAGGTCCTTTTTGGAAAGCTTACTGGGAGAAAGAAGTTAAAACTAATCCCACTTACTATGCTTCTCAGTACAAGAAGCGTATTTCTGCGCTAGATAGTATTATTAATAACTTTAGAAAAAAATATAATAAAGCTGACAGACGATACTATGCTGAGATAAAACTTGACGAAAGATCATCTTCAAAATCAAGCGAACCAACAAAATTGTGGGCTGAGGCTGGTTTAGAAATTGTCGAAACAAGAGAGCGTAACGGAGAGATATTTTTTACCTTAAGTGGTTTACCAGAAGATTTTGAAAAATTAAACAACATAACAGGCTTAGCATCATTTGATAATGCATTTCAAGGTAGTGGTAAGAATAAAGACATCGCTCGTCAAGTTTTTGCTGTAACTGAAATTTATGACAAAAATAAAACTATAGAAAATAGAATATCAACGCAACTTCAGGAACTTATAAAGGGAGACTATAAAGGAAAGTTGGATTGCATTATCACAATACATTATGAAAGAAAATTATCAGAATATGAAAACATATTTAAAGAAATAGTTAAGAAAATAGGGCCGGATAATTTGCATAAAAGAGATATAGAATTTTTTATTAGTAATATGTCTTATCGTGCTAACATTGATATCAAAAATATTTTAAGTCTTCTTACTGACCCTACATATGGTTATATTGCTCGTATAAAGATTAACCCAGAATTTATTGTACAAAGGTCTACTCCTAATACAAGTTTTGGTTCTGTGCAAATAGGGCCGTTACTTACAGATGAAAAAGTGGTACTTATTGATAGCGGAATAGATAATCCCCTAATTAATCCTTTTGTAGTTCACCCAGTTAATTATCTTTCAAGTTCAGATACTGCAGATAAAAAACATGGTACAAGTGTTGCTAGTAGATTTATTTTTGGGCATAACTTTTTTAGTAAAATCTCTAAGAATGAAAAACTTGAACCCGTAGCTAAAATTATTGATGTACAAGTTCTAAATAAGAAAAGAGATGGTTCAATATCTGTAGATACAGATATCTTAATGAAAGCAATTAAAGAATCAACTAATAAATTTGATGTTACTCTTTACAATCTTTCAATTGCCTCTAAAGAGCCAATAAATGAAAAGAATGATATAGATGATTCCACAGCGTTAATTGATAGTATTTCAAGTAAAAAGGACATTCTTTTTATAGCTGCTGTTGGAAATCAAAATGGAAACTACGGATTAGGGTATAACCGTATATTCAACACTAATGATGAGACTTGCAACATATCTGCCCCCTCTGATGCCATAAATGCCCTGTCAGTAGGTTCAATTGCTGAAATTGTTCATCATGCTGACACCATATGTGATATGGTAGACTACCCTTCTCCTTTTACTAGAAAAGGAGGTTTTCGTAACGATATTAAAAAACCTGAATTAGTTGCATATGGAGGAAATGTAGAAAAAGATCCCACAAATAAATACGAAGCAGCTCACATGATTGCTTCTACTAATAAGTATGGAGTTGATGTAATGGAAAATAATATTTTTTGTAGAGATACCGGTACAAGTCTAAGTGCACCATTAGTTACCAGAACTGCTACTCTCGTTCTTGATTATCTTAAAAAATCAAACCTTTCTAATCAAATACCACTTTTTAATCAAAACAAAGCAAATCTTGTTAAAGCTTTGCTTATTCACTCAACATCAAGAATTACACAAGCAAAAATAGAAGATGATATGGTAAAGAGAGCATATGGTTTCGGTAAGGCTGAATATATACCGGCTTTGTTTGATGACACAGAAGATACGGTAACGATCATTTACGCAGATGCAATAAATTTTTCAGAAAAAAAACAAAAAATAATAATAAAATTGCCTGAATATCTTTTTGGGGGGAATGTGGAACTAACTTTCACTCTTGTATATAATCCGCCAATTAATACAAACTTTAAAGAATATAAAATGACAAACCTTCAAGGTTCAGTCGGGCTTGTTTTCCCTAAAATGGAAGATGGGAAACCTACAGGTAAGATGGATGTACAACCATTGGCTCCTTCTCACAGTTGGGAGAATTATAAATCAAATTATTTTAATACGATTCATTATAAGAAAAAAATTAGACGACTTAGTTACTTAGATTTACAAATTGGTATACAAATGACAGTTTCAAACCATCTCTTAAACGAAATGGCAGAAGACTCAATTTTCCAAAATTATGCTGTAGTTTTATCAATTAAAGATATATCAAACAAAGGAAAACTAAGAAGTGAGTTACTTAAAACAAGCCAACTTATTGAACTAGTTGAAAATGCCGTACAGGTAAAAGTTTAGTTGTTTAATGATTCATTGTTGAAACAAAAAATGGCGAAGCCAATAATGACCTCGCCATTTAATGTTAACTATTATCTCATGAAAAACTGTATTTTTTCTGAGGCCTCATCTTTCGTGAGTTCGTCAATTTGCGAAGCCCATTGGTCTCTTTCTCTATCGTCAAGAACATTAATATTGATGAGTTCTCGGAGATAAGACTTTTGCTTATCTGTAGCTAGTTCAGGAGTATAATCAATCTCGCCTGTTTCTTCTTTTAGTACCCCAGGATTTTCTTGACCGCTTGTTTTGAGATACAAAGCATCAAGAGTTTTTGTGGACCTAACGACAGCATCGACGATAGATGCGCCATAGGCAAATCTTATCCCACGTTCGACAAATTTGTTCATGCGATTTAGTATTGCCGAACCTCTACCAATTCCTATAACCTCATTACCTATCTTGAGAGTGCAGATATATCCTAAAAATCCAGGAATATGCTTAAACTGAGATGATGTTTGAATATCTTCTTCAATAATAGCGGTAAGGTTAAATGTTCCTGTATTCTTTAGCAATTCTTCTTTAAGCGGATCTTTCTTGGTAAATGTTTTCTTTGGCGCCAACTGAAATGGAGAAGCTATGTGATTTCTATAAGTTGTTGTTTTCATAATAATTTTAGTTAAATTAGTAAAGTGCCCCAGTACGACCATATAGGGTTAAATAGATAAATATATTGATTCATCTATCACTTAAAATAGTTTTAATGTGCGGTATTGAGTATTTAAAATAAGTGATTCGGGGGGTAGTTGGAATCAATAATTCCTTACTATTGCCTGTATGGGGTTTAGGTATGCAGGCCTGTCCATAGCTCCAAAAATGAAAAAGGTGATAGGGGTTGTTTGGAATATTTTCGCCTTTTCAAATTAAGGACCTCTAAAAATTTTCAAAAAATCTAGGGAAAATGTCTTGTTTTTCGTTGGTTTTGCTGTATCCTTAATGTTAAATGGCAAAAGAAAGATTATCTTTACTACAAAAGCAAATTTTGGAAATATATAAAGAAGAATCTCGGAAACTTAACATTAAGAGATTTTTTGGAATTGGTAGGGCGAGAATAGCTAGACGTCTTGGAGATAAAACAGAAAAAATTTATTGGATTCCAAGACCCTACCGATATGCCTCAGAAAAAGAAGAATCTGGTGAAATAATGCAAAAAATACTTCTTATGGCCCAAACAGAAGTAGCGTTTAACTCCGGGACAATTGACGAGAAAACAAAAGAAGAGACTATAAGATTAATAAATAACTCATTATCTCCGGATGCAAAAGAGTTATTAAACTCCAGGAGAGAAAGAATGAAATTGCATGAGGACTATGATAAGAGGCAGGTTAGTTTAACAAGGAGCTTAAAATCTCTCGTGGAGAAAAAATTTCTTTCCATTTCCAAAATGTCTCATAAAAAACCAGTTTACTATATTACGCAAAAAGGACTTGAAACTGCTTTAGAGTAAATCCCCAGCGATGCTAGAAATTATAAGGTTTGCTACCTTTAGATAAAGGTTGTATTATTGATAAATAACTTAATATGAAAGTAACCTAAACTTTTAGAAATAAAAGCATGGTGAATAAGTCTCGCTAAAGCATAAAAAACCTGTAGTTAGGATTTGCTTTAGCGAGCAGTGGCCAGAAATGGACACTTGTAGTCGAAAGACTACTAAACCTAGCTGCAGGCTTTTTGTTTGCCTACTTCCGGGGTTTATAAATTAGAAACAAAGAAAAAACTATGGAGAAAATAAGATTATATAAATATATAGTTTTAATAATGTTAGTTTTTTTGGGATTTATCTTTTACTGGTATTCCTATAGGCCAACACAAATCAGAAAAGAATGCGGAGAAGAAGCGACTATTTCTGGATCATTTTACAGCAGAACTTTTGAGGGTTGCTTAAGTAAGCACGGATTAGAAAAATAGAATAATAAACACATGAAAATAACAACAATAGTAATTATAATCTTAATCATAATAATTTTTTGGATAGGACTACGGGAACCGACTTATGTCAGTCCGGCTGAAAGAGCAGAGTGTGTTAAAATATATGGTAACCCTAATTGTGATACTGATGGGCCAAATTAATAATTAAAAAAATATGAAGAAATCACTAATAATAATTTTTATCTCCATTGTATTTTTATCACCCCAATTTGCTTTAGCATCGTGGTGGAACCCATTTTCTTGGTTTAATAAAAAACCAGTTATACCTGTCGAGGAAATAAAAGTTGAAGTGCCGCAAAAGCCAACACCGGTTATCAAACCAGTGGAAAAGAAGGGTGTTATTTTAAATAGTAAGCCGACGGTTAAGAAAACTTCTAGCCCAATTAATTCTCAAACAAAAGAAACTGGAAAAGAAAATAAGCCCAATCCACTTTCTCCAGTAGTTCCTCCAACTATAAATGAACCAAAAGCTGCTGCTCTGTCTATCTCTAATGTAAATATCGATCCTAAAACAACCTCTGTATATATAAGCTGGCAAACTAATATGGCAAGTGAGTCAAAACTCCTTTTAAATGGAACTGCTTACCAATCAAAAAACGGTGTTGACGCTCTTCATTATGTGGAGATTAAAGATTTAAATGCTGGTCGTTCCTATACAGGATCTATTACTGCTCTAGCGAATAATGCCTGGGCTAATCAAGAAATTACTTTTAGTACAAAACCAACTCCTCCAGCAACAATATTAATCAAAAAAGAAATAGGAACTCTTGCCTTTATTTCAGGAGGTCATAATGGTGGTAATATAAATTTAGTCAAGAATGGTGTTATTGAACAAACTCTGTGGGAAGCCGTAGCCTCTGTTGGTGTAAAAGATTTAGAAATAACTTCCTTGAAACTTCGGAATGTAGGATCTGCGCAAACTAGTGCATTTTCTAATCTTAAACTGTACATAAATGAAAACTTTGTTTCTTCCGTTTCTTCTGTAGATGCTAATGGTTATGCCAATTTTGATTTTCCATCAATTAAATTGAGTGTTGGAAATGTGAGTTTCAGGTTTACTGGCGATATTAAAAGCGGAAATAGCCGTACAGTACAATTCTCCTTAAGAAATAGTTCTGATATAAATGTTGTAGAAATTGATACCAAGGAAAAAATAACACCTTCAGGTACACCTATTAGTAGTATTGCAACAACATTCACGATTGAGCCGGGAAGATTAACCATAACCAAATCAACTGATTCACCATCTGGCACAGTACTTGCTGGCGCATCGAATGTTGTCTTAGCGCGTTATAAGTTAGAGGCTTTTAATGAAGAGATACGTTTTGGCTCTCTTCGTATAACATTAAAAACAAATAATGATAATCTTAATAGTTTACGTAATGTGGCCTTATATGTTGATGGAACTAAGATTTCTTATTCCTATTCGTTGAAAGAAGAAAGCATTGAACCCCATTATTTAGACATAGGCGCAACGTTTGCCCCATTAAAACTCCTGCCTAGCCAGAGTGTTATCGTGGAAGTGCGAGGTGATATTTATGATGATGATGGAACAAATGATGTTGCTTCTGGCAACACTATTCAGATAATTCTTCTTCCTGGTAATGCCAACGCCCAATTAGTGGAGTCACTCTCAAGTTTAAGCGTTCCAACAGGGCAATTGCTTGGTAATATCTTATCTGTAATTGAACCTTAACCTTTTCAGAAAAACTTGAGATTTGTTGGCAGTAGTATGATCAACCTCGGCGGCCGAGATTAATCCTGACTCGTGATTTCTATATACATTACTCAGCTTACCTAGCTGGGTAGGAGCTATTATACGATGCTTCTCAACGTTATTGGACCAATTCGGCCGCCGAACTCGTTATCTATCTGCTTACCTACTTGGAATGGTGGAGGACCAGTTGAAATGAAATTTTCCCTATAATTAGGGAAGTATTACTCTGTGCGCTTATAGATTTGTGTTTCGGAATTAAATTCAGTCCTTTTTTCTTGACAAATAAAACAAAAGGAGTATATTAGAAAAATAAGTCAGCAACATGAACATTTTTCATTAGCAAAATATTAACCATGGACACAGCAACATATAAACATTTTAAATAGCTTATTTTCATTTTCGTAGAACAACAACATATCGTTTCTCAAGGCATCTAAAACAGCACCAGGAGCTTAATATAGATGTTTTTTAGTTTATTTCTCCTAAATAGTCTCTATTTTAAAGTCGATATAGGGCTATTTTTGAGAATCTCGTCTTTTTTCTCTTAATAATTAAATTAAATAGAAAATATGGACCAGAAATTAATAGCACACTTAACATCAACTATATCGCTATTAGCAGATGATCGTCAGTACATCTTGGTAATTAAATCAAATCCAACGCAATCCATTAAAAATGGATACCATACCTACCATCGTGCTATTGGAGATTGTTTTGAAGAAATTCTAAGTCATATGATTAGATTAAACATAGCAGATGGAAAAGATAAAGAAATGAAAGATATCGCAATCATTGTTGAAAACACAGCTCAGAAAATCAGAAAGCTTTTCAAGTCATTTGAAGATCTCGTGATAGATAAAAAGGGCTAGTATAGCCCCGATAGGCTTAGCATTTGGGGGTAATAACAAGGAAAACTATATTATCCCCTTCTCGGCCTAATTATTATTAAAAATCAACCAAAATCCTATGACAAAATTGGTACTTTATGGAAAAGAGTTTACGAGAACTATTTGAAGATTATGTAAATGAATGTCGTTACTCTGCTAAATTACGCGCTGAAACAATACGAGGGTATAGAAATGTTTTCAATTTATTTTTAAAGATAATGCCGGAAGTTACTACTTTAGAATTATTGACCCCGGGGATGCTAAATGAATTCTTTAAGCGCATTAATACGCGCATAAGAATTGTGGGCAGAGACACATTGAGAAGTGGTGTAAAAAATTCAACAATTAAAACACAGTTTAATAAATTAAATGTGTTTTTTATATGGCTACAAAGAAAAAGCTATATAAATTCGAATCCACTTCAAGATATCAAGCGCCCAAGGGTTACTTATAATGATTTTCGTAGACTGAAAGATGAAGAAATCCATAAAATATATTCTGCAATTACCAGATGCTACATTAATTCTTTTACTCTCCGAAGAGATATTATGATGGTGAGCTTGCTTTTATATTGCGGATTAAGAAAAGGTGAATTAGTTGCGCTTCAACTGAGAGATATCGATATAGAAAAAGAAGAAATAACTATAAGAGGAGAAACTTCCAAGTCAGGAAATACAAGGATTCTTCGAATGCATCCAACACTACTTTTACATTTGAAAGATTATTTAAAAGAGGTAAAAATTCGTGATTTGAGAACAGAACATTTGATTGTTTCTAATAGAGATGATAGCGGATTAACATACGAAGGTCTTAAACATTGGGTCCAGGCGCTTGTAAATAAATCTGGTATAAAATTCCACCTGCATCAATTTCGTCATACATTTGCCTGTAAATTAGCTGAGAATGATACGAGTGCTTTCAAGATACAGAAACTGATGGGGCACATTGATATAAGAATGACAATGAAGTACGAAAGATCAATGAGACCTGAAGATATGAGAGAAGATATTGCAAAAATATCAATTTGATATTTTAAAGTAATTCTGCCACAATTGATGCAGGAGTCGAGTAATTTTATAAATTATAAGTATCAATTGTGGAGAATTTTACTTGAAGTTGTTAGTTGGAGAACAGGTCGTTCGTTATTACCTGTTTTTTGGACCCAAATGAGATTTTAGTTATAGATTATATGCGTTTTCTGGAGAAATCTTATGCCTAGATTGCTTTTAAGGATAAGGTCGTTGGTTCGATCCCAACCGGGCGCACTGTAGTATGTCTAAAAATATCTTTAAATTACATAACCCCTTTCAACCAGCGGGAGATCAGCCAGCGGCTATTTCAAAGCTTGTAGAAGGTCTCAAAAAGGGAATGAAAAGGCAAACACTTCTTGGAGCTACAGGAACAGGCAAAACTTTCACTATGGCTAACGTTATTGCACAGTTCAATAAGCCGACACTGGTGATAGCGCACAATAAAACTCTGGCCGCCCAGCTGGCGCAAGAATTTAGAGAATTTTTTCCAGATGCCGCTGTGCATTATTTTGTTTCTTACTATGACTACTATCAGCCGGAGGCCTATATGCCCGTATCGGATACATATATTGAAAAAGACGCTTCTATAAATAAAGAAATAGATATGCTTCGTCATGCCACGACACAGGCACTGCTTACTCGTCCGGATGTAATCATTGTTGCCTCGGTATCTTGTATTTATGGTTTGGGGTCTCCGGAGGAATATGAAAAAGTAAATCTTAAGCTTGAAGTTGGTATGAAGATGGACAGGCTGACTTTAATGAAAAAGTTGATTGCTATTCATTTTGAACGCACCAATGCTGATTTAACTCCGGGGACTTTTCGCTCCATAGGTTCCAAAGTAGAATTTATGCCAGTGTCAGAGACTGTAATGTATCAAATTGAGCTCTCTTTCGGAGTAATTTCAAAAATAACAAAAGTTGATCCTGTTTCTTCGCATATTATATCGAAAGAAAAAGATATTTTTATTTTTCCAGCAAAACATTTCATTACTGAAGATGTAAAAAAGAAAAAAGCGTTGATAAATATAAAAAAAGAATTACAAACCCAGCTAAAAAAGTTTAAAAAAGAAAAAAAATTGCTCGAAGCCGATAGAATAAAACGTAGGACCAATTACGACTTGGCAATGATAAAAGAAATAGGCTACTGCAGTGGCATAGAAAATTATTCTAGGCATTTGTCTGGTAAAAATGAAGGTGAGCCGCCAGAAACACTACTTTCCTATTTCCCACACATAGGTAAAAGCGCTGATTTTTTAACTATTATTGATGAATCACATGTCACTCTACCTCAACTTCAAGGAATGTATGCTGGAGATGCTTCACGCAAAAATACCCTTGTGGAGTATGGTTTTCGCTTGCCTTCAGCCAAAGATAATAGACCACTGAAATATGAAGAATTTAAAGAACGCGTTGGTCCGGTAATTTATACCAGCGCGACACCGAGCGAACAAGAGCGCAGCCAAAGCGAGCAAGTGGTGGAGCAAATAATTCGCCCGACTGGTCTGGTAGATCCAGAGACTATTGTTCGTCCTGTAAGCGATAAAAGTAAATACAAGGGGCAGATATATGATTTTATTATCGAAACGGAAAAAACAATTAAAAAAGGTTTTCGTGTTTTAGCCACGACTCTTACCAAAAAGATGGCAGAAGATTTGTCTATATACTTGAAAGACAAGAAAATTAAAGCCGAGTATCTGCACAGCGATATTAAAACAATGGAGAGAATAAAAATTCTTACCCAGTTTCGCAAAGGTGAATTTGATGTCTTGGTTGGCGTGAATCTCTTGCGCGAAGGACTTGATTTGCCAGAAGTGGCACTCATTGGTATTTTGGATGCCGACAAAGAAGGATTTTTGCGCTCGGAAACATCACTCATTCAAACTATCGGCCGCGCGGCGCGCAACAGTGAAGGCAAGGTTATTTTATACGCAGATATTTTAACTGGTTCGATGAAACGAGCACTAGGGGAGACGAAACGCCGCCGAGATATTCAGCTGGCCTATAACAAGAAGCATGGCATTACTCCAAAGACTATAATGAAAAAGATAAAAGATATTACTGAAGAGCTCGAAAGTGAGCACGGTAAAATTGTTAACGCAGAATTGGCTCTAGATTTTAAAGTACTTGATAAATCTTTATCGGAAATAATAAAAATAAAAGAGAAAGAAATGAATAAAATGGTAAAAGAATTAGATTTCGAAACTGCGGCAATACTACGGGACGAAATTGGAGTGCTCCGTCTCCGTTTGGAGAAAAAATCTTAGCATGATAGATTATAGATTGATAAGCACCCCCTACAGGCAAGTGGGGGTGATTTTAAGTTTATGAATAAAGAGAAAAACATAGACAAAATAAGGGTTAGGGGGGCACGGACTCATAACCTCAAGAATATTGACATGGAAATGCCAAGAAATAAAATGGTGGTAATTACTGGCGTGTCTGGGTCTGGGAAATCTTCCCTTGCTTTTGACACCATTTTTGCCGAAGGACAGAGGCGCTATGTGGAGTCGCTTTCTTCCTATGCTCGCCAATTTTTAAATCAAATGCCTAAGCCTGATGTGGATGAGATTACCGGATTATCTCCGGCTATTTCCATTGACCAAAAGTCTCGATCCAATAATCCGCGTTCCACAGTGGCGACGATCACAGAAATTTACGACTATTTGCGCGTTATGTATGCCCGTATCGGGCATCCACACTGTCCCTCATGCGGAGAGGAAATTAAAAAACTTTCCAACGAAGAGATTTTAAATTTTATTTTAAATAAAATCAAAACCCATTCCTTTGTTTCTATTTTTTCTCCAGTAGTGCGAGGGAGGAAAGGAGAGTATTACCAGCTTTTGTATGACTTGCTCGGCAAAGGTTTCTCCGAGATTAGACTAGATGGAACAATGAAAAAACTCCGAGAGCAAATTACTTTATCAAAAAATAAAGCCCATAATATTGAGGTTTTGGTGGATAGTTTTATGGTTGATGGATTAAAAAAAGAAGAATTACGCATGCGTCTTTCTGAAGCAATTGAACGGGCTTTAATTGAATCCGACAATCTGGTTACTATTAAAATAAACGAAGAGGAGTTTATCATGTCCGCAAAGTTTGCTTGCAAGAATGATGGCTTCTCTTTCCCAGAAGTCGAGCCACGGCTTTTTTCTTTCAACTCTCCCTATGGCGCCTGTCCGTCTTGCAATGGTCTTGGCTCCAAATATTTTATGGGTGATGAGCCATGTGAAGCTTGTCATGGCGCCCGACTTCGCCCTGAAGCATTGAATGTATTTTTACAAAATTCTGCAAAAAATAAAAAAGTAAATATTTTAGATCTCGCCTCGCTTTCCATAAAAGATGCGCATGATTTTTTTAAAAATCTAAAACTATCTGAACAGGAGAAAGAAATATCTGTGCCAGTAGTCAAAGAAATAGAAGCGCGGCTCCAGTTTATGCTGGATGTCGGATTAGACTACCTGCAGCTCTCCCGTAAGGCCAACACTCTCTCCGGCGGAGAAGCCCAGCGTATACGTTTAGCTTCCCAGCTTGGCTCCAGGCTCGTCGGGGCGCTATATGTGCTGGACGAGCCTACCATTGGGCTACATCAGCGTGACAACGACCGATTAATCAAAACATTGCAAAATCTGCGTGATTTAGGAAATACAATTTTAATTGTGGAACACGACGAAGATACTATTTATGCCTCTGATTATATTGTAGATATTGGTCCAAAGGCAGGGATACATGGCGGAGAGGTTGTAGCCTCTGGCTACATCGAGGATTTGCTAACTACTAAGCGAAACTTTAGTAGTTCCAGAACACTTGCCTATCTGCGAGGGGAAACGAAAATAGAAACTCCTAAAAAGCGTCGAGGAAGCAAAGGAGTATTGCGCATTGCCGGAGGAAAGATTTTTAATATAAATAATTTAAATGTGGAAGTTCCTTTGGGCGTGATGACTTCTATTACCGGTGTTTCTGGCTCCGGCAAAAGCTCTTTTATGTATGAAATTCTCTACAAAAACCTTCAAGCACGCTACGAACGTAAATATCGCACAGCGAAAGTTTTTAATTGCAGTTCTTTTTCCGGCACGGAATATTTGTCTCGGGTAATTCTGATAGACCAGTCACCCATAGGCAGGACCCCACGCTCCAACTTGGCCACTTATACAGGAGCGTTTACTCATGTTCGAGATATTTTCGCCACTACTGAAGAAGCCCGGTTACGCGGGTGGAAAGCCAATCGCTTTTCTTTTAACGTAAAAGGTGGTCGCTGTGAAGCTTGTGAAGGCAATGGGGAGATAGCGGTGGAGATGCATTTCTTGCCAACAGTGTATGTTACTTGTGATGTTTGTAATGGTAAACGTTTCGACAAAGAAACTTTAACCGTGAAATATAAGAAGAAAAATATTTATGAAGTGCTTCGCATGACTGTAGAAAACGGTTTAATATTTTTTAAAGACATTCCGGCAATAGCAGACAGACTGCAAACTCTTTTTGACGTGGGGCTTGGCTATCTGGAGCTCGGTCAAAGTGCTACTACTCTCTCTGGTGGCGAAGCGCAACGTGTAAAAATTTCTAGCGAACTATATCGGCCACACACAGAAAAGACCATATATCTACTTGACGAACCGACGGTCGGACTTCACTATGATGATGTGCAAAAACTTCTGGAAGTTTTGAATAAACTAGTCTCACATGGCAACACTGTTGTGCTTATAGAGCACAACCTAGATATAATTAAAAGCTCTGACTATATAATAGATGTTGGGCCTGAAGGGGGGGTAAATGGCGGTAATCTGGTGGCCAAAGGCACACCGGAAGAAGTGGCTAATAATACAAAGAGTTATACTGGTAAGTATTTGAAGAAAGCCTTAAGAAAATAAATTATGCAAATAAATTATTTTAAAAAAAATAAATTACCAAATAAACCGGGAGTTTATTTTTTTCTAAAAGAAAAACAGATTTTATATATTGGTAAAGCCACATCTTTAAAAGATAGAGTAAAAAGTTATTTTGGAAAAAACCTAGTTGAAACTAGAGGACCACTTCTGGTAGATATGCTTTATAAGGCCGAGAAGGTTAAGTGGCAGGAAACTGACAGCGTGCTGGAAGCATTAATTCTGGAAGCACAGTTTATAAAAAAACATCAACCATACTACAATACCCGAGAAAAAGACGATAAAAGTTTTAACTATGTCTGTATAACTAAGGATAAACTTCCTAAAGTTTTGGTTGTTCGAGGCAAAGAATTGAAAAATTATGAAGGATCTTTTTTTGGACCGTATACGAATGGATCTCAACTAAAAACCGCATTGCAAATTATTAGAAAAATATTTCCTTTTATAGATGAAGCTTCAAGCAAAAAAGCTAATTTAGAATTTTATAAACAAATCCACCCAACTCCGGCAAATACTGAAGAATATATTCGTAATATAAAAAATTTAAAATTGTTTTTACAAGGCAAAAAGAAAAAAATTATTTCAAATCTTAAAAAAGAGATGATTTCATATGCAAAGAATAAAGAATTTGAACAAGCAGGAGAAGTAAAAAGGCAAATTTTTGCCCTAAAACACATAAATGATATTGCTCTAATGAAAAATGAGAGTTTCACTCATGCAAATTTTTTGCCCCTGCGCCCTTCTTTGGGCGCTCTGGGCTCAAAGCGGGACCCTCGGGGACAAAAAATTCACATGAGTTTCACTAGAATTGAAGCCTACGATATCGCCCATATGAGTGGTAAAAATATGGTGGGAGTTATGACAGTATTAGAAAATGGTGAGATAGCAAAGAGTGAATACAAGAAATTTAAAATAAGAACGCAAGCTGGAGTGAATGACACAGGAGCTTTAAAAGAAGTTCTAGAGCGCCGTTTGGCTCATACAGAATGGCCGTATCCAAATTTGATTGTGGTAGATGGGGGTACAGCCCAAATCAATGTTACCAAATCCATTCTAGCCTTATTAAATATAGATGTTCCAGTAGTTTCGGTTTTAAAAGATGAAAGACATAAACCCAAAGACATTTTAGGTAACAAAAATTTTGCTGTAAAATATAAAAGAGAAATTTTGCTTGCGAATAGCGAAGCGCACAGGTTCGCCATAGCGTATCATAAAAATGTGCGAGCCAAGAATTTTTTTAAATGAAAAAAGAGAATATAATAATAATTCATAATGTGCGAAGCGTACAAAATGTCGGCGCGATGTTTCGCACTGCCGATGCGGCTGGGATAGATAAAATATATTTGACCGGCTATACTCCTACTCCGTTAGACAGATTTGGCAGGAAAAGGAGAGATTTAGCCAAATCAGCCCTTGGTGCGGAGGAGTATGTGTCTTGGGAGCAAAAGAAAAATATTATTCCGCTTCTAAAAAAACTAAAGAAGAAAAAATGTTTCATAATTGCCATAGAGCAGGACGAAAAATCAGTTGATTACAAAAAAGTAAAGTTAAAAAACAAAAATGCTTTCATTGTTGGTCCGGAAGTAACCGGAATACCCAAAAATGTTTTGCAAAAGTGCGACGTCATTGCTGAAATTCCCATGAAAGGCAAAAAAGAGTCACTCAACGTTTCCGTTGCATTCGGGATAGCATTATTTAGAATTCTTAATTTATAAAAAAACAAAGAATAAGATTTTTGTCGGTACGGATTTTTCGAAGCTTGAAAAATCCTGAAGTTCTCAGCTCGTCAGCTTCGAAACCCCTTTAAAAACCTTTTCTTTGTTTTTTTACTTTTGACAGCGGGGGCAGAATATTGTTGTCCTGCCAGCGATAGTTGTTTTCTCAAGTTGCTTGCCACAGTTCACACATTTTTTGCCTGCTTTACCATAAACCTTATGTTCTCTGGCATAGTTGCCTCTGGTGTCGTCTAGAAGTCTATAAGTAGCAACAGAAGAGCCACCGACTTTAATCGCTCGGCGAATAATTCTTATGATAGCTTTATAAAGTCTATCTACTTCAGAGAGAGATAAGGAAGACGCACTTCTGTCCGGCCGTATATGTGCCTCAAATAAACTTTCGTCTGCGTAAATATTGCCAAGACCAGTAACTATTTTTTGGTCCATTAAGACAGCTTTTATTTTACCTTTCTTTTTCTTGAGCTCACTTCCAAAATATTTTGGACTAAATTTAGATGATAGTGGCTCCAAACCAAGTAATTTGAAATGATTCTCATTTTCAAATAATTTCGCATTTTTATAATATAGAAGGTAGCCAAACATACGGGTATCGTTGTAATAGAGAGTTCCATGCTCGAGTTTAAAAATTATATGTGAATGTTTATTTGGCAGTTTTGTCTCCGAAAGTTCTATCGGATGTCCTCCCATCACCGATTTCTTATTGTCCGAAGCCTGATAAACAAACTGACCGGACATTTTCAAATGAGCCAAGATTATTTTTCCGTGGCTTAACACAAAGATTAGATTTTTAGCTCGCCGTTCCACCCCGATAAAGTATTCTCCCTTTAGTCCTTTTAAAAATTCATCTTTTTTTCCATGAGACGCCACACGCAGAGTTCCCTTACTGGAGACTAACTTGGGTTTGGTGACCGTTACTCCAAGGATTTTCTGACCCACTATTACGCGCACAAGTCCCAGTCTTAAATTTTCTACTTCTGGTAATTCTGGCATGCTACAATCATACTATGCGAAAAGTCTTATTCATACTCTTTTTTACTTTCTTACTTACTCCTACTTTTTTTGCGTATGCAGAAGCACCTATAAAAATATTACTTGTTCCTGGTCATGATGATGAAGTCTGGGGCGCACAGTATGGCAATATAAAAGAAGCAGACATGAATCTTAGCCTAGCGCAAGAGCTTTTTAATATCTTGAAAAAAGATAAGAGATTTGAAGTTTATATAACTCGCAAATGGGGAGGGTACACTAAAGAATTTGAGGATTACTTTACCACACAAGAAGATGAAATTTTAGCTTTTAAAGAAAATGCCAAAGCAGATATGTTGGGGAAAATCATTAGCGGAATTTTCATTAAAAAACCAAATCCTCCGCACAACGTAGTAAGTAAAGGTGGAGCCGTTCTACTGTATGGGTTCAATAAATGGGCAAATGAAAATAAAATAGATGCCATGATTCATATCCATTTTAATGACTACCCTAGACCCAATAAATGGACGATAGGAAAATATTGGGGGTTTAATTTATACATTCCAGAAGAACAAATGGTAAATGCGAAAGAAAGCAAAGATTTGGCGCAGAATGTTTTTACAAAACTAAAGGAGAAATACGTGGTTAGTAACTATGAGAAAGAAAGAGCTGGTCTAGTGCCGGATCAGACGCTTATAGCCCTAGGTTCCAATAGCTCTCTAAGAGAGACTGTTCGCTCCATACTTATAGAGTATGGTTATATATATGAGAAAAAATTCCGCACTAAATCTACTCGTCATCAGGCGTATAAAGACATGGCTAAATTGACAGCACAGGGAATTAAGAGCTACTTTTCCCCAACACTTTCAACGCTTCCCTAATTTTTTTATTTGTATCCAAGTCAGGAGCAATTTTTTTCAGTGCTTCCCGCACTTCACTTTGAGAATAGCCTAAAGATTTGAGAGCTTCCATGGCATCAAGCTCTCCCTGGAGAGAAGACCCTTCTTTTTCTTTGCCAACCTTGTCTCGCAGTTCAATTACAATTTTCTCGGCAGTTTTCTTGCCGATGCCGGATATTTTTGTGAGGTAAGAGATGTCTCCAGTGCCTATAGCTTTACGCAATGTCTCTATTGAAGCAACTCCTAAAATTGTGAGTGCTCCCTTCGGACCAATCCCAGATACATTAATGAGCATTTCAAAGAATTCCAATTCTTGGTGATCTGAAAAGCCATACAAATCTATGGCATCTTCTCGTACGTGGGTGTGGATCCAGAGAGAGATTTCCTCACCAATTTTTTTAGCCTTAGACAAAGTGTCGGGAGATATGTTTATTTTATAACCTACACCAGCCGTATCCACGATAATATATTTTTCGGTTTTGAAGTTTATTTTTCCTTTAATACTGCCAATCATGAATTAATCATAGCATATTTGCTCTTTTTTGTTTTTTCTGCTAAATTGCATACATGCCAATAACAAAATCAGCCAAAAAAGCAATTCGTGGCTCTCTGCGCAAGAAGGCTTTTAACGACGGACGCAAAAAAGTGATGAAAGAACTTATCAAGAAAATCGAGAAAATTGCCAAAAAAGACAAAGCTGAAGGTCTAAAAATGCTAAGTTCTGCTTTTCAAGCAATAGACAAGGCAGCAGGCAAAGGGGTGATAAAAAAGAACAACGCCGCCCGCAAGAAAGCTCGTCTATCAAGGTTAGTTAAGTAAGATGAGTAACCTTCTTGAATTTTATGGAACTGAATGCCCGCATTGCGTGAGTATGCATGTGCTGGTGGAACGATTGGAAAAAGAAGAGGGGATAAAAGTAGAAAGCCTCGAAGTCTGGCACAATAAAGAAAATGAAAAGCGTCTGCTCGAGCTAGACAAAGACATGTGCGGCGGTGTGCCTTTTTTCTATAATACAAAAACTACTAAATGGATTTGCGGGGAAGAGAGCTATGATACGCTAAAAAAATGGGCAAAAGGAGAAGAATTTAGCCAGTAAAAACTAAAAAGCCCCGCCAATGTTTAGTTGGGGGGCTTTTTAGTTTTAGAACGAATTACGCAACGCGTTGTACATTCGTAGCATTAAGTCCTTTTGGTGATTCCTCTGTTTCAAAAGAAACAGCATCACCTTCTTTGAGCTCGTCAAAGGTTACGCCAACAAGAGAATTGCTGTGGAAGAATAAATCCTTCTGTAGCCCTTCTGCTGTTATGAAGCCGAAACCTTTATCAGTGAGTCTTTTTATTGTACCAGTCATTGATTTGATTTTTTGTTTAGTTGTTAAATACAAATGGGTTAGCTTAAGAAATCGACTCTATGTTACTCTTCTTGCACCTACTTTGTCTTACAAGTATAGCATAAAAGCACCTATTTTGTCAAGTTTAGCGATTTCAAAAAAATAGCTAGTTCCTCGCCTTTTATTTCTCGCACAGCGTTCGGCTTTAAATTGCCTAGTTTTATGTTCATAATTCTCTCGCGTTTCAAATCTGCTACTTCTTGAAAAAGGTTGGCGCACATTCTGCGTATTTGGTGTTTCTTGCCTTCAGTTAATATTATTCTAAAAGTATTTTCGTTTAGTATTTTGATTGTGCATTTTTTTGTCACATAGCCCTCTATGTTTACTCCTGCTTCCATTTTCGTTTTGAAACTCGAGCGGAGTTTTTCTTTTGTTTTAACTAAGTATTCTTTTTCGTGAAAATATTTTGGATTTAAGAACTGGTCAGTAACTCTGCCATCATTTGTCAAAATTAATAGCCCATGAGAATTTTTGTCTAATCTACCCAATGGGAAAAGGCCTTCTCTAGGCGAATTTGTTTCTATTCCGATAGGTTTATTGTAAGTAAAATATAAATATTCTTTTTGTTTGACTCCTCGTACTTCAACAATATCTTTTTCACTTACCTTAGACCCAAGTACTGCCAGTTTTCCATTAATAAAAACTTTTTTTTCTTTTACCAGTTCGTCTGCGCCACGCCTAGTACTGATTTTTTTATCAGCCAGATATTTATTTATGCGAATCGAGTAATTAGTCATATTGCAGTATTGTTTATTCGTACCTCAAGGCATCTATAGGGTTAAGCATTGCTGCTCGGCGAGCAGGGTAGTAGCCGAAGACAATTCCAATCAGAGTTGATACGCCGAAAGCGAGTATGACCGAAAAGAGCGTCACTTCTGTGGCCACTATGCCCGTAGAAGTGACTATGAAAGATATCAGCCACCCTAGTACTATTCCAATGAAGCCTCCAATGAATGTGAGCATGACAGCTTCAGCTAAAAATTGGGAGCTAATGTCGCGCCTTTTTGCCCCGATTGCTTTTCGGAGACCAATTTCTTTGGTGCGCTCGGTCACTGTGGTGAGCATCATATTCATAATTCCTATTCCACCGACAAGAAGCGAAATCGATGCAATGGCCGCGAGAAATAATGTGAATGTGTCAATGACGGTCGTCAAAGTACCCAAGATATCTTCCTGCGAAATTATTGAAAAGTCTGCTTCGTCTACATCGTGTTTATTAAGAAGCGCGATATTCGCCAGTTCTTTTACCATAGCCATTTGATTTTTATCAGTCACAGAGACTGCCATCATGGAAAGGTAGTCTGCTCCGGAGAGAATTTTTTGCATCGTGGAAAGAGGAACGAAAACCATATCATCCGGTCCGGAAAATCCGGCTCCGCCCTTAGTAGCCAGCACTCCAATAACATTGAAGTTAACTTTATTAATGCGGATAGTTTTACCCAGAATGTCTTCAGAACTCAAGTCAGGAAATAAATCCTTGGCTACTGTGGCTCCAAGGACTGCCTGCCGGCCGAGGCCTCTCTGATTTGCCTCTGAAATAAAACTTCCATTAGCTATGGATATATTGCGGACATTCATATAATCCGGCACTGCTCCGGTCACGGTGGTATTAGTATTATTTCCGCTCGCTACAATTTGAAATCTACTGGAAGATTCGGGAGAAACAGCTTCTACGCCGTCTATGGCTCGCACGACGTCGACATCTTCATTTTTTAAAGTTTGCGCTCCCCCTCGTCCAGAGGACACGATGCCCCGCCCCGGCTGGACCACCCCTGGGAGAATGGTCAGGAGGTTTGAACCAAGGCTCTCAATGCTTGATTGGATAGAAGCCTTGGCGCCATTGCCAATAGAGACCATGGCTATCACCGAAGCGATACCAATGACAATACCGAGCATAGTGAGGCTGGAGCGAGCCTTGTTGGCCGAGAGAGCACTGTAAGTTTCATTTAGTATATCTGTTATTTTCATCTGATTTTTCTGTCTTCAACTAATTTCCCATCTTTTATAAAAAGTATTCTATCGGCATGTTCGGCCACTTCTTGTTCATGTGTGATTAAAATTATAGTGCGACCAAATTCTTTGTTTAATTTTTGAAATGTGCCCATCACAATTTCTCCTGTTTTCGAATCTAGATTTCCCGTAGGCTCGTCAGCCAGAATAAGAGATGGATTATTTACTAATGCCCGCGCTATGGCCACGCGCT
This sequence comes from Candidatus Nomurabacteria bacterium RIFCSPHIGHO2_02_40_30, assembly GCA_001785445.1. GTDB lineage: Bacteria > Patescibacteriota > Minisyncoccia > Phycocordibacterales > UBA9973 > UBA9973. The sequence continues at coordinate 82,629 of MFTV01000016.1, read as the reverse complement.
GTATTTGACCGCCGGAAATTTGATTACTCTTATGCTCGAAATGAGCTTCTTCTAATCCGGCTCCCAAGAGCGCACTTTTAGCTCTCTTTTCTCGCTCGATGCCTTGTATGCCGGCGTATACTAAAGGCAACATTACATTTCGAAGCACCGTTGTTCTGGGTAATAAGTTGAAAGATTGAAAAACAAAACCGATTTTATCTCTTCTTATGTCTGCAAGCTCATCATCCGATAGAATGGAAACATCCCGTCCGTCTAGTAAGTATGTTCCGGCTGTCGGAGTATCAAGCGCTCCTAATATATGCATCAAAGTTGACTTGCCGGAGCCTGACGGCCCCATAATAGCCACAAATTCTCCGTCATTAATTGTAAAGGACACGCCATTTAGGGCTTGAAACTCAACGTCTCCTGTTTTATAGGTCTTGGTAATATTTTTTACTTCAAGCATATATTTCCAGATAGAGTCTAAGGCTCTATCTGGTTTGCAACCTTACGTTTCCGCTAGCACCCCTGCTAGCAGGGGCGCTAGCGCCAAAAATACTTGGCGCTGTCGGAGTATTGCTAGCGGCAGAGATGCTTCTAGTAATTATTTCGTCGCCTTCTTTGAGCCCAGAGATTATTTCCGTTGCTGTATCATTTGAGATGCCAGTTTCTACTGGAATTCTGACAGAGACCGGCGTCTTTTGTTCCACATAACTTTTACCAGCTTGGGACTTTATGGCACTGTTTGGAACTATCAAAACATTATCTTTCGTGTCCGTGACAATAGCTGCCGTTACACTCATTCCGGATTTTACTCTGTCGTCTTGGGTGTCAAAACTTATTTTTACAATGTAGGTTACCACTCCTTGGGACACAGCACCGATAGCATCTATGTCTGCCACAACACCTGTTATACCGAGGTCTGGAATCGCATCAAAGGTAAGTTTGGTTTTTTGCCCTATTTTTATTTTTGCTACGTCAACTTCATTCATAGAAATTTCAGCCAGCTGACTTTCGGTAATAAGTGTTGCCACTACTGTACCAGAGGCAATACTATCTGATTTTTTGATATTAATTTTAGCTACAGTGCCCGCAAAAGGCGCGCGAATAAAGTAGTCCGCCAACTTATCTTTAGCATCTTGCAGGGAATTTTCTTTTTGCTTCAGAGATAGTTCTGAAGACCTTATGTCTAAGTCAGCGTTATAGAAAGCGTCTTTATAACTCTTAATGCTCGTTTTAATATCTAAAAGACTTAATAAATTAGAATTGGCTTTGCTGGTGTAAGCATTCAAATTTGTTTTGTGGGTATTAATAATGACTGGAATATCATGATTTAGATTACTCAACGAATCAACCACAAAATCCACGTAATTTTTTGCATTTTTTATCGAATCGGATACCAGCTTGACAGTGTTGTAAGTATTCAGAATCAAAGTTTCTATAATTTCTCCACTGGCAGTTCTGGAAATTATTTTATAATTTTCTAAGATTTTATCGTAAGAGTTGCGGGCAATAGCATAAGAAGTACTAAAATTTTTCTTAAACAAGGCAACTTTTTCACGGTCAGTCGAAGAGACTTGTCCCTCATACCAGTCTGTATTTGACTGGCTGGTATTTATGGTAGATTTAAAAAACATATCATTCATGCCCGTTATAATATCAGGCAGGTCAAGAAATACATTGGAAACAGTGTTGAAGCCATCATCATAACTTTTAGCCAAGTCGGCATTCATGTTTTCTGAAGATTTTTCAATTTTCAATTTTTCTAGTGTAATTTTAGCGGACTCCAAGTTCACTTCCGCGTCACGCACAGATTTTTCTGCGTCTTTAGTATCAAGCTTGGCTACCAGTCCGCCCATGCCTATCCGCTCTCCATCTTTCGCTGCCAAATAGATAGCATCTCCAGAGGCCTTGGCTTTTATATCTACTTGACTTAAGGAAGAAACTTGACCGCTACCCGAAACAGAAACAACAATGGCGCCCTTTTCTACTTTGGCTGTGACATAACGGATTTCCCCTGCGGTGCTTGTGAATTTTTTATATCCCCAATATCCTATTGTCGCTAGAACAAGCAAAACAAAAACACAAACTACCTTGTGCTTGATGATGTACAACTTTGTTTTGTTGATAGTTTTTCGCATATCAACAATATAACATACTTTTTCTAGAGGTGTTTCTCTTCCTTTTTTTCTGTGAATTTACTGTAAAGATGCTGACCGAGAAGCACAAGCACGAGGGTAAGGATAATTAGTAGAAGCCAGCCGAAGATATTAACCGGCAAGAAAGAGCCAGAGTTAAGCACATTTGCTCCTAGACTTGCCCCAAGGCTAGACCCTAAGGATTTTTCTGTATCCGCAGTATTTTCTTTATTATTCAAAGTGGTGCTGCCGCTTGCGTTTTTTTCCGTTGAATTTTTGATTATTTCAGCACTGGTAACAAAATTCAAAATAGAGCCAGTACTTTTCCCGAAAGAATTTTCTATAACAGCGCGGAAATAGTAAGTTGTGCTGGGGGAAAGCCCAGTAAGCAAATCTGCATGCTTGATAGCCACGAATGCTCCAGTTTGCACTACGGTAGTTTTGTTGCTTAAATTGGTATTTGTTCCCCATTCGAAATAAGTGTTCGAAGGGTAGTTTGTATTATTTCTGACTAAAGAGTTTAAGTGCACACTACGACCCTCCACAAAAGTTGCAGGCTCTGTGGTGGCAGCAAGCAGAGCAGAATTAGCATCACTGTCTACGTTGCCGGCGCCAGAGAGCTTAGTTGTAAACGAAGATATGTTTCCATAGACTCTTGACTGTGTATTTTGCGCGATTGCTCGGAAGTAATAAGTCGTGTTTGGAGTAAGTCCAAAAATATTAGCGCTATAATTGCCACTTTGCCCGTAATAAAAACTAGATGCGTTCATGAAGGTAGAGCTGCCAAGGCTAATATCTGTGCCATACTCAAACCAAGCATTCGTCGAAGCGTTTGGCGTAAAATTGCCTCCACTAACAAAACCGTTTAGGGTAACGCTGGTAGGGGTAATGTAAGTTGCGTTGTTGGTGGTAACAGATGTATTGTATGCGTACAGAGCAAAAGGCATAGAACCAAATAATATAGTTCCTGCAACGATTATTCCACCCAATTTGATTATTTTATCCATCCTTACAGTATAGCACTTTTAGGTATAAAAGTCAAGTTTCTAGTCACAAGTATTTTTCTGCTGAAAAATCTCCCGACCCTGTCTCGCGCCGTCGCGCTCCGGCTCACAAAAACTTCGTTTTTGTGCCCTCAGTAGGAATCGAACCTACATTTTAACTTCCGCAAAGTTACGTCCTATCCATTGAACGATGAAGGCAGTATTTAGAGAGTAGCAATTTTTTTAATAAATTCAAAATTAAAATCCTAGAATTTCCATTATTTTTTCAGAAACATGCTCTTTCATTTCAGCTTCAAGAACATTTTTGTCAAGTAGAATTGAGCGAATTTGATTTGCCAAAGCGTCCTCTATGGGTATCGAGATAACAGGCATAAAAGCTCTTTCGGATTTTATGAAAAGTTTCGATTTTAACTCCCTGTTTGCCGTAAATGAACCCATCTGCACCCAGAAAGATTTTATATTTTTGTATGGGTAAAGCCTGTCTAAAATTTTTAACCCCTTATCAGTTAACTCATAAGAAATTTCATCCGGTTTTTTAATAGCAAAAAATCCAAGCAATACTCCACTTAACACAAGGAGTACGGCCAGAAAGTAGTTGCTATAAATAACTGAAGCGATAGAACTAGTTACTATGATAATTCCAAATGCCCAGAACCAATCTTTGCTTCTTTCTTTTTCCTCGTATTCTAATGCTGACCATTGTAGTCCGTCCATACTTTGATTATAGCATTTTTAGTTTTTAAGTGTAAAATAAAGGCATGCAAAATCCATTAACACTTGTAATCTTTGGAGCAACTGGGGATTTATATCAGTCAAAGCTCGCCCCCTCTCTATTCAATATGTTCTCTACGGGGCTGTTGCCTAACGATTTGAACATTATTGGTTTTGCCCGAAAGCCTCTTACCGATTCTGATTTTCAAGACTTAACTAAGGATGCGATTTTTTTGAAAAACAAAAATCCTGAAACAAAAAAGATTCAGGATTTTCTTTCTTGTTTGAAATATATACGGGGAGATTTGGAAAATCTCGAAAGTTTTAAAAGTTTAGGAGAAAAATTATCAGCAGAAGATTATAAAAAAGGATTCTGCACGAATAAACTTTTTTATTTGGCTGTGCCACCATCTCTTTATGAAGTTATTTTTAAAAACATAGCTCTTGCTGGGCTAACCGTGCCTTGCGCGCCGGATGTTTCAGACAAAGAAGAGAAGTGGACGCGGGTTTTGGTGGAGAAGCCGTTCGGCAAAGATATCAAAGACGCCGAACGGCTGGATGCGATGCTGGGCGAGCTTTTTGACGAGTCCCAAATATTCCGCATAGACCATTATATGGCCAAGGAAATACTCCAAAATATTCTAACCTTTCGTTTTTCCAACAGTTCTTTAGAGCCGACTTGGAACAAAGAAAATATTGAGAAGATTCGCATTATTTTTCATTATGCCAAAACAGTAGAAAAAAGAGGCTCCTTTTTTGACGGTGTCGGCATGCTTCGGGACGTGGGGCAGAATCATATGCTACAGATGCTGGCCCTTATCGCCATGGAAGATCCGTCAAAGTCTAACGGAGAAATACATCGCGTGCGCCAAAAGGTACTTGAAAAAACTAAATTAGTTTCCGAAGCGGAGATAATCCGCGGTCAGTATGAAGGATATTTAATGGAAAATGGGGTAAAATCGGACTCAAATACTGAAACTTTTTTTTGTTTTACTCTCGCAGTCGATAATGATCGATGGAAAGGAGTGCCCTTTGAATTTGAAGCTGGTAATGCTCTCGATATCTACGAAATTTTTATTGAAGTTTATTTTAAAAACAGGCAAAACACTCAAAAATTCTTGGTGTCTTCCGATCAAGTAAAGATGCGCGACGCTTACGAAAAAGTTTTCAACGATTGTATTACCGGAGACCAGACGATTTTTATAAGCACTCCTGAAATAATGGCGGAGTGGAGAATTACTGAAGAGATTATTAAAAAATGGCAAGCAATTCCGCTAGTGATTTATAAAAAAGGTTCAACTGGCGAAAGTATTAGTTAAAAGTTAGAATTAGAATAATGAAAAAAGAAATTGGTTATATTGGGCTAGGCAGGATGGGTAAAAATATGGTTTCGCGACTGCTTGATGCTGGGTGGAGTATCGTTGCCTATGATAAGAGTGTTGAAAGTGTGCAAGAAGTGGTAAGCATGGGCGGTGTGGGCGCAGGAAGTCTTGCTGAAGTTGTATCTAAACTTCCCATTCCACGGACTATATGGATAATGGTGCCGCATCAAGTCGTGGAAGAGGTTATTAATGAATTAGTGCCATTGCTTACAAAAGGCGACCTAATTATTGACGGCGGAAATTCTCCTTATCGTGAATCTATACGCAGAAGCAAAGAACTGGAAACTAAAGGAATTAATTTTCTAGATATTGGAGTATCAGGTGGTCCGGGAGGGTCGCGGAGTGGTGCTTGTATGATGGTAGGTGGCAAAGCTGAATTATACGACAAACTTGATGCTGTGGGATTTTTCAAGGATACATGTTTGGGAAGTGGCTGGGGATATTTTGGTGTATCCGGCGCAGGGCACTTTGTGAAAATGGTGCACAATGGCATTGAATACGGGATGATGCAGTCTATTGCTGAAGGTTTTGACCTTATGCGACATTCAAAGGAATTTGATTTAGATTTGGAAAAAATAACTGAAGTATATTCTCACGGCAGCGTTGTTACCTCAAGTTTAGTTTCTTGGATGCACGATGGCTATAAAAAGTATGGCAAAGATTTAAATCAAATTTCCGGTAGAGCTTCTGCCTCCGGTGAGGGCAAGTGGACAGTCGAAGCCGGAAAAAGAGAAAATATTTCTATGCCAGCAATTCAAACTGCGGTAGATGTGAGAGAAAAATCACAGAAAAAACCTTCATATCAAGGAAAAGTAATTTCAACTATGCGGGGAGAGTTCGGCCAGCATTCGGTAAAAAAAGGTGACGATGAACCTGAAATACTATGAAAATCATAGACATATCGATTCCATTAAATAATCAGACTATTGTATACCCTGGCAATGTTCCTGTTTCCGTAACTTTGCATCAGTCTATGCCGGAGTCTTCTTCAGCCAGCTCGTCTATCACTTTTGGTTCGCATACTGGAACTCACATAGATGCTCCGGCACATGCCATTTCCGGAGCTCTAACGCTAGATAAAATTCCACTTAAGAATTTTATCGGACTGTGCAGAGTTTTAGATTTTTCAAAAGAAAGCACAGAATCTGTCACCAAAGAAATGCTTACAGCCAAAAACATTAAAACGGGAGAAAGAATTTTATTAAAAACCAGAAATTCGATTCGTGGCTTCAAGGAATTTTATGATGATTATGTATATTTAGACGGCGACGCGGCAGAGTATTTGGCTGGGCTTGAGAGTCTACTTGTCGGCATTGATTCTCTCTCTGTCAAAAAGCGTGGAGGGAAGGACCATCGTCCGCATACTTCTCTTCTGTATAAAAATATTCCAATAGTCGAAGGGTTAAATCTTATAGATGTAAATGAAGGCGAATATGAACTGATATGTCTGCCACTAAGCTTTACTGATATAGATGGTTCTCCGGCTCGAGCCATTCTAATAGAGCGTTAAAAATATACTTCACGCCTTTTGCCTTTTAGGTGTAATATTAAGATATGCAAAATCCATACCAAGATGCGATGCATCAACTAGATAAAGTCTCCAAGGTTAAAAATTTTGGTGATGATTTTATTGCTCGTCTTCGTATACCTGACCGAGATATTAGAATCTCAATTCCAGTATCAATGGATGACGGAACACTAAAAATTTTTGAAGGCTACCGAGTAGAATACAATAATACTCTAGGGCCTTATAAAGGCGGAATCAGGTATCATCCTGACACAGAAATAAATGAAGTGAAGGCGTTGGCTTTCTGGATGACTCTAAAATGCGCCGTAGCGGGGATTCCAATGGGTGGTGGTAAAGGGGGAATTACAGTTGACCCGCACAAATTATCAAAGGCTGAATTAGAAAGACTTTCGCGTGGCTGGGTAAAAAAACTTTCTGATGTTTTAGGACCGCACAAGGATGTGCCGGCGCCGGATGTGAATACTACCCCAGAAATAATGGCTTGGATGGCAGATGAGTATGCCAAAATAACTGGCGACAAGACCAGAGCTACTTTCACTGGCAAACCTATTCATAATGGCGGCTCGGAAGGCAGAGGAGTGGCCACAGGGCTTGGTGGATTTTATGTTTTTAACATTTTGAGCAAAGAATTAAATTTACCGGAGAAATGCAAAGTTGCTATTCAGGGCTTTGGCAATGTAGGAGCCAATGCTGCTGAAATTTTTACACAGCATGGTCATATTGTGATAGCCGTTTCTGACTCCAAGAGCGCTATATATAAAGAAAGTGGACTTGACTTAGAAAAAGTGGAAGCCCATAAGAAGAATACCGGCGCCTTGAAAGATTTCGAAGGAGCGAAGAATATTACTAATGAAGAATTACTGGAACTAAATTGTGATGTTCTCATTCCAGCTGCATTTGAAGACCAAATAACCAAGGACAACGCCGACAAAATAAAAGCAAAAGTTATTTTGGAGCTTGCTAATGGCCCCACCACACCGGAAGCGGATGAAATTTTATATCAAAAAAATATTCCGGTAATTCCTGATATTTTAGCAAATTCTGGCGGGGTGACCGTGTCATATTTTGAATGGGAGCAGAATTTAAAAGGAGAACATTGGACCGAAAAACAGGTTTTTAATAAACTTAAAACAATTCTTGATTATAGCTCTAAAAAAATGCTTAGCAAAGCTCGCGAGTTTAAAACGTCACTCCGTATGGGCGCATTCATTGTGGCATTGGAAAGGATTAAGGAAAAATATTAACTATGGATAAATAAATCAATCAAGCTCTTTTTTTTCTACAAATAAAGAAACAATAACTCCCAAAAAAGTTATTAGTAAGTATAAGGAAATTATAGAGAAATAGGTCATATTCAAACTGTCTAAAATTCCTAAAGTGAAGACCGATAGCCAAGAAGTTACAGAGATGGCTCCGCAGACGAAAGCAAGCCTGCGCACCCCTCTTTCTCTTTTTAGCTTAAAAAACTTTTTATTCAACAAGTGAGGCCAGACGCTTTTATTTAAAATATATCCATTGATTAAAAGCACAGCCAAGATGCTCATTTTAGCTAGAAATTTTGCAGAACTCAGGTACTTTTCTGTGTCTGAAAGAAAAATAACTGCTCCCGACAAAGTAATCAAAATTAGGCTATAAAATATGATTCTAGAAAGGACAGATAATGTGGAAGTCTCGGTATCATTTAATTTTTTATCTATACTGAAAAAAGAAAAAAGTATATCAGACACAAATGCTCCACCCATACCAAAAACTATTCCAACAACGTGCAATATGGTTGCAGGAGTCTTTATTTCTTGAAAAAATTCGGTGAGTTCCATTAGCTAGTGTTTTCTAATGGAATTGATAAAAAGAATAGTGAGGGTGCTTATTACGACACTTATGATGACGGGAGTCATAGTACTATTGTAGATCTGGAATTGAAGATTGTGGTTTTCTACTACTGCAAGCCGCAGTGCGAGATAGCCGTCTATGATGAGTGCAGAGCTTACGGCTGCAAGCAATAAATAAAAATTTTCATATTTTCTGCTACCAAACAAGAGCAATTTTACCGTAACCAAGAGCAGGATTACTCCATAATCAAAGTGGTGTAGTTCTAGGTTAAAGAGGACTGGATTCGGGTTATAAAATTGAACCAGAAAACGGAGTAGGAAAATGTTTACAATTACCACTGCTGAAAAAACTAAAATTCGATGGTGAGTTTCAAATTTTCCGACTTTTTTTAATAGATTACCGCTCATACGTGCAAGTATAGTATAACATTTAATTTTTGCGGAGGCGGTGAGATTCGAACTCACGGTGCCTTGCGGCACTCCTGTTTTCAAGACAGGTGCACTAAACCACTATGCGACGCCTCCGTTTACCAATCTTTCTTTTTGAATTTTTCCCATCCGTTACGGAAATCGGTTTTAACTTCAGCCCAACTTTTCTTGGCAACTTTGAAAATATAAATAATCTCCAAAATTCCCAAAGTGTTTAGTATTATGAGCGCCACAAACCATTTCTTGTGGTTATGTTTGGCGGCTGTCCATGCTCCATAGGCTTTCCAAGTAATGGTCCAAAGGGCCAATATTAGCGTTATTAAAATTTCAACTGCATTTAAACGAAATGGATACATAAAAAAATAATATCAGAAAGATGCTTTTTATGCTACTATTTTTCGTATGACTACAGGGAGATTTTTAGGCATTGATTATGGAACAAAAAGGATAGGCATAGCAGTTTCAGATGAAAATAATAAACTCGCTTTTCCGAAAGAAATACTACTCAACAACGTTGATACTTTTAAAAAAATCAGCGAGATTATAAAAAAAGAAAATATAAGTGAAGTTGTCGTTGGAGAGTCTGTGGATTTTTCCGGAGCCTTAAATGCCTTGTCGGCTAGGATTGAAGTTTTTATTCTGGAGTTGAAAGAAAATTTTAATCTGCCAATATACAAACAAAAAGAGTTTCTAACTTCAGTTGAAGCTCGTAAATCTAAAAGTAGTAAGAAAAGCCTTAACATCTCGCAAGCGCACAGCAAAGTGAAACAAATAAAGAGTGGGCATATAGATGCCTCGGCGGCTGCGCTTATACTGCAGAGGTATTTAGATAAAATGAATAAAGATGTGGTATAATAATACCATGTCCAAGGATTTTTTTAGCAGTTTTTTTCATAGATTTTTTCCGGTGCCGAGTTTTTTCTCCACTTCCTCTTTTGGCTTGGATATAGGAGATGAGTCAATAAAATTTCTGGAACTTATAACTACAAAAAATGGCATAGAAGTGGGTCGGCACGGAGAACGTGTTTTGTTACCGAACATTATAGAGGCTGGTAAAGTCAAAGACCCAAAAAAATTTGAAGAAGTTCTTTTGTCTCTTAAAAAAGAAGTTGGTTTGAAATCTGTGCGTGTTTCTTTGCCGGAAGAACAAGTCTACCTCTTTAAGCTTAAGCTGGAGAAAACCGGGCTAGTAAGTGTCAGAGAGACCATAGAACTTAGCCTAGAAGAACACATACCGATATCAGCGCAAGATGCTATTTTTGATTATGAAATAATAAATGAAGATGCTCAAAGCTTAGAAATTCAAGTTGCTACCATACCCAAGAATGTGATAGAGAGCTATCTCACTGTGTTCAACAGTTCTCAAATATTGGCTAAATCTTTCGAGCTTGAGGCGCAAGCTATTGCTCGAGCCGTTATCAAAACGGGAGACATGGAGACTTACCTGATTGTCGACTTTGGAGCAAAACGTACGGGTATTTTTATCGTATCTCGCGGTATCGCAATGTTTACCTCCACCCTTGATGTTGGCGGCGTTACGCTTACTGACATGATTGCAAAAAATTTCAAAGTAAGTTTTGCCGAAGCGGAAAAAATGAAAATTGAGTATGGTTTACAGCGCAATGTTGCCAACAGAGAAATATTTGCTGTCCTTTTAAACAGTGTTTCTATTTTGCGCGATGAAATAGCAAAACATTTTTTATATTGGCATACACATAAAGACGAGGATGGGAAAAGTAATCCGCCAATTAAGAAAATAATTCTCTGTGGCGGTGATTCAAACTTAATCGGGTTAACAGACTATCTTTCTGTAAGCTTGAAAACTGAAGTTGAAATGGCTAACGTCTGGGTCAACATAGTAAATACGGAGAATTATATTCCAGGAGTAAATTTCAAACAAGCGCTTTCTTTTGCCGCTGCACTCGGTCTAGCCCTAGGGGACTACGTTAATAACTAGCTTATATTAGTCTATGATTAACTTAATTCCAAACAAAGAAAAGAAGGAGATGACTAGAAGTTTTTACTTTAGGCTAGTAGTTTTATTCTTGGTCATGCTCGCTGTTTCTGCATTTATTGCCTTTGTGGCTATTTTGCCTTCTTATTTCCTTTCTTCTATTAAATATAATCTCATTAGTACGAAGCTAGAAATACAAAAAAAAGAAGTCATTGCAACACCTGACCAAAAAACTCTTTTAGCAGTCAAAGACTTAAATACTAAGTTAGATTTAGTTGAAAATGCGGAAAAAAATAAATTTAATATTTCAGAGAAAGTAATAAATGCTATTGTCTCGGATAAGATGCCCAGCATCAAAATCACCAAGATTTTTTATGAGAGTGATCCAGAGCAGGGTAAAAAAATAAGCATACAAGGCAGTGCGCCTTCTCGAGAGGTCTTGCTTTCTTTCCGTAGAGCCCTAGAAGCGGATTCGGCTTTTAAAAAAGTTGACTTACCAATCTCGAATTTTGTCAAAGGATCAAATATACAATTTTCTTTAAGCTTCATGCCTTCATAATATGAAAACATACTTCCCTAAAATACCATTATTCTTTTCTATAATATTTCTTCTGTTTTCTTGCTTGGCCTTTTTCTATTTTTACGGGGCGATAGACAATAGTAATAGAGAAACTAAGCTGGCCGAAAGCGAATGGCAGAGTCAAGTAAAAAAACGTGACGAATTAAAAAAACTTGAGAGTTCTTTTAGTGAAGTAGAGAAAGAGAGAACACAGCTAGAAACTCACTTTGCGGAGAGCTCCAACATTGTTCCCTTTCTGGATACAGTGGAAGGGCTAGCCCCAATGGTTGCCGCTAAAGCTGAAGTTATGTCCGTTGAGATAATGGGGGATAGTCCTTTTCTTATGGTCGGAATGAATGTTTCAGGAAGTTTCGAGGCGATTTATAGATTTTTAATGCTCTTGGAAAACTCTCCCTATGAGCTTGATTTTGCATCTATGAACTTGGAGAGGCAGGCTCCCTCGAATGCATCTGAAACAAAGTGGACCGCTTTTTTCAATATCAGACTTTTAAGTTTTATTCAATAAATTAAAAAAATGGAATTAAAATTTTTAAAAAAAGAAAAGAGTTTCAAAAAAACCAACTTGTTTTTTAATACTAACCTTTATTGGCAGTTGGCTGTTTGCGGAGCTTTTATTTTATCTGTCGCGTCTTGTTTTTTTGGGTATTATCTTTTTATAAATACCAACAACGAATCTATCTCGCAATCTCCAATTTATGATTATAAACGCAACGAGGTTGTAAATAAAGAAAAAATTGATACAATACTGGATTATTTTTCCGCAAGAAAACAAAAATCAAATCAAATATTATATTCTCCTTCACCAGTCGTTGACCCTTCACTGTAAAAATGCTAATTTAAATAAGCAAAATGCGCGATTAGCTCAGTTGGTAGAGCAGGATGTTTACACCATCAAGGTCGCAGGTTCGAGTCCTGCATCGCGCACTGCCCCCGTAGTTTAATGGATAGAACAGAAGGTTTCTAACCTTCTAATGTAAGTTCGATTCTTGCCGGGGGCACAAAAGTTAGAAAAATAAACTGCTTTATTTTTCTAACTTTTGTGCCGACCGCAGTGATGTTTTGCGAACACGCAAAACCACGAGGGGCGGGCTGCGAAAATTTCGAGCGACGGCGAGAAATTATTTGTAGCCACAAATTTTATGAAAATAAAAGTTTTGTACGAAGATGTTAATATTTTAGCGATTGAAAAACCATCTGGTATTTTAGTGCATGGAGACCAAAGAACAAAGGAAAAAACTATTCTTGATTTGTTTTTAAAAAAATATCCTAAAATCGAATTAGTGCATAGACTAGATAAAGAAACTTCCGGAGTTATGCTTTTAGCTAAAAATCGCAAAGCTCACGAATTTTTAAAGCAACAGTTTGCGAACAGGGAAGTGAAGAAAACTTATATTGCTATTGTAAATGGCTGGGTAAAAAATGATCGAGGGGTTATAAATAAGCCTATAGGCAGAAGCCCGAAAGATTTCCGTCGGCATCTGGCCGGCCGAGGAGCAAGAGGAGAGATGAGAGAAGCTGTTACAGAGTATAAGATTCTTAAGAGATTCTTTAGTCAAAAAGAAAAATTTACTTATCTTGAGATTAAACCTAAAACTGGCCGCACGCATCAGATCCGTGTGCATATGAAATTCTTAAACTATCCTGTCGCCTGTGATTCGCTTTACAACCCAAATGGCCCTTGTCCTAAAGGCATCTCACGTCTAGCACTTCACGCCAGATCTATAGAATTTAAAAACTTAAAAGGCAAAATTGTAAAAGTGGAATCATCCGTACCAGCAGAGTTTAAAAAGATGATAAAATAATCTCATGGAAGCAGAGACTAAAAAATGCCAGAACTGCAAAAAAGACTTCACCCTAGAATCGGAAGATTTTAATTTCTACAAAAAAATGAAAGTCCCGCCACCGACTTGGTGTTCGGAATGCCGGTTGATAAGGCGTCTTTCTTTTTTAAATGTGCGCACACTTTATAAAAGACTATGTGATCTTTGTGGAAAAAGTGTAATCTCAATGTACCCTAATGAAAAGAAAATAAAAGTTTATTGCAATCCTTGCTGGTGGGGAGATACTTGGGATGGGACTGAATATGGAATGGATTATGATCCATCAAGAACTTTTTTTGAACAAATGGAAGAATTAACACACCAAACTCCTTATATGGCGCTTCAATGCACCTACACTTCAAATATTAACACTCCCTACACAAATTTTACAGGTTGGCAGAAAAATTCTTACTTTACTTACTATGCTGATTACGTAGAAAATTCTCTTTATAGCATGATGTTAGCTAAAATTCGTGACTGTGTAGACTGTTATTATCTACATGAATCTGAACTTTGTTATGGGTCTATTGGTGGACACAAATTGTATAATTGTCATTTCACTATTGATTGTGGAGATTGTCATGATGTGTATTTTTCCAGAAATTGTTTTGATTGCTCCAATTGTTTTGGTTGTGTAAACCTTCGCAAGAAAAATTATTGTATTTGGAATGTTCAATACACTAAAGAAGAATACAAGGAAAAAATGGTCGAGATTAACATGGCTTCATGGCAGACTGTTCAATCAACTTTAAAAGAATTAGAAAATTTTTCCTTACAATTTCCACGTAGGTTTTATAGGGGAGATAGTCGAAACAAAAATATTACTGGTGAATATGTTTTTCAGTCAAAAAATGCTCACGATGTATATATATGTTCAGGTGCAGAAGATACTCGATTTGCTCAATTTTTGACACTACCCAAGACTAAAGACGCCTATGATTATACTGGCTGGGGCAACAACTCAGAAAAGATTTATGAGTGTAGTATTGTTGGTGAAGGAGCTTCGAATTGTCGTTTTAGCGATGAGTGTTTTCCAAATGCAATGAATCTGGAATACTGCACGTATGCCATTAATGGCTGTAAAAATTCTTTTGGCTGTATAAATCTCAAGAAGAAACAATATTGTATTTTAAATAAAGAGTACTCAAAAGAAGAATATGAGAAACTAAAAGCTAAAATTATTTCTGACATGGATAAAAATCCATATGTAGATGAAAAAGGCGGGGTATATAAATATGGAGAATTTTTCCCTACGATAATATCGCCATTTGGCTACAATGAAACAATGGCGCAAGAATATTTTCCATTAAATGAAAGTCAAGCATTACAAAAAGGATTTACTTGGTTTGAATCCGAGAAGCCGGTCTATACAATTACGATAAAAGCAGAAGATTTGCCGGATATGATAAACAATGTATCAGATAGCATTCTAGAAGATACTATAGAGTGCGCTATTTGCAAAAGAGGTTTCAAAATTGTGCCCAATGAGCTTTCTTTCTTGCGAAAATTTAATCTTCCTATACCGAGAAGCTGCCCAGAGTGTAGATACAAAGAACGTTTTGGTAAAATTCAACTGCCAAAGCTTTACGATCGTATCTGTATGAAATGCAGTACTCCCATAAAAACTTCTTACGCGCCCGAAAGACTAGAGATAGTATACTGCGAAAAGTGTTATCAAGAAGAGGTTTCTTAAATTGCTTTTGAAATTTTTTTATGTTAGATTGTACCAACTATGACAGGAAATAAGATTGGCAATATTAAACTTAGTCCAGTAGACATGGAGGCTCGCGCCAAGCTTGATTTTAGAGCCGGTGATGTGGTGCGTGTTTCGTCCAAAATTTTAGACGAAAAAAGCCCCGCCAAGGGCGGGGCAAGCAAATATCGCTTGCAGGCTTTTGAGGGCATGGTGCTCGGACGAAAACATGGCAAAGAAATTGGCGCAACTTTTACTGTACGCAAAGTGGCTTCAGGCGTCGGAGTGGAAAGAATCTTTCCATTATACTCTCCAATGATAGACAAAATTGAAACGACTAAAAAGTCTCATGCCAAGAGGTCAAAGCTTTACTATATTCGCACTAAGGCAGTCAAAGATGTTCGTCGCAAGATGCGCTCATCTACCCTAGACACAGAAACAGAAGAAAAAGTTGCAGAGTAATTTGTTATACTATTAAAACGCTCGGGTGATGTAATTGGTAACCATGTACGCTTGAGGTGCGTATGGCGCAAGCCGTGGGAGTTCAAGTCTCCCCCCGAGCACCAGAACATGTTATAATTAAGATGCTTATTAGTTATTACAAGTAATATATTCTTTTTGTGAATCAAAAAATTATTATTTGCATTTTGGTTGTTTTAGCACTCATTGGAGGGAGTGTTCTTTTTTCTGGTAATTCAAAAGAAGAAGAAACAGTGAAAACAAACATGGGAACACTAAAAGAAAAGAGTTCTATGAAGAATGAAGTTGATACAATGACGGCATCTGATTCTTACGTGGCGTACAGTGCAGAAAAAGTTGCTATGCAAAAGAATGCTGATAATGTAGTTTTATTTTTCCGAGCCTCTTGGTGTCCGACTTGTAGGGCTCTAGATGCTGATATCAAGGCGAATAATATTCCGGAAAGTCTCACCATCCTTGATGTGGACTACGATAATTCAAGTGAACTAAAGAGAAAATACGGGGTAACCTATCAGCATACTTTGGTGCAAGTAGATAAAGATGGGAATCTGATAAAAAAATGGAGCGGTAGTCCCACACTCCTTTCACTTGTTTCTGAAATTAAAAAATAGTTATGGCGTTTTTTATTATATCTTTTGTCGCTGGTGTACTTACAATTTTGGCGCCGTGCATACTGCCGCTATTGCCAGTAATTGTCGGGCGTTCTTTATCTGACCCCACTCTAAGTCAAAGAAGGGTGTTTGTAGTAATTACATCTCTTGGTATTTCAGTTATTCTTTTTACTTTAATTCTTAAAGTCAGTACTTTTTTTGTAAATATTCCGCAAGACTTTTGGAAATATATATCAGGCGGAATAATTTTTATTTTCGGTCTTGTTACTCTTTTCCCAAACCTTTGGGAGAACTTACCTTTTGTTTGGAGGCTAAATACAGGGGGAAATAAAGTTCTGATGAGTGGTTATCAGAGAAATGACATCTGGGGGGATATAATTGTCGGCGCATCTCTTGGCCCTATTTTTTCGGCTTGTAGCCCGACTTATTTTGTAATTCTTGCAACTGTGCTGCCGGTGCGACCGGCAGTGGGAATACTTTATCTTTTTACTTACACTGTCGGCTTGTGCTTGGCGCTTCTACTTGTGTCAATTTTGGGCCAAAGAATTATGAACAAACTAAATTTTACCCTAGATCCATATGGCTGGTTTAAAAGGACTCTAGGCGTAATTTTTATCTTGGTCAGTCTTGGCATACTTACCGGTTATGACAAACAACTGCAAATTTCTCTTCTGGATGCGGGGTTTTTTGATGTTACTAAAGTAGAACAGAATTTACTAGACTTAAATTCACAAACAAATTTAGAAGATAAAACTGTAATAGAACTTAAAACTGAAAAACCTGAAGAAGAACAAGGTAAAAACAATTTTCTAACTCCTGAACAGAAAAGCAAAAAATTTATTTTGGCGCCAGACCTAAGCTCCATTGATGGTTATATAAATACCGACAATAAACCTATTACTATTTCAGAGTTCAAGGGCAAAAAAGTGGTATTGCTCGATATTTGGACTTACAGTTGTATTAACTGCCAAAGAACAATACCGTATCTGAATGAATGGCATAAGAAGTATGAGGACAAGGGGCTAGTAATTATAGGTCTGCATACTCCAGAATTCTCTTTTGAAAGGATTTTGAAAAATGTAGAAGAAGCGGTTAAAGATTTTAGTATCAAATATCCTGTTGTGCTAGATAACGATTTTTCCACTTGGCAGGCGTATAAAAACCAATACTGGCCGCGTAAGTACCTGATTGACATAGACGGCTATATTATTTACGACCATGCGGGAGAAGGAAAATACACAGAAACAGAAAAAGAAATACAGAAAGCATTGCAAGAAAGGAGTTATAAATTAGGCAACGCAGACACAATGCCGCTAGATATTTCAAATCCAGCAAATAAGATAGAAGTTTTGTTTAGTGGTATAGGCAGTCCGGAAATTTACTTTGGCTCAACGCGAAATGAGAGGCTGTCCAATGGCAATGCTGGTATTTCTGGCACCCAAAATTTAACCATTCCAGATGAGATAAAAATAAATAATCTTTACTTGGGTGGAGCATGGTCTATAACTGCCGAATATGCGGAAAATTTCGGTGGGGGAAGTGTTGTTTTCAAATATAAAGCAAAAAATGTATATATGGTTGCCAGTTCTAAAACAGAAGCCGAGATTGAAATTTTTATTGACGGAAAATTAGATAGAACAATTTTCATTAAAAGTGAAATGCTTTATAAAATTATTCAAGGAATAGATTACGAAGAGCATACACTTATGTTAAAAATTAAAAAAGGGGGTATGCAAGTTTTTACTTTCACATTTGGTTAATTAAAGAATTACTAGTATACTCTACCCATGCAATTTCCAGATGACACTTTAATACGGATAATTATTTTTGTTCTAGGTTTATGCGGGTTTTGGGTGGCTAGGCGTATCCATAAACATAAAAAGGCTAATAAAATCCTGGTTTGTCCAGTAGGATTTGACTGCCATGCTGTGATTCACAGTAATTATTCTGAATTCATGCATGTGCCACTGGAAATTTTTGGCATGATTTATTATGCTTTTCTATCTATTTTCTATCTATTTTCTATCTTTATATCTGACATTATCCCAGTTGTCTTTTCTAGTTTTTTAGTACTGATAACTTTTGGAGCTTTTCTTTTTTCAATTTATCTTCTTGGGGTACAAATTTTTATATTAAAAAAAGGATGCTCTTGGTGCATAGTCTCCGCAGTTATTTGTCTTTGTATTTTTCTTTTTTCTATTTTTGGTGTATAAATACCAATACACATGGTGCCTATGGTGTAATGGTTAGCACTAGAGCTTGTGGAGCTCTTAGTCAGGGTTCGAATCCCTGTAGGCACCCAAAGTTATCCACTTAATTTAAAATTTTTTAATTTTTATTTTGTTATAATTTTATGTATGACAAATGACAAAAAAATAGAATGGATTTTAAGGATTGGTGTAGCGGGAGAATTTTTAGGGCACGGAGTTTTTGCCGTTTTAGGCAAGGCGGATTGGATAAAATGGACCGAGCAATTAACTGGTCTTGATACGGCGACCGCCACGACATTTATGCTGGCGGTTGGAGTAGCAGATATTTTGTTAGCAATTTTAGTGCTTCTTAAGCCAATTAGGCCGATTTTGTTATGGATGGCATTCTGGGGTTTTTGGACTGCACTGGTCAGGCCGTTGGTAGGTCTGCCAATATGGGACTTTATAGAACGTTTCGCAAATTGGGCAGCACCGCTTGCCTTGTATTATTTTTATAAATCTGGAAAGTAAAAAAACCTAATTATTTTTTGTGTACATCAGTATCAAGATGCTCCAGTTTTTTTTCTAGTCTACTTAGAGTACTCTGCAGATTTTTAAGCTGGGTTTCTTCTGTCTCAATATCCTTCATTTCTTTTTCTTCCAATTTTTTTTCTCCAATAAGGCCCGATATAATGAGCCGATTCCCGATAAAAGCGGAGACGAATACCCCTGTTACCAGCAGAATTGTTACTGCGATAACTAATGAAGTAACACTGCCAATGTTCAGATCATCCGCAGTATGCCAGACTCCACGCCAAAATAGCACTATCCCTATGCCCCCTATAAATCCATAAAGAATAGGGTAATGACTCAATTTTCCGCGTATTTTGTCTTCTAGTCTATCGAAAAATTTTACAATTTTTTTTATCAGCACCATATTGCGTAATTGTACACTAAGAGTAGAATAATTTCTATGGTCTGGAATGATGAAAATTTAATAAAAATTATTAAAGGGGGAGGGGTAGTCGTCATGCCCACTGACACCTTGTATGGTATTGTGGGACAAGCTAATAATGAGTCTGTGGTTAATAAGATTTATGCCATAAGAAAGCGAGATGTAAACAAGCCCTGCATAATATTGATTGAGGATATTGGCAATCTCGAAAGGCTCGGCATATTTCTTACAGAAAACCAGAAAAGTGTGATTGAAAAAAATAACGAACCTACAAGTTTTATTTTAGATTGCCCTGATGAATCTCTTACATATTTACATAGAGGCACAAACTCGCTTGCTTTTCGTGTGCCTAGAGAGCAAGCTCTCCGAGACTTGATTACGAAAACCGGACCACTCATTGCGCCTTCGGCCAATATAGAGGACTTTCCTCCGGCTCAAACAATTTCGGAAGCTAAAAAATATTTCGACAATTTAGTTGATTTGTACGTAGATGGTGGAACCCTCTCGGGTAAAGCATCTAGAATTATTAAATTGCAGAGCGATGGAAGATTTAGTACAATTAGAGAATAATATGTTACAAAACCACATTTCATTTTTAAAGTCTTTATTCGGTGAAAGTGAAGAGACTAAAAGAAGAATCTTTCGCAGTATAAAAGCAAAAGCTGACGCCAAGCGGACAATCATGGAAAAAATGGCAGACTCCATGACTTCTAACTTTGGTAGCAACACATTCTTATTGCTCAATGTATTTTTGTTTATTGGTTGGATACTTATTAATACCAACCAAATAAAAATAATTCCAACCTTTGATCCTTTTCCCTTCAATCTCTTAACAAATATAGTTTCATTAGAAGCGATCATCCTTGCAATTTTTGTGCTTATATCTCAAAACCGCACAGCCAAAGTAGATGATTTGCGTGAAGAAACTCACTTACAAATTAACCTTATTACTGAAAGGGAGCTCACTAAACTTATGAAAATGATGGCTATTCTACTCGAAAAACAAGGACTTGACTTGTCTCAAGATCCAGAGTTGCAAAAAATGCTCAAGCCAATCAGTGAAGAAGAAATAGAAAAAAGACTAGAGAAAGAGATTTTGCAATAACAAAATGAGAATTTTAGAGAATTATGACTTGACCACATTGAACACTTTAGGTATATCTGCTCACGCCAAGTTTTTCTTCATACTTGAAAAAGAATCTGACTTGAAAGATCTTTTTTTGTCTGGTTGTTTTAAAGATAACCCAAAATTTTTTTTAGGAGGGGGAAGCAATGTTTTATTTACTCGTGATTTTAACGGTATTGTTATTTTAAATAAACTAAAAGGAATAGAGATTCTAAGGGAAAACCCTGAAAATGTTTGGGTCCGTTCTTTGGGAGGAGAAATTTGGCACGACCTTGTAAACTTTGCCACAAAGCGGGGGTATTGGGGGATAGAAAACTTATCACTGATTCCCGGCACTGTCGGGGCTGCGCCCATGCAGAATGTCGGAGCTTATGGCGCGGAACTTAAAGATGTTTTGGAAAATATCGAAGTATATGACATACAAAGTACTGCGAAAATAATTTTTACCAAAGAAGAATGTGAATTGGGTTACAGAGACAGCGTTTTTAAAAATAAGTTAAAAGGAAAGTATTTTATTTCAGCTATCACTGTTAAACTCTCTAAGAAAGAAAAGAAAAATATCAGCTATAAAGTTCTGCAAGAATATTTAGAAAAAAATAAAATACAAGTAAAGAGCTCAAGAGACATCAGTGATGCTGTCTCGGCCATACGTCGTAGTAAATTGCCTGACCCAGCTTTCATCCCGAACGCAGGAAGTTTTTTCAAGAATGTATTTTTACAGAAAAATAAAGCGGCTAAATTTTTTAAGCAGTACCCGAATGCGCCGCACTTCGAAGAAGATGAAATGACCAAAATCCCCGCAGCATGGCTAATTGAACAGGCCGGCTGGAAAGGAAAAAGAGTAGGCAATGCAGGCGTGCACGAAAAGCAGGCGTTGGTTTTAGTCAATTATGGCGCCGCCAGTGGGGCAGAAATAAAAAATTTAGCCGAACAAATAATTGCTTCAGTTTTTGCAAAATTTGGCTTGAAGCTTATTGCGGAAGTTAATTTGATTTAAAAAAATCTTAGTGTACAATTATAAATATGGATCCCGTTAGAAGTTCACTAGCGGGAATTGTGGTATGAAAATTATTTTTAATAACTTCTAACGGGATGGAAATACCAGAACAAAATAAAACAAATCTCTACAGGGCTTTACTCGGTCTCTTGATAATATTGTCTCTTTATTTTGCAGCAAAATTTTTGTCTGAAGTTAAATCTTACAGCATCTTGGGGAATGTAAATGTAAGCACTATTGTCATATCAGGTCACGGAGAAGTGCAGGCCGTACCGGATATTGCCAGTGTTTATTTTACAATATCCAAAGAAAGTAAAACGGTAAAGGAAGCGCAGGAAGGAGTGGCTGTTGTTGAGAAGAAAGCGTTGGATTTTTTGAAAACAAGAAATGTAAATGAGAAAGATATTAAAACTACTGATAGCTCTTTTTATCCAAAATATGATTATGTGCGTAAGATGTGTCCACAAATTGGGATAGAGGGAGGGATGTATGATTGTGGGAATGGCAAACAAATACTAACTGGCTACATTTCTTCTGAAAGCATTACTGTAAAGGTAAGGAATACAGATGATGTTGGAGCCATTATGCAAGGCTTAGGCACTGTCGGTGTTTCAAATTTAAGTGGTCCGAATTTTTCTATTGACGACGAAGACGCATTAAAAATAGAAGCTAGAAAACTGGCAATTGATGAAGCTAAAAGCAAAGCAAAAATTTTAGCCAAAGATTTAGGTGTTAGTTTGGTGAAAATTATAGATTTCAATGAGTCTGAGAACTATCCTATTATGTATGGCAAGGCTAATATGATGGAAGACGGAGCATACGGGGCATCTACTCCTGCTGTAATCCCTAAAGGGGAGAATACCATCAGCTCGGATGTGACGATAACTTACGAGATACGATAGATTTCACTTGACACAAGTGATACACTTTTGGTACACTGATTAATATGCCAACAATAAAAAAGAGGATAAACATTTCTTTGCCGCCGGATTTGGATATAATGTTATCTCGCATAGCAAAACGCGATAATATTCCACAGGCCACAAAAGCGCTGTATCTTTTGGGCATAGCTCTTGAGCTAGAGGAAGATATTGTTCTTGATAAAATCGCGCGGGAGCGTGATACAAAAAATGCTCGTTTTTTAAATCACAAACAGGCATGGGCATAAACTCCTATGGGCTATGAAATATTATATGTGGGAAAAGTTGTAAAAAATGATATTCCTAAAATATCAGGTTCGTATAAAAGTCGCATCAAACAGGCTATTGAAACAAAGTTAGTAACCGAACCAGACTTATACGGAAAACCATTACGAAAATCGCTTAAGGGTTATTTCAAATTAAGAGTTGGTGATTATAGAATAATTTTTCGCATAGAAAATAATAAAGTTAAAATTTTTGCAATTGCTCACCGCAGGGTAGTCTATGAAATTATTGGCGGAAGAGTATAATCATTCTGAACTTGCAGTGTGGGTAACTTTACTTGCTAAAAACGTGGGGGGGGGTACACTTTAGGTATATGAAAAAATATACTTTATTTTTGTTTGTTTTGGCCTTTGCTTTGTTTAATTTTAATCTTAATTTTGCCAGCGCTCTTGTTGGCACGTACAGAGATATTCCTGGGTGCACTGAAACTTCAAACTATAGCACTACAAGTGGTCAATCCTGTCGTGATACTACAGCAGTTGCCGGGTGTCAGACTGGTTATTTGTTTAGTCCTGTTACCGGTCAGGCTTGCGGTGGTAGTAACAGTGGCAGTAATAATGATTCTCAAGACAATTCTTCAACTATCTCCCAGTTTAATTCTGTATTCAAAAGTAGCTTTAGGGTTGGTTCAAAAGGTAATGACGTTAAAATACTTCAGCAATTCTTAAAAGACGAGGGTTATTATTTTGGAAAAATTGACGGGAAATATGGGAAAATATCAGCTAGAGCGGTAAAAGATTTTCAGGATGATAATAACCTAACAGTGATATCTAAACCGGTTTCACCACAGCCTCCTTATGTATCAGCGTCAGAGCTCGTAACTTGTGTCTTTTCAAGTTCTACTAATCCGATTACAACAGAGGTGCAATGTTATGGGTATCTAACGCCTACAACCACAAGTTCTACTACCGAAACACGTTTTTCCTTTTCCTGTAGTGGCATTGGTTCGTGTACAACAAAGGTTAATGGACCAATAAATACATCGCTTACTTGGCTTAGTTCTTGTGAGGGAAAGTTGAATACTACGATAGACGGAAAAAATGAAAATGTCTACTTTTGTGGATCAACAGCTACCACTGTTCTTTCGCCTAATGGCGGCGAAGTGTGGCAAGCTGGTTCTACTCAAACTGTACGCTGGAATGTGGGCGACTCTAGTATTAGCCAAGTTAACCTTACATTGCGCAGGGTAGGGTACACAGGTGCAACGAACGACCTTTATCTTTTGGCGTCGAACACAGGGTCAGTTACATTCACTCTGCCTTCCTCTTATGCTACCGGTAGTTATTTTCTTCGTATAGAAAAAAGTGACGGTACTCTTCTAGACGAAAGTAACTCCTCTTTTACTATTTCTTCAACATCTGCTCAACCTTCCAATCTTACCATTACCACCCCTTCTCCACTTCCCAATGCAAAAGTGGGGCAGTCGTATTCAGTTAATATAGAAGCCACTGGCGGGGTTGGTTCATATATTTGGGCTTTAGGTGCTGATAGTTCATTACCTAATGGATTATCTTTCACAGCGGGCAGTTCCTCTAGTGTAATTACAGGCACTCCTACAATCGCTGGTACTTATACTTTTACTATTACTGCCACTTCTGGTTCTCAAGCCGTCGCCAAGCAATTTACTTCGACGGTGGATCCAGCGGATGTTGTCATAACACCTGCACCGACAGGTTGTACGCCGTCTCAAAATTCCGTGGCGCCAACAGCGTCCATAAATTCCGTTGGTTCCATCACCATTACTTCGCCAAATGGCGGAGAGTGTTTGACTAAAGGCTCCGCCAAGTCCATTACCTGGACGAATAGTTCCAACATCAATCAAATATCAATTATGCTCAAGGACAGTAACGGCACCGGAGATTGGATCGCTTATAATATTCCCAACACCGGCAGTTATAGTTGGAATGTCAGTAAATGGAATACCACCAATACCCAGTTCAAAATAGAAATTATTGGCTACGAAACGGGGGTTGGTAGTGTTACTGAAGGTTCTGATAACTTTTTTACGGTTAATTAGTCGACGTAGATCATATAATGACTTGTCGATGTGGCAGGTTGACAAGTTTTATGTACTGATTTTTGTTTGACTTTTTCGTTCTAGAGGAGTAGTCTTAAAGAGCCCTGCAAGGGGCTTTTTTAAGAGGGTAAATTTTTTTATGTCTAAAATTACTGATTACTTTAAAGAGACCAGAACAGAACTAAAGCACGTTGTCTGGCCTTCTAGGAGCCAGACCATTTACTATACTTTAATAGTTATTGTATTGTCTGTATTAGTGGCATATTACTTAGGTATTTTTGACTTTATTTTTTCAAAAGGTTTGGAGAAAATAATTTCCTTTTAGTTTTTCAATTATACTTGTCCCGTACTAAATTTTTGATTACGGGACATAAAGATACAGATTATTAATTAAAATTTTAGTACTGGGATGTCAAAACAAGAAACACAAGGAGCTCGCAATTGGTATGCCATCCATACTTATGCCGGATATGAAAACGTTGTTCTTCGCAATTTGAAACAGAGAATTGACTCACTGGGCATGCATGATAAAATTTTCAATGTCATTGTTCCGGTTGATAAGAAAATAAAAATTAAAGGAGGCAAAAGAGTAGAGGTTGAGGAAAAAATTTATCCCGGTTATGTGTTAGTGGACATGATTGTAACTGATGATTCTTGGTATGTGGTCAGGAACACTCCGCGAGTTACCGGCTTCGTGGGCGCCGGAGTGAATCCCGTTCCACTTAAAAATGAAGAAGTGGACTACCTCTTTAAAAAGATGGATGCCGGCATGGCCAAACACAAAATTGATATGGCTGTCGGTGAAAGTGTTTTAATAACCGACGGACCGTTTAAAGACTTAGAAGGCAAAATAAATTCAGTTGACGAAGAACGCGGGAAAATAAAGGTACTGGTTTCAATGTTTGGCCGTGAAACCCCGGTAGAGCTCGATTTCTTGCAAGTTAAGAAAATTTAAGCTAATCTCACTGTATGGCAAAGAAAATTACTAAAAAAATAAAGTTACAAATTGCTGCTGCTAAGGCTACACCAGCGCCGCCACTTGGTCCTGCGCTCGGACAAGCTGGCATAAATATAGGAGACTTTGTTACTAAGTTTAACGCTGCTACTGCCAAGATGGCAGGGGACAAAGTTGGGGTTTCCATTACTGTATATGAAGATAGAAGCTACGACTTTGTTATAAAAACCCCTCCTGTTACAGGGCTTATTTTAAAAGCTGCCGGAGTAGAAAAGGGCTCGGGCAAAAATGTTGCCATTAAAGCTGGCAAAATAACTCGAGCTCAAGCACTGGAAGTAGCCAACAAAAAAAGAGTAGATTTAAACGCGAAAGATGATGAAGGGGCCATCAACATAATTGCCGGCTCTGCTCGCTCAATGGGTATTGAAGTGAAATAATATATGCAAACTCTTACTGAAAGAGATTATAAGAAGATTCTTATTTGCTTAACACTATATCTTACTTCGCTTTTTGCCGCCAACACCTTGGGGATGAAGCTCATGCCTTTTATTTTCGGCACAAACCTCTCGGTGGGTGTTTTTTGTTTTCCTATCGTGTTTATCATGACAGATATGATAGGGGAAATTTACGGCAAGAAAATGGCGAAGAATTTTGTCCTTGCCGGCGTTATCAGTATTGTTTTATTTTTATTTTATTCTCTTATTTCAACTTCCATGCCTTGGGCGGAGAAAGGTCTTTGGGTTAAAGATAGCTACAACCAAGTTTTTGGTCTATCAGCACGTATATCCATTGCTTCGCTTACGGCTTTCTTTATTGCTGAATATCAAGACGTCATAGCTTTTTTCTTTTTTCGAAAGAAAATCGGAGAAAAGAAATTTTGGCTTCGTTCCAATCTTTCAAACATCTGGTCTCAGTTTTTAGATACTGTAATTTTTATGTTTGTTGCTTTCCTTGGAATCTATCCTTTTGCCACGATTATTGCCATCATAATTCCATGGTGGCTTTACAAAGTTTTGATGGGGTTCTTATATACACCTCTCTCATACCTCGGTATTTATTTACTGAAAGGTAAAAATGCAAATCAAAGCAATTAAAACCAGAATATTTCACGAGAACGAAGATTTATTTTCTTTTATTTTTAAGTACGTTAAAAAAATTCCTGAAAAGTCTGTCTTAGTTGTAACTTCCAAGGTAGTCTCTCTTGCGGAAGGCAGAACTATAGAGTATAAAAATAAAAAACAAAAAGTTGAGCTCATAAAAAAGGAGAGTAGCTTGGCAATCAATACTAAGCTTGTCTGGCTTACCATTAAAGATGGTATTGTTATGGCGGATGCCGGTATTGACGAATCAAATGGAGACGGCCAGCTTATTTTTTTACCAAAAAAGAGCTTTTTCTCTGCGAAGAAAATAAGAGCTCTTCTTTGCGCTAAGTATAAAGTAAAAAATCTAGGTGTCATTATTTCAGATAGTGGCTTAGTACCTTTTCGTAGTGGAGTCATTGGTCTGGCGCTTGGATATGCTGGTTTCAAAGGGGTAAAAAGCTATAAAGGTAAAAAAGATATTTTCGGTAGAAAATTTATATATCAAAAAGTAAATGTAGCTGACAGCCTAGCTACTGCCGCAACTCTTTGTATGGGTGAAGGCAACGAACGTCAGCCTTTGGTCTTAGTAAAGAATGCGCCTGTTATATTTACTGCCAAAACAAATAAAAAAGAAATAAATTTTAAGAAAAAAGAAGATATTTATGCTCCCTTATTTAACAAAATTAATTAAAAAACTTGCCCCAAAAGTCGGTGCAAAAGTTGTGGTAGAACCCGAATGGGGTATTGCAGCACAAATAATTTACTCCAATGGCGTAGTTCGTTCACTTCGTATGTATTCGCTGGACTTAAATCATATAGCTTCAAGTGATATTGCTCGAGATAAAGATTATGCAAAATTTTTTATGGCCAAAAGAGGCTTTCCCGTAGCGGAAGGGCAAACTGTGTTTGAAGACAACTGGGCGAAAACAGTGAAAAGCAACCGCACTATCTCTTATGGAATAAAATATGCTAAAAGTCTTGGCTATCCGGTCATTGTAAAACCTAATAGCAAAAGTCAGGGCAATGGAGTATGCCTTGTTGGTAGTGAGAAAGAATTAAAAAATGCTTTACAAGAAGTTTTCAAGGTGGATAAAATAGCTATCATTGAGCGATATTTGCCTGGGAGAGACTACCGTATTGTCGTTTTGGATGGAGAAATAATTTCTGCTTATGAGCGGATGGCGCTTTCTGTCGTCGGAGATGGTAAAAGTTCTATACTTGCACTTTTGAAACGAAAACAAAAATCTTTTGTTTTGCAGGAACGAGATACCAGAATAAATTTCGAAGATAAAAGAATAAAAATAAAACTGCAACAACAAAGCTATTCATTTAAGACTGTTCTTCCAAAAAATAAAAAAATATATTTGCTTGATAATGCCAATCTTTCTACTGGCGGGGATTCCCTAGATGTAACTAATACTATTCATAAAGGTTTCCGTAAAATTGCCACAAAGCTTACCAGAAATATGGGGCTTCGTATTGCCGGAGTGGACGTTATGGTCAGAAGAGGAGATATTACCAAGAATCCAAAAAATTGTTCTTATTATATTATTGAAATAAATGCGGCTCCGGGACTCGACCACTATGTTACCACTGGCAAGACCCAGAGAAAAATTGTTGAAGCTATGTATCTAAAGGTTCTAAAGGCACTTGGAAAGAAAGATGCTAATTGAGTTTTGCTTTCCTTTTTCTTGCACTCGGAGTATATTAAAGAAATGAAACGACCTTCTTGGGATGAATATTTTATGACGATGACCGACTGTGTGGGCTCCCGAGCTACCTGTGATAAAAATGGAAGCGGGTGCGTGATTGTTTCCGACAATAGAGTGATTGCCACTGGGTATACCGGCTCGCTTTCGGGACTGCCGCATTGTGATGAAGTTGGGCATGATATAAAGTTGGGGCAGTGTCAAAGGACAGTCCATGCTGAACACAATGCTATTACTCAAGCTCTGAAGTTCGGAATTTCACTAAATGGGGCTACGATGTACTGTAAGGTGAAGCCGTGCGTTGCCTGCGCTAAAATGGCCAATAGTCTGGGCGTTAAAAGAGTTGTCACAGAATAAATTTATGATAAATCTCAAAAAACTTCAGAAAGAAGTAATGCGCAATAAAATAGAAAAAGGTTTTAATCTTAGCGATACGGCTTTGGAATTTTGCCGAGCGCATGAAGAACTTTCGGAAGCATTTTCCAAATTTAATAAGGGAGAAAAAGGCGTAGCGGAAGAGTTTGCGGATGTAACGATATTTCTTTTGGGAATGTGCGAGACTATGGGCTTCGATCTGGAAAAGGAACTCATTCGAAAAATTAAAATCAACAAAAACAGAAAATATAAAAAAAGTAAGTCTCCCGATGGCAAGGATATTTTTCTCCGGATTAGAACTCGCAAGGATCCTTAAATTTTTTCGTAGACTGAAAAAGTGTAAGCAAAAGGATTGTCTTCATCCGGCTGATGTTCTTTGCGCGAGACCTCGTTCCAGACTATCCGAACAATTTCGGGGAAAAAGGTGTCAGCATCTTTGTCTTCTGCTTCTATGTGAGTTATGTAAAGCCTCTCTGCTATAGGCATGGCTTGTTTGAAAATTTCTTCGCCACCAATAATAAATATTTCTTCATTTTTTTCTAGTTTCGCTAAACTCAATGCTTCTTCCAACGAATTTACTACATCTACGCCATGGCGTAGATAGCTTTTGTCTCGAGTAATAACAATATTTTTTCTATTTGGCATTGGTCGGCCGATGGCTTCAAAAGTTTTCCTACCCATGATTACCGGATGACCAGATGTCTTTTCTCTAAAATATTTTAAATCTGTCGGCATACTCCAGACAAGATTATTGTTTTTACCCAATTCATTATTCTTACCAATTGCCGCGATAAGCGAGATAATTTTTTTGTTCATAAAGCAATTTCGAGCCCGCCGATAGGCGGAAGAGGGTTATATTGAGCTTGTAAATCTGCTAGAATTTCTCCGACTAGATTTTCGTCTTTTTGTTCGGCTCGGCGAAATGCATCTTTTGGTAAATGCAGCTCTATTTTTTGATGGTCATTCGTTCTTCCAATAATTTCTTTGGCTCCCTCGTAGTGGTTGTCATACACATGAGCGTTAGATATTGAATGAGTATATACTCCGGGGCGGACGCCAAGCCTCTCTGCAATCATGCATTGCAAAAGGGCAAAACCGAATACATCAAATGGACAACCAAGTATCATATCATTGGAGCGAACTATGTTGTGCATGTTGAGCCTACCCCCAATAATATTTATGGTATAGGTGTAGGGGCAAGGAACATTTTTCTTAGGAGTTCCTCCATGACCGTCATCACTTGGATCCCAAGTCACAATTACTCCATGTCGGGAACTTGGTTCTTTTTCCAAAAGCTCAATTGCTTTGCCGAGTTGGTCCCTTCCGAAATGATTTCGCCAACGCCAACCGTAAGCCGAAGAGAGAGTGCCGTCTGTTTCTAAAAACGCATCCCATATTTTGGTAAATTTTCGCAAAAATGTGGCATCTTTTTCTCCTTGTATAAACCAGACCTGTTCAGCAATAGGGGACTTTAATGGTTGCTTACGAAGGGTTAATACAGGGAAACCATCTTTCTCAATATCAATAGAAAAGGTTGTCCCAGCCAAAGCTTTTGTCTTGTGACCTGTGCGTTCATTGAGTTCTTCCTCTCCTTCTTCCATGATTCTCTTGATGATATTTTGATAGATTGTGTCGAAAGATGTCATATAGTAGAGTATACAATATAACTTTATGGAAACAAAAAACTCTAAATACACAGCTCCATATATACCCGAAGGACGAACTATTTTATATATGCCAATTTCCAATCAATTTATGGCAGAAGCAAAGGAATATGCCCGAGTAAATTCTCTTGATAAAGAAATGCCTAACACAAGTGTGATTGTTAAAGATGGAGTTATCATAGGCCGTGGGGCTAACGGCAGTACATATCATCAAACTCATATTTGTGAGCGTGTAAAACGAAATATTCCCACAGGAGAGGGCTATGAACTCTGCGAGGGCTGCCATCCGAAAAATCATGGCGAGAGTCGCGCAATTAAAAATGCCAAAGACCAAGGCCATGATCTAAAAGAGGCAGACTTATACATGTGGGGACATTGGTGGTGTTGCAAGAGTTGCTGGGATAATATTATTTCTGCCGGCATCAAAGATGTGTATTTACTTGAAGACAGTGAAATTCTTTTTAATAAAAAAGACCCAGACAATATAATAGGCCGTTAATTTGAATAATATGGCAAATAATCTTAAGAGGAAATTATATATCGGTTGCGCGCTCACCAAACTTCCATTGGATCAAAAAGATAATTTTTTGAAAATGATTACGCAAATAAGAAAAGAGCTCGGAGAACATTTTGAGGTCATGGAATTTCTGGGAATTACCGGTCCGTCTACAGCCATGCCTAAAATGGTCTATGACCACGACATTAAGAATTCCGTGATGAAAGCCGATTACCTCCTTGCGATATGTGACCATGCCTCACTTGGTCTTGGTTATGAAATAGCAACAGCTGTGGAGAAAATGGGAATACCTGTCTTAGCTGTGGCTCATAAAGACTCTACCGTCTCGAATCTTATTCGAGGAATTGACCATAAAAATTTCCAATTTTATTACTATAATTCTGTAGAAGATATAATTAAGAAAACTTTAGAAGTGTTGACAAAATAGTGTTAAAATGCTATACTTTATACATCATTCTCATCTAATACATAACTGGGAGTGACCCATTATGTACAAAACTCATTCGGCTTCTCCGAAGAAATTCGGCAATCACACTTCTGCTTTTAAAACTAAACCTAGTTTTGGTGGAGGAACAAAAAGAATATACAGCAATACTTCTAGGCCTACTTTCAAAAGTGGTGGTTTTAAGAGTGGCGGAAATAGACGACCAAGTAGTAACAAGCGTTCTCGTGGAGAGAGAATAGATTTTTCTCGTTTCATAAAGAAGGGAACTCATGTAGAAGAAAAGCCTTATGTGTCGAAACATACTTTTGCTAATTTTCCTTTTAATGCTCAACTACATAAAAATATTTCGAAAGCAGGCTATGTTCATCCACGTCCGATTCAAGACCAATCCATTCCTACAATACTCGAGGGCAGGGATGTTTTCGGTATGGCCAATACCGGTACCGGCAAGACTGCAGCATTTCTTTTACCGTTGATTGAGAAAGTTGCAAAGACCAGAGGACAGAATAAAAGAGAAATGATTCTTATCATGGCGCCGACTCGCGAGCTGGCACTGCAGATAGAATCTGATTTTAAAAATCTTGCATTCGGGTTCGGGATGTTTTCTGTAGCATGCGTAGGAGGTCTGCCTATTATGAAGCAAATCCGTGAAATAAAACTTGGTGTGTCTTTCGTCATCGGAACTCCAGGAAGACTTCGCGACCTAATAGAGAAAAAAATTCTCGACCTCTCGACATGCCACAGCGTGGTGCTAGACGAGGCTGACCGTATGCTCGACATGGGCTTTCGTGACGACATGATTTACATAATCGGCAAAACCAATAAAGAAAGGCAGACACTTTTCTTCTCTGCTACACTTTCTCCGGAAATTAAAAAGTTAACCGAACAATATTTGAAAAATCCTGCGTTTATTTCCGTAATTTCTGGGGAAACAGCAAAAAACATCCACCAAGATGTGATTCGTACCAGAAGTAAAGAAGAAAAATTAGAAAAACTTCATGAAGTTTTGAAAAAAGACGGCTCGGACAAAGTTTTAATTTTCCGTGAGATGAAACACAGCGTAGATACACTAGCCAAAGAACTTTCTCATATGGGCTTCAAAGTGGGCGGCATTCATGGTGATAAAAGAAGCCGAGAACGCATCCGCATATTGGACTCTTTCAAGCAGGACAAAATAAATATACTGATTGCGACAGATGTGGCAGCTAGGGGGCTAGACATTCCTGATGTGACTCATGTCATAAACTATGATGTGCCACAAACCTACGATACCTACGTGCATCGCATCGGCCGCACTGGCCGCTCCGGCAAAGCTGGCACAGCCCTGACCTTCGTGCCAGCGTAAATCTATGATAAAATACTAATCATGGACAAGATAAAAACTAAAGGAATATTTTTCCTATCAGTTTTGCCAATATTTCTTACTTTTTATTATTTTTCCCCGTGGTCAATATATTTCTGGAATCCTTCGTTGGATTTTCTCTTGCATATTTTTTGGTTTCCGTTTTACTTTCTTCCAGAGCTTTTTTTAACTGGTGGTTACTTTCCCGGTTTACCTAACCCCATCACTATTATCCCTGGGGTTATTTTAATGTTAGTCTTATTTTATAAACTTTCTGGAATTCTTTATTATATCGTCGATAAACTTAACATAAGATATAAATTTGTTGTTTCTTTAATTATTATACTTATTTTAGCAATCCTTGGCGGAATAGGTGAACAGAAATTATGTGAATATAATTTAGGTTATACACAAGATAGTAATGATAGTAATCGTATACTTAGTACTTCTGATGGCAAGCAAATCACCATTCCAGTTTATGGCAACAAAGAAATTCTCAAAAGTACGACTTTGGGAATTTCAACCGACCCAGATATTTTGAAAGAAGAATTTGATAATAAGAGTGGTGAAAAATATTTAAAAAATACTGGTGTAATACTCTTTGAGTTTCATGATAGTTTTTTGGTTACTAAGAAAAAATTGAACGTTCTATATAAATTAGTTGGTATTAAGTATTTAGAAGGTCCAGATTTTAGTAATAGAATGATTGCTTCAGTTAAGCCGGGTGAAGAATTTAATAAACTCTGTAAATTGAAAGTGTATAACCAAATTGACAAAAGTGTTCCAATTACAGAGACTGAACTATTTTCTATGGATTCTTCAAGGTATTGGAAATATATAGATCCAAATTTCTGTGAAACAAATCAACTTATTTCGCATACGGAAGAACAGTGTTTGATGAGTATAAAAAATCATAGACGTTATATAGTTGATCCAAAAACTGGTTTTATTCAACAAGATGCCAGTTCTGTAAAATTTTTTGATAGCTATTTTGTTTCATTTAATTATTCTTCAGTTTATAAGCTTTATGAGCAGGCTAGGGACGAAGTATCCATGAGTCTATATCTTATTCAGGATCCATTTCAGGCAGTCATCTCGTTGACCAAGTTTAATGATAGTAGTTCTATTGAAGCCGTAGTAAAAAATCGTCCCCCAAATACACAATTAATCAAAATTGGTAAATACGAATTTTATAAACGGAAAGAAAAAAAAGAATCAAACGAATCTGTTCATTACGAAACTGTAGCAAATAATATTAGTATTTTGAGAGTAGAGGCAACATACCCAGATTACGAAAGTTATGAAAAAGAGATAGAGAAAATTATAGAAACAATTAACGTAAAATAGTTTACTGGTTTTAAACCAGTCCGGCTTTGAGGAGAGTGGCGTAGGTGTCTTTTTCCTCATTTTTTTTAGTTCTCATTTTTTATGTTATACTTTTTGCTATGAAAGATTTTAAGAGTGTTCACGAAAAAGCAAAATTAATTTACGAAACCAACAAAGAAATTTATTGTCCATATTTTCAAGCTAAGATAATTCTAAATTCAGATGGGTTCAACCATCTTCAATATAAGCCTAATCGTGTTCCAAGAAATATAAAAGAACAGACACTAAAGCTTATACTTATAAAAAAAGCAGTAGAAATAATTCCTAAATGTGGAACTCTTCAAGAATATAGGATACAAATAGAAAAGTATGGCAAACCGCAACAGAGTGGTTTTTATAAAATGAAGCAAGTTCAATATTGGGGTTTTCACGCCATCTTGAGTGACAAAAAACATAAAATAAAAATTATCATAAAACAAGTAGGTGACGGCCATATAATATTTTGGAGTGTAATGCCTTATGATCAAAGACTTTATATTTCTGGAATAGACGAAGACTAAAATAAAAAAGACCAAGCGTGGGCTTGGTTTCTTTTATATACCTGTCTTCAGCTTTGGAAAATCCTTAGCCGATAAGGGGCTTGCGCCCACAGGTACACTTATAATATACCATGTAGTAAAAATCGATGCAAGCCTACTTCGCTTGTATTAATCCGGCTTTGAGGAGAGTGGCGTAGGCGCCATTTTTTTTCATGGTGCGCATGCCCTGCACGGAAACTTTGATTCTCATGGATTTGTTGAGTTCCGGAATAAAAATCTTCTTCTTTTGAAGATTTAAGTATTTTCGCTTTTTGCCAGTCGGGTTGAATTGAGTGGCACGGGTTCTGTTAGAATATCCGCCCCCGACGATTGAGCTCTTTTTGGTTATGACGCAAGTTTTCATAATAGTTCCCACATGCTATCATAGAAATTACATGGATGCAACCAACGGCCTATTTTATATAGTCATACTTATTATGTCTGTGGTGATACACGAAGTCTCGCATGGCTTTATGGCAGAATATTTTGGCGACAAGACTGCCCGCTATGCCGGACGGCTCACTTTAAATCCTTTGAAACATTTGGATTTATTCGGCTCAATAATTTTACCGGTGGTTTTGATAATTTCTCACTCCCCATTTCTTTTCGGCTGGGCAAAACCGGTGCCATACAATCCGAACAATTTAAGCAATAGAAGATGGGGAACTATGGCTGTGGCCTGCGCGGGAGTTTTGGCAAATTTTTCTATTGCAGTTATCTTCGGTATTATTATTCGCCTTACTTTTCTTATGCAGTATGCCTTGCCAGAGAGTTTTTACTTCATAACTTCTACAATTGTTATTGTGAATCTAGCTTTAGGGGTATTTAACCTAGTTCCAATTCCGCCTCTTGATGGCTCGAAAATACTCTTTTCTTTTCTTCCAGAATCAGCTTTTAACTTCATTCTGGCTTACGAACAACAGTCACTGATTTTACTGCTAATTTTCATCGTTTTCTTTTCTGATTATTTGTACCCAATCCTAGCTTATCTATTTCACCTCTTAACTGGTCTTGCGCTCTAGACTATTTCATAGTATATTACTCGCATAGTCCCATGTGGGCTATTTTGTTTCTCTATAGTCTTTTTTGCAAATTTTATGCCAACAATCAACCAATTAATTAAGAAAAATAGAGTTAAAGTCCGCTCCAAGCACAAGACCGTAGCTCTGGCGAAAGGATTCAATGTCTTGAAAAATCGACCGGTCTATTTCCCTGCGCCTTTCAAGCGTGGTGTTTGTACGAAAGTTTCAACTACCACTCCAAAGAAGCCAAACTCTGCTCTCCGAAAGATTGCCCGTGTTCGTCTGACTAATGGAATGGAAGTTACTGCATATATTCCTGGGGAAGGACACAATCTGCAAGAACACTCAGTGGTGATGCTTCGTGGAGGGCGTGTGAAGGACTTGATTGGAGTGAGATATCATATCGTGCGTGGAGTACTCGATACCCAAGGAGTGGAAAAGAGGAGACAAAGTCGTTCACTTTATGGAAATAAGAAACCTAAAGCCAAATAATTATTTATGAGACGTAAAGTAAAAAATAGAAATATAGTCCAGCCTGACTTTATCTACAACTCTCAAAAGTTGGAGAAATTTATAAATTACATCATGTGGTCCGGCAAGAAAGAAACTTCCAGAAAAGTTATGTACGCGGCCTTTGATGTAATAAAAGAAAAAACAGGCAATCCCAATCCACTTGAGATTTTTGACCTCGCAATGAAAAATGCTGGTCCTTCTACGGAAGTGCGCTCTAAGCGCATAGGAGGTGCGAACTACCAAGTGCCCATAGAAGTGCGACCAGAACGCCGCCTAGCGCTCGCTATGCGGTGGATTCGTGACGCAGCCCGTGGTGGTAAAGGCAAACCAATGCATTTAAAATTAGCGGATGAATTAATTGCTGCATCGAAGAACGAAGGCTCGGCTATTAAAAAGAAAGAAGACACTCACAAAATGGCTGAAGCTAACAAAGCTTTTGCGCATTTTGCCTGGTAGGTCTGTTGTATTATTGTTATAATATAATTATGATTTTCGGTCTCAACAATTCGTGTGATAACCCAGAGAACTATCTCTGCGTAGCGTATTTTCAAGCTGTATTAATATTGTGGTTTTTTTCTTTGGCTTTTTTAATCATCTGGCTTTTACCAAAAACTTGGTTTGGAAACCGATCTGCATTTATAGGTAGCCATCGTACAAAGTTTTTGATACTCTCCTTGATTTTAGCTTTGTGTGCATGTGCAGTTACATCGCTACAGTTTTAGAGTTTTTAGAACTCAAAAATAATTATACATATATCTGCTATAGCGCATATGTGTAGTCGGAGGTATAATTTACCCATGGGAAGAACTTTTAACTACAAAGGAGTCAAAGTTAACGCTTTTGGTTTACCTATTTGGCTTGATGAGAGTCGGGCAAAGAAGAAAGATCGCAAAAGGAAATTTTATCACCTAGCATTTTCTTGTCATTTTACTAAAGATGCACCTAAAAATCTGATAGTAATGTATGACATTACAGATGATAAGAAAAAAGAAAGAGACTGGTTTCGTCGACACTTGCAGAAATTTAATTACGAAATGATTCAAAGAAGTGTGTGGGTAGGACCATCGCCACTGCCAAAAGATTTTTTGGATTATGTAAAAGCTATTGGACTCAAAGCTCACCTGAAAACTTTTAAGCTAGCGAAATCGTATACAGGAAAAGAGGGGAATATTTAAGTATTTACACATTTACGCTATCGCGCATATATGTAATTCTAGCAATTCACTAGATTCTTTCTTGACTTGCTACATGGTGGGCGTATACTTTAGGTATTATTAAAGCTTTTTTAATTTGACTTAAAAATTTATGGGAATGGAAGGGCCACAGGTAAATAAAGGAACTAATGAAATTAGTCTGAAGTTAGAAGGTTTAAGAAGGAAATTTGATTCAATGAGACAAAGAAGGGAGTCAATGCAAGAAGCACAAGACAGAGTACCATTCCCTGGTCATGGGGATTTGGTTCAAGCGTATCAAGAAGGGTTGGATTTGTTAAATAAACAAATGGATGAAGTTGACGACGAAATATATAATCTTGAAAAACAACTAAAACAAAAATCACCTTAAAAATTTTTATAAGTAATTTGCAAAAAAACATCTAATAATGTATATTATTCTTAGCGCGTAAAGCGCTTTTTTTATGGAACGAGATTATCCTCTAGAAAAAGTTAGAAATATTGGAATTATTGCGCACATTGATGCCGGCAAAACTACGACGACCGAGCGTGTGCTTTTTTATACCGGAGTATCACACAAAATAGGTGAGGTGCATGACGGAGAAACTACCACCGACTGGATGGAACAGGAAAGAGAACGGGGAATTACTATTACTTCTGCCGCAGTGACTTGTTTCTGGACTCCGACATACGTGCCCGCCGAAGTCTTGACGAAGGCGGGTGCAAAGAATGAATTTAAACACCGTTTCAATATCATCGACACTCCGGGACACATAGACTTTACCGTAGAGGTAAAGCGTTCTTTGCGTGTGCTCGACGGCGCAGTTGTCGTTTTTGACGGGGTAGCTGGCGTAGAACCACAATCCGAGACAAATTGGCGCTATGCTGATGAAGCGAAAGTGCCTCGTATTTGTTTCATAAATAAGTTAGACCGTACTGGCGCATCTTTTGAACATTCTTATGCAACTATTTTAGACAGACTTTCCAAGAAAGCAGTTCGCATGCAGATACCTATCGGTCTTGAGGACAAATTCGAAGGAGTTGTTGACCTGCTTCACATGAAGGCATATTACTTCGAAGGCGAGATGGGGAACACTGTTGTCGAAAAAGACTTAAGTTCTTTGCCAGAAGATATGAAAAAAGTTGCAGAAGGTTTTCGCAATGACCTTGTAGAAAAAATTGTTGAGACGGATGATGTGATGATGACAGAATACTTAGAAGGCATGGTTCCAGATGTTGATGTCTTGAAGAAAACTCTACGCAAGGCCGTGATTGCAAATGAAATCTTTCCAGTCTTTGCCGGCTCTGCTTTGAAGAATAAAGGTGTTCAGCTCGTGCTCGATGGAGTTGTGGATTATTTACCAGCTCCGACCGACATCCCACCTATTACTGGTATTGATGAAAATACAGAACAACCTATAGTAAGACAAGCATCTGATTCTGAACCATTTTCAGCGCTTGCTTTCAAAGTGGCTACGGACCCATTCGTTGGTCAGCTTATTTTCTTCCGAGTTTATTCCGGAACTCTTTCTGCTGGTAGTTATGTTTATAATCCTCGCACTCGCAACAAAGAACGCATCGGCCGAATACTGCGAATGCATGCCAACGACCGGGAAGAAGTTAAAAAAGTTTTTGCTGGAGAAATAGCGGCAGCAGTAGGACTTAAAGATACCATAACATCCGACACTCTTTGTGATGAAGATAAACCAATTATTCTAGACAGAATTGTCTTTCCAGAACCAGTTATCTCTCTTCGCATCGAGCCGAAGACCAAAGCCGACCAAGAAAAAATGGGTATGGCTTTAAACAGACTGGCGCAAGAAGACCCAACCTTCAAAGTATCTACTGACCAAGAAACAGGCGAGACTATCATTGCCGGCATGGGAGAACTTCATTTAGAAATTATTGTGGATCGTATGAAGCGTGAATTTACCGTGGAAGCCAATGTTGGCAAACCTCAAGTAGCCTACCGTGAGACAATTAGTGGCACCAGTGAAGCTGAAGGAAAATATATCAAGCAGTCCGGTGGACGCGGAAACTACGGACACGTAAAGATCAAAGTTAAGCCAATGGAAATTTTGACTAAAGAAGAGTTGGAAGATTTGCCGAAAAATACCAAGCGGTCTGTCGGCTTCGAATTTGTGAATACTATTAAAGGTGGAGTTATTCCGCAGGAATATATTGCTCCTTGTGAAAAAGGTTTCAAGGAAGGACTAGACCGTGGAATATTGGCCGGATTTAAAATGGTAAATGTTTCTGTGGAACTTTGGGACGGAAGTTACCACGAAGTTGACTCCAATGAAATGGCTTTCAAAATTGCCGCCTCCATGGCTGTGCAGGACGCGTGTAAGAGAGCTAACCCAGTAATCCTAGAGCCGATGATGAAAGTGGAAGTGGTAACTCCGGACAAATTCATGGGTGACGTCACCGGCAACCTCTCAAGCAAGCGCGCCCTTATTGAGGGGATGGAAGATCGTGGGATGAATAAAGTCATCCGAGCTATCGTGCCCCTCTCTGAAATGTTCGGCTACATGACCGGTCTAAGGTCTATGACCGAAGGCCGAGCGTCATTCACAATGGAATTCTTCCGCTATGACATTGTGCCAAACAATGTCGCCGAGACCATAATTGCTGCCAGAAAATAAAAACTACTCAACAGAGTAGTTTTTTGTTAAGATATAAACAATGCTTACCCCTTTTTACGATCCGAATAAATCCTACGAAGAGAATTTTGAACAAGGTCCTTTTGGTGCCTTCGCAGACGGGGAAGTTGTTGAGCAAGGGGAGTCCTCGCTCAAGTTTTACTTTATGGGGTTTAAAGTAAATTCTCCTTTCGGCATTCCGGCAGGACCCCTTATTAATGGGAAATTTGCGCAGGCATCTCTCGACAAAGGTTTCGACATTGTTACCTACAAAACTGTGCGCACAGAAAAATATTCTTGTCATCCATGGCCAAATGTTTTAGCTGTAAAAGTTCCTGAAAGCTTGACTCTGGGCAAAGATGAAGAAAAATTAGTTGCTAATAATGATTACAAAGAGCCTCTTTCTATCACCAACTCCTTCGGTGTGCCATCACGAACTCCTGAATTTTGGCAAGAAGATATAAAAAAAGTATTAAAAAATATTCGCAAAGGTCAAATTCTCGTCGGCGCTTTTCAAAGAACAAAAAAGGAAGGACAAAGTACGGAAGGATATGTTGATAACTTCGTTTTAGCAGCTAGGCTCATGAAAGAAACCGGCATAAAGATTATGGAGGTAAATTTTAGCTGTCCGAATGAGGGCACCAGCGAGCTCTTGTGTTATGACACTCAAAATAGTGTAAAAGTAGTTAAAGCCATCAAAGCTGAAATTAAAAATGTTCCGCTGATTGTAAAAATTTCTTATTTCAAAGACGACACGATACTTGGCAATTTTGTAAGAGAAGTTGGTTCTCTGGTGCAAGGAATTTCTGCCATTAACACAATCTTTTCTGAAATAGTGGACGAGAAGGGAGGGGAAGCTCTTCCGGGGCGCACTCATAGCGGAGTCTGCGGAGCTTCCATAAAATGGGCAGGGCTTGATATGGTAAAAAGACTGAAAAAATTACGTGAAGAATATGGCTACTCTTACGCTATTATCGGCGTCGGGGGAGTTATGAACGCAGATGACTTTTTTGAATACAGAGATGCCGGCGCAGACATCGTCATGTCGGCTACGGGAGCAATGTGGAACCCGTATCTTGCGAAAGAGATAAAAGAAAGGTTAAGATAAAACAACATGAATGTATCCGAAGAAGTAATAAATATACTGGAGAAAACAGGAGCTGTAATCAGGAATAGTCATTTTGTTGGTACTTCGAGCAGGCATATGGCTGTCTATGTTAATAAAGATTATTTACTGCCACATACTGCAGAAACTTTCAGAGTTACTCAATTGTTTGCCGAAAAGCATAAAGATTTGGATATAGATGTGGTAACGGCGCCGGTAGTAGGCGGAGTAATTCTTGGGCATTTGGTGGCGTACCATCTTTCTCTCTTGCAAAAAAAAGAAATTCTTAGTGTCTATGCAGAAAAAACTACCGAAGGACCGATGGTTTTCAAAAGAGGATATGAGAATTTAATAAAAGGTAAAAAAGTTTTAATTATTGACGATACTATTGCCACAGGATTTTCCGTGAACAAGATGATTGACGTTGTCCGTGCATTTGGTGGGAAGATTATGGCTATGGGAGTTATGGTTAACCGCATCCCCGAAGAGGTAAATGCAAAAACATTAGGTATAACTTTTTCTTCATTGTGCGAGATACCGGCGGAAACTTTTGATGAAAAAGATTGCCCATTATGCAAAGCCAATGTACCAATAAACCCAAATGTTGGTCATGGCAAGGAATATTTAAATTCTAAAAAATAAATGAGCGCAATAGACAAATACAATAAAAGAGCAAAGAAAATAAATTCACTTTTATGCGTGGGGCTAGATCCTGATTTTGAAAAGATTCCAGAGAAATTTAAGGCAACGCCGTTTCCACAATTTGAATTTAATAAATATATTATTAATGAAACTCACGAATATGCCGCAGCATACAAGCCTAATATTGCTTTTTATGAAGCTAAAGGGGCCAAAGGTATATCAGAGTTACAAATGACAACTGACTACATACAAAAAAATCATCCTGATATTTTTATAATGTTAGACGCAAAACGAGCTGATGTTGGTAATACTAATACAGGCTATGTAACTGAAGCCTTTGATTTATTAAAAGTTGACGGAATAACTATTAATCCATACTTGGGTCAAGAGGCAGTACAGCCATTTCTTAATAGGATCGATAAGATTTCTAGTGTTTTAGCTTTAAACTCAAATCCTGGGGCAGGAGAATTTCAAAATTTAGATGTAGGTGGAGGTAAAAAACTTTGGCAACAAGTTGTTGAGAATGTATCTACTAAATGGAATACAAACAATAATTGTATGATTGTTATGGGAGCAACGCATCCTGAGGAAATGAAAGAAGCTCGAAGTATGACAGGTGCAACATTCTTGGTACCAGGTATTGGATCTCAAGGAGGAGACTTGGAGATGGTCATGAGAAATGGCTTGGATAGCGATGGACTAGGACTTATGATTAATTCTTCCCGCGGAATTATCTTCTCCGAAGACCCTAAAAAAGAAGCGCAAAAACTTTGCGAAGAAATTAGAAAATACCAAACTAACTAGGCAAGAACTAGCCAAAGTCAAAAATAGTTGACAGAATGAATAAAACATGATATGGTTTGTGTAGGAGGGTAAAGTTATGAGTCCATTGACAGTTGTTTCTTTTTTCGTTTTGGTGGTCGTGACGGGGATCGCGATCGTCATCACGTTTCCCAAACTTCGGGAAAAATTCGACAGCATCGTTTTCTTGGCGAAGGTCGATCCGCTCGCGGAGCTTAAGGCGTTGATGCCGGAGCTCGGACTGGAATTGCGTTTCAGACTCGAAAGTGTGCTTTTTTTGTTGGAACACACGTGGCACGGAGATGGGCTTCTGGCTATTGGCCCATTCTACGATGCGACGACCGCATGGGCTAACAAGCAAGTAGAACTGCGGGCAATTCTGGTCAAACTTCTTGAAACTCGCGTTGACGACAGATTCGATGAAGTGATTGAGGACATCTCAATACTTGATCGACACCTCGGTAGCACGGCCACGAGGCCAGCAAAAGAAGACCTCATTCTCTGCGATTCGGCGTTTGCAAAAGATTTCATCACACGACGCGCCAGCGCCATGATCGGAATTATCGAGAAACTCGAGTCTGCTTGCCAAGAATCCCAGCCGACAAGAGAGTTTGTGTTGGTACGTTCCCACTAGAAGTGGGAACAAAAGTGCGCATACATATGCCGCTTGTAGGACCGTTTGGCTCCTGCAGGCGGCTTCCTATTTGTGCCCGTTTTCTTTAGTTGACAATATTTTTTAATTTGTTAGTATGTTTCAAAGCCCTTTTGGGTTTTTTGTTTTATTTCTATTATAAATTATTAATAATATCGTTAGTAATCAAGCCTTAGTGACTGGTTATCGTACACTGAGTTTTGATTGTTAACTCAAGTAAAAATATGGCAGAAGAATTTAAAAGAGACAGACCGCACGTAAACGTAGGTACCATTGGTCACGTCGACCACGGCAA
Source organism: Candidatus Nomurabacteria bacterium RIFCSPHIGHO2_02_40_30 (assembly GCA_001785445.1). Taxonomy (GTDB): domain Bacteria; phylum Patescibacteriota; class Minisyncoccia; order Phycocordibacterales; family UBA9973; genus UBA9973. The sequence goes on along the minus strand of MFTV01000016.1, from coordinate 39,165 downwards.
GACCACACTTACTGCGGCAATTTTGCATGTGTTAAACATGGCTGGGAAGACTGTGCGGCTTCGCGGTGTTGATCAGATTGATAACGCTCCTGAAGAAAAAGCTCGTGGAATTACGATTAACATTTCCCACAACGAGTACTCTACAGATGCTCGCCACTACGCGCACATCGATGCTCCCGGACACGCAGACTACATAAAGAATATGATTACTGGTGCCGCGCAAATGGACGGCGCTATTCTTGTAGTTGCGGCTACAGACGGCGCTATGCCTCAAACTCGTGAACACGTGCTCCTTGCGAAGCAAGTTGGCGTGCCCAAAATAATTGTTTTTCTGAACAAGTGCGACATGGTGGACGATAAAGATATGATCGACCTAGTGGAAGAAGAAATTCGCGAACTTTTGACCAAGCAAGGCTTTGACGGAGCTGGCGCACCGGTTATACGCGGTTCAGGGCTTAAGGCTCTGGAGTCAAAATCTGTTGATGACGAATGGGCTAAGAAAATTCTCGAGCTTACCAACGCTCTTGATACTTATATTCCTATTCCAGAACGAGATATTTCCAAGCCTTTCCTAATGCCTGTCGAAGACATTTTCTCTATCGAAGGACGAGGCACGGTGGTAACCGGAAAGATTGAAAGAGGAGTAGTGAAGGTTGGTGAAGATGTAGAAATTGTCGGCATCAAGCCAACTGCCAAGTCTACAGTTACCGGTATTGAAATGTTCAACAAGAATCTTCAAGAGGGTATGGCGGGAGACAACGCCGGCATTCTTCTCCGTGGTCTTAAAAAGGAAGACATTACTCGCGGGCAAGTTCTTTGTAAGCCAGGCACGACTACTCCGCATGATAATTTCACAGCTGAAATTTACGTTTTGAAAAAGGAAGAAGGCGGAAGACACACTCCATTCTTCAAGGGTTACAAGCCTCAGTTTTACATTCGTACTACGGATGTGACGGGAGATGTGACTTTAGCAGATGGCACTGAAATGGTTATGCCGGGAGACACAGTAAAAATTACCGTTAAATTAGTTACTCCGGTTGCGCTTGAGGAATCGCAGAGATTTGCAATACGAGAAGGAGGCAAGACAGTAGGCGCCGGAGTGGTAACAAAAATTCTCGGGTAATCTACTTAAACGTTTTCAGTTTGTAAGTGATTGTACTTTAAAATTATGCCAACAACAGAGAAAAAAACAAAAAAGCCTAAAGTGCCGAAAACTCCTCTAGTTAAGTCTGCCAAAGCCAAGACGAAGGCTCCGAAAATTTCCGTGAAAAAAGAAAAAGTTGGCATCACAGATGGCAAAGTAGTACTGCGCATACGTGTACGAGCTTACGAAAGCAAGATATTAGATGCTTCGGTGAAACAAATCATGGACACAGCCATGCGCTATGATGCCGTGATTGTCGGGCCGGTGCCATTGCCGACCGAGATAAAAAAGTATACAGTCAACCGTTCTCCATTTATTTACAAAAACACCAGAGAACAATTCGAAATACGAGTTCATAAAAGACTTATAGACATAGTCAACCCAAATGCAAAGACCGTCGAGGCCCTCACCAATTTGTCGTTGCCTTCTGGCGTGGAGATAGATGTAAAGATGCTATAAAATTATGAAATTCATTCTGGCTACAAAAGAAAATATGACAGAGTACTTCGAGCAAGATGGGACAGTCATTCCTGTTACCATACTTTCGGCGGGGCCGGTAACCGTGACTAGAGTTTTCGAAAAGGAAAAAGATGGCTACAACTCTGTGCAAGTAGGTTACGGCATTCAGAAAAAAGAGAGGATCAATAAAGCGCAAATCAAATCCATGAAGGGCGGGTTTTATAAAACTCTTAAAGAATTCAGACTTAAACCTAGTGACACAGTAGAGGTAAAAGAAGGACGAGTTATTGATGTGTCGGCCTTTTCTCCCGGAGACAAGCTTCAAGTCACCAGTGTGTCCAAGGGAAAGGGTTTTCAAGGCGTGGTCAAGCGCCATGGTTTCTCCGGTGGTCCGCGTACCCACGGGCAGAAACACTCTGAAAGGGAGCCGGGGTCTATCGGAGGCGGACTTCGAACTCATGTTCCAAAAGGGATGAGAATGGCCGGACGCATGGGCTCTGATCGCATCACCCAAAAAAATTTGAAGGTTGTTTTCGTGGATGCAGAGAATAATCTGATGCTCGTAAAAGGAGCAATTGCCGGCAAGCGTGGAACTTTGGTGGAGATAGTAGCCAGATAGAGGCTAAACCTCTATCTGGGAAACAAATCATGGAAGCAAAGATATCAAAAAAAATATATGACAAAAATGGAGTAGAGGCTGGGAGTATTGAACTTCCGGCAAAAGTTTTTGCTGCCAAATGGCGCAGTGACTTGGTGCATCAAGTCGTAGAAGGCATGCGCAGTAATAAGCGCGCAGGTACGGCAGACACTAAGGACAGAGGAGAGGTTCGTGGTGGTGGAAGGAAACCTTGGAAACAAAAGGGCACTGGACGCGCCAGGCACGGCTCATCTCGTAGCCCCATCTGGGTTGGTGGAGGTGTGACTCATGGTCCTCTTGCCGAGAAAAATTATAAAAGAAAAATTTCAAAAAAAATGCGCGCCCAAGCTCTTTTCTCTGTTCTCTCTCGTAAGTTGAAAGATAATGAAATAATTTTTGTGGATTCGCTTGCGTTAACCGACATAAAAACCAAACAGGCTGTGAGAGTTATGGAAAATTTAGCCAAAGCCACCGGATTTAAATCATTGGCTAATTCCAAAAAAAAGAGAGTACTTATTGCGATTTATGGACGAAGTGAAAAGACAGAAAAAAGCTTCAGAAATTTACCTCAACTGGAATTGGTATTTTTGAAAAATCTAAATCCGCTAGACGTTTTAAATTACCAGTACCTTGTAATAGAAAATCCGAAAGAAAGTATTGAATTCTTAGAATCACGAGGATAATTTTATGGCAAAGAAAAAAAGTATAAAAAAAGAAGAAGTAAAAGTAGCTCCTAAAATGAAAGGTAGAGTTACAGAAAAAGCGTCTTTTGCGCAAGAGCAAAATGTCTATACTTTTAATGTAGAAAAAGGAGAGAATAAGACAGAGATAAAGAAAAAAATCTTTGCACTTTATAAAGTGAAGCCTATTAAAGTAAATGTATTGCCTATCCCAAAGAAAAATACTACTTTTAAGGGGAAACCTTCTACAAGAGGTGGAGGCAGAAAGGCTCTTGTATATTTAAAGAAGGGAGATAAAATTGAAATTGCATAAATATGAAAACATACAAACCTACAAGCAAATCAAGGAGACAAATGACCAATGTGAATTATGCAGAGATTTTGACCAAGTCTTCTCCTGTCAAATCTCTGACCCATGGCTTCCGTCGTTCAGTCGGCAGAAATAGCCAAGGGCGCATAACCATGCGACACAAGGGTGGCGGGCACAAACGACTTTATCGTGAAGTGGACTTTTTGTATGACAAAAAAGACATTCCGGCAAAAATAACATCTATAGAATATGACCCGAATCGTTCAGCTTTTATCGGGCTTGCTGTGTATAAGGACGGGGAAAAAAGGTATGTAGTCTTGCCGAAATCTGTAAAAGCCGGAGACTCTTTTATTGTTTCCGAAAAAGCGCCGCTTACATCTGCGAACAGACTGCCACTCCGAAATATTCCAGTTGGAACTTTTGTCTACAATATTGAAATCAAACCAAGAGGTGGAGCTAAAATTGGCCGTTCGGCAGGAATTTTTGCGCAAGTGGTGGCCAATGCTGACGGCTATACTAATTTGAAAATGCCTTCGACAGAAATTAGAAAAATTAATGAAGAATGCTGGGCGTCCATCGGCACGGTCTCAAATGAAGAACATCATTTGGAAAATTATGGTAAAGCCGGACGCAGCCGCTGGAAGGGTATCCGCCCAACTGTGCGTGGTACTGCCATGAACCCAGTAGACCACCCATATGGTGGAGGTGAAGGCAGACAAGGCCGAGGCACCAAGCGCCCGAAGACGATGTGGGGCAAGGTTACCGGTGGGCGCAAGACTCGTGGACCAAAGAAATACTCGAATATATTTATCGTTTCCCGCAGAAAGACTGGTAAGAATAAATAAAAAAACACCCTGTAAAACGGGGTGTTTTTTTATTTGACTTTATTCTTGAATTTGGTAGTATATTTTAAGGCTCAAATGAGAGCCATTTTGTTTATATAAGAAAGTAACCAATGACCAGAAGTATCAAAAAAGGCATATATGTGGACGAAGGGCTCTTGAAAAAGATTGCCGGCAAAAACCCGCTCCAGACTCCCACCATTAAGACTTGGAAGAGAGCCTCTGTGATTTCTCCGGAGATGCTTGGTTTTACCTTTGGTGTTTATAACGGTAAAGTTCATGTAGATGTATTGGTAACTGAGGACATGGTGGGCCACAGACTAGGCGAATTTTCTCCGACTAAGAAATTTATGAAGCACGGTGGAAAGATGCAGAAAGAACTTGAACAAAAGAAAAAAGAAGCAGAGATAATAGCTGCTAAGGGTGCCACTGCTGCAGCCGCTGATGCCAAAGGCGCAGCAAAAAAATAATTTAATAATATGAAAGCATTTTTGAAAAATTATAGACAGTCTCCTAGAAAAGTTCGCTTAGTTGCCGGATTAGTAAAAGGCAAGAAAGTGGTGGAAGCAATTGCTGAGCTTGATTTTTTGGCTAAGCGCGCTGGGCTACCTATTAAGAAACTTTTGCTTTCAGCTGTAGCGAATGCAAAGAGTATGGGGGTAGACGTAGAGAATTTGTTTATAAAAGAATTGCGAGTAGATAAAGGCATAACAATGAAACGCATGATGCCTGCGGCTATGGGCACCGGACACAGGATAAACAAGCGCACAAGTCATTTGAATCTTCTTTTGGGTGAGAAAGTTGTGGCAGTTAAAAAGTACCGACCAAAGTCGGGATCCCGAGTTAAGGTCGGGACAAAAAAATAATTATATGTCAAAAATAGTCCATCCATATGCGCATAGATTGATAATCCTCCGAGACTGGAAGTCTCGCTGGTTTGCCGACCCTAAAAAATATGTCACTTATCTTAAGGGAGATGTCTTAATACGTCAGTATTTGGAAAAGAAATTGCGTGGTATGTATATATCTTCTATAGAAATAGAAAGAAGTAATAAAGCTACAAGATTTATAGTAAAAACTTCTCGCCCTGGTCTTTTAATCGGTCGCAACGGCGAAGGCGCAACAAAGTTGAAAATGGATATTTTAAATAAAATGGGTAAATTAAAACTTCCAAAACCTGAAGATTTTAAACTGGAAATTACAGAAGTCTCAAATCCAGAAGCTGATGCCGCTATCGTGGCCTACATGATTGCCGAAGGGTTGGAAAAAAGATTGCCTTACCGCAGAGTGATTAAGCAAATGATAGAAAAAGTAATGCAAGCGAGGGGCGTCGAGGGGGCTAGGATAGTATTGTCAGGGCGTTTAGGCGGAGCAGAAATTGCTCGGACGGAAGAGCTGAAACGTGGATCTGTCCCACTCCAGAGTTTCCGAGCGGATATAGACTTCAAGCGCGAGCGCGCCACTTTGTCTTACGGAGTTATCGGCATTAAGGTTTGGATTTATCGCGGTAAAATTTTTGCTGACAAGAAAACTACCCGTTCCTTTGGCGAGGCTTCCATAAGTGACAAAAAAGCCATTAAAATGGATTAAAGAATTATTCTTATGTTAATCATATGTTAATACCGAAAAAAGTAAAATTTAGAAAATGGCAAACAGGACGCAGCAATCCAAAGTCTTTTACGCCGGACACTCGAGGCTCTAAGCTTTCCTTTGGTTCTTATGGCTTGAAGTCCGAGTCACAAGCCCGCGTGAAATCAACCCAAATTGAATCTGCCAGAAAAGTTATCTCTCGCACTTTGACTAAAGCCGGTAAATATTGGATTCGCATTTTTCCGGACCGACCTTTTACCGCCAAAGCTGCAGAAGTCGGAATGGGAAAAGGCAAGGGTGACCCGCAAGGATATTGCTTCGATGTTTTTCCGGGACGTATTATCTTCGAAGTGGATGGGGTGGACGAAAAAATAGCTCATGAAGCTCTCCGAAAAGCCGGGTCTAAACTACCAATTAAAACCAGAATTATGTCGAGAGCCCACAAACAATAAAAATACATGACAGCAAAAATAAAAAAAGAAATATTGAAAAGTAAAAGCAACACACTAAAAGGCATAGTGGTTTCAGATAAGATGGATAAGACAGTAGTCGTTTCTGTTTCAAGATTTATCAAGCATCCGCTATATGGTAAATTTTATAAAGTCAGCAAGAAGTACAAAGCGCATGACGAAGAGAATAAATACAAAACAGGCGACAATGTGGAAATAGTAGAAACTAAGCCGATTTCAAAAGATAAAAGATTTAAGGTAGTTTAAATTTATGATACAAAACGAGACATTAGTAAAAATAACAGACAATGCTGGAGGCACCGTGGGGAAGGTGTTTAAGATTTTAGGTTCTTCCAAAAAGAGATATGCGACTTTGGGCGAGCTGGTTATTATTTCAGTCAAAGTGGCAAGTCCTCGAAAAGGAGTCAAAAAGAAAGATGTACATCAGGCAGTGGTGGTCCGCACCAGAGGCGCTTACCGCCGAAAAGACGGCTCGTATATTCGTTTCGACGACAATGCGGTAGTCATATTAGAGAAAGGTAAAAAAGACCCAAAGGCTGGGCGTGTCTTCGGGCCGATACCAAGAGAACTTGCGGAGAAAGGTTTTCAAAAGATAATTTCTTTAGCGCAGGAAGTGATTTAATTTTTTAAAAATATGAAAGTAAAAAAAGGAGATAATGTAATAGTAATCGCAGGGAAAGACAAAGGCAAAAAAGGCAAAATTGTCCGTGTTTTAGTATCTTTGAATAAAGTTATTATTGAAGGAATAAATATGAGCAAAAAACACCAGCGTCCAAGGAAGTCCGGAGAGAAAGGGTCTATGATAAACGTAGCTATGCCCATACATGCTTCCAATGTTAAAAAAGCGGAATAAATAATATATGAAACATTTAACTGTAAAAGAAAAAGAAAAAGAGGCATATGAGAAAATGAAAAACTCTACTGGGGCACTAAGCTCGGAGTTTCATTACAAGAATGCTTTTGCTGCACCCAGAATGAAGAAGATCGTGGTAAATGTCGGCACGGGCACGGCAATGAAAAAAGATAAAAACAAGAATGACGCTATTGCTCTACGCCTAGCTAAAATTACCGGTCAAAAAGGAGCCTTACGAGGCGCCAAGCAGTCGGTGGCATCTTTTAAAACCAGAAAGGGCGACCCTATCGGCGTGGTGGTAACTTTGCGTGGGAGTAGAATGTATACTTTCCTAGAGAAGCTCATAAATGTGGCTCTGCCTCGCACCAAAGACTTCCGCGGGATTAGTCGTGGTGCAGTAGATAATATTGGCAACTTAACTATCGGTATCAAAGAACATACAATTTTCCCAGAAACCGCAGACGAAGACATACGAGATGTTTTCGGCCTAGCCATTACTCTCGTTTCTTCAGCAAAAAATAAAAAAGAAGGCACAGCTTTTTTTGAAATTCTGGGTATTCCGTTTAAAATAGAGGAAGATAGTAAGAAAAAATAGTATTGACTATGAGTGCTTATTTTGCTAGTATAAAAAAGCCTAAAAGTGGCTTGATCTGTGTTTCTCCTTAAGGTCTATCAGTATGTTCCTACGAGATTTTAAGAAAAAATACACGATATCATCTACATAAGGCGATATTTTATTTATGGCTAAAACATCAGTAAAAGCAAGAGCTTTAAAAAAACCTAAATTTTCCACTCGGCAGAAAAACAGATGTTTTCGCTGTGGTCGAGGGAATGCTTTTATGCGAGACTTCGGCATCTGTCGTATTTGCTTTAGAGAGTTGGCCAATGAAGGAATGCTTCCAGGTGTTCGTAAATCAAGCTGGTAGTTCGTAAAACTCACCATGGATTCAATTTCAAACATGTTAATAATAATGAAGAATGGCTCACTCGCCTCCAAAGAGTCTGTGACTTTTCCGTATTCTAAAATGAAAGAAGCCATTGCTGAAACTTTAAAAAAAGAAGGATATGTTTCTAGTGTTGCTAAAAAAGTTAAAAAGGACCAGCCAATATTGGAAGTAGGTCTTGTATATGTGGACAAAAATCCAAAAATAACGGAAGTCGAAAGAATTTCCAAACAATCAAAAAGAATTTATTTCAGGGTCAAAGATATTCATAGCGTTAGAAATGGCTCGGGGTTGTTGGTTCTTTCAACGCCGAAAGGTATTTTATCCGGCAAAGATGCCCGCAAGGAACAAGTCGGCGGTGAAGCATTATTCAGACTTTGGTAATTTCAATATACAAAAAATTTATGAGCAGAATAGGCAAACAAGAAATATTAATACCGACCGGAGTCAAAGTCACCCAAAGTGCGTCTTCTTTTGGTAACACAGTTACCGTTGCCGGTCCCAAGGGCACCCTCTCCAAAGTTTTTAAAGATGACATCACTATCGCTATCACTGACCCCGCCAAGGACGGGGCAGGCAAGGCTGTGAATTTGAATATAAAGAGAAATGACAAATTTTCTAAATCTCTCTGGGGCACTTATGCTTCACATATAAAAAACATGATTGCGGGGGTAGAGACACCATATCAAAAGAAATTAATCCTCGAAGGAGTCGGATTCAAATCTGACGTCAAAGGGAAAGAGCTTCATTTCGCATTAGGATTTTCTCACCCAGTTATAGTGTCTATCCCAGCAGGTATTACAGCAACTGCGGAAAAGAATATTATTACAATTTCCGGAGCTGATAAAGAATTAGTAGGGAGCTTTACAGCGGCTATTCGAGCTCTCAAGAAGCCGGAGCCATATAAGGGTAAAGGAATGCGTTATGAAGGAGAAGTTATCAGACGTAAACAGGGTAAAAAGACTGCGTAATTTTTAAACAAAAATGCAAAAGAAAAACGAAAAAAGAATAAGACTGAAGGCTAAGATAAGAGTGAAAATCAGAGGCACAAAAGAGCGCCCAAGGCTCACAGTTTTTCGCTCTAATAAATTTATTTACGCCCAGATCGTTGATGACCTTACAGGCAAGACTCTAGCAGAAGCGAGTGATATAAAGGCAAAATCTGGCACCAAGACTGCCAGAGCCAAGGAAGTGGGGCAGATGATTAGCGAGGCTTGCAAGGCGATAAAGGTTAGTAAAGTTGTTTTTGACCGCAATGGATTTAAATACACCGGAAGAATAAAATTACTAGCGGACGAGGCAAGAGCCGGAGGACTTCAATTTTAGTTAATAATTTATTTTGTATATGGAAAAGGCAAACGAAAAAAAGAATAATAGAAAAGGCTCCTCTTTTGGCAGAGTGAAATCAGAGTTTGACCAGAAGATTCTAAATATTCGCCGAGTAACTCGAGTGGTGGCTGGCGGGCGTAGATTCTCTTTCTCTGTGGCACTGGTCGCCGGAGACAAAAAGGGACGCATCGGACTTGGGCTTGGGAAAGCGGGGGACACGGCATTAGCCATAAATAAGGCTGTACGAAATGCTAAGAAAAATATGGTTAAATTAAACCTAACCAAGACTATGTCTATCCCTCATGAACTTTCTGCTAAATTCTCAAGTTCCTATGTGAAGCTTTTGCCCAACAAAGGTCGAGGCTTGGTGGCGGGGTCGGTTGTTCGTGATATTATCAAACTCTCCGGCATGAAAGATATTACCGGAAAAATTTTATCCAACAGTAAAAATAAATTAAATAATTCTAAAGCAGTAATGCAAGCGCTTTCCGTCATTTCAACAAAATCCGGAAAAATTCCTGCGGAAGCAATTGTTATTGATACCAAAGAGGTCGTTTTACCGAAAGCCTTAGTCGAAGAAGAAAAATAAAATGCAAATACATAAATTAAAGAGACAACACAAGAATAAAAAAGACCGGCTGGTAGGTCGCGGAGGCAAGCATGCGAAGACTTCCGGCCGCGGAGGCAAGGGGCAGACAGCGCGCGCCGGCAATAAGCGCCGTCCGGAACTTCGTGATATCATAAAGAAATTGCCGAAGAATCGTGGCTATAGTTTTAAGTCAAAAAAGAAACCCTTTATTTTGACGGTAAGTAAAATCATAGCCGGAGAAAAAGGCCAGCGAGAAAAATTTTCTGAAATTCGCAAGCGTCTCGGCATAAAAGGCAGGCATATAATCATAAAATAAATGCAGAATTTTTTAAATAAACTGAAATTAGTTTGGACAGATACGACTCTAAGGAAGAGAGTTCTCTTTGTGCTTTTTTCGTTGATAATATTCAGACTGCTCTCCACTATTCCGATCCCAAGCATTGATACGCTCGAACTTAATCGTTTCCTATCCAATAACCAATTCTTTGGCATTTTAAATATATTTTCCGGCGGCGGACTTTCCAATTTATCTATAATCATGCTTGGTGTCGGACCATATATTACCGGCTCAATAATCATGCAGCTTCTGACTATTATGGTCCCAAGCTTAAAGAAGATTTACCATGAAGAGGGCGCAGCTGGCAGGAAAAAGTTTACTCAATATTCCAGACTTTTAACCATACCACTTGCCGCTATTCAAGGCTTTACTCTTCTGGCTATTCTTGAGAACCAAAGTATTTTAGTAAATTTAACAACTTTTGACCGCATTACCAACTTATTCATCGTGGTCGCAGGGTCAGTAGTTGTAATGTGGCTTGGCGAGCTTATGTCGGAATTTGGCATCGGCAATGGCGTATCGCTTATAATTTTTGCCGGCATTGTTTCTAGACTTCCGGCAGAAGTCAGCCAGCTTGTTTTCACTTTCGATGTTTCTCAAATTCCGCTTTACCTAGTATTTGCTGTAGTGGGGGTGCTGGTTATCGCCGGCATTGTTTTGGTAACTGAAGCTGAACGCCCTATCCCTGTCACCTATGCCAAGCGGGTGCGGGGCATGAAGATGTACGGCGGTGGCTCAACCTATCTGCCACTACGCGTAAACCAAGCCGGAGTGATACCGATAATATTCGCTCTCTCTATTCTTTCTTTTCCGCAAATGATTGGCGCTTTCCTCGGGCGATTCAGCAATGCTATTCTCCTGAAAATTTCTCAAATATTTACCTTATTCAATCAGACATCAATTCTATATGCCGTGCTCTATTTTATTCTTGTATTTCTTTTTACTTACTTCTATACAGCTGTCACCTTCGACCCCGAAGCATTGTCTACAAATTTGCAGAAAAATGGCGCCTTCATTCCAGGGATTCGCCCTGGAGTGCCGACTTCTAGCTATATTTCCAATGTTCTCTCTCGCATCACGCTTCTAGGCGCAGTTTTCCTCGGCTTCATCGCTGTCTTGCCGCTTATTATGCAATACGCTACAGGAATAGCATCTCTGGCAATAGGCGGTACGTCCATCCTCATTGTTGTCTCCGTCGTCCTCGACCTCATCAAAAAAATCGACGCCCAAGTCTCCATGAGGGAGTACTAAAATTGTGCTTTTTTCTTTAGCCCTTGTCGTGAATTTTCGCATATGCGAAAATTCACGACTAATTCTCTAAAATTTTATCGTGTTTCTTTGCTTCAATTAGAGCGAGTTTGAATACGCTTCTTAAGGTTGTGGCAATTTCTTCTGATTCAATTATGATGCCAAGCTTTTCTTTCCAGGAAGCAATCATAACTTTATTGTTATATATTTCTATGTCAGTTGGGACAGGGAATTGATCTTGCGGAATGAGAGAAGTATCGCGATACTCTTTTATGTCGTTCGCTTTTCTTTCTCGGGCGAGCGGAGTATCAGCCACAAAGGTGTGAACGAAAATTTTTTTCTTGGCTCTGCGTTCATAATAGGTAGAAAAATATTTTGGCAGAGTCTCGTGCATTTCCTCATATGTGGAAGTGGAATAAATATCTCCACTTGATGTTAGCGAGTCTTCATACACATGTTCTAGTCCAGCGAGACCTTCGTAAAAAAATACTTTTGGTCTGTCTCCGACATTGTATATAGAAGTCAGCTCTGGCAAAATCTCTCTTGCACTTTCTGTGAGCTTTTTTTGTTTGGATGCTTCCCTATTTAAGTACTCAACAAGGTTGGAAGGGGAAAGGGCTACATATTCTTGCTTCGGTTCTTTGCCGGAAATACTTACTAAGTTCTTGCCAGCCAAACTGTCTAAAATCACATAGCCAGTCGAGCGATTAATGCCTGCTTTTCGAGATATCTCTGCCACAGTGCCTCTGCCAAGTTCCAAAATAGTCAAATATATAGCTATTTCTTTGTCTAAAAAACCACTATTTTTCAATAATTCTTTGATTTTTATTAATTGTTCCTTCATATTTAGCCATTATATACCAACACTCGTTTTGTGTCAATAAAATATAACAAAATTATGTAGATATCTTTTTAACCTGATTATATATGGCTAGAAATAAATTAAATTGGTAAAATTTCTTGACAATTAGCTTCTAATATGTTAGGGTCTTATAAAAGTTCCTTGAGAAAACAAAGATTTTATCCAAAAAAAGGAGACTGACAATGGAAACAAGACAAGTTGCTTTTGATGTACCATCAGCATTTTCTAGTGACATTGCCAATAGCAAAAAGGCGATTCATGAGCTGCGCGATGGGTTTTTGACTCAAGTTGTTCAATTCATGGCAGAATTTGGAATGTGGTCCAGAATCAATGATTCTACAAAACAGGGGTACCCATTCATCCTGTTCGAATATCAGGGCCTCCTGGGACCCCATGATGGACACATGTTTATATTTTTAAAAGATGGGTGGGGTTCTGTTCACCACTATAATGATCAAAATGAATCGACTAATCGAAAATCTTGGAACTTTCTTGCTCATGAGATCTTAGAGTTCATTCGAAAACAGATCATGGATTCTTGTGACATGAAGGCATCTCTCGGCAAACTTGATCGGTGCATCAAAATTTTGAAGGAGTAGGCAAAATGGCAGGCAAAACAAAGAATGTACAATTCAAGCTTCTAAAAAAGGGCACTACCTTTTCCTTAGCTACTGCTGAAGGAATCAGAAAATTTTTGGTGTATAGCAAGGCATCAAAAACCAGAGCAGTCTGCGTGGGCTTCTTTTGTGGATATTCTAGCCATCACGTAAGAGTCTTGATCTCCTATCAAGGTGAACGCATTCAAGTTAAAGCTGACGAGTTAGTATCAGTTCACTGAAGAAAAATTCGGCAGAAATATCAAAGGTGTTGCGTAATCTGAAAAAGGTTGCCGACACCTTTTTCTATTTTCAATAAAAATTAATCTCTCTTCATCTGCGTTCCATTTTCTCTTGTAGTGAAATCACGCATATGCTAGAATTCACTACATACATATGGTTGAACGAAAACATGTCATAAAACTTAAGAAATTGTTTAGCGCTGGAGGCGAGGGGATAAATTTGGCGCAAAGCATTCTTTGTTCTATTGCGCTTGGAGAAAAGTTACCGCCCCATTTGCATGAAAGCCGGGAGGCTAGACGGATTCTCTATGGATTTAGGCGCTATAGATTTATAAGGCATGTAGCAGGGGAAAATACAAACGTGCTTACCCCAAAAGGCGAAAATAAATTGCAGGATATTTTGATTGATGAGGTTATGATAAAAAATCCAAAGAAATGGGACGGAAAATGGAGTTTAGTAATGTATGACCTGCCTATTAGATTTAAAAAAGCGCGCGATGCATTTAGATGGAAACTAAAAGATCTAGGCTTTTTCAAATTCCAAAAAAGCGCATGGATCTATCCGTATCCATGCGAAGGGGAGATACTCTTTGTGGCTGACTTTTTCGGAGTTCGTAGACACATAGAAATTTTGGAGGTGGATAAAATTTTGGACGACAAGAAATTAAAGACTTACTTTGGTTTGTAGGAAGTAGTAATATGTATGTTTTTAATGGTGTGATATAGTCGTGAAATCACGCATATGCGTGATTTCACGACAGAAGTTAGAAGTTGTTCAAAAGTATTTTTGATTGAAACATATTATTTTTCTCTCCACTTTTTGTATTCTGATACGACGATAGCGACAACTTGCTCAAGATTGTTTTTGTTTGTGTCTACTACGAGGTCAAATTGGTTTTTGTCAGTATTATTTATTTTATATAAATCCCAATATCTCTTTTGCTCGCTTTGGAACCGTTCATGCATTTTTTGAAAGACTTCTTCACTAGTTGATACTTGCTCGGACTGCTCGCGTAATTTATCCGCCTTGACACTATTTAAGATTCTTCCCTTGGCTATTTCTGTCGGCAAGTCAAGATAAACTTTAAAAGATTCTGGTATCCAGTGGTAGGCAGTGCGAGAATCTATGACAACTTTATTTTCTTTGCCCATGTCGCGCAGTTTCTGGTCAGTCATTTCATCTATTCTGGGGTCAGTCTCGGCTCGTATGTTGACTTCGTTGACTGACAGCCCAAGCTTCAGCCCCACTTCTCGAAAAAAGTCTCCGGAAGAGAAATGCTTATAGCCTAAAGTTTGCGCAACTTTCTTCGCCGTGCTGGACTTGCCACTGCCGAGCCCTCCGCAAATAGTGATGATTTCTTTTTTCATGATTTGTGTTATTATAACACAGATGAAACCACAGGCATTTGTATTTTTTGGAATAGTGGGTTCCGGTAAGGGGACACAAGTGAAGCTCTTGATGGAATATCTCAAGTCTAAAGGCGGATTAGAGTCTGTATATGCTGGCACTGGTGAAGGCTTCAGGTCATTGATAGCTTCTGGGAGTTATACGGGAAATTTGATAAAAGACACCATAGCTCGGGGAGAGTTGGTAGCGGACTTTTTAACCGATGCAATTTTTACCAACATCCTCATCTCTTCTCTGACAGCCGAAAAGAATCTGGTGGCTGACGGCTATCCTCGCACAGTGCCGCAATCAGAACTTTTTGAACAAATGATGAAGTTTTTCAAGCACGACAAAGTAAGTGTTATTTATATTGAAGTGGGTAAAGAGGAAGCAATGAACAGAAATTTATTACGGGGTAGAAGTGATGACACAGTACAAGGCATTGCCAAAAGATTTGATGAATATATAAACAATGTGGTTCCGGCGATGAATTATTTCAAAAATAAAACGGGTTACACAATTTACACAATTAATGGAGAGCAATCTATACCGGATGTTCATAAAGATATTATTAAAGCTTTAGGGTATTAACACATGGAAACAATAATAATTTCACTGGGCGGCTCACTTATAGTACCCGACAGCATAGACATAGATTTTTTAAAAGAATTTAAAGCTTTAATACTTTCGCATGTTGCCAAAGATAACAATCAGCGTAAAAAATTTGTAATTATAACCGGCGGAGGAGAAATTAATCGCAGGTATAATAAAGTGGCCAAAGAACTTGGGAGTCCGACTAGTGAAGACTTAGACTGGATAGGCATTGCGTCACTGAAGCTCAATGCGGAGTTGCTCCGTGTTATTTTCGCAGATGTTGCTCATAATAAAGTGATAGCCAACTTGGGTGTTCCTTTTTCTTTTGAAAAAAATGTAGTCATAGGCTCCGCCTACGAGCCGGGGAAAAGCACAGACTGGGATGCCGTGCTGGCGGCCAAGCACTTGAAGGCCAAAAAAATCATAAATCTTTCCAATATTGATTATGTCTACGATAAAGACCCCAAGGTAAATCCGGACGCCAAAAAAATTGAGAAAATTTCTTGGGCTGATTATCGAGCAATTATACCTGCGCAATGGACCTCGAGGCTAAGCTCTCCATTTGACCCAGTGGCTTCGGAAGTAGCGCAAAAAGAAGGCATCCAAGTAATGATAATGAACGGCAAGCCGATTGATAATTTGACCAAGTGTCTAAATGGGGAGCAATTTCTAGGGACAATAATTTCATAAATATGAAACTCTTTCTTGGCACAACTTTTTATAAAGCAATCTATCTCCGCAAGCTTGCGGAGCGAACTTCTCGGGCCGTCGCCCTGCGAAAGGCTTTCTAAAAAGTGCGCCTGCGACGAGTTTCATATTTATGATAATAATCAAAACACCAGAAGAGATAAAAATACTGCGAGAATGCGGGAAACGTTTAGCGACTGTCCTGTACAAAGTGCGGGACAAAATTGCCGTGGGGGTTTCCACGAAAGAATTAGACTTGTATGCTCTTAAGTTAATTAGAGAAATGGGTGATGAGCCTGCATTTCTAAATTATAAACCAGAAGGAGCTAAGATTCCGTTCCCTGCATCACTATGTGTGTCAGTCAACGACGAAGTTGTTCATGGTATTCCTAAAGGAAACAGAATTTTAAAAGAGGGAGATATTGTGTCTATTGATTTAGGGGTAAAACACAAAGGGCTTTTTACGGACATGGCACTCACTGCGCCTGTAGGCAAGGTAAACTCTGCAAGCATGGAGCTTATGGCAGTGACAGAGCAAGCTCTACAAGTGGGTATAAATATGGCGAGAGTTGGCAACACCGTGGGGGACATAGGCTACGCCATAGAGCAGTTTGTTCGTTCAAAAGGAAAATCAGAGAAAAAGAAATACGGCATTGTGGAAGTCTTGGCTGGGCATGGAGTGGGGCGAGCCATACATGAGGACCCTTATATACCGAATTTTGGCAAAGCCAGGACAGGCGCCAAGCTTGTGCCAGGGATGGTCATAGCCATCGAGCCGATGCTCAACAATGGCACAAAAAATGTAACTTTAGATAAAGATGGCTATACATTTCACACTGCTGATGGCAAACGAAGCGCCCATTTTGAACACACAATATTGATTACAGAAAATGATCCAGAGATTTTGACGAAGGTTTAGTGTATAATTTAAGAGCAATGCATCCGTCATTTTTTAGGGAAATGCCGAAGTTTAGGACTCCAGAAGAAGAGCTCGACTATTTGCGCGCGCATGTTAGAAAGCGCGAAGAAGAACTAGTAACACTAGGCCACTTTGAGAATGCCAAAGACAATGCAGTGCAGGACGTGGTAGGCGCATACAAGAATATACCCATAGAAGAGGTAATACATAAAAATAGTATTTTAGAAAAAAAACAAACAGAAGACATAGTTCTGGCTCTGAAACCCGAGCCACATGATGCTGTGATGGAAGAACTTCTGGGTATTGTCATAACAAAAGGGGTTAAAAATGCGCTTGCAGTTGTAGAATCCATGGGTAACCCGCATGTGGATGACGATTTCCATAGAATCTTGATTCAGTATCTTAAAACAGGTCAAGTAGAAATTGGTTTCAAGGAAGGTACACCCATGTATAAGTCTCTGCATATGACCCTTTTTGAAATAACTTTGCCACCACCGATGGACGAAGCCGACAAGTCAAAAGGCTTTAAAGAATTCATCGGCGCGATGGAGCAATTTTACGCAGGAATGCAGTCTATTTCCGAAGGCAAAAGTAATGCCAAAGAAATTTACTTCACTCTTGAAGTTGCGCTTGGCAACCAAAGTGATGAAGTGGTTGTCTATGCCGGAATTCCGAATAAACATCTTTCACTTTTTGAAAAACAAATTTTAGCTTTTTATCATAATGCTAAAATCCGCGAAGTTACGGATGACTATAATATTTTTAACGAAAAAGGCGGTTCAGCTGGAGCCTATGGCGCATTCTCACAGCGTGAAGTTATGCCTATCAAGACTTACGACAATATAGATCATGACCCCATGAATACGATACTAAATGTTTTCTCTAAGTTAAAGACCAAAGGCGAAGGCGCCGCGATCCAGCTCGTAGTGGCGCCCGCGGGCAATAAATTCATAAACGAATTCCATATGATTCTAGATGACGTAAAAAGTGGTATGTCTGTCAAACATGCGTCGGATAATTTTTATAAATTTCATAAAGCTTTCCTCTCCGTTGGCAAAGAGCTTCTTTTTGGTGTAAAAGAAAAAAAGGGGGAAAAAGATGAAAAATACACTCCGGGCCGAAAAGCGGTGGATGAAGGCGCCACCGAAAAAATAGGCAATAAGATGAAAAGCACTATCATGAAGGCTAATATTCGCGTCATTGCTTCCGGTGAGAGCATTGAGCGGGCAGAAGCGATACTAACCGAGATAGAGTCCTCCTTTAATCAATTTTCCGAAGCCGCCAGTCAATCTTTTGTTTTCGAAAAAGCTCAGGGCAGTATTTTGAAAAAACTTTTCCATGACTTTTCCTACCGTTCTTTTTCACCTGATAAAATTTTACCTATGAATTTGAAAGAGCTGGCTTCGGTATTTCATTTCCCTATAGGCATAGGCAGCCAGCCCCAACTGAAAGAAGCCAAGGCTGGTATTGCCCCTGCGCCACTTGAGATGGGTACTGCCGGCATAGTCTTAGGGGTTAATAGTTACCGAGGCAAAGACACGGAAATCCACATGGCTCGGGAAGACCGGATGCGGCATTTCTATTGCATAGGCCAGACGGGCACCGGCAAGACCAATATTATGCTCAATATGATTACGCAGGACATCAAGAATGGTGACGGTTGCTGTTATATTGACCCGCACGGCACAGACATTCAGACTATTTTGTCGCGAATTCCAAAAGAACGTATTGATGATGTAATATATTTCGACCCTGCTTATACAGCTCGTCCTATTGGGCTAAATATGCTTGAGTATGATCCGAAATATCCGGAGCAGAAAACTTTCGTGGTAAATGAAATGATGGGAATCTTCAACAAACTTTTTGATATGAAAGTCGGTGGCGGGGCAATGTTCGAACAATATTTCAGAAACAGCGCCTTTCTGGTAATGGAGGATCCGGAGTCGGGCTCGACTCTCTTAGAGATTACCAGAGTGCTGGCTGATAAACAATTTCGAGATTTGAAATTAGCTAGATGCCAGAATCCTATCATCAAACAATTCTGGGTTTCGGCCGAACAGACGACAGGCGACCAGTCTTTGGCAAACTTCGTGCCGTATATTTCTTCAAAATTTGATAATTTTATTTCCAACGACATTATGCGTCCGGTAGTGCTGCAGCAGAACTCTGTTTTTAATTTTCGTAAAATAATGGATGAGAAAAAGATTCTCTTGGTTAATCTTTCCAAGGGCAGGCTCGGAGATATTAATGCGAATTTGATTGGTTTGGTGCTGGTGGGCAAGATTCAAATGGCGGCGCTCTCGCGCGTGGATATGTTCGGTAAACCCATGAATGATTTTTATTTATACATTGACGAATTCCAGAATGTTACCACTGATTCTATTGCTTCTATCTTGTCTGAAGCTCGCAAATACAGGCTTTCTCTTAACATTGCTCATCAATATATTACCCAATTGGAAGAAAATATTAAAAATGCTGTTTTCGGCAATGTCGGCTCTATGGCGGTATTCCGCGTGGGCACTGAAGATGCGAGTTTTCTCGAGCCGAAATTTAAGCCTCAATTTACGGCCCAAGATATAACTAAACTTGATAATTACAATGCCTACATGAGCATGCTGGTCAATGGCCAGCCGACCAAGCCTTTTAATTTGAAAACTTTAGCCCCTGAAAAGGGTACTGTAGGTATAGTAGACAGCTTGAAAGAACTTTCTTATATAAAATACGGTCGCGACCGCGCCGAAGTAGAAGCCGAAATCATGGGCAGGTATAAGAGTATGGAGTAATTTTTAATTTTGCAAAAGTAATTTTTTCTGCTAGAATACCCAAATATGAAACATCCAAAGGAAGAGAAGACATATGTCATGATTAAACCTGATGGGGTTAGGAAAGGGTTAATAGGCGAAGTCATAAGCAGATTTGAGCGACGAGATCTTAAAGTTGTAGCGCTTGAGATGTTTCAACCGGAACATGAACAGCTCAACGATCATTATCCAAAAGACGAAGCGTGGATTACCAGACTTGGAGAGAAAACTAAGTCTACGTACGAAAAGTACGGCTATGATATGCTGGCAGATTTTGGGACGACTGATACTTCTAAAATTGGCCCTGAAATAAGAAAATGGCTCATTGACTATATGAAGTCAGCTCCACTGGTGAAAATGGTAGTCCAGGGTACACATGCAGTAGATGTGGTTAGAAAGATTGCAGGTGATACATTGCCTTATAAGTCAGCCGTGGGCACTATTCGTGGAGACTTCTCTATTGATTCTCCGGCTATGGCTAATAAGGAAAAGCGAGCAGTGATGAATATCATGCACTGTTCAGAAACTCCCGAAGAAGCGGAACACGAAATCAAGCACTGGTTTGGCAATAGTACAACATACGACTATAAGCGCTTTGGGGTGGATGAGTAAAATATTTTCTAATGATAAAAGTAGTTATTTTTGACGCCGATGGTTTACTGACAAATCAAGAGAGATTTAGTGTCGCTCTTGAGAAAGACTACGGAATTACTATAGAAAAAACTCTCCCATTCTTCAATGGACCGTTTCAAGATTGTTTAGTGGGTAAGTGTGACTTAAAAGAAACCATTTCCCCTTATTTAACTCTCTGGGGCTGGAATAAAGGCCTAGACGCTTTTATGGAATATTGGTTTGAGCGTGAACATAAGATAAATTCAGAATTGGTAGAGTATATACAAGGTTTAAGACATAAAGGAATATTATGTTTTTTAGCTACTAACAACGAAAGGTACCGTTTTGAGTATATGCTCAACAAGATGGGTTTCAAAAATAGTTTTGATAAGACATATTCCTCTGCTCATTTAGGGCACAAAAAACCAAATCAAGAATTTTTCCTAAAAATATTTGAAGATTTAAAAAATATACAAAAAGAAGAAATATTATTTTGGGACGACACAGCCGGACACATACAAGGAGCGAAAGATTTTGGCATACAGACAGAACTTTACACATCTTTTGAAGATTTCAAAGAAAAAATGAAGCAATATATGCCGTAATAGGCATTTTTAGTTGCAATCTCATTCAAAAACAGAAAATTATTCTTGTCTAGTTGCCTTAGTTTTTATACTTGCTATACTTTAAGTAGGGTTATTTCCAATTATTACCTAGAACACTATTTTATGGGAGCTTCGATCGCTTTTGGTCTTGGCCTCACGCGTCTAGCACCCACTTAGCTTTGAGCTACGGTAATACATTAGAAATAGTCCTAAGAAGGCACCCCGTCGCGCGGGGTTTTTTCTTAGAAATGTGCTAAAATGTTGCTATGAATAGGAAAAGGATTTTAAAACATCTAGTGTTTCTGATGTTTTTTCTTTTTATACTGAATTTAATAGCGCAAGAGTTTTATTGGTATTTTACCATTTGGTATTTTGACATAATCATGCACTTTTTAAGTGGCTTTTGGGTAGGGCTTTTTTTCTTGTATGTTTTTTACAATGAAAATCTTTTTTTGAAGCAAATTCTAACTGTTATTTTAGGTGTTTTATTAATTGGAGTATTATGGGAGGCTTTCGAATTCTTTTTGAATATTATCGCGAAGGAACAGTTTAATATAGTTGATACTGCTTCAGATATATTCTTTGATTTATTAGGTGGGTTATGTGCTATTCTTTATTTATGGGAAAAACAGCAAATAAAACAGTCAGAATAACTTTTTACGGGGGAACAGGCTCAGTCACGGGCTCGAATTTCCTTTTTGAGGCCGACGGTAAAAAAATATTGGTTGACTGTGGGCTGACTCAAGGGGAAAAATTGGCAGACGATATTAACTGGGACCCATTTACTTATAACCCGAAAGAAGTGGACATCCTTTTTATTACTCATGCGCATGTGGACCATTTGGGCCGCATCCCCAAACTCATCAGTGAAGGCTTTCGCGGAAAAATTTATTCTATTCTGCCAACCAAGGGGCTGGCATTGCCGATGCTCGAGGACACTATGCAGATACTGCAGAAAAATAAAGACTTGGGGTTGGATAAAATTTACACGCCGGAGAATGTTAAGCTGGCTTTATCTCTCTGGCAAGGTTTTGAGTATCATGAAAAAATAAAGATAACTTCTAGTCTGGAAGTTTCTTTTTTTAACGCCGGTCATATTTTAGGTTCCGCTATGATTTTGTTTGTTTATAATGGCAAGAAAATTCTTTTTACCGGAGATTTGGGCAACAGTCCTTCACCGATCCTGCCGGATACTGAAAAAGTTGCCGGTGTGGATTATTTGGTAATGGAGTCTGTGTATGGTGACAGAAATCATGAGTCTAGGGATGACCGCAGGAAATTATTAGAGGAAATAATTGAAGACAACTACAAAAGAAAGGGAACACTTATCATACCCACTTTTTCACTCGAACGCTCGCAGGAACTTCTTTTTGAACTTAATGCTTTGGTGGAAAATAACCGAATACCCATTATGCCTATTTTCCTCGACTCACCACTCGCTATTCGTTTAACTGAAGTTTTTAAACAATATAAAAGTTATTTCAACGAAAATGCTCAAAAGGCGATGAAGAGCGACAAGTATTTATTTGATTTTTCGGGACTGCATAGTACTCTGAAGTCAGAAGAGTCGAAAATGATCGGCAATGTGCCAAATCCTAAAATAGTTATCGCTGGGAGCGGCATGTCCACAGGGGGACGCATTGTGCACCATGAAAGACATTACTTGCCGGACCCCAACAATACCCTGCTTCTAACCGGCTATCAGGCTGTAGGCACTCCGGGGCGTTTAATT
Organism: Candidatus Nomurabacteria bacterium RIFCSPHIGHO2_02_40_30; assembly: GCA_001785445.1. Lineage (GTDB taxonomy): Bacteria > Patescibacteriota > Minisyncoccia > Phycocordibacterales > UBA9973 > UBA9973. Next base: position 16,696 of record MFTV01000016.1, on the reverse strand, counting down.
CAAGAGGGAGTAAAGACTGTCCGTATAACAGGGGAAGATGTGGTAGTTCGAGCACACGTTGTCACAATTTCAGGATACTCGGGACATAAAGATTCGGATGAATTAATTAACTTTGTCGAAGATATGCAAGATTCAGTTAAAAAGGTTTTTGTGGTCATGGGGGAGCCGAAGGGAGCTTTGTTTTTAGTGCAGAAACTGCGCGACAATTTAGGCATTAATGCTTACGCGCCGGAGCAAGGGGAGAGCGTGACACTTAACTGCTAAGAAACTCTTTCTTGGCACAACTTTTTATAAAGCAATCTATCTCCGCAAGCTTGCGGAGCGAAACCTCGTCAATCAAGAAAATAATAGAAAGAATACTTTCTTTATTTTCTAATTTCCTGCGCAAGGCTTTCTAAAAAGTGCGCCTTCGACGAGTTTCACAATTATGCTATAATATTTCCATGGAATCTATTTTAAATACTAAACACGGACACAGCCAGATAAAAATCTGTGTTTCTGGGGCGGCGGAGACCGGTCATTGCGGTCTCGATGCATTAGAGAAGGCCAAAGAACTCGGTCGCGAGATTGCTCGCCAAGGGGCAGTGCTGGTAACAGGAGCAACAACTGGTTTTCCGCTTTGGGTCGCGATGGGACTGAAAGAAGTAGGCGGAGTTTCTATCGGCGTATCACCGGCGGCGTCAGAAAAAGAGCATGTGGAAGTTTATAAGCTCCCGCTTGATTATATGGATTTAATTATGTATACAGGCTTTGGGTATGCCGGCCGCGACATCCTCCTCACTCGCTCGAGTGATGCAGTCATTTGCGGGTGCGGACGTATCGGCACTATTCACGAATTTACCATTGCCTTTGAAGACAATAAACCCATCGGTATTTTTGAAGGACCATGGGAGATGGGAGGTCAGCTTGAGGAAATTATAGAAAAAAGTCATCGTCCTAATACGAAAATTGTTGTAGGAGGAGACCCCAAAAAGCTCTTGGAAGATGTAATTGCTCTGGTGAAAAAAGATAAAATAGCTGAATACAAGATTTAAAATAAAAATAAGAAGCAAACTTTATTTAACTGCTTCCAGGACTTTTGCAAAAGTTCTTGGGTGATGCTCGGCAAAGTCCGCCAGAATTTTACGGTCGAGCAATATGTTTTTCTTTTTAAGGGCATCGATGAATCGTGAGTAAGACATGCCTAGCTCGCGGCTGCCAGCGTTTATCTTGATATTCCAAAGCTTTCTGTTATGCGACTTCTTGTCGCGTCTATGTGCGAAAGCATAAGCTCCGGCATGCAGAAGCGCGTCTTTGGCTTGGCGCTCTTTAGTAGAGCGTCCATGGCGGAAGCCTTTAGTCTGCTTCAATACACTTCTCCTTCTTTTTAATGCATGTACTCCCTTTTTTACTCGTGTCATTTTTTGTTTTAACTAAATGGTAATAAATGTGATTTTGGCTTGTTCTTGATAGTAAAACTTTGACCCCTATGGCCGGCGAGCTGTTTAGTGCGAGACTGTTTGGCATTGAAGTGGTTAAAGCCGGGCTTGCGAGAAAGTATCTTCCCGTTTTTGGTAAGCTTCAGCCTCTTGCTATATGATTTATTTGTTTTCATTCCTTTCATAATTTTGCTTTTTGTTATTTTGCTTTTTCTATGGTTGTAGTTAAGCCCTTCGGACCCTTTTTATAGCTATCAGAAACTTTATATTCTTCTGTAATTAAATGCAGTACTCTGTCTAATCGCTCCCTTAGGAATTTCTCATCCATATACTTGGCGCGTCCGGCAAGGAAAAGTTCAACTTTGATTCTGTGGCCTTCTTTCAGCCACTTGGACGCTGTTTTCGCTTTAAGCTCTAAGTCATGGTCACCGGTGCCTATTTTTATCTGGATTGATTTGGTCTCGGTATGCTTTGCGCCGGCTTTGGATTTCTTCAGTTTTTTGTTCGCTTCGTATTGATATTTGCCGAAATCCATTATTTTACCTAATGGGGGATTGGCATTTGGGGCAATTTCAATCAAATCTAGACCCTTACTTTGGGCTAATTCCAAGGCATCTCTTATGCTTAAAATACCGAGATTTTTGTTTTCACTGTCCAAAACCCGAAGTTCTTTGGCACGTATTTGGTTGTTTATTCGTTCACGCAAGTGATTAAGTTGACTAGAGAAATATAGCGTATTTAGACTATAAAGTCAAACTAGGATTTAAAAGCCCTTAGTCTTTCTCCTTGCCAGTAGGCATAAAAAGGACCCACAGAGAAACCAACTAGAAAGTAAAAGACTATGTCTTCGAGTGGGACACCAGTTATTTTTATTCCAGTTAAGTGTTCAAAGAGCCAGATTTTCTCCATGGTTCCTTCCGGAGAAATTAAAATTAAAATCCAATAGAATGGCAGAAATAATACTGCTACCAAAACTCCGCTCATCACTGCATCTATCCATAAGTCGTGTCTAAAAAATATAATCAAAGACCCAGTAATGAATAGTCCAAAAGTAGTAGCCCAAAAAGAAGTATAGTGTAAATACCAAAAACTGCCGGCCATGATAGTAAAATTTAAGATAATTAAAAAAACTCCTGACCAGTGGCGCTCTAAATTTTTTCTTTTATAAAATCTCTCCTTAAAAATTTCTTCGAAGATAACTGCGGCAATGCCTCCATTGGTAAATCCGAGTAAAAAGTCTTCAATGCCTATCTTTGTCCCTGTGATAGTAATTGGCCGCTACCAGTCTGTCGTCCACCAGAAATATTCGGCAAAAAGTCCGGCTATCGCTATGCATATGCTCATGAAAAGCATTTCTTTTCTTAAATCTTTTCTGTGATAAAAAAGCACCAGCCAAAAAACCAAAAATAGGAGAGTGGCAAATAAGTAAGCGTACTCTGTTGGTATTACCATATATTTAATTATAGCATTTTTGTTTTGTGGAGAAGAGGGAAAATTTGCTGAACCGCTTAAAAGGTTGCCTAGTTATGTTTTGGTTTTTCTATCAGAACAATAAAAACCTGCAAAAAGCTACTCACAATAAAAGTATTAAATAGTAGGTTAATGTGCTAACATAAATTCCATGGAAACTGAAAAAGAAAGCGAATATTTGAAAGGACTAATGGGTGCTGTGGAAGATAAATTATCTATTACTAAGAAAGAAATAGAAACAGTTAATTTTATTTTTTGGCTTACCTGTTTATGTGAAAAACAAATAGCCACTACCGCTATGTGGGTAGAACTTTCTAATTGGGCAAAACTAGGAGGTATGCCAAAGAGTGATGAATTTTTTGAATATGTGTTTGAGGAAATTAGTTTTATGGGGAAAATAAAAATTATGGAGAAAATGACTGAATTGTATGGAAGCGATGTGCCACAATGGAAACCCTTTATAAATTTTTTAAAAAAGCTAAACGATTCTAGAAATAAAATTGCTCATTTTAAATTTAAAGAGTTAATGTGGGGTAACAAAAAAATTGAAGAAGAACAAACTAAAGTTGAAATAATTGATGAATTTTTAAAACTTGGTGAGAACCTTGGTGAAGGGGTAAAGAAAAGCACTGAAACAGCTTGGCACTTGAGTCAAAAATAGTTGTCAAACATCATAATTGCAATTTTGTAGATATATTTTGACCATAAAAATCGATTAATTTTTCCTTTTTATCTCTACGCCATCTTTTGATTTGAATTTCTCTTTTTCTAGCTTCTGCTAAGGTGTTATATTCTTCAGAAAAAACTAACCTGAATTTTGCTTTACCTTTTGTGAATTGTGCTCCTGTTTTCGAATTATGATAATAAAGTCTTTCCTTTAGATTTTCAGTAATACCAACATACAATTTCCCAAAGTCATTTTTGATCATATATAAAAAATACATAATAGGATTATATGCCCATTCGACTCCTCGTTCAACTCGTCGCTCAGGGCACTCGCCTCAAAACACCCTTCAAATTCTTCAGGGTATTTTCCGCTGTGGCTTGCCACGAGCGAATTCTGTCATAGACAGAATGAGTCGAGTGGAGATGTGGGAAATTGAATCCCAGTGCAGAGGGAGTTTGCAGTGAAGTCTACATACGTAGCGCGCTTTTTGTTTAAATTAAAAAATTAAGAAACGAGCCAAATATTTTTTAATCGATTCCTTTTGTTTTGGAAAAAAGTCAGGAAAGTCTTTCTCCTATCCCGATAATATTATGCCCCATCTCATATATCGGAAGTCTATAAGAGAGACATCGGTTACGCGTAAGCGGAAACCGAAGCGAAAGCGAAGTCATTCATACCGAAGTATGGAGAAACAGCGTTTTTCACTTTAGTAGCTAATTTTGCAATTAACATTTGAACAAATTTTTACGAGGTTATGTTCATGCTCGGTATGCATCAATGCAAATAGACCAACTGTCTATGCCTTGCATCCCCAAATTTATTTTTCAACGTTCTTTTATTTCTCTTCTGATTTCTCTATCAGTCTCACGTTTTTTTATAGTCTCACGCTTGTCGCGTTTCTTTTTTCCTTTAACCAAAGCAATTTCTACTTTGATTTTTCTACCTTTATTATACACTGAAATAGGCACAATTGTCAAACTCTTGTTTTTTTCACTGCCTGCCAGTTCGGCAATTTCTTTTTTGGTTAGCAAAAGTTTTCTATTTCGCAAAGGGTCATAATCCTTTGGCGCATTTTTAGGTTGATAGGCTGGAACATTGGCATTGATTAAAAAACATTCGCCTCCACGAACAATGACAAAAGCTCCCTCAAGCGACATTTGCCCCCCTCGCACACTCTTTACTTCCGAACCCAAAAGCTCAATACCCGATTCGTATTTTTCTAGAATTTCATAATCAAATCTCGCTTTTCTATTTTCCGCATAATGAGCCATATTTAATCTTACCATAAATTTTTCAGTCTTTTCTTTCAGTTTGTTTTATGCTAATGTGTAGCAATGGATTTTAATTTTCTAAATAAAAACGACCTGCAAAATAAAGGCAAAAAGATGAAACAAGGAGCGAATTTGCCGAGTAGTATTGCCGGAGCAGTACTTATCTTTATGCTTATTACCGCAGCCTATTTAGTGATTTCCGGCGACGGCAAAGTTATGCCGGAAGTTGCAATTTCTGATTTAGCAAAAAGTGTGGGAGCAGGAGATGTAAAAACTATTTTAGTTGAGGGCGACAAGCTCTCTATTACTTACCAGAACAATGACGTGAAGACAGCGAAAAAAGAAGTAGGCTTGGCATTTTCGCAGACACTTTTTAATTATGGAGTAACGAATGAGGCTCTCGCAAAAACTGAAATACAAATAAAAGATGAAAGTGGGTTCATGTTCTGGCTTTTAAATATTTTGCCGTTTTTATTGCCGATATTTTTTATATTAATTTTCTTTTGGTATATATCTCGGCAAGTGAAAGGCGCGGGCATGCAGGCGCTTTCCTTCGGTCAGTCTAAAGCTCGCATCACCGACCCGAATGATAAAAACAATAAAGTAACTTTTAAAGATGTGGCCGGCTGCAAGGAAGCCAAAGAGGAATTAAAAGAAATCGTGGATTTTTTGAAAAGCCCGAAGAAATTTCTAGACATTGGGGCTAGAATTCCCAAAGGCGTGATACTAACCGGCGCTCCGGGGACAGGCAAGACTTTGCTGGCGAGGGCGGTGGCAGGGGAGGCCGGCGTGCCATTTTTCCATTTATCTGGAAGTGAGTTCGTAGAAATGTTTGTAGGAGTGGGGGCTTCTCGGGTGCGAGACCTTTTTAAAATGGCCAAAAAAGCTGCGCCAGCCATAATCTTCGTGGATGAAATAGATGCTATAGGACGTACGCGTGGAGGTGGGTTTGGCGGAGGCAACGATGAGCGTGAGCAGACCTTAAATCAAATCTTGGTGGAAATGGATGGCTTTGAGCCGAATGACAAAGTGATAGTGATGGCGGCCACCAATAGGCCGGATGTTTTAGACCCAGCTCTCATTCGTCCTGGGCGTTTTGACAGAAAAGTAATTCTTGATCTGCCGGATCGTGCTGACCGCGAAGCGATACTATTAATTCACGCAGCCCAAAAGCCATTGGCGGAAGATATTAATTTGAAATTAGTGGCCGAGCGCACTCCCGGATTCTCCGGTGCGGATTTGTATTCACTGATGAACGAAGGGGCGATATTGGCGGCGCGAGAAAATAGAAAAAAAGTTTTTCAGTTTGACTTAATTCGCGCTATTGAGAAAGTTATGTTAGGTCCGGAGCGCAAAAGCCATTTGCTATCCAAAAAAGAAAAAGAAATTACCGCGTATCACGAAGCAGGGCATGCGCTTGTCGCTTCAGTATTGCCGTATGCCGACCCAGTGCACAAAGTTTCCATCATCTCTCGCGGCAATGCCGGAGGGTATACTCTCAAATTACCGCTTGAAGAAAAAAGATTGCAGTCAAAAAAAGAATTCATAGATGACATCGCCATGTCTCTCGGTGGCTACGTCGCCGAGCAAATGATCTTCGGAGATATTACGACCGGACCGTCCTCTGATTTATCGGTGGCGACAAACCTAGCTCGCGCCATGGTCACCCGTTTCGGGATGTCGGATGCCATCGGCCCTATTGCCCTAGCTCCCGCTCTCGGCAGGACACAATTTGGTGAGATTATGGAGAAAGAATATTCTGAAGCAGTCGGAGTGAAAGTGGATGCGGAAGTTTCCAGAATGATAAATGACGGCTTAAAAACTGCAGAAAAAGTACTGAAAGAACATAAAAAAGCATTCAATGCCATAGCCCAAAAGTTAATTGAAGTGGAAACTCTGGAACAAGAAGAGTATGAGAAAATATTGACAGCTCATGGTATTGTTTTAAAGAAGAAAGATGATATAAAGGTATAATAGTCAATCTTCCGTCCTTAGCTCAGTTGGTTAGAGCACAGAGCTTATACCTCTGGGGTCCTTGGTTCGAATCCAAGAGGACGGACACTAAAAATACCCACTTATACATAGCTTTCTGACCATATTTTTTGACAAGAATTTTTCTTTGTTTTGTTTTGTAATTTTCTCTAAAAAATTAGAGTTATCCACTTTACACAAGGGCACTCTTCTCGTGTATAATAACTTAGCTATGACTCCGTACAAAAAAAATTGGCTGAAATTCACTCTCGGCATATTTGGATGCCTCCTCTTTCGACTTCTTCCTTTTCGCGCTCCGAATATCGAACCAATAATGTCTACGGTTATGCCTTTCGGCAAAGCGTATGGCGCATCTGTTGGATTTTTCTTCGCTTTTTTAAGTATTATTCTCTACGACTTGGCGACAGGAACATTGGGCAAGTGGACAATGCTCACTTCAGCTTCTTATGGAGTTGTTGGCTATGCATCAGCCTATTACTTTAAGAATCGCGAGCCGTCCCGAAAGAATTTTGTTTATTTTGCAATTTTAGGGACGTTATTTTTTGACGCTTTTACCGGCTTATTAACCGGTCCGTTATTTTTTGACCAACCAATCTTGGTTGCACTTGTTGGGCAAATTCCATTCACCATTCTACATCTAGTTGGCAATGTATCATTTGCGTTTATTCTCTCTCCGGTCATATACAGTTATCTGGTTAAGAAAAAGAAATTATATACCGTGCCCCTTATTAAAACCCTTCAGCCTAAAACAATTTAAATTTTATGAAAAAAGAAAAAATTTCAAAAAATGATTTAGCCAAAATAAAATCAATAAGAAGAAGAACCGGCGAGGTGGTGGCTTTTGATTTAAGCCGTATTGCTGGGGCTATTTTCAAAGCTTTTGAAGTTACAGGCGAAGGCAAAGAAGAAGAATCTAACATTGTGGCTAACAGTGTCTTTAAAACAATGCTTGGTTTGCGGACTGAACTGGTGAATATAAATAAAAAAGCCAAATTTTTGCCGACGGTTGAAATGACGCAGGATTTAGTGGAGAAAGAATTGATGAAAAAAGGTTTTACCGAGACGGCTAAAAAATATATTCTGTATCGCAGCCAACGTTCAAAATTGCGCGCGGCTTTTGGACCCGTGCCAGAGGCGACCAGAGCGCTCGTGGAAGAATCCAGTAAGTATTTTGCCAGTCCTTATTCAGAATTTATCTTTTATCAGTTTTACGCACGCTGGATTCCGGAGCTGGGCCGCAGAGAAACTTGGATAGAGACTATCGACCGATATATGGACTATATGAAAGAGAATATGGGCGATAAGCTTTCTAAAAAAGAGTATGACGAAGTGAGAGAAGCTATCTTGAATCAAGATATTTGCCCTTCCATGCGGCTTTTATGGTCTTCCGGCAAGGCTTGCCGCCAGTCCAATGTCTGGGCTTATAATTGTTCGTATATTGCTCCGACTTGTCCACAAGATTTGGGTGAAATTATGTATGTTTCCATGTGTGGCGCGGGGCTCGGCTTTGCCGTGGAGTGGGAAAATGTCCAACAGTTTCCGCAAATTAAAAAACAAGTAAAAGAAAAACCAATAATGCATATTGTTCACGACAGCAAAGAAGGCTGGGCAGATGCTTTTGTTTTGGGACTTAAAACTTGGTTTGATGGCAGAGACATAAAATTTGACTATTCTAATATCAGACCAGCCGGAGCGCGCCTAGAGACAGCCGGTGGCAAAGCATCCGGACCACAGCCACTGATGGACTTGATGGATTTCGCTAAAAGAAAAATCTTAGCTAAACAAGGCAGGCGCCTTTCCAACTTGGATATGCACGACATCATCTGCCAGATCGGCATGATTGTGGTAGCCGGCGGGGTAAGACGCAGTGCTCTTATTTCCGTGTCCGAACTTGAGGATTTAGAAATGCGAGATGCCAAGAAAGGGCAATTTTACTTAAATGAAGGACAGCGCTCTATGGCCAACAACTCAGCCGTGTATAACAGTAAGCCATCTGCCGAAGAATTTTTAAATGAATGGACGGCATTAGTAAAATCTCGCTCCGGCGAACGCGGGATTTTCAATCGTGGGGGACTAGAGAAGCAAGTACCAGCTCGCAGGTGGGAAGCTATCAAGGACGAAAGACAAGTAGGATTAAATCCTTGCGGAGAAATTTATTTGCGTTCTAAGCAATTTTGCAATCTTACCAGTATTGTAATTCGCCCTTCGGATACCGTGGCAACTCTTAAAAGAAAGATAGACTTGGCGACATTGCTTGGCACATACCAATCCACTTTGACAAACTTCGGCTACCTTTCAAAAAAATGGAAAGAGAATTGCGAGGCGGAAAGACTCTTGGGGGTATCGCTCACCGGTTACTACGATAATCCAGTTATCAGAGACGACAAAGTGCTCGATGCTCTGCGCCTTTCTTCTATTGAGACAAATAAAAAATATGCCAAGCGTTTCGGCATTAATGCTTCCACCGCTATCACTTGCGTAAAACCTCATGGCAACTCCGGTCAGCTCCTCGCTGTCGGCTCTGGGATGCATCCTTGGTTTGCTCCGTACTTTGTGAGAAGAGTTAGAATTAATCACACAGACACATTACTGCAGATGGCTCGCGACCAAGGTATTCCTTGCGTGCCGGAAGTCGGCCAGTCCCTCGACTCTGCTACCACATTTGTTTTAGAATTTCCGGTCAAAGCGCCAGAAGGAGCAATATTCAAAGACGAAGTTACTGCGCTTGATTTATTGAAAGAATGGAAAAGGCTGAAAGAACATTTTGTGGAGCACAATCCATCTGCAACCATTTACGTGGGACCGGATGAATGGCTGGCTGTGGGGAACTTTGTTTACGAAAACTGGGATTTTGTCGGAGGAATGTCTTTTCTGCCACGCTCCGAGCATGTGTACCAGCTCGCCCCCTATGAAGTTATCACTAAAGAAGAATATGAAAGACGTGCGAAAGCTATAGGTAAAATTGATTTCTCTAAGCTCTCTCAATATGAAATGACAGACAATACCACCGGTGCCAAAGAATTTGCTTGTGTGTCTGGTGTTTGTGAGATATAAATTTATAAATATCAATTTATAATTTATGCTTTACACAAGGAAAGGAGATGACGGCACCACTAAAACTTTTGGCTGTAACCAGCGTATCTCTAAAAGCTCGGCCGTAGCCGAAGCGCTTGGTGCGCTGGATGAGACCAATTCTTTTTTGGGTCTAGCGCGAGCAAGGACGGAGGGTAAAAGTTTTGACATCGAAAAAGAAAAAATGAATTTTGCCGAAATTATTCTCGAAGTTCAGCAGAATTTGTTTATTGTGCAGGCCGAAGTGGCAGGCTCGGATAAAACAATCACACAAGACAAGATTAAAAAAGTTGAATATATAGTAGATGAAATTGAAAAAGTTTTGCCACCGATTAAAACTTTTTTCATCAGCGGCGCGACCAAAGACGGAGCTGTCTTTGATATCACCAGAACTTTAGCCAGACGAGCCGAGAGGCGAGTAATAGCTGCTAAAGAAGAAGGCAAAATCACAGTGAGTGCCGAAACTTTACAATACTTGAATCGTCTGTCGAGTTTGCTTTACGCTCTTGCTCGCATCGCAAGCCATATTGAAGGTGTGGAAGAAATAAAACCAGACTATAAATAAACCTCAATCTATTTTCTTAATAAGTTTTCCAAGTCTCAAAAATTTAAACACTTTCTTACCTAAAATTTCTTTAAAGAAATATGAAGTTCTATTTTTTCCTATTAGCCAAACAAGACCTAAAATAATCAGTAAAGTAGTGCCGGGGATTGGAGTTATATAAAAAATTACTCCGGTGATTAAAAAAAGAGCACCTAAAACTTTATGAAAAGGATGCCATTTTTTCATATACATTTATTATATCACTTATTCGAAATGAAATTCACCGGCTTTTTCGTGGACTTTTTGTTTTAATAGGGGATAGTTTGAGAGTTCGGGGTCTTCGGCTATCAACCGAGTGGCTTCTAGCCGTGCGGCTTCGACCATTTTTATATTTTTAATAGCTTCCATGCCGAGGTCGGTGATGCCCCATTGCTTGGTGCCACCGAGCTCGCCGGCGCCACGGAGGGTGAGGTCTAGCTCTGCTAGCTCAAAGCCGTTTTTTGCGGTTTTTAGGGCTTTTAGTCTTGCGATAGTCTTTTCGCTTTTCGCTTCAGCGAAAATATAACAATATGCCTGGTATGTGCTTCGGATGACTCGCCCACGAAGCTGGTGGAGCTGGGCGAGGCCAAAGCGCTCCGCCCCTTCTATGATTATCATAGTGGCATTTGGAACATTCACTCCCACTTCTACTACTGATGTGGCGCAGAGAATGTGTATTCTCCCTTGCGAAAATTCTTGCATCATTTCTTCTTTTTTCTCCTTGCTCATCTTGCTATGCAGTATTCCTATATCATATTCCTGAAATATTTCCTTTTTTAGTCTTTTCGCTTCTGCTGTTACCGATTTGATTTCAAGCTTCACCCCTCCCTCTTTTTCGCCCCTGCGCCCTTCTTTGGGCGCTTTGGGCTCAAAGCGGGACCCTCGGGGACTCAAAATAGAGAGGGGCTCCGCTTGTTGTTCTTCTGCTTCAAAAATTCTCGGGCATATCACATACAATTGTCGGCCATTTTTTAATTCTTGCCGTATTTCTTCGTAAGTCTGGTCACGCTTATTCGGCGTAATAATTTCAGTGATGATTTGCTTTCTGCCGGCCGGCATTTCGTCTAAAAGCGATAGGTCGAGGTCTCCATAGATAGTGAGTGCTAGTGTGCGGGGGATAGGGGTGGCTGTCATAGAAAGTAAGTGCGGAGCTAGGCCATCTTTTCTGACCAGTTTTCTTCTTTGGGCTGTGCCGAACCGGTGTTGTTCGTCTATTACACATAATGCTAAATTTTTAAATTTAACTGTCTTTTGTATAAGTGCATGCGTGCCTATTAAAATAGGAATTTCTCCATTCGCCACCCATTTGAGAAGTTGGGAGCGAGAAATTGTAGTCCAGCTTGCCCCGTTTGCGGGGCCAATTGTTTTTGCCGGAAATTTCCTGCAACCGGAGCCAGTGATAAGCCCAATGTTAATTGGCAAATGCCGAAAATATTGTATGAAAGATTCGAAATGCTGTGTTGCCAGTATTTCAGTCGGCGCCATGTAGGCTACCTGTAAGTTTCCAAAATTCTTCCCATCTGGCCTTTGCATCACTGTTACATAGCTTGCTGTGGCGGCTACGGCAGTTTTACCAGAGCCCACATCACCCTCAAGAAGTCGCGACATTGGAAAGTTCTTTGCCATATCTTCCAAGATAGTTTCAATAGATTTCTCTTGGGAATTTGTGGCATCAAAGGGGAATCTTTGCAAGAATTCTTCTATATTTTTTTTATTTGTGTTAATTTGGAAAGATTTATTTTTCCTATATTCAAATTTGTCATGCTGGCGCTCGAGCTGAATACAGAAAACTTCTTCAAAGGCGAATCTTTTACGCGCAGACTCCGCGTCTTTGGCATTTTTCGGTTTATGAATCCAGATTAGGGCAGTTTTTAGTTTTGGCAAACTATATTTTTTTAGAATATCTGATGGTATATAATCTTCTACATCATCTAAAGTTTTTTCTCTTAATATTTTTTCTATAGCGTGATAGAACCATTTAGAAGTGATGCCTCGAGTTTCAGCATAGACGGGATAAGAGAATCCTGAATTAGAAATGCCATTTTTTTGAAATAAAGTATCGTGTGCATCTATGGGCATATTTGGTATTTTTTCGAATTCTGGATTAGCTAGGTACGTGCCACTTTTACTCGCCGTAACTTTGCCTGTTAGTTTTACATTCTCGCCATCATGGAGCATCTTGGCCAAGTAGGCTTGGTTAAACCAGATTATTTTTATTTTTCCAGAAAGGTCTGCAATCTCGCCTTCAGCCATAGGAATTTTAGAGCGGAAACCTTTTTTGGTTTTTAATTTGGAAACTTTTCCATATACTGTAGCACTAGTGCCGGCAACAAGGTCGCTTATTTTAAAGACCGTACTTATGTCGCTGTATCTGACAGGGAAGTGAAAGAGTAGGTCGGCGACAGAAAAAAGCTTCAGCTTATGCAAGGCTCTTTTTTGGTTTGCATCTAGGCGAAATTTTAGCTCCAATTTGTCACTTAATTGCATATGTGAATTATATAACTATTTATGCTAAAATCCTTTTATGGAAGAATCCAAACAGCCTAGTCGAGAAGAGATAGAGAACTCTTTGGCTGAAATACTCAAGAACAAGGTTAGAGATGTTTTAAATGCTGAAAGTCAACAAGATATTTTGATATTTTTTAATCAACTTTGTAACTCTATTTACATGATTCGCAAGCATGGCTTTACCACAAGTTCTTATCTTGAAATGAATAGTCCAATGACTGCGTTTTTGGTGGCTCAACTGTCTGCCGAATCATCTCCAGAAGCTCGCGCAAATATATTACTTGATGCGCTTGCTGATAAAGACAAATTTGGTTTAGAGGAAAAATTTTTAGAAAAATTGCGAGCGAGTTAAAATGTGATAGAGTAATTAAGTGCAAAACTGGAAGGTTGCGCTGAATGGTAAGGCAGCGGTTTGCTAAACCGTGAGGGCTTTAAAACCCTCTATGGGTTCGACTCCCATACCTTCCGCCAATTGGGAAAATGCAAAAACAAAACGAACGATGGGTTTTTCTATTTCTATTTAAGTACGTAATGTATTACGTAATAGATTACGTACTAGTATTAACTCGCATAAATTGGTACAATTATATTGTTACAAGTAAACTCTTTATTTTATATGGAAACAAAAGGAATGAAAGCGGGTGTGGGGATGGCTTATGGGGATGACTCTTATACCGTCGGCGCGAATGCTTGCCAAGATGCCATAGAGCAACTGGGCGACAAAAACCCAGATTTGTTAATTGTTTTTTCTTCTGTTAAATATGACCAAGAAAAAATGCTCTCGGGGGTGCGGTCAGTGGCTCCTGCTGCGCTTCTCATTGGCTCGTCAACGTCTGGGGAGGTTACCACTGCCGGTCCGGTGAAAGACCATTCTGTAACTGTAATGGCCATAAAGTCACCGGAGGTAAAATACTTTGTCGGTGTCGGAGAAAATATTTTGGCTAATCCTAGGCTGGCCGGAAAAGCCGTGGCGGACAATGTAAAAGAGCAAACTAGCACTAGCCTCAAAGCATTTATGATGATGCCTGACGTTCTTGTCGGCAATGGCGCGGATATTGTGCGTGGAGTGCTTGATTCTTTAGGCGCTCATTTTCCTGTTGTCGGCGGAGCTTCCGGAGACGATTTTGCATTTCAAAAAACGTATCAATATGTGAATGACAAGGTGTATTCCGGCGCTGTTGTTGGGCTAGGGCTTACTGGTAATTTCAAAATGGGTATTGGAGTCAAGCATGGATGGATTCCGGTTGGCGAGCCCATGAAAGTTACCAAGTCACAAGGGGCGGTTATCCATGAAATTAACGGCTCTCCAGCTGTAAAAATTTATGAAGATTATTTCGGCGCCGAAGAGGCTAAGATTTTGCATACTGAAGCCTTGGCAAAATTGGCCATTACTTATCCACTAGGCATGAAAGTTGCCGGCAGTGATGAGCTGTTGATTCGAGACCCTATAACTGTAGACGAGAAAGGTTCCATTACCTGCGCGGCGGAAATTCCAGAAGGTTCAGAAATACGTTTGATGGTTGGCAGTCGGGAAGAAGCGGTAAAGGTGGCGAAAATTGCCGCCGAAGATGCTGTTCTCCAGCTCGACGGCAGCGCGCCCAAGGCTGTGATTATATTTAATTGCATAGCGCGCAACAAACTTTTCGGTGACAAATCTGGCGACGAAATAAATGCAATTCAGCAAGCCATAGGCAAAGACGTCCCGTTGATTGGTTTTTATACTTATGGCGAGCAAGCGCCGCTCGGAGGTGAAGTCAGAAATATAGAACAATGTAATTCCGCATTTCATAACGAGACTGTAGTCATTTGTGTTTTGGCGGATTAAATATGCAGACCGTAGAAGAGTTAAAAAATAAAATTGCAGAGCTGGAAGCGAAAATTGCGAAAATGGAACAAGCTTCCAGTGACTACAATACCGGCACTAAACTTCTTATCAGGCGAGACCTCGAGCTCTCTAGGGCGAATGAAAAATTGCAAAAAGTTGATGAAATAAAGTCCAACTTTATCTCTATTGTTGCCCATCAGCTTCGCACACCGCTTTCCGGCATAAAGTGGACGCTATCCATGCTACTCGGGGGCGACATGGGAGAGCTAAATAACGACCAAAAAACTTTTTTGATGAAGAGTTTTGAGAGTAATGCCCGGATGATTACTCTAGTGAATGACATGTTAGTTGCTGACGGTATTCAGTCTGGGAGAGTTCACTACGGGTTTAAGCACACGGATATAGTTGATCTGATGGACAATGTTCTTTTTGAGGTTAGTCCGCAGGCAAATAAAAGAAATATAAAAATAGAGTATAAGAATAAATTCGAAAATCTTCCCCAAGCCTACGTTGACCCAGAAACAATGCGCGCTGTTTTGCAGAATTTATTGGAAAATGCCATTAAATATACAAAAGATAATGGCAAGATTGAAATAGACGTGAAAAAAGAAAATGATCATTTATTAGTTTCTATTGCTGACAATGGCATTGGCATACCAAAAGAACAAGCCAAAGATGTTTTCGCAAGGTTTTTCCGAGCCAAGAATGCTATCAAACAGGAGACAGACGGTTCGGGGCTTGGTCTGTATATTGCCAAAACCATTGTGGAAAAAAATGGCGGCAAGATTTGGTTTGACAGCGCTGAAAATAAAGGTAGCACTTTTTATTTCACGGTTCCATTGCAGGAAAGTCATTAATTATAAATTTTATAACTTATTCGACAAAAAAAGGTCATGGTGGTAAAATACTAGGATGAAAAAGATTTTGATAATTGAAGATGATGTGTTTTTAGGAGATGTGCTCAATCAAAAATTGGCCAATGAAGGTTTTAGCACACTATTGGCCAGAGATGGACGAGAGGGATATGAAAAAATAAAATCTTTTAAGCCCGACTTGATTTTGCTTGATATTATTTTGCCTAATATGAACGGCTACGAGATTCTGGAAGCCAAACAAAAAGACTCTGGCATAGCTGGTATTCCCGTCATTATTGTTTCCAACTCCGGACAGCCTGTTGAAATAAATCGCGCTTTGGCACTAGGGGTCAAAGATTATCTGGTGAAAGCCCAATTCGACCCAGAAGAAGTCTTGATTAAAGTAAGGGCAGAACTTAAAGAAGCCGAAGGACATTCTGATGGAGCTAAGTCTTTAAAATCTCTTGAGGGGGCGATAAATAAAAAGATGAATACCATAAACCTTGAGGGCAAGAAAGTTGTTTGGGTGGAGGACGACCAATTTCTTAACGATATAATTACTCGCAAGCTTTCCATGGTTAAGTGTACTTTTTTTCATGCGAGCGAAGGGGAAGAGGCTCTAAAAATTATAAATAAGGAAATACCAGACATCATTATGCTCGATATTATTCTTTCTGGCATGGATGGTTTTGAAATTCTACGAAGAATAAAGGCTGAACCGAAAACCAAACACATACCTGTTATTCTTCTTTCCAATCTGGGGCAAAAGTCTGATATCGAAAAAGGAGAAAAGCTTGGCGCGGCGCGATTCATAGTAAAAGCTACTATTACCCCCAACGAAATTATAGACCAGATAAAGGAAGTTTTGACTGGTGGCAAGAAGTAGGGAAATACGGTCCTTAAGACTTTTCCCCAAGGACTGTCCTTGAATTGGGAAAGTTGTTCAGTTAACCTTCAAGGGTGACACTGTGGATAAATAATAATTGAGTTTCTCGACCGGTATCATACCGTTTAAATATTTTCCTAAATGGATTCT
>MFTV01000015.1 GCA_001785445.1 Candidatus Nomurabacteria bacterium RIFCSPHIGHO2_02_40_30 | reverse complement strand
CAGCAATTGTCTTTGGACCTAGTTTACCATCAAGCACTAGACCAAGATTCAATTTATCATTCAAGAATCTTTGCAATTCCTTAACGGCTTCGCCTCGGCTACCATTTTTCAAGGTAGTGGTGCCGAAGTTGTAGACAGTGGCAGGGGTTGCCGGGATGGCTGGGCTTACTCCCGGAACCGCAGGGGTCGCCGGAGTGGCTGGGGTGACCGTTGCCGCAGCGCAGGCTTTGCCTGTGGTGATGCTAAACTTTGCTCCAGCCACGCAACCAGTGTCGACTGTAACTACAGGAGTGACAACAACGGGAGTGATTATAGCGGCCGCTGCGGGAGCTCCGCCGCCAGTGCTAGCGGCAGGAGCGGGAGTTCCGCCACCTGTTATCGCTCCACAAGCAGTCGTGGAAGGCGTAATTGTCCTTGTGGTACCAGTGAGTCCAGCTATAGTTAGCGTGCTTTCGGAATTGGTACAGGCAACAGTGCCTCCGGTGGTAGTGAGAGTGCTTCTATCCGCAGAAACGAGGATGAAGTTGGAAGAAGTCGGAACTTCGACAGCCAGAGATAAACCGTCTGTAGCTAGTACCAGTGTGGTTGCTGCCGAACCAGCCGCAATATTGTAAGTGCGCGTGCCTATTACGATGTTCGTAATAACATCGAAGTTGACATCAGCCGCTAGGGCAATCACAGGCACAGCTCCGAGAGCAATAGACAGACCCGTCGCAACTAAACCAATTTTTAATTTTTTAATCATTTTGTTTTTAAGATTATATATACGGGATTCGACCTAGAGAAAGTTTCGAGAAAAATCCCGCATATTTATTTTTAATAATGTAATTAACTTAAGCCTGCCCGCAATGCTACACATAGCTGTTGCAGGCGGGAAACAAAATAATTAAGCTACACTAGTCTGTGTACATGCAAGAACCTGAGGACTTGTCGCATCTAACATTCTTATAGTGAGAGTTACGATATCTCCATTAGCATCTGGTTCAGCTCCTGCTGAGTCCGCGCATACTTGTTCAATAAGTTCAACTTGCGGTGTAGTATCAGCAAAGGTAAAGTTGTCTGTACCAGAGTATTCCAATTGAATAACAACTATAGCGCCAGCTACTCCACCAGAGAAAGTAATGGAACAATCGCTTGCGTCTTCCATGTCAATTGAGAAGAAGTTACCAGTAGCAAGAGGGAATGTTACGTTGTTGGCACCTGTACAGTTGCTAGTATTTGTGCCCGTGTCTCCTAGTACTGCTGTACCATTAGTGAAAGTTGCACTACCAGTAACTGCAACATCGCCAGCAAGTGTAGAAGTACCAGTAACAATCATCTTGTCAGCAGATTCATCCCAAAGGAATGATTTACCAGTTGTAGCACCGAAGAATGTGACGTCGTGACCTGTGTCATCAACACCAACAGTAAGAGTACCTTTTACAGTGGTCGTTGAAGCAGCGCCACCAATTGTAATTACGTTAGCAGGAGTTGCATGGTCACCGATTTTAATTGTGTTTACAAAGTCTCCAGTACCAACATTCACGAACGAAATGGCACCAGTAGCAACGTTGACTGTCTTTGAAGTAACCGCTGTACCAGTACCAAGATTAAGAACATCTGCCCCGCCTGAGTTTCCAGTACCAACATTGACTGTCTGCCCACCTGTACTTGAACCAAGCGTAATAGCTCCGGTTCCAGCTGTACCACCGATAATAGTGACACCAGAAGTGTTAGCAGTACCAATGTTAATAGTTTTGACTGCAGTACCTTGAGCAACATTCACTGTTTGATCAGCTGAAGATGTACCAAGAGAAACTGCTCCTGTTCCAGCAGCAGCGCCAAGTACTAATGTACCGGCTGTGCCTGGAGTTAGGGAAAGACCAGCGGCCACACCAGCGCCAGTAGCTGTACCTCCGTAGATCTTAGTAACAGCAGAAGTCATAGAAGTACCACCGATTTGAATAGCTCCTTCCGTAACAGCAGAAGCAATTGTCGTGGTAGCTGTTGTAGTGTTGTTAAATAATGTGTTCGCGCCAGTCGTTAAAGCACCAAAAATAATGACGTTCCCTGTCTGACCTGTAGCACCAATAGTGATAACACCGGAAGTGTTAGCAGCAGCGATGTTGACAGTCTTAACTGCAGCGCCACCAGCAATGTTTACCGTTTGATCAGCTGATGAAGTACCAAGAGAAATAGCTCCTGTTCCAGCAGCAGCGCCGAGTACTAATGTACCGGCTGTGCCTGGAGTCAAAGATAGACCAGCGGCTATACCAGCGCCTGTATCAGTACCACCATAGATTATTGTGTTACTTGCAAGCTGGCCAGTACCACCAATGGTAAGGTCGCCTGTTGTCAGCGCTCCACCAAGAGCGATAGTTGAAGTTGTAGTATTGTTGAATATTTGGTTTGCACCGCCCGTATTGCCACCATAGATAACTACGTTCCCTGTCTGACCAGTAGCGCCGACAGTAATAACACCAGTAGTGTTAGCGTTAGCGATGTTGACAGTTTTAGCTTCAGCGCCACCAGCGATATCAACTCTCTGTGCACCCGTAGATGTACCAAGACTTATTTGACCTGTGCCAGCAGCAGCTCCCAGTACTAATGTACCGGCTGTGCCTGGAGTCAAAGATAGGCCTGCGGCTGTGCCTACGCCAGTAGCAGTACCTCCGTAGATAGTTGTAACACCAGCGAGCATGCCAGTACCACCGAGAACTAAGTTACCAGTTGTGAGCGCGCCACCCATAGCGAGGTTGGCTGTTGTTGAGTTGTTGAAAATTGCGCCTGAACCAGTTGTCAGAGGACCATAGATAACTACGTTCCCTGTCTGACCAGTAGCGCCGACAGTGATAACACCGGAAGTGTTACCTGTCCCAATGTTAATTGTTTTAACCGCAGCGCCACCAGCAACATTTACTGTCTGGTCAGCACTAGATGTACCAAGAGAAACTGCTCCCGTGCCTGCAGCTGCACCGAGTACAAGAGTACCGGCTGTGCCTGGGGTCAAAGAAAGACCTGCGGCTGTGCCAGTGCCAGTATCAGTACCACCGTAAATTAGAGTAGTACCAGAAGTCTGCCCAGTGCCACCGATAGTAATGTCCCCCGTAGTAGCAGTAGTAGCAAAAGTCATTGCCGAACCGACTGCGCCAGTGATGACCAACCCGCCAGTTTCAGTGATGACACCTACGCCGAGAGTTGTCGTTGCGAGCGCTTGCGCTGCTCCGAGCCCCATAATAAGAGCAGAGCTAGCAAGACCCATACCTAAACCTTTAAATAATTTTTTCATAATTCTAATAATAAACCTATTAATTAATAAGATGGAATATTAATTCCATATTTCAACTTCGCTCGGACATTATGAAAACAAGTTTTCACATGCTCCTCACTTGTTGAAAAAATAACACTAATAATATTTTTCCTCAATTACTTTTTAATGCATTTAAAAATAATTCAAGATAACAAAAAAGTATTCGACACTTTCTTGCGTCTATAATTGTACAACACAAGCAAGTAGAAAAAAAGAAAAAATGTGGATAACTTTCGTTAATCCACATTTTTTCTTTTAACTATTTTTTTACTTTTTCTGCGCGGCTAGAGTTTCAGCAATTTTGCTATTGGACATGAGTGGACCATAAAAGACAACGTTGTCCTTTACAAGATGTAAAACTTTCGGCGACCAAAGAGCGTCAGTTATAGGCTGAAGCTGAAAAGTCGTCTTTGTTTCATCTTTAGCATCCTTGGCAATTTGCAATATATAGCCCTCTGTCAGCTGTAAATCAGGAAAGGTTGCTAATTTGCCGACATATACTTCCCCAGTCTGAAGGTAGACGACGGAATAGCCGTTATCCCCTTTCATTTTGTTGCCCCAAAAAGCCACTCCGACTATAACCAAAACTACGACAACTACCAATACAATATTATTTTTAGACATTTTTTTAACTAATTATATTTATAATAAGACTTATTTTTGCTTTTTCTCAAGTACATGAACCCGAGATGCAAGTTTATCAAACATATGATATGACACAAATCTATCGCCTAGATTCAGTATATCGTGGCGAATATCTTTGATATCATCTTTAGTCGCCATTTTTTCTTCAAGTCTCTCAAAGCTATTATTCATCATAATAGCTAATTTATCTACTGTCATATTTCCATTTTTGCCACCTTTTTTAACATGCATAATTTGTAGTATATCAAACTATATTTTGCCCCGCAACCGGTCTATCTCGTCCTGATAAATAAATTTATTGTCCGGAAAGACTTTTTGCGCATACTCCCAGATAATCATGGCTTGGTCACCTCTCCCATTACTTTCGGCTACGCCGGCAAAAAAGGTAATTAGATTTATCTTGGTGCCGGGGTCCACTTTTAAAAGTCCTTCGCTGTAAACCTTTTTCAAGTCTTCATAGCTCGCATTAGTCCTCTCATCCATTAAGCTAATCTTAGACCTCCAGTAGTCAGCAAAATGAGGATTGATTTTTATAGCCGCATCAAGAGCTTCCTGCGCTCTGACCCAGTTCCCTTGCACAGAGTAAACCATAAAGAGGCCGTAGTGCGCGGTATCTTCGTTTTTATATTTCAGAGCCAGATTGTAATAACTTTTGGCTTGTTTGTATTCTCTTTTTCCAAAAGCGATATGGGCGTTTTTCATGGAAGCATTAAATCTGTCGTTATTTAAACTATCGGCTGATCCTACGGCTGCCGGGTTTTGCCCAGATATTTCTTCTGCCATGTCCCAAGACTGCCCCTCTTCTTCTGTACTTAGTATTGCGGGGGATTCTATGGTGTCTTCATTTACTTTTTCTTTATTTTTGAAATACAAAATACCGCCTATCACTAGACCGGCAACTATAATTATTATAGCTAGATTTTTTTGTTCTTGAGTCATATTATCTATTTTAAAATATTTATAATTTCATCTTTTGAAATCTTTAAATCATTTAGAATTTCTCGAAATGTTCCGTTTGGAATATCGTGATTAGTGTGTATTGGAATAGTCGTGCATCTACCATCTTTATGTGTAAGAAAAAGATGACTCCCACTTTGACGTACTCTATAAAAACCAATTTTTTCAAGCGCCTTGATAAGATTTTTTGCACGAACAACCGGCAATTTAGGCATACACTTTATGAGGATATGGAAAAGAAACAGTCTCAAAAGATTCAAAACTCGCATCACTTGGTATAATTTTCTTTTCTTGTATGAGAGACTCTATGTACACCTCAATTGCATCCTTTAAATGTCTCTTAGTTTCGGCTATGGTCTTACCGAAGGTATGACAGCCCGACAAAGCCGGCACATAGCCATGAAAAAACTTTCCGTCTGGCTCTATAATTGTACGATATGTATAAGACTTAGTCATACTTTGAAGTATATCACAAATTATTTTCTCCTCAAGGTCTTGCCTTGGACTCCCTTAAGGCAAGACCTTTTCCCGAAGCAACAAAAAAACCACCCCGAAGGGTGGTTTTTTGAAGTTTAGATAATCGACTATATAAACTTATTTAACTAATTACTTATGCAGGCCAGTTCAAGCTATCTGCAACTGGAAGATTCTTGACACCGAAATCACTTGTCCAGTCATTAGTTGTAGTCGCATGACTAGAAGCTGATATATCAGACCAAATGATTGGGGCATCAGTATCAGCATCAATATCAGTAAGCTGGTCAGAGGCAACAATTGCTGCGCTATCGTTATCAAGAGTTACAGTTACGAAGTCTCCTGAAGCGTCCGCGGCGGCAATGTTACCACGCAATTCATAAGTCTTTGAACCTGATATTGTCTGTTCAGCTGTTGGAACAAATCCAATGTCAGCAGGACCAGCGCCAGCTCCATATACGGTAGCAGCGTTAGTAAATACACCTACAACAGAAGTATTACCACCAGCAGTTACATCCCAAAGAGTGATACCAGTCGTAGCGTCTGTACCGACAGTAGTTGCGGCATCCTTAGTTACTTTGAAAGTAAGGAACCCCCAAGCAATATCTCCACCAGTGGCATCCACTTTAAATCTTAGAAGTGGACGAGCAGATGTGTTAAGGAGAGAGTTGCTTGCGAGAGTTACTTGAGTAATCACAGGGATAGCAGCAAAGGCGTTCAAAGCGCTACTTGTAGCGGCAGTTACTGTGCCAGCAGCTGATACACCAGTTGATTTATTAACTGCGGTAAAGGCTGTGAGCGTAGTAAGGATAGAAGCGCCAGTTGTACCACCGCCGACACCGATAGTGCCAAGCTGTAGTTTAACAGAAAGAACTTTGTAGCCAGAACCCGTAGCTGGAACATTCCAAGTAAGACCAGAGAAGGTTACTGTTTCAGCACCACCTGGAGCTGTAGCGATAAGCGTACCACCTTCGTAGAGCATTACATTCTGCACAACTGTCGCGCCTGCGGCAGGAAGTGTGAGGGTAATGTCTGTGATGTCAAAAGCGGCTGTAACTGCAGCGAATTTAGCATCTAGAGAAGTAATAGTCTGATTGTCGTAAACAATACCTGCTACCGGAGATGAAGAATTCTTAGTTGCAGTAATAGTAGCTGCAGCTTCAGAAATCGTCTGGCCAGCAACAGTTGCTGTGCCGTTACCACCGGTAACTGTCTGACCAGATACTAGTGAAGTACCTGAAACTTGGAAGACAGTCGCGAATCCGTCATCGTCATCGACATTATCAGAACCGCCAGAAACACCAGCCACCATATCAAGTCCATCATCTGTAAGATTTGCGTAAAGGTCAAAAGTTACATTTTGATTCTTAAGCAAGGTGTAGTTGATAGAGAAGTTTTGGTCTGCGCCAGTGCCAAGAGTGTCAATAGGAGCAGGCTGAGCAACGATAGTGCCAGATGCATTCTTCATAACCACATACATATTCCTAATATCGCCTTCGTCGAATTCAGTACCTGCGACTCCATCATTAATATCAAATGAGAGAGTAGTCAAGAGTACGTCTTCAACAGAAGAGCCAGCAAGATTCCATGAACCGATTCTGAAGTTAGTTGCAGGAAGGCTTGTGGTCTGGTTAGCGTAAGTGCCATTCTTAGTAAGTGTTATAGAAGCTGAGGCAATAGTAAGTGTATTTGCGCTCGCTGCGGCAGTACTAAATGAACCAAGAGAGTCTACGCGCTGGGCATTTGAAGAACCGGCAATAATCCTACCAAGAAGAGTATCGCTAGTGTCCAGAGTCCCTGTACCGTCGTTATCGAAGATATCAGCATGCAATTGAACCAAAACTGGAGTTCCCGGAACTACGGTGTAATTAAGTGTGAATGAAGTTCCTGCGGCAACCAGGGTTGCTGTGGAACCATACTGTACATAATTAGTACCGCTGTCTGAACTTATTAGCAGACGACCATTTCGGAGAGTAGCGGCAGCGTTAGCTGTGCCACCATCTGTAAATGTGAAGCCTCCTGATAATGTCTCA
Organism: Candidatus Nomurabacteria bacterium RIFCSPHIGHO2_02_40_30; assembly: GCA_001785445.1. GTDB lineage: Bacteria > Patescibacteriota > Minisyncoccia > Phycocordibacterales > UBA9973 > UBA9973. Next base: position 25,469 of record MFTV01000015.1, on the reverse strand, counting down.
ATTTTGATAGCTTCACCATAAGCAGTTACTCTAAAGGTTGCAATGTTAATGTCGCTACCAGCCAAAGTTACGTTGGTTGAAGGTGAAGTTGTGTCTTTCTCGATTGTAAGCGTACCACCGGAGCTTCCGCTAATCGTGCTAGCCGTAGTAGGCGTCCAAGGAGCAGAAGTAGGCGCAATGTTTACGTTGAAACTGGAGTCAACAAAGTCGACATCAGCTGCGTTGCGAAGTGAGAATTGAACCGTTCGGGAAGCGCCAGAGATAACATCGGTGTCTACGCGAACAACGCGTGAACCTGATGTGAGTAATACTGGAGCTGCCATGAGGTCAAAAGTCACATAACCGTTTACGTCAAGCCCTAGAGCTGTCGCAACTTGGATGCCATTGACAAAGAGTTTGAAATTCTGGAAAGAAGCTGCTGGAGCGGAACCTACGTTACGCAATGCAATTCTTTTCATCCAAACATCTCGTTGAGAAACGTTAAGAGTTGACTGCCAAACTGTGACATTTGCCGCAGGGGTAATAGTTGCTCCGGAAGGAGTAACAGTACCGGCTGAAACAGCTGCCAGGGTAGCAGAAGCGATAGTATGAATGTTGCCTGAAAGATTGACACTAGAAGTACCAGCCGCTGTAGTGAATGAGGCAAGAGTGAAACCTAATGTCTGACCAGAAGTACCCGTGGCGATGTCAGATTTTATAGCAATAGTCTTTGAACCATTAACTGTGAAGATGCCAGATGGAACGCTAAAGGTAACTTTACCGTTGTTGGAAACTGAAGCTGCATCCGTCATACGTGTTGCCCCATCGAAGAGGTAGACATTGGAAGGAGTGGAGTCAGCCGAAACACCGATACGTTGCAATACAACGCCAGTCACTGTGCCAACGCCAGAGAAAGTAAAGTGGGCGAGGTCAGCAGTAGCTTGAGTAGCGACAATAGTAGAAGAAGCTGGATTGTTAGAAGCTAAGCTTACTGATACAGGACCAGAAGCAACTACTACAGCGCCAGTACATGAAGCACCGGTATTGCTATTGAATAGATTTCCTCCTTCACAGCCTGCGGCTGGAGGAGTAACTACAACAGTAGAACACGATGTTCCTGTGGTAGGACTATATCCTGCGGTTGATGTACAACCTGCTGGAAGTGTGGTACTCATTGAACCGCCACTTACCAAAGCAGCGCGTGTCAGAGGACCTACTACTCCATCAGCTACTAGAGAATGACCTGACTGCCAAGCCATAACTGCAGCTTTAGTTAGAGGACCGAATTTACCGTCTGCCGTAGCTCCAACAATCGCTTGAAGACATTTAACTTCATCGCCTGTGGAACCTACTCGGAGAGTCATAGTGATCGAACAGTCAGCGCTTGCTGTTTGCACAGCAACCATTCCGAATGTTGCGAGGACAGCCATTGCCAACACAACGATGGCAAAAAACTTTACCCCTTTTAAATTTAATATATTACTCATAAATTTTTTCTAATTTTTCTACGCCATTAATTAGTTTCGACAAAACTAAAAGCGTATTTTTTCTATCGTTATTTTCCCACCCGCTTAAATAATAATTACAAACAATGATAATGTAGCGGACAAATAAATAACGAACAGATGTTTACTTAATTGAAAACTGAACAAAAAAACTTTTATTCAATTTTCAATGACCATACAAATTTGTTTTCCTTCAGAATTTTTTCGACGAAATTATGAACGAAGACAAATATAATTAATGAATATAGAGTACACAAAACGTGCGCTCTATAAACACGTATAACATTATAATATATAGCTCCAAGATAGAGCAATGTATTATGTGGATAACTCTCAAAATAAGGGTTTAGCCACAAGCCTTATATTTACATACTTTAAGCCAAAATGCAACCCCGAACCAAAGCAGAGCTTGGTACGGGGCAAGGTCTTTAAAATAGCTAGCACCTAGAACCTAGGTACTAGAACCTAATTTTAAGAAATACCTGCTCCAGCGTTTTGCTCCTGTCTTATTAAGGACATTATCTTTAACCATAGATATCAACTCTCTTTGGAGTGTTTTTTCACTAGAAGAAAAAAGTGCATTGGACTGTTCGGGCGCTACTTTAACTTTGTCCTTTATGTCCTTTATGGTAGCACTTCCGCCTAAAATTTTTATTACATTTACTATGTCATCTCGTCTTTGTTTTTTTAGAGTGTCGAAACTGTGTGTACTTACTGTCGGGTGTCCAACACCCGACAGAATTTTATCGGACAGAGCTTGCATTAAAGTACTTCCTTTTTGTACACCAATTCTGGTACTTGTTTGTCTTTTAGTGGACTTACCATGTCCTATAGAATTTTCAGGTGAATTTTTCTGATACTTATTTTCATCTAAAATATGATGTGGGCGGAGAAAAAAGTCTGCAAGCCATGTAGGCTTCATATCTATATTTTCTTGTATAGATGCTTTTAACTCAATAAATTCTTTTTTTAGAATTGTGCAGTTCATTTCTGAAATAAAATTCATTGATGAAGCTATGTTTAAAAAGGACACGGTTTCAGCAATTTTTATAACAGCATTAGTAGGAACAGAATGCATGTCTGATATAATGCCTGTGCCTAAAACCCTTAACTTAGCCCTAATTGGTTCTTCCTTGTCTATTACGTCCGTTACCATATATAGAGCAGTAATAAGTTTATGGGTCTTTGTATAAGAAATAGAGAAAGAATTGTCCGTTACAGAGATGCCAAGATTTGTCTTTGAGTCCTGATGAATGTCTTTGAGATTTTTATTTTCTCCTAACATTTGTCCATTATATATAAAGGACACAAAAAAGCAAGATGCTAAGATTTCTCGGAAACAAATTTTTAAGGGGTTTGGCGAGTGTCGACGAGCCAATTTCAGGATTTTTCAAGCTTCGAAAAATCCGTACCGGCAAAAATTTCGGTTTCCGAGGAATCTATACAAAGAAAGAGTTTCTGCGAGAAAAAATAATTTATGTTAAAATACCTCCATGGCGAAAAACCAAAATGACAATAAGAATGGAAAGAAAGAAAATGGGAGCGGACTAAAAACTCAAACTAAACACGGAATACTGGCAATAGTTTTTTTTGTTTTGGCACTATTTTTTCTTATGGCAGCATTTAATATTACCGGAGTGGCCGGCCATTTTATTTACGAGAAACTTTATTACCTTTTAGGTTTCGGTTATATTCTTCTACCTGCTCTCTTGGTCTTACTCGGAGCTTCCTTCGTAAAATCCGAAACTCCGGAGATCGGGTGGACGCGGGCGATAAGCGCCACCATGTTTCTTCTTTCTGGACTAGGAGTCATAGACATTGTTTCAGGCTCGCATAAGGGCGGACTTCTGGGAGAAATTTTATCAACTCCCTTCATGTCTCTTTTTGATACCTACGCCAGCATTATTTTCCTAGGAGCAATTTTAATAATTTCAATTCTGGTAATTTTTGACGCGAAATTAGACATGGCATTATTGTTCAAAAAACTTTGGAATCTTATTAAAAAAGAAAAAAATACAGAGCCGGTAGAAGTTAAAGAAAGTACTGCAGAAGTTGCAGAAGATGAAAAAACAGAAGAGGAAGAAGAAACTACTGGAGAAAAAATTAAAAAAGCCTTAGGTATACATAAGAATATAAATAAAGAAGACGAGGAAGAAGAAATGCCGATCAAAAAGAGAAAGGGTGGGCTGGTTTCTACTTACGTGCCTCCCCCACTGTCATTGCTCGAAGAAGACCAAGGCAAGCCAAACACCGGCGACATAAAAGCAAATGCAAATATAATAAAGCGCACCCTCCTCAACTTCGGCATTGAAGTGGAAATGGATGAAATAACAATAGGTCCGACAGTCACTCGCTATGCGTTAAAACCAGCAGAAGGAATGAAGCTCTCACGCATTATCGGACTACAAAATGACTTGTCTTTGGCACTCGCTGCCCACCCCATTAGAATAGAAGCGCCGATTCCGGGTAAATCTTTAGTCGGTATTGAAATTCCAAATAGAAGCAAGTCAATCGTGGGTCTGGCCACTCTCCTCTCGGACGACAAATTCCAAAGTTCTCCTAAGCCTCTGACAATAGCTCTGGGGCGCAACATATCCGGCAAGTCAGTATTCGGCAACCTTGCCAAGATGCCACATTGCCTTGTTGCCGGCACTACTGGCTCAGGAAAATCAGTAGCTATCCACGCGATGATTACTTCTCTTCTTTACAGAAACGGCCCAGATGATTTGAAATTTATCTTAATAGACCCAAAACGCGTAGAATTAACGCTGTATAACAATATCCCACATTTACTTACTCCGGTAATAACCGAAGCCAAAAAAACAATCTTGGCGCTGAAATGGGCAGCTAAAGAAATGGACCGCCGCTATGACATCTTGGAGGCCGAATCAGTGCGAGATATAGAGTCTTACCACAACAATGTTTTCGGCAAAGCTAAGAGCAAGAAAAATAGTGACGGCATTGACGAAGTTAATGCCGACCGCCTGCCCTATATTATCATTATTATAGATGAGTTGGCGGATATAATGAGCTCTTACCCTAGGGAACTTGAGTCAGCCATCGTACGCTTGGCCCAAATGTCTCGGGCAGTGGGCATTCACTTGATACTCTCTACTCAGCGGCCGGAAGTAAATGTCATTACTGGGCTCATAAAAGCAAACATCCCTGCCCGTGTGGCTTTGAAAGTTTCCTCGCAGGTAGACTCGCGTACCATCCTTGACGCCGGCGGAGCGGAGAAACTCCTCGGCGCTGGGGACATGCTTTACTCTTCGGGTGAAGCTCAGCCGGAGAGGCTGCAGAGCGCCTTTATTTCAGAAAACGAAGTCAAGAAAGTCGTAAAATATTTAGCTGATGCCTATAGGGACGAAGTGTCGGAAGAAATAGCTTTGACCTCTGGTTCGATTTCAGCCGATAAAAGTATTTTTGAAAGTACTTTGGAAGATGAAGATGATTCCGGAGATGACGACGAAATGTACGAGGAGGCCAGAATTTGCGTGATGGAAGCGGGTAAGGCATCTACTTCTTATCTGCAAAGAAAATTAAAATTGGGCTACGCTCGCGCCGCGCGACTGATGGACAAATTAGAAGAACGCGGAGTCATCGGCCCCGGAGACGGCGCTAAGCCGAGAGAAGTGTTAGAGAAAATACCTGCCCGCAATGCTTTCGGCATAGCTGATGCAGGCGGGGAACGCACGGAGACAGGAGAGAATGTAATATGAACCAAAGTGCGAAAAAAATTTTAGAAATAGCTGGACTTTGTATTTTTTTTGTTCTGATTGTGGTGTACGCATTTTTCCGTTCTCATGATTTAATTTTTGGAGTAAAGATAAAAAATGTAAATATCACAGATGGGACAAAAGTCATGGAGAGCATACTAGAGGTTAAAGGGAATGCTAAAAATGCCACAAAATTAACTTTAAATGGCCGAGAAATTTCTATAGATGAAGATGGTAACTTCAACGAGACAATAGCATTGCTTTCGGGTTATAATGTGATAAATATAACAGCCAAAGACAAGTTTGGATATATTGATAAAAAAAATTATAAGATAATATACGAAAAATAATGTTAAAGAAAAAGGAGAAAAAAGAAGAGAAAACAATGGGTGGAATGGTATTGGAAGATACTTTAAAATCTATTCAAAATAAATTTGGCGAAGGCTCAATAATGAAATTCGGCGACTCGCCAAAGGTAGATGTGAATGTCATCCCGACTGGTTCTATCGGTCTCGACATGGCGCTCGGAGTAGGTGGTATACCGCGTGGCAGAATCATTGAAATATTCGGACCGGAATCTTCAGGTAAGACTACCCTCTCGCTCCACATTGTAGGCGAAGCGCAAAAGCTCGGCGGAGTCTGCGCCTACATAGATGCCGAACACGCCATGGACCCAGAATATACCAAGAAGCTCGGAGTCAACATAAATAATCTGCTCATCTCCCAGCCGGACAATGGCGAGCAAGCACTGGAAATAGTGGAGAGCTTGGTGCGTACGGGTAAGATTGATGTTATCGTTATCGACTCCGTAGCCGCTCTTACCCCCAAAGATGAAATCGAAGGCGACATGGGAGCATATCATGTCGGTAAGCAAGCTCGCTTGATGAGCCAAGCGCTTCGCAAGCTCACCGCCATCGTCGCCCGCTCCAAAACAGTGGTAATTTTCATAAATCAAATCCGCATGCAGATTGGCGTGATGTTCGGCAATCCGGAAACGACTCCGGGAGGCAAGGCATTAAAATTCTACACTTCCGTCCGACTCGACATCCGTAAAATTGCCCAAATAAAAAAGGGGGAGGAAGTGGTGGGCTCCCGCACTCGGGTAAAGGTAGTAAAAAACAAAGTTTCAGCTCCGTTCAAGCAGACAGAGTTCGACATTATCTACAATGAAGGCATTTCCAAAGAAGGCGAAATCATGGCCTTGGGAGAAAAATTCAAAATCATAGAAAAAACCGGTAACTCGTATTTCTACGTGTCTGGTATTGAGAAGGAAGAAAAAATAAAATTGGGCGTAGGCTACGATGCTACCCGCAAATTCTTGAAGGAAAATAAAAAAATCTCCGACCACATCCTGAAAGAAATTAAGAAAAAATTTGCCGAAGAAGCCTAGTTTTGCTAGGATGGTGGAATGTCCCAACTGGAATACAGCGAAATCCGTGAAAAGAAAATAATCATACATGACGACGAACCATGTGAAGTGGTTGAGAGTCACGTCGCCCGTACTCAGCAAAGGAAGCCACAAAACCAGATAAAACTCCGCAGTCTTATCTCTGGAAAAGTGTTCCCTGCTACATACCATGTATCTGAGTCTGCTCACGAAGCAGACATCACAAAACGAGATATTACTTTTTTATATAGTAACAAAGGAGAGTATTGGTTCTGTGACAGAGAAAACAAGGCCAATAGATTTAAGCTTAGTGAAGTGCTCATAGGCGATGCCGCAAAATTTTTGAAACAAAACAGTAATGTCACGGCACTAGTGTGGGAAAATGATGACGAGGAAAAAATAATTAAAGTTACTTTGCCTATTAAGATGGAGTTCAAAGTTAAAGAAGCTCCACCAGCTGTCCGTGGCGATACCTCCAAGGGAGGCATCAAGGTTATAGTCCTAGAAAATGGAGCCTCGATAAACGCTCCGATGTTTATAAACGAGGGAGATGTCATCCGCGTGAATACCGAAAACGGTGAATACGTAGAGCGAGTTTAAGAAAAAACTTTGGAAACAAATTTTTAAGGGGTTTGGCGAGCAGAAAAATCATGTTATGACTTTTCTGAACGAGCCATTCCAGTCTTTTTTAAGGCTGAATTTTTACTGAAAAACCCGTACCGACAAAAATTTCGGTTTCCAAAGTTTTTACTAATTTACTTGACTACGAAAGGTAACAACCCGAGAAAACGAGCGTGTTTGATGGCTGTAGCTAGAGCCCGTTGGTTCTTGGCGGTAACGCCAGTGCGCTTATGGTTCATAATTTTACCACTAGGATTGATAAACTTTTTTAGGATTTCCACGTCCTTATAGTCTATATACTTTATATTATTGGCTGAAAAGTAATCTTGTTTCATATTTTTGAAAATTGATAATTAAAAATTGAAAATTTAGAAAGGTATATCTTCAGGATTAATATCTTCTTCTGGGTATTCTATAGTATCAACTTCTTCAGAACTTGATGTTTTTCCCGCACTTCCGGCACTAGCTCCAGCATTCCCCCGCTCGCCTCCTTTGGGACCAAACTGCGTGCGGTCAGCTATGACTTCCGTGCGATATTTTTTCTCTCCGCTTGTTTTATCTTCCCAGCTCCTAGTTTGCATTCTGCCTTCGACAAGTATCGAGCTGCCCTTTTTCATATACTGGGCAACTGTTTCCGCTTGACGTCCGAAAACTACCACATTGTGATAATCCGCTGCTTCTTGGCGAGCGCCATTTTTATCTTTCCAAACACGGTTGGTAGCTATGGAGAATGAACACACTTTGGCGCCTGTTGGCAAAGACCTTAATTCTGGGTCTCGAGTTAAATTTCCTATTAAGATTACTTTGTTTAAATACATATTATTTAAAAATTAAATATTAAGCTTCTATTAAGGCGTCGATTTCTTTATCCAGTTCTTCCTTATTTATAGGAACAGATACTTCAATTTCAGTTTTCTTAACAAGCGGCCTACGATGCAGCATATCTCCGCGGATAAATCTTTTTGAGGCAATAGTGTTTTCTTTGACGGTTTTTAAGATTAAAAATCGAATGATACTCGGGTCAAGATCAAGCTTCTTTTTTAATTCTAAAACTTTTTGCGTATCCACTATAAATTTAACCCAGCCAAAATAAGCAGTAGTAAATTTGTTGCGTATATTCGATATAACTTTAATCATTGAGTAAGCTAGCGTAATACTCCTAGGTATTTCGTCTGAAATAATTTCACCGCCAAGCGATGAAACAAGTTCTTTAATGTTGCCGTAATTAACCGGCACGTCCTCGGGAGATATGCTAGGCACCAAAAGGTAGCCGAGCTCGTAAACTCTCGAATCTGTGTCCTCTTTCACTTCTTTTTTATCTTTAATTTCCATGTGGTATGAGTCTGATACTAGCAAAAATCTTTTTAAAAAGCAATCCCAAAAACTCTTTTAACATTGGCAATAATGGCTTCGGCCACTTCCCCTTCGGGTAAATTTTTAATCAGAGCTATTCTTTTAACTATTTCACTCACATACGACGGTTCATTCCTCTGGCCACGATAAGGCACTGGCGCCACATATGGGCAGTCTGTCTCGGTCATAATCATATTAAGCGGAGTACTTTTTATGACTTCATCATAATCATGGGTAAAGGTAATGACTCCAGTAAAAGAAAGAGTGAAACCGAAATCCAAAAACGCTTTGGCCTCCTCGGTGCTACCGGCGAAAAAATGCACATCGCCTTTGACTTTCGCGTATTTTTTTAGTAAATCCAGCGCATCAAGATATGCATTGGGCTCCCCTTCTTTACCTGTGATTAATTCCTGTTTTTGGTTGTTGCGAATGTGAAGCATAAGAGGTTTATTAAATTCATTGGCTAACTCTATCTGCTCTATAAATGCCTTTTTTTGTTTAGAAATTGATTCATTGTCACACCTATAATAGTCGAGCCCACATTCTCCTATACCCACAACTTTAGGGTCTTTTAAAAATTCTCTGTACGCATTTTTGTCGAAAATTTCTCCGCGTGAAGTGAATTCTTTGCCACCTTCGCCTAACTCTTTTTCATCATGAAACGATGCCCCGGTATGTATCGGGTGAAGCCCGACAATGGCATATACACCTTCTTTGTATTCATTCGCCAGCTCTACGGCATGTCTAGAAGTATCTATCTGCGTGCCGACATTTATGAGCCAAGTATCATTGTCTAGGGCACGCTTAATTACTTCGTCCCTATCTTCGTTAAAAGCTATAAAGTGAACGTGGCTGTGTATGTCGATAAACTTAGGTTTTCTTTGAGGCATATTAGTCTTTCTTTTAGTCTTTTCTCGGAAATAAAGGAGTTTCCGGTTTTTTGTGCCCACTTAGGCAAGACAAAATGTGTTGTGATGTCTCTGGCATAATAGATTTTAAAGAATAACCAATAGATGCAAGTTTCATGAACAAATCTGCGACAATGATTTTTGCTTCTTCTGGATTAGTTTTAAAAACTTTGTATGGTTCTTTTTCTTGAATTATTTTATCTAACTCTTGAATCTTAAGCCAAATTTTATCCATATATTTTTTTATATCAAAAACATCCAAATCTGGATCAGATAATGCCGCACCAACAACAGTAGTACGAATAGCATAATTTTCTACCATAGTTAAAATCCGACTTACTAAATTCCCCAAACCATTCGCCAAGTTGGCATTATATGCTTCTTTAAATCTTTCCATAGTAAACGGGCTGTCCTCAAAAGTTGAAATTTCACGCAAGAGAAAATACCGCAGGGCGTCTGTGCCATATTCTTTTACGATTTCGTTCGGGTTTATCACATTGCCTATTGATTTAGACATTTTAATTCCGCCTTCGCCAGTTATAAAACCGTGGTAGACGACAGAGTCGGTTGTCGGCAATCCTGCCGACATTAGCATGCCTTGCCACATGACGGACTGAAATTTCACCATGTCTTTGCCGGCAACTTGTACTTTCTCCCCGTTTTCCCAGAATTTCTCGTATATTCCATGGCTATTGGGCCAACCGAGAGTAGAGAGGTAGTTCACTAAGGCATCAAACCAAACATACATTACCTGTGTGTCGTCATTGGGCACAGGTACGCCCCAAGAAAAACGTTTTTTGTCGCGAGAAATTGAAAAGTCCTCCATCCCGTCTGAGACGTAATCTATCGCTTCAATTCTACGCCACTTGGGAATAATTGTTTTCTCATTTGATAGATATTCTAAAAGTTGTTTTTTGTAATTACTCAATCTAAAAAAGTAATTTTCTTCTTCCACTATCTCTGGCTTTTTATTAGGATGAAATGAGCAAAATCCATCCATCAAGTCTTTCTCGGTAATAAATTTCTCACAGCCGACACAATACAGTCCTCGGTATATTTTTTTGTAAATATCGCCTTTCTGGTCACAAAGACGCCAGAATGCTTGAGCCGCTTTTACATGTTCTGGATTCGTAGTCCTAATAAAGTTATCATTAGAAAGATTTAGTAAATCTTTTAGTTCTAGAAACTTCTGCGCATAGTGGTCGACATAATCCTTTACATTTTTTCCTTCTCTCTCGCTTGCTTCCAAAATTTTCTGGCCATGCTCGTCTGTCCCTGTGCTAAAAAAAACATCACGCCCTAAGAGGCGGTGATACCTAGCCATAGCATCAGCCTGCACCAACTCAAGCGCAAAGCCAATATGAGGGTCGGCATTTACATAAGGAATAGTAGTCGTAATGTAGAAAGGTTTCTTTTCATTCATCCCGTTAGAAATTAACATCAACAAACTTTAGTAATATTTTTAAAAAAGAAACATAAATTATTTTATTTCTAACGGGATTCATTATTTATTATCGATTGGTTCTGGCTAAAATTTTATCTTTTTCAATGTCACTTAAAAATTCCATAATGATAATGGCCACGGGGATAGCAAGTACCAACCCCCAGAAACCGGAGAGCTCAAAACCAATAAGCATAGACAATATTATGATAATAGGCGAAAGACCTACTATTTTTTTAATAATCAGCGGGGCAAAAAGAAAGACTTCAAATTGGTGAATAATGAGGTAGGCGCCAGAAACCATTAAGGCGGTAGATATTCCTCCGGAAAGGTACGAGAAAGAAAAAGCTGGAATGAGCGCCACTATTATGCCGTAAGGCACAAGCTCTAATACTCCGGCAATAATAGATAAAAGAAGAGCGTATTCTATGCCTAAAAGAGAGAGCAGTAGATATGTGAGCACTGTAATGACAAGCCCCAAGACCACTTGTCCTTTTATCCACAAAGCTATTTTACGGCGCGAACGTTCCCACAAGTCCACCACGTAGCCCTCGTATTTTATAGGGAAAATGATTCGGAGGAAATTTTCTATGCCGTTCTCTTGAATCGAAAGATAAAAAGAAATAAGAACAATAAGCATAAAGTTGAAAACACCTCCAAATGCCACAGAAAGAGTTTGGAAGAATCCTCCGGAAAGATTCAAGAGAAAAGCTTTGGACACTGACAAGAGAGTCGTTACTGAGAAATTTGTGGAAAGAGTGTTGACTATGTCTTTCGCGCCAGAAAATGCTTCGTTCTTAAAAAAATTCAAAAACGAAACCCCTGGAATATAATCTGAAATAAAATTAGAAAAATTATAAAGCTCAGTAATCAAAAGCGGGGCAAAAAGATAAAACAAACCAGCCAAAACCAAAAGCGCCACAGCATACAAAATAACTATTCCTAAAATCCTATTAATTTTTATTTTAGCGAAATGAGGGACAGCTGACTCTACAAAGGAAGCGATAACAATAGAGGTCAAGACCACCAGAACGAGGTCACGCAAGAACCATAATAAAAATACCCCTAAAAGAACGAGTAGGGCTCGGACCATGGTGCCAGTAGATACAGATATAGTGGTGCTAGTGTTGTCTCCAAACATAGAAATATGATAACACAGAATTCACCTCTCCCCAAACCCTTTTTTGGCAAGGAGAGGTTCTTTAGAATTTCAGTATTTTCAAGAATTTTACTTTTTCTTTAAAAGGCCCGATGAGTGCCAGATTTAACTTGTTGTTTTTAAAAATACTTTTCGCCAGAGCTTGAACTTGGCTCTCTGTAACCTTGCGTATTTTTTTCGCTTTTTCTTCGGCTTCAAGAATTTCTTTTTTCAAAAGTTCCTGCCCGCCGTAAAAGTTGGCAATGTCGTCAGAGAGCTCTAGGGAGAGTTTCATGTTGCCGATAAGACATTCTTTGACTTTATTTAATTCTTCTTTACTGACTTTTTCAATTTTTAATTTTTTGCACTCTTCTAGCACGGCCTCCAAGACTTCCTCTATTCTTTTATTGTCCACCCCAGCGGAAATTTGGAAAAATCCGTGGTCAGTGTATGCGTCATTATACGCCCGAACATAGTAACCGACACCGAGCTCTTCACGCAGCTTCACAAAAAGTCGAGAGCTCATGCCGGCGCCGAGCACTCCGGCCAGCACCGACAGGATAGCATTTTTTTTACTAAATAAATCATAACTGCGCACACCTAAGACAAAGTGGGTCTGGTCTGTTTCTTTAAATTTTACTAATACTTTCGGTTTACTTTGTATATCTTTCGTTTTTATTTTATGCCCTTTATTGCCACGCTTTACGTTTTTAAAAATTTTATTCACTTCCTCCAAAACTTGCCTCTCGGTAACAGCCCCCGCCACTACTAGTATAGTCGCCTCCGGCAGATAATGTTTCTTTTTGTATTCTATGAAATCTTCAACTTTCATTTTTAAAATATTTTTTTTCTCACCCGCCACGTTCCAGCCCGCCGGCTGGTCGCCATAAAGCAACTTCATAAACAAGTCCTGCACATGCCTCTGGGGCTGGTCTTCGTACATATTTATTTCTTCTATGATAACTCCTTTCTCTTTTTGCATTTCAACTTCAGGAAAAGTGGAATTCAAATACACGTCGGAAACAATATCGAAAATTTGCCTGAAATGGCGCGCGCTCGTCTTGGCATAGTATCCTGTATATTCCTGCGCGGTGAAGGCATTGTATTGGCTACCGAGGGCGTCCAACTCTTTGGAAATGTCAGTGGCTTTCGGTCTTTTGACCGTACCCTTGAAGCACATGTGTTCTAAAAAATGCGAAATTCCATTTACATTTTTATTTTCGTATTTTGAGCCCGCTTCCACAAGCACCAATACTGTCACTGTCGGGTTGTCTTTCATCGGCACAGTAATGACTCTTAATCCATTTTTTAAAATTTTTTTTAAGAATTTCATGTTTAAGGTAATTGATTTTTAAATTTTTCTAAAACGATAGGAACAACTGAGTGCCTTGGTATTGGAAGTTTATCAAGAGCAAACCACCCTATCTCATCAAATTTATGTGGTTCGCCATTAATAACTTTTGATCGGTCAACTAAAACTAAAAAAGTCATATTTATCCAATGTGTATTTTTACCATTTAAATTTCGAAAGACATCCATATAGCCCAAAAGGTTGTATGCTATCGGCTCAACTCCGTATTCCTCTTTTAACTCTTTTTTCAAACAAGCTTCAACTGTCTCGCTAACTTCCAGACTACCTCCGCCGAAATCCCAAGCACCATGTTCGTCACGACAATTCACACCCCTCTTATTCATCAAATAATTACCCTTACCATCATGGCAAATATAGCCAACAGAAATACCGACATAGTCAACTCCTTTTTGCATAATCATTTTGTTAGATTTTCTGCGATAGCAGAGTTTGTAACATTTTAATTGATTCTCTCTTTTATATAATTTTTCAAATCTTTCACCTTTATCCTTTCTTGCTCTCCAGTGTCGCGGTCACGGACAGTAACAGTATCGTCAGAGAGGGTATCAAAGTCTACTACGATGCAAAATGGTGTGCCGATTTCATCTTGGCGACGGTAGCGCTTGCCGATATTGCCATTGTCATCCCAAGCCACACGGCCGAACTCCGCCTTGAGCGGTGCATAGACTTTGGTATTGGCGTACTCTACAAGCTCGGGCTTATTTTTGAGTAGCGGTGAAACAGCGCAAATAACTGGGGCAATGTTCGGTTTTAGTTTTAGATATGGTCTTGTCTCTCCATCTTTAACCTCTTCAGTATAAGCAGAAAGCAAAAGTGCCAAAACAGACCTATCGACACCCATGGATGGTTCAATAACATGTGGAATTATTTTTTCACTTTTTTCTTCGTCTATATGATCAAGTTTATGGTTTTTTAAATCAAAATCTGTTCTGTATGCCAGCCCGTAGAGTTCTTTTCTCCCAAACGGAAAATCAAACTCGAAATCAATTGTTCTTTTAGAATAATGAGCTCTGTCTCCGTCCCCTACCTCAAGTTCATGCACCTTGGTCATATCAAGACCTATATCTTCCATCCAAGAAAGCATTTCACTTCTCCAGTATTCAAAATATTTCTCCCAGTCCTCGGCTCTGACAAAATACTCTATCTCCATTTGTTCAAACTCCCTCTCCCGAAAAATAAAATCTCGCGGCGCTATTTCATTTCTAAAAGCCTTGCCTATCTGCGCCATGCCGAAAGGTAGCTTTGGATGAAAAGCATCCACGGTATTCTTGAAATTCACAAACATTCCCTGCGCTGTTTCCGGACGCAGATAGGCCACAAGAGCATCTTCGCCCACACCCACTTGTGTTTTGAACATTTCATTAAATTTTTTCCCGTCAGTGGTTGTGCCCAAAAACCCCGTCACGTGTCCGGACGCTTCCCAAACTTTCGGATTAAAAATAATAGAAGAATTGATGCCATACATATCACGTCTCGAATCCACAAATTTTTTCCACCAAGAATTTTTTATGTTGTTCGCAAATGCCAGGCCGTAGTGTCCATAATCATAAAAACCCGCAAGTCCTCCATAGATTTCCGACCCTTGAAAAACAAAGCCGCGTCTTTTGCAAAGCGAAACTATTTTTTCCATTAAATTATTTTTGTCTTGTTTTGTATTTTTTTCTGACATTTTTTATTCAACGACTATCGCCCCCGAAGGTGGAAATGTTGGGTCGTTATTAAGTATAGTATTAAGCGATGCTTTATTTACTCTAACGTCCACATTAGCAAAATCATCGTGCCCAGTCAAAACCGCTTCATTTATAATCACAGGGGTATTGCCGACTTGGGAAAGCGAAGGTGTCAATGCAATCTGAAAAGCCACTTCGCGACTCACTTCTGTGATGCTGGTTCCCTTAGGGATTTTATCTACATTCCAAATTATTTCTTTAGTGGAAGAGTTGTAAGTCAAATCTTCGCCAGCAGGAGCGAAGGAACCGACGAAACGAACCCAAGGAGGTATATTCGAGCGGATGCTAGCTTTTGAAACATTATTTGAAGTATTAGAAAGAGACCAAACTATCGTATAAGAAGTCGCTTTTTCTACCTGTGGAGGAATGGGACCAGTATTAGTGAAAGCTCCTGAATAATAAAATGCCTTAGCGGCAAAACCAACATCAGAAATAATTTTTATAACTGTGGAATCAGAGTTACTCAAATCTTCCGTGGCATAGCCTTCGAGTGCCTGCTTGCCCTTAATGCTTACTTCTATATTAATAGAAGGTTCATTTAATATGCCGCCGGAGCCAGAGAACAAAGATAACGGGGAAAAAGAAAAATCTACCGAACCGGAGTCGCCTGGGTTCACATCTTTCAGACTCTTTACAGAATTTTTATCCCAAGTCACTACGTCCTGTGAGGAATCATAGAAACCCTGCCCCGCATTTACGGTCTTGCGATTAACTGCATTCCCAGAAATTTTAGCCTTAATAACTAAATCATTAACCTTGGTATCTAAATTATTAGTCCAGTGTATCTGGGCATGAACTACAGTTTTGCTGTCCGTTGCGTATTGCCTGTCTGAAATACCATTGATAAAAATTTTAGCTTCAATAAAAGGTTTTTTAATAGTGACTGTGTGCACTATAGAATTAAAGACAACATTGATAACTGATTTATCAGTGCTGGATTGTGAACCACTTGAAATTTTGAAAGTTTTTTCTTCTCCGTCAAAAACATCTAGCATTTTTCCGGTTATGGAAATCCCACGCTCCACTCCGGGGGCAAGGCTTCCCAGATCCCAGACATTATTGCCTAAGGCTGGCATGGATACGGCTTTGATAAATTGAAATCCGACCGGATAGTCGAGTTTCAGAAGCACTTTTGAGGTTTCACGAGTGGCATTGAGCGTAGCTTTTACATTCAGGACAATTTCTTGGTTAGGGCTTATAGTCCTCGGCGCTTCAACGGAAAGGTTGATCGGTGTGGAATTTATAGAAACTTCGTAATTTTTTTCTTTGACGAAAATAGCATTGGAGCCTTCTACTCTATACTCTATGGAAATTTTTACGGGGATAATGCTTCCCTGTTGTCCGAAAAGCACTACCTTAATATTTTCGTTGCGCACTGCTCCGGAGGGAATCGTGCCAAGCGACTGGCGAAGTCGCTCTTTTTCGGCGGAGGCGTCAGAAATGCCGCCTTTAGGGTACTCCACAACTAGGTCAACAAGGTCAAGCGAGGAGGTATTTTTATTCGAAATACCGATAACCAATGGAAGTTCCTCTCCTCCGGCAGTAAAAGTATTACCAAGTATTGAAATATCAATGTTGTCGTTGGAAACAGTATTGCCTCCGACAAAAAACATGTAGGCAGCGTATCCTAACGTTAAAATAAAAAAAGTTGCCGTAAAAATAAAAAATTTCTTAAATATGGATGTTTTCATAAAGAATTTCTCACCAAAAGAGTCGAATTTTCCTTCGTCTCCCCAAGAATCTTTTATATTTCTCCTCTCCAGGCTTGAAAAAGTATCCCGATGTTCTATCTTTGTCGGATAATTTTTACTGAATAGTTTATTTTTGAGCTCTTCTATCCTGTTTAGTTTTTCCCCATCACCTGGTGGCATTAGAGAATTATACCACTTAAAAAGGAATTTGAAAAATTCTCTGTGGGCTTTGAGCAGGTATTTTACAAATGGGTTTCCTTGAGTGCCTTGTTGATTTCGGAGAGGATTTTGCCTCTATTTTTAGCAACTTCATATAGTATATTTTCTTCAAACGGCGACTTGATAAGTGCCCCCAGCATGGCGCTGTCGCCTATGTAGCCCAAGTTGTTTATTATCCGCAAGACTATTATTGCCTCAATGTTACGCAAGTCCTCTGTCATTTCGGCTTTTTCTAAAATGGACAAACCATTAACTAAATCACCAAACAAAGCTTCATTTGGCTCCACTCCGGCTAGTAAGCGTTTCAGCAAGCGTGCAATATTTACAAAAACTTTCAGATTTTCGGGTTTTTTAGTAATTTCTTCCAGCATATTTGTCTTTGAGGCATTCGTCACTCGCCAGAAATCTCTGCCTTGCACAAGGTCAATTTTCAAATACGCAAAATCCTGCAAGACAAAACGAAGTTTTGAGGACATCTTGCGCACTCCTTGGGCTGTGGCGTAAATCATCCCTAAATCACGAGTGAAAATATAATAATACTTCCCCGCCTCGCCGGAATTCCTGCTCCCTAATATTACTCCTTCGGTATGATAAATGTGGTGCATTACAAATTTTCTTCTTTGCCTAACTCTAGTTTTTTAAATTCAATGCCAAAATCTTTCAGAATATTTTCAGGGACACGCCAAATAAAGTTAGCCCACTCGTGAATATGTGCATCGTGAACCGGAAATATAATTCGAGGATTAATATTTTTTGCATAGTCAACAGCATCTTTAATTTTCATCCAAGGAGCGGTAATCGGAAGGGCAAGAATGTCTACATTTGCGTCCGGATAATTCAGTGAGTCTCCCGGATAACACAGATTATCTATCATGTATCCGGTATTCTGAAACGAACCGTATGTAAGATATATTTCTGCGTGAACATTGCCAAAACCCGCAATATTAACTCCGTTTAAATTATACTTTTGTCCTTCTTCTATTTTTACATATTTTATTCCGGCTTCATCTAGAAATTTTCCGACAGCTGTATTTGTTATGACTACAGCGTCAGGGTTATTCTCTAGAACTTTCTTTAATGTTTCAATATGCATATGATCCTGATGCTCGTGAGTAATTAAGATTGCTGAAATATTTCTTACATCTTTTGCCGTCGGAGAAAAGGCTCCAGGGTCAGTCATCACGTATACGCCCTCTTTAGGTTCAGCCACGAAACAACTATGCCCGAGCTTCTTTATCTTCATACCTTATATTTTAACAATTTTCACCTTAAAAACCAAATCGTCAATTTTTACTTCTTCGCCGTCATTTTTTTTGAAGTGAATTTCAGACACAAGCACAGTTTTTTTCATGTCAGTTTCAAACTTTTGGATTAATTTTTTACCTATGTGGTCTGTCTCAAAATTAATTGAAATAACGTCGTTCGGTGTCAACCCCATTTTTTTCCTCATATCCTGCAGAGCACGCAGGAGCTCGCGATAATTCCCCTCTTGTTTCAATTCTTCGGTAATATTAACGTCAAGCTCTACCTCATTCTGGACAGAGTTATCAAAACATACTTCTTTCACATTCAATTCATCTTTTATCAATTCAGTATACTCACTTGATAATTTTCTTTTTTCTTTCAACTTAAGTACAGCGAGCGGTTGGCGAACAGGAATATTGTGAACTTGTCTTTCTTTCAATCCCAGAGAAACTACTTCCCGAACTATTCTCATATTCGGAAGGGTGCCGTAATTGCCTTCAAGATTAAACCTTAAGAATCCAAAAAGGTTTAATCTTTTCCGGACTTTCGGCCATTCTACCAGATGCACACTTTTTTCATCATCTTCATTACTTAACTTCAGCCAAATATCTTCGGCTGCAAACGGAGCAAACGGAGCCAGCAACTTCGCCAGAGTTTTCAAGACAAAATACAAAGTTTGCTTCGCTTCTTCGTCGCCATTTTTAATTCGTTCGCGAGAACGACGCAGATACCAAGTAGAGAGGTCACCAATGAAGTCCCGCATAGCACGCACTGGCTCAAGCAACCTATAACTATCAAGGTTCTCTGTTGAGAGTTTTACCAACTCTTCCAGTCTAGCTAAAATCCAGACATCCAAGATATTTGCCTCTTCAAGGCCTTGCCTTGGGTTCTCTAAAGGCAAGGCCTTTTCACAGCTTTCTAAATTTTTATCACGATATAGTTCGTAAAATGCCAGTACATTATAAAGCAAGCCAAAAACTTGATTGTGAAGCAAGGTAACTGTCTTCTCGTCGAAATTTTTAGACTCTCCGGGCTGGTTGACGGAATACATCCAGAGACGGAGTGTGTCTACTCCGTATTTATCCATAGCAAAAAATGGGTCCACCACATTCCCCAGAGACTTGGACATCTTTTTGCCAGTGGCATCAAGCAAGTGCCCGAGACATATTACATTTTTATATGCTTTGCCCCGTCCCATCAGCACTCCCACGGCGTGCAGTGTATAGAACCAGCCCCGTGTCTGGTCTATAGCTTCACAAATATAGTCTGCTGGATAACCGGCGCCCTCCACCCATTCTCTATTTTCAAATGGGTAATGATCTTGCGCGAAAGGCATAGCCCCAGAGTCGAACCAGACATCCATTACCTCGCGAGTTCGAGCCAAGTTTCCACCGCATTCACAGTTGAGCGTAACTTCGTCAACGTAGGGCTTGTGTAAGTCAAGCTCATAATCAGCATTGTGTGGAGTCGGACTGAAATCCAAAGTTCGCAGTTCCGCATTGGCAAAATGATTGAAACTTCCGGCTATCCCTTTTTCTATGGCTTCGGCGTGTCTGAAAACTCCACCGACCATCTCGATAGATTCGTCCACGTTATAACCTTGGGCTATGGCAAAAAGCATCCAGAGTGGCGTCCCGTGGGATATGATAAGAATATTTTTGCCTTGATATTTTTTTTCAAGCTCGTAAATAAATTCACCCATTCTTTTTTTTACGTCCAATACCGACTCTCCATGATGAATCGGCTCCAGGAATCTTTGCTTCTCATCTTTAAACAGCTTGCTGTATTCGTCCCAAGGTTTGCCGTCGAAGTCCCCCGCATATACTTCTCCCAACCTTTTGTCGAAAGTTATTTGCTCATCTTTGATGTATAAATTATCTTTCAAAATAGCCACCGTCTCCCGAGTGCGCATAAAAGGTGAGACAAAAATCAGGTCAAACTTTTTACCTGCCTGCATCGACAGGTCTTTTAATTTTTTAGCTATTGCCTTTACTTGTTCTTCTCCTGTTTTAGTCAAGTGGTCCACATTCTCTTCGCGAGAAGACACAACGCCATGCATGCCATACTTCACATTGCCTTCCGACTGCCCATGGCGCATTAGAGAATATTTATTGCCGGACTTTTTTATTTTTGTTTTTAAATCTGCAATACTGCCAATGACTTCCACTTTTTTACAAGAATCGCATACCCATACCGGTAGCGGCGTCCCCCAATATCGCTCGCGAGAGATCGCCCAGTCTTTGATATCTTTGAGCCACTCGCCAAAACGCCCTTCACGGATGTGGGAAGGCTCCCAATTTATTTTTTTGTTTTGAGCAATCATCTCCCCTTTTATTTTCGGGTCAGACATTTTGATATACCAAGAATCGCGGGCATAATAAATAAGCGGAGTATGACAGCGCCAGCAATGCGGATAGCTGTGCTCATATTTCTCTTTTTTTAGTAAGAGCTCTCTGCCAGCTAAATCTTTTATAATATCTATGGCTACTTCTTCATCCTTAACAAATCTGCCTTCAAATATTCCTGTGCCGCTCAAGAATTTCCCGTCAAGCCCCACGAGGTGGTGCTTCGGGAGTCCAATCTCCGTCCCCAATACAAAGTCGTCCTGCCCATACATCACAGCTGTATGTACCACCCCCGTGCCGTCAATGGTAGTCACAAAATTTGCTCCGTAAACTTTGTACGCTTTTTCTAACTTTGTTTTTTCATTTCCTGATATAGTGTCTGCAAAGTAGGGATACAGTGGCTCGTATTCTAATCCAAGTAAATCTTTACCTTTTACTTCCTCCAGAATTTCATAAGTTTCGGGAAATATTGAAATTCTTTCTTTTGCCAAGATATATATTTCATCTCCGACTTTTACTTTCACATAATCTATATTTTCGCCCACCGCCAGAGCGACATTGCCGGGCAAAGTCCACGGCGTCGTCGTCCAAGCCAGAATATAAGTTTTAATTTTACTTGCCCCGTTAGAAGTAGATTCACTAAGTGAATCGTTAGTTCTAATGGGGAATTTCACGTACACTGATAAATCTTTCACATACTCGTACCCCTGCGCAAGCTCGTGGGAGGAAAGAGCCGTGCCACAGCGCGGGCACCATGGCACTACTTTATAATCTTTATAAAGCAACTTTTTCTCATTTATTTTTTTTACGATATTCCAGACAGATTCGATGTAGTCGTTATGATATGTAACATACGGACGCTCTTGGTCCACCCAGAAGCCGATGCGTTTGGTAAATTTATTCCACACTTCCAAATATTCCCAGACGGACTCTTTGCATTCTTGATTAAACTTGGCGATGCCGTATTCTTCAATCGCTTTTTTGGAATTGAGTCCCAATTTCTTTTCGGTCTGAATCTCCACTGCCAACCCATGCGTATCCCAGCCGCCTTTTCGGCGCACATGATAACCGCGCATAGTCTTATATCTGGGTATAGCGTCTTTAAATGCCCGCGCCTCTAAATGGTGAATCCCCGGAGAGCCATTGGCCGTAGGCGGGCCTTCGTAGAAAATAAATTCTCCCTTCGACGAATCTTTGCTTAAAGATTTCTCAAAAATTTTATTCTCGCGCCAAAATTCCAGAACCTTTTCTTCTCGCAACGCTGCTTCAGACTTGCTATTATTTGTTTCTCCTTTTTCAGCCATTGTGGCTGATTTTAACACAAAATCTATATTTTTACATCTGCCCAACGGGATCTAAGCTATATTTACAGGCCTTTTTTTATTTTCCAGCTTTTCCCTGCCCTTTTTTATCCCTTCTTCAACTTTATTAATCAAAGCATCGAACCTTTTATCTGTTTCTTGATATTGTTCGCTGAATGATTTCATAATCTTTTCAATCCGCGTTTTCTTTTCCAAATATTCTCCACTTTCCCATTTTTGGAGCAGTCCTTGAGTGTCTAACTCTTTATCAGAGAGCAGTATGACTATACTATCCATCAACTCGGTAAGCTTATTTTGAAATTGTAGAAAAATCTCTTTTTGAATCGTTTTTTCGAAAATTACATTCCGTCGCGTTTGCTCATAAGAATCAACTTCTCTGGGATTGCGCGGATACTCCGGAAGTCCAGCTTCAAAGTCATCCATTTCTTTTATAAGATCTTGCATATCTTTTTGAGATTCTTGTACTTTATTTTCAAACTCCCCTAGAGACTCATTCGCTTCTTTTATGATTTCTTCCAATATTGATGTCTCAAATTTTTCTATCCCAGAACTAGTTTCTTTACTGCGTTCGACTAATTTGTTATCGCTAAAGCGTTTTAATAGAGGAAATGCCACGAGTGCCCCAGCAGCAACAGTAGCGGCGGCACCCATCTTCAAAAAATTCCGACGTGACGGCTTGTCTTCTTTCACTCTACTGCGCGCAATTTTTTGAAATTCTTCTCGGCTATGCATATGCCAACACTATAGCATAATTAGAATCCCCCACGTCTACGGTTTAGGTAGAGCGTGGGGGAAAGCGGTTGGACACACAATATTCAGGTTTTAGAACAAAGAGTTCTACTATGTGTCCTTTGATGGCAACGGACCCCGCCAAGCCCCGTTAAAGCGAACTCTTCAACAGAATTTAATCATACAAAAGCTCAAAAAACAAGAAGTCTTACGGCTCTTTCCTGTTCACTTTCTTTACTGTCTCATTTCGCAAGCATTTCGCAAGGACGGTCCTTGCGAGTTATGGGTAAAAATAGTTATATACATTTTTTCTTGCTGGGAGTATACTTGTGAGTATGAATACACCGGATAGAAAACTCCCACCACCAATGCCAGAAGATATTTCCGGCCCCAAGCCGCCTCGAGACGTCACCGGAGATTTCGACAAGATGAGCACATTTGAGTTCTCAGACTATTTGGCACGCTTGAACAAAAATGAACGAGTGTCTATAAAAATACCACTTAGGTCAGTTCCTAATACCATGGACATCAAGCAGTGGCTCATAGCTTTCAACGACCGCTTGATTGAGGTGAAAATAATTGCCACACAAGAACAGCACGACCAGCGACCCGATCTATTCGAACTACCCGGCGTCACCTGGCAAAAAGCTGGGTAACGAATTTCCGCAAGTTTTCGCAAGGACCGTCCTTGCGAAACTCTTGCGAAACTAGTGAGAAACTGCCCTCTTGATATCCTGGATTTCGCAAGAACGGTTCTTGCGAAATCCTAAGTAGAATTATTTTACAACGAAAAATTTATTTCTCTAGTACTTGCTGAGATGTTTCCTTTTGGGAGAAGTTAGTTATTAAATATGGAATACCCCATATAAGAAGACCTATTACTATCGCCCCAAAAGCTCCTAACCCACGATCTACCCACTTACCTTTCCGTTTTGTATCTAAACCTGCCATAACAATTTCAATTGCCTTTTTACACTCTGGGTGATTTTCAATAGCATCTGCGATTATATTTTTCACTTTTGAAGAGGCGGGTGTATGATTCTCTAATACACTGCAAATACGAGGTCCTAAAACATCGTCACGAAACATATCATCTACTACTTCCTTTGTAGCTTTTTTATATTCATCATCGTTATTATGGTTTGTTCCGTTAGTTGGAGGCATATATTTGGGGAATATATTATTTGCGAATATCATCAGAAGGCATCAAACGCACGGGAACCCCATCTTCTTTACGAATAGTTACTCCTTGTCCTCTTGATTTGTCAAGAACACCAATAGCAAAAGCCACGACATCTAACTCGTCTTTTAATCCATATTGTTCTGTGATCCTTTTTAGAGCATCAAGGTCACCATTGGTAATATTTATTGACCCATCTTCTTTTTTAGTGATTGCCATGATTTTTTAAAAACAGTTAATAACGTCACTACAAATAATAACATGGAACAAAATCTCTTCGCAACCCTCAACTGTGCAATAAAAATTGAAGTAATCGGCAAAAGTATGGTTCTAAGTTAACAATCTTATCTCTTCCAATCCTTGATTAATAGTCCCCCATGAGCTCTTTTCACGACAACTTTCTGCTTCTCTTTCCAGCCTAAACCGGCAACCAATTCCCTCGGCAAAGTTACCGCCAAAGACTTCCCGCCCAATTTGGTTATTTTCCGCACATTTTTATTTTTCATTTTTTGTGTAGGCATATTTTCGTTACGTAATGTATTACGTAATACATTACGTAACTATTCTACCACAAGTTACAAACTTTTCTACCCTCGCCCAATTACTTTACTCAACTAAAGTAACGAAATTTCAACAATAAGAGTTAATATAGCTACACTTACGGAAATAAATGAAAAGAATTACTAATTAAATATCTTAGAGTGAGAGAGAGTATCAACAAAACCACTACTGAAACAACCGCACGAAGTAGATATTTTTTCTCGTATTGTGAATTAAAAAGCCAGTCAACTAATAATAAAAATACGGAAGCTGGAATTACATAATATAAGGAGTAAACCCCAATTAATTGGACAATAAACCCAGGATTAAAGAAAAAAATTAAAAAACTTAGTACTAACAATGCTGTCACTAGCACAAATACAACGCGCGATAATTTTAATTTATTCATATTAACTAATATTATCTAATAATTTATTCAACATATCAAGCAGAAGTTGGGCATCAGTTTTTGAAAGCTTTTTTGGTTTTGGTTTCTTGGGGTCAGGCTTGGCAAGTTTCTTCTCAAGAACCTTTTTGAACTTTTCTGCTTTTAGTTCTGCCTTACTTATTTTCCCTTTTTGTATTGACTTTATGATGTTATCGACACGATTATTAAAGGCTTTTATTTTAGCTTGAGGTATGTCTAGAGAGTTTATAGTTGCTTTCATAATCTGCAAATATGTAACAGGGTCAAAAGTTGCGTTTGGGGCAAGAGTGAAATCCATAATCCCATCTCCCGTAACATCTAGCTTGAGTTCTGGTATTTGGGTAGTTGTGTTCAATGTTACTTCTGCTTGTGTTTGGGTAGTTACGGGAATATCTACAAAGGACGAAACAGTTGACGTTCCATCCGGCAGAACTTTTTCTGACTCATACGTAAATGTCCCTATGTCAGTGCCTTGAAGTTTAATTTCAGACATTTGGTTTTCCGGAAGATTAATGTATTTTCCTTCTCCCGAATTAAACCCTTCGCAAACTTTTGAAATTATTTTACCAAATATGATACACAAATCCAAAAAGCGAAATCTGAAATGATGCGCCCCGCCAC
>MFTV01000014.1 GCA_001785445.1 Candidatus Nomurabacteria bacterium RIFCSPHIGHO2_02_40_30 | reverse complement strand
TCCCTCTCCAAAAATGCCCGCGCGGATTCCTCCCCAGACCCCTCCTCCGCGCGGGATTCAGCCCCCGCCGAATTTCAAAAACATTAGCCGAAGTTTTGCAAAATCCTTTCCCCAGAAAATAGTTTTTGCAAAACCTCGTCCATTTTTCCGAACGGCTCATTTCCTGCCATTTGAGCCGTTCGGTGCATTGCGTGCCTCGCTTTTCTCCTTTGGAGAAACTGTGTGTATACACAGGCGTGCGTAGCACGCGCGAGGCACGCTGGAGTTCCTTATGAATTTTTGATAAAGTAAGTTCGAGCGGAATCATATAACCACTCAAAGCTTGCCGATATAGTTCAGTGGCAGAACACTACTTTCGTAAAGTAGGAACGTGGGTTCGATTCCCACTTTCGGCTCATGGAGAAAGAAAATGATATTCAAAAACAAATAGATAAATTGGAAAAGGAGATACAGGCTTCTGATTTTTGGGGTGATAAAAATAAAGCACAAAGTATTTTGAAAGAGCTCGCGGAGCTCAAAAACAAGAAGGCAGGCGCCAACAAATACGACAAAGGTAGTGCAATCATAACAATAATTTCCGGCGCTGGCGGGGACGATGCGGAAGATTTCGGAGCCATGCTTTTGTCCATGTATATGAAATATGCAAATAAAAAAGGCTGGAAAATTAGTTTCATCCATGAGCATAAAAATGAACATGGTGGATATAAAAATGTTTCTTTTGAGCTTGTGGGCAAAGGAGTCTATGGCCTGCTTAAAAGTGAGTCCGGAGTGCATCGCTTGGTGCGTATTTCTCCTTTTAATGCAAAAAAGTTACGGCACACTTCTTTTTCTTTGGTTGAAGTTTTGCCGAAATTTTCCTTGCTGGAAGAGAAAGATATTGTTCTCTTGCCAGAGGACTTGAAAATAGAATTTTCCCGTTCCAGCGGGCCCGGAGGGCAGAATGTCAACAAAAGAGAAACAGCAGTGCGAATTGTGCATATGCCGACCGGTATTTCTGTCCATGCTTCTGGTGAGCGTAGCCAAGAACAAAATCGACAGTTTGCACTTGCTATTTTGCGCGCCAAAATTTTCAAAAAAGCGGAAGAAAACAAAAAAAGTATAGAAGAGAGCATGAAGTTGAAAAACACCGAGATAGAATGGGGGAGTCAAATTCGCTCGTATGTACTCCATCCTTATAAAATGGTTAAAGACCATAGGACAGGTGTGGAAACTTCAAATGCTGAAGCTGTCCTAAATGGAGAGATTGATATTTTCGTGGAGGCAGAGAAAAATTTATAGTATAATATGAAAATGAGATTTACTTGCACTAAAGGGTTTACCCACAGACTAAAATTTAGTGTGATCCCGAAGGGGGGCGGGTTTACTCTAATGGAGTTGCTTGTAGTAGTGGCTATTATCGGAGTTTTAGCCAGTATTGTTCTAGCTTCTTTGAATACTTCGCGAGCAAAAGGACGAGACGCTAGGAGAGTTTCTGATATGCACGAAATTACTAATGCCTTGTCCTTATACTACAGCGCAAACGGCTCTTATCCGCCGATTAATGCTGAATCAGCAGGCGTGGGTGGGTGGAACGTTAGTTATAATCCAGGGTTTCTGCAGGCTCTGGTCCCTGATTTTATGGGTGCCAATCCCAAGGACCCGATTAATCAGCTAGAAAGCGGGTTTTCTTTTTTTGGAGCTAAGGCTGGTTCTTATTTTTATGCTTATTACAACTATCCCGACGCCTCTGCTTACGGCTGTTCATTTAGTGGAAGTTTTGCGGTAATTGCGGTTCGACAACTAGAAGGTGGCATAACGCCGACTACCTCTCGGGCGACTTGTGGAACTTTTCCACCCGGGGGCTGTCCTGATGGCGGTATTTCTGGTGTCTGCAGGGATTGGGGGACAGAGTTTGATTATTCTGCAATATGGGCGCCATAAAATTTTTGTGTTAAAATAGATAGGTGATTTATTTTAACAATGTTTCAAAGATTTACAAAGATTCAGTAGCGCTTGATGACGTTACCCTTACGGTTGCCTCGGGGGAGTTTGTTTCTATTGTCGGGCACTCCGGAGCCGGCAAAACGACTTTTACCAAAATGATTTTGGCGGATGAAAATCCTTCAGCTGGTACGGTGTTTTTTGAGTCTATTAATGTGCATAAATTAAAAAACAAGGAATTAACTAAACTCCGCCAGCGCATCGGAGTAGTATTTCAAGATTTCAAATTACTGTCGAATAAAACTGCATACGAAAACATCGCTTTTGCCATGGAAGCAGTCGGCAAGACCGACGAAGAAATAGCTTCCGATGTTCCGCACGTTTTAGAGCTGGTTGATTTAAGCAACCGCATTTTTCATTTTCCGAATCAAATGTCTGGCGGTGAACAACAGCGTCTAGCTATCGCTAGGGCCATCATCAACCAGCCGGAGCTCATCATTGCTGACGAGCCGACAGGGAATTTGGACCCCATCAATACGCATGAAATTGTCCAGATTCTAAAGAAGATAAATGACCTTGGCACTACCGTTATTTTGACCACTCATAACCGCGGGGTTATTGATTCAGTCGGCAAAAGAGTAATTACCATGGAACATGGCAAAATTGTCCGAGATAGCAAAGACGGAAAGTATGTTATATAGTTAGTTGATTACATCATGACCACTGTATTTAAAAGAATTATAAAAGCAGGATTTGTAAACTTTAAAAGAGGCGGGCTGATATCTGCGGCGGCGGTGCTGGTGGTTACTATTACTCTATCGGTTATTACCGCGCTGATCCTTTTGCAAGCAGTACTTTATTTTTCATTAAATGCCATTAAAGACAAGGTGGACGTTACTATTTATTTTACTGTTGGGGCTCCCGAATCTCAAATTATGGTTTTGAAATCTTCTCTTCTGAAATTACCGGAAGTTGCGGAAGTTTCCTATACTGACAGTGAAGAAGCGCTCCGACTTTTTCGCGCTCGGCATCAGAGCGACTATCCGACCATCGCTGCATTAGATGAGATAGGGAGTAATCCGCTCGGCGCTTATATCAATGTTAAAGCCAAAGAAGTGAGCCAATATGAAAGTATTGCTAATTTCATGAAGTCGGACAATGCTCTCGTCTTAGGAGCTTCTTCCATTATAGACAAAGTAAATTATCACCAGAATAAGCTTGTTATCGACCGGCTAAATGCCATAATATCCGGCGCCCAGAAACTCGGTTTTCTTATCACCCTGCTTTTAATAATTATTTCTATAATTATTACCTTCAACACCATCCGCTTGACCATTTTTGTTGCCAAAGAAGAAATCGGCGTAATGCGTTTGGTGGGGGCTTCGAAAATGCGTGTCCGTGGACCCTTTATGATTGAAGGAGCCATCTATGGAATTATAGCTACAATCGTAACCTTAATCCTTTTCTGGCCAGCTACAGCTTGGCTCGGACGGAATATGACTGACTTTCTTGGCCTGAATATTTATGATTATTACCTTTCCAACTTCTTTAAAATTTTTGCAATTGTGTTATTATCAGGTATAATCTTGGGGACGATTTCTTCTTTCTTAGCTGTTAGAAAATATTTGAATAAATAAATAGAGATGGCAAAAAAAGAAACAAAATATATTTTCGTAGTGGGGGGTGTTATGTCTTCTGTGGGCAAAGGTATTGCCGCCTCCTCTATCGGTAAAATTTTGCAATCTCGTGGCTACGCTATTGCCAACTTGAAGGCTGACATGTATGTGAATTTAGACGCCGGCACTATTCGCCCCGCCGAGCACGGAGAAGTCTTTGTTGGTGAGGACGGAGTGGAAGCTGACCAAGACCTCGGCAACTATGAACGCTTTACGAATCAAATAAGCACCCGTGAGAATTACGTTACTACCGGTCAAATATATGCCGAAGTTATAAGACGTGAACGCAATCTGGAATACGAAGGTGAAGATGTGGAAGTTTACCCAGATATACCAAAGGAAATAATTAGACGCATAGAAGTTTGTCAAAAAAAGAGTGAAGCTGAGATTATGGTAATAGAATACGGCGGCACAGTCGGGGAATATCAGCTGTTGCCATTTCTTGAAGCGGCGAGAATGATGAAGTCTAAGAAACACGCTGATGTTTTCGTGGTCTTGATAAGTTATTTGCCTACGCCAGCGTTACTCGGCGAACAGAAATCCAAGCCGACTCAACATGCCGTAACCGACCTCTATTCAGTAGGACTCAATCCGGATTTCGTAATTTGTCGGTCAGAAAGGCCTGCGACAGATGACATAAAGCGCACCATCAGCAATGTATGCAGTTTACCAATAGAGAGAATAATCTCTGCTCCTGATATTTATTCTATTTACGATGTACCGGTTAATTTTGAGAAAGAAAACTTCGGGGCTATTTTGCTTAAAACCATGGGTCTGCCAACTCGTAAAAAAGATTTGGCTGACTGGACGGCTCTTGCCGCTAAAATCAAAACAATCAACAAAGAAGTTAAAATAGGCATCGTGGGAAAATATTTTAATTTTAAATCATGCAAAGACACCTACATTTCCGTTATTGAGTCCATTAACCATGCATCTTGGGGTCTAAATCACAAGCCAAATGTCATCTGGCTTGATTCAGAAAAATATGAAAAAGACCGCTCCAAACTAAAGGAGCTCCAGGACTTGGATGGCATCATTGTTCCCGGTGGTTTTGGAAAACGGGGCACAGAAGGCATGATTTTGGCTGCTAATTACGCCCGAGAAAATAAGATTCCGTATTTTGGTCTTTGTTTAGGCATGCAGATTATGACAATTTCTTATGCTCGAAATGTTTTAGGCTTAAGTGATGCTAACTCCACAGAAATGGATTCAGATACTAAAAATCCGGTTATTGCCACCATGGCCGACCAAGTGGAAAAAATAAAGAATAAAAATTATGGAGCTACCATGCGTCTCGGGGCTTACCCCTGCCTCTTAAAGGACGGCAGTGTCGCTGCGTTAGCGTATGGCAAGAAAAGTATCAGTGAACGGCATCGCCATCGTTACGAAGTTAATAATGCATACATAGAGCCCCTAGAGAAAGCCGGTTTTGTTTTTTCCGGCTCTTCTCCGGATGGCCGCTTGATGGAAATAGCGGAGTTATCAAAAAATGAACATCCGTTTTATCTTGGTACGCAATTCCATCCGGAGTTTAAGTCACGTCCACTTACGCCACATCCGCTCTTCTATGCTTTCGTCAAAGCTTGCATTAGTAAAAAGAAATAAATTCAAATACTATTTAAATATCACTAAAATTTTTTGTCTTATAATTCTTCTAATTTTTCTTTAATCTAAATAAGAATTTGGCTAATTCAACCAGAAGAACATTTAGTACTAGCCATAGAGCTATAAACCACAACCACACAAGTGGGATCGGCACAAGTCCGATTAAGTCACGAAGTACTGGTATGGTCATAGTGGCAACAAGTACGCCAATTGCGATTAAAATGGCTTGATTTAATTTTTTATTTGAGAAAACGGGGTAGGAAAACAATGGTTTATGCAAACTACGAAATGAGAAAGCAATCACAAGGATATATGAAGCAAAACATACAAAAAATACCGAGCGCGCCAAAGGGAGCGCAACACCAAAGTGAATCAAAGCATAATACATGAAAAACAGAAGCAGAGAACTGAATACTCCAATACCGAATGTTAGTACATTGACTTCAGTAGTAAATATTGATTTTAAGCTGTATTTATTAGATATGTCGTGGTCGAAGTCTTCGTCGTAAGCAAATGCAAGTGCTGGTAGACTGCCGGTGAAAAGATTAACCCAGATGATCTGGAGCGCGGAGAGTGGCAACGCAATGCCTACTAAAAGACTTCCACCGATAACAAAAACTTCATCAAGTGAATTTGACATCAAATAGATAAATGTTTTGCGAATGTTCGCTAATATTCGACGTCCTTCCTCTATGGCCATGCTTATGGTTTGGAAATTGTCGTCCAAAAGCACGATGTCGGCGGCGCTCTTCGCTACGTCACTTCCAGAACCAAGGGCCACTCCGATGTCCATAGCTTTAAGAGACGGCGCATCATTCACTCCGTCACCAGTCATCGCTACAACTTCACCAAGCTTCTGATAAAGGAGTCCTATGCGCAGTTTGTCTTCTGGTGTTACCCGAGCAAAAATTTTAATTGACGGAATGACTGCAAGTAAAGATTCGTCTGAAATTGTTTGTAAATCGTGCCCTGTAAGTATTTGTTCCTCGCTAATATTCCAGCCAATTTCACGCGCCACAGCAAGAGCGGTACCCTTTAGGTCTCCGGTTACCATCACAATATGAGTGCCCAGAGATTCAATTTTTTTAATCGCTTCAGGAATTTCTTGGCGTACTGGATCATGAAAAGCCAAAATACCAACAAATTCAATATTCTCTACTTCAGATGTATTAGCAATAGATGAGAATTTTTTTCCAAGCGCAATCAATCTTTTACCTTCATCGCTGGCTTTATTTATCCAAGACTCAATTTTAGCGTAAGTTTGAGCATCCATTTTTGCTCGGGAAAGCAAAATATCGGGAGCACCCATAATTGTATAAAATGTACCAGAGATAGACACAGAGAACTTATGCGTGGAGTTGAATGGAATCAAGATCTGTGAGTTACTACTTAAGCCGAAGCGAGAGACATCGAGACCTTTGTCGCGCGCTGTCTTGACAATATTAATCTCAAACGGTTTTCCTTTGAAAATCCAATTCGACATATTCTCGTCTGGGTTTTCAATCAATACATCCACATTTGCTAACGCTATTTCTAGCAGTTTGCGGTCGCCCTCACCATAAGGTTTCGGCGTGGTATTGTTATCTTTAAGTTCATCTGTCGTATAGATTCCCACTAAGCGCATATTTGCCTCGGTTAGTGTTCCGGTTTTGTCGGTCATAATCAAACTAGTTGAGCCAAGCGTTTCTGTAGCAATGAGAGTACGGACAATTCCGCGTTTTTTAGCTATATATTCTGCTCCGATTGCAAGAATTACCGTAAGAGCAATCGGCAGGGCTTCAGGCACTGCTCCTACGGCGACAGCAACTGAAAGTACAAGCATTTCCGAAATTAATTCGCCACGGGAGACACCAAGTAAAAAAATACCGACAACAATTATAATTACAATTACAAAAATAACCCACGCAAGCTTAGAAATGCCTTTTTGAATCGGCGTTTTAGCCCGATGAATACTGGAAACGAGGCCTGCAATTTTTCCTATTTCTGTTTTGTCTCCGGTAGCAACAACTACAGCTGTGGCAAAACCATCGACAGAGAGGGTACCCGCGTGCACCATATTTGTCTGTTCAGGAACAGAAGCAGAAATTGGTTTTATACTTGTAGATTTCTGTACCGGTATTGATTCTCCAGTTAAAATAGATTCGTCAACACTAAAGTTATTAGCAGTTAAAATTCTTGCATCGGCTGATATGCGGTTGCCATAGGTAAGTTTTATCATATCTCCTGGCACCAGAGTTTCTGAATCTATTTCCTGTTCGTGATTGTTTCGAATAACCCGCGAGCGGTCCTTGATAAAAGTACTAAGTTTTTGAAGGGTATTTTCAGCGTGGTACTCCCGATAGAAACCAAGACTGGCGTTAACCAAGATAGCAAAAGTAATAACTAAAAGCTCGGTCCATTCTCGGAGCACAGATGTGATAATTGCCGCGGCAATCAGTATAAAAATAAGGGGGCTTCCGAGCTGTCTCAAGAAGATGGTAAATGCATTAAGCTCTTCCTGTTTATGGAAAATATTCTTGCCGTAAGTGTCTAATCTGCGTACGGCTTCCTGTTCCGACAGTCCATCTTTGGATGTTTTTAGGAGCGTGAAAATATTTGTCGTTTCGAGAGCCCACGCATTTTTAATAAATTTTATTTTATCCATCAAGCTTATTATATCAAAATACGAGCTGCGGGTCAGGGACTCGAACCCCAATACCATCCTCCAGAGGGATGTGTCCTACCATTAGACGAACCCGCAATCTAAGTAGAATAATACAAATAAGGCTTTTTATCAAATTGTAAATTCAACCATAGTTCTGATACAATCATTTTGTGAAGGAAAAGTACACATTTCAAATCAAAGAATTTTTAATCTTTGGCATCAAGCAAGCTCGGGCAGCCATTTTTGCGGGGTCATTTTTTGTACTTCTTTTTCTTTCTAATCATATTCCTTTGTTTGGTTTTGCTCGGTATGATTTTTTATTTTTAGCTGCAATAGGTATACAAATAATTTTGTATGTAACAAAGCTTGAAACTAAAGACGAAGTAAAAGTGATTTTCTTATTTCATATAATAGGGCTTGTGCTTGAGCTCTACAAGACCAATCCTGCCATAGGCTCTTGGAGCTATCCTGAAGCTGGGTTTTTCAAAATAGCCACCGTGCCGCTATATAGTGGCTTTATGTATGCGGCTATCGGTAGCTACATCAGCCAAGCTTGGAAAGTCTTCAAGCTCGAGTTTGTGAACTATCGCCACTACGTGCTCTCCGTTCTTCTATGTTTTCTTATATATCTTAATTTTTTTACCAATCACTTTGTTTACGATTTCCGAGTATTTCTTATCATTGCTGTTTTTATATTATTTTGGCAAACAAAAGTATATTTTACCGTCACCGAGGCAAAATATTCAATGCCTTTGCCTGTGTCGTTTATTTTGATAGCTTTTTTTGTATGGGTTGCGGAAAATATTTCGACTTATTTCGGAGCTTGGCAATATCCAAACCAAATACATGAGTGGACAGCAGTCTCCACCCAAAAAATAACTTCGTGGTTTCTGATGGTTATTATTAGCTTCATCATAGTGGCTTATTTAAAGCATTTCAAAAAAGACATATTAAAAAAGTCTTAGTCTGATATAATCTATAAGTTAATGAAAATAAAATTTATCCAAGTTTTTTTGACTCTATTTATTTCCTCAGGAATTTTGCTTTTTCTATTCCCACAATTTTTTACCAGTAGCGTTTCTTATATAAAAGGTCATAAAATAATTACAGAAAAAAAGCTTATTCTGCCTCTACTTGACACAGTTGCCTATGATTTGAAACTAAATAAATTGGCCAATAATCCACCCGTGTCTCAACCGGCCCTGCCTAGTCTTTGGCCCGTGAAGACACTTTACCCGAATGCTGGGGCCATACTCCCATTTAAACGCATTGTAGCTTACTATGGTAATTTGTATTCTACCAAAATGGGAGTCTTGGGTGAGTACAAAGAAGAGGAAATGCTTGCAAAATTAGATGCAGAAATAAAAAAATGGCAAGATGCAGATCCTAGCACAGCTGTCATACCGGCGCTTCACTACATAGCAGTTGTAGCTCAAGGTAGCAGAGGCGCAGATGGCAAGTACAGAGCTCGCATGCCTAGAACAGAAATAGATAAAGTTTTAGCCATAGCGGAAAAAATAAATGCGCTTGTTTTTCTGGATATTCAAGTCGGGTTTTCTAATGTGCAGACAGAAGTGCCATTACTACTGAAATATTTAAAAATGCCACAAGTGCATTTAGGTATTGACCCTGAATTTTCGATGAAGACTGGTATTAGACCGGGGAAAATTGTTGGAACGCTGGATGCCGAAGATATAAATTTTGCCGTAAATTATTTATCTGAAGTAGCGAAAGAAAACAATATCCCGCCAAAGATTTTAGTAATTCATCGTTACACACAGAAGATGGTTACCAATTATAAGCAAATAAAAACTTTGCCGGAAGTGCAGATAGTAATGCACATGGACGGCTGGGGTGGCGCGGCAAAGAAAATTAATACTTATGAGCAGTTTATTCACAAAGAACCAGTACAGTTTACCGGTTTTAAATTGTTCTATAAAAATGATATTCTTGAACCCGGAACTGTTTTAATGACACCAAGTGACTTACTAAAACTTAGTCCACAGCCAATATATATACAGTATCAATAGAATTTGATATTATATAGATATGAAGAAGATATATATTGTAATAAGTGTTTTAGTCATATTAATATTGAGTTTTTTAATAGTACGACCAGATAAAGATATAGAAACTTCAGAAAATAACATCAATGATGCTGGCGTAATAAGTAACGAAATGCCCGCGTTGGGGGACGAAGGTAATAACGTGGAAGAAATGTTGGTTGTAAAAGAGTTTACCATAAGTGGCAAGAACTTTTCATTCGCTCCCAGTACGATAAAAGTTGAAAAAGGCACCAGAGTTAAAATAACTTTCCAAAACAGCGCAGGCTTTCATGATTTTGTTGTGGAGGGGTATAGTGTGGCAACCAAGCAAACCCAATCTCCAGCCACTGAAGTTCTGGAATTTACCGCCGACAAAATGGGCACTTTTGAATACTACTGTTCTGTCGGCACGCATCGAGCTATGGGCATGAAAGGGATGCTGATAGTTGAATAAAAAATGGATTCTAAAGAAGAAAAAAAACAATTTTCTGTATCAGCTAGAATTAAAAGTGCGAATCATGCGTGGCGGGGAATTGGCATTTTAGTTAAGGCGGGTCACAATATGTGGGGGGCTATTTTTATCGGTGTCTTGGCTGTTTATCTTGGTTTTATCTTAAATATTTCAAACACAGAATGGCTTTTTCTTATATTTACCATCGGCCTTGTATTTATTGCAGAAGCATTCAATACAGCCATTGAGATAGATATAAATTTAACTTCACCAGAGTTTCATCCGTACGCGCGAGATACGAAAGATGTCGCCGCAGGAGCAGTGCTTATTTCTGTAATCTTGTCTATTATTGTGGCTCTTTTTATCTTTGCGCCAAAGATCCTTTTATATGTTAATATGTAAATACTATGGAAAATAATGTAAAAATTTTCTTGTCAGTCATTTGTCTTTTAATTCTAGGAACAATTGCCACAGTTTTAGTGCGTTCAAACACTCCGCCGCCGGGTCCTGGCAAACTAGACAGTTTTACGCAGTGTTTAAAGGACAAAGGAGCGGTTTTTTACGGTGCTTTTTGGTGTCCACATTGCCAAGCTACAAAAAAGCTTTTTGGCTCTTCTGTTAAGTTTTTACCTTATGTGGAATGTTCTCCAGCCAACGGACAGGGTCAGTTGCAGGTGTGTAGAGATAAAAATATTGAAGGATACCCAACTTGGGAATTTGCTGATGGGTCTCGTTTAAATGGAGAAATCCCTCTTTCACAGTTAGCCGAAAAGACATCTTGCGTTTTACCTCAATAGTATTTATGAATATAGAGAATGTGCACTACCTTAATATGTTTTTAGGTACAGGCGCAATAATTTTGCAGGTTTTTTCTGTAGTTGCTTTATTTTTACTTTTTATTGGTCCAAAGAAAAATTCCTATCTTGCTTTTATAGATAAGCATTATTTAACACTTGGCTTCCTGATCTCTTTGGGCGCATCCCTTTTTTCTCTGGTTTATTCAGAAATTATTAATTTTCTGCCATGTTATTTATGCTGGTACCAAAGGATATTCTTATTCCCATTAGTTTTCATTTTTGGTTCTGCCATTTGGTATAAAGACAGGAAGATTGTGAAATATGTTTTGCCGTTACTCTCTGCTGGTTTTCTCATATCTGTTTATCAGAATTTCGGGTATTATTTCGCTGAAACGGGCTCTCTGCCATGCGATGCTTCCGGTATTTCTTGTTATCAGCAGTTGGTCTCAGAGTTTGGGGGGTACATTTCAATTCCAATGCTTGCATTAACTTCTTTTTTTGGTATTCTTACTATTGTATTGGTCGCGCACTTCTACAAGAAAGAAGATTAATAAAATTTATGAATAAATATTTTACAATCATTGTTTTTATTATTATAATTATTTTTGGCACTTGGTTTTTTTCTACAAGGAGCAGTGAAACAAATGTTACTAATCTAGGTCTAAAATTAGAATCTGAAAATAAGACTGTAAAAACAACAGAAAATATAAAAAAAATGACAAATGCAACATTAAATACGAATATGGGTAACATTACGATTGAATTTTTTGATACCCAAGCTCCGAAAACAGTAGCAAATTTCATAAAATTAGCCAAAGACGGATTTTATAGCGGAGTTAAATTTCACCGTGTGATAAAAGGATTTATGATCCAAGGCGGAGACCCACTTTCTAAAGACGACACAAAGGTAGACTCGTGGGGCATGGGAGGTCCGGGATATTCTTTCGCAGACGAAATAAGCAAAGAGAACAAGAATGATGTGGGCACTATAGCCATGGCGAATGCCGGAGCCAATACTAACGGTTCTCAATTTTTCATCAACACCGCTAACAATAATTTCCTAGATAGCAAACATACTGTTTTTGGTAAAGTCACTACTGGCATGGAGGTGGTCAGGAAAATTGAAAACGTGAAAACTACCACAGCAGACAGGCCGGTTGACCCTGTCATTATAAATAGCATTACACTTAAATAATTTTATGGGGAAAGGCAACAACGCTTATAGGAAAGATGTAAAGAAGCCAAAAAAGGTCAAAAAGAAGTAACAAAAATCCCCTAAAAGGGGATTTTTGTTTAACAATAGAGTTATGCTACAATCACTATAAATGAAAGACATAATATACGTTCTAGACTTTGGCTCCCAATATTCTCATTTGATTACAAAGCGAATCCGTGAGGCGGGTGTTTATGCGGAATTGGTAAGTTCGGATTTTCCAACAGCAAAACTGGCGCAAAGTAAAGGGGTTATTCTCTCCGGAGGACCACAAAATCTTTCAGAAAAAACTGCTTTACGTGTAGATAAAAAAGTGTTTGAACTAGGAATTCCAGTTTTGGGAATTTGTTACGGTATGCAGCTAACGGCATTTATGCTCGGAGGCAAAGTCAGAGCTGGGAAGTATCGTGAATATGGGGGAGCGTTGGTTACAATCAGTAAATTTAGTAAAATTTTTGCTGGACTAAAAAAGACCCAAGATACTTGGATGTCTCACGGGGATTCTGTTACAAAGTTACCTAAAGGGTTTTCAAAGATTGCAAGCTCTAACAATTGCCCTATTGCAGGAATGGCGGATGAAAAACGTAAAATTTACGGTGTGCAATTCCACCCAGAAGTATTACATACCACTAATGGTAACAAGATCCTGACTAATTTTATTAAAATAACTGGAGCTAAAAAATCTTGGAGAGAAGAAAATTTTATCAATGAATCAATAAAAAAGATTAAAAAGCAGATTGGCAGTGACCGTGCGGTCTGTGGGCTCTCCGGCGGAGTTGACTCTGCTGTTGCTGCTACTATTGTTCATAGAGCTATAGGTAAGAACCTTACTTGTATTTACGTAGATACGGGTCTTATGCGAGAAGGTGAAACTACAGAATTAAAAAAGGTTTTTAAGACCTATATGAAAATGAATCTGCGAATAATCTATGCAGAGAAAGAATTTTTAAAGAAATTAAAAGGTGTTACGGATCCAGAAAAAAAGCGAAAAGCAATTGGAGAGTTGTTTATACGAATTTTTGAGAGAGAAGCCAAGAAACTGCCAAGGACGAAATGGCTTGTCCAAGGAACCTTATATACTGATGGTGTAAGTTCCGGCGTAAGCTCTGGAGGTAAACATACTGCAGTTATAAAGTCGCACCACAACGTTGGTGGTTTGCCAGAAAAAATGGGTTTTAAATTAATTGAACCTTTGCGTGATTTATATAAATACGAAGTTCGAAAGATAGGAGGCAAACTGGGTCTACCTAAGAAAATAGTGTATCGTACTCCATTTCCAGGTCCGGGATTAGGAATTAGAATTATTGGTGAAGTCACTAGAGAAAGATTAAAAATCTTAAAACAAGCTGATGCTATAGTATGCAGTGAAATTGAACAAAGCGGAGAAAATAGCACCCAACATTTTGCAGTTTTACCTATCATACGTTCTGTGGGCGTTCAAGGAGACGGAAGAAGCTATGCTTATCCCATAATTATAAGATCGTTCACAACCGATGATTTTTTGACAGTTCAATGGGCATTTTTGTCTCATAAACTTTTAGCCAAAATTTCAAGTCGTATTACTAATGAAGTTAAAGGAATCAACCGGGTAGTGTATGACATCACCTCTAAACCTCCGGGGACTATCGAGTGGGAATAAAAAAGTACGTAATCTATTACGTAATAGATTACGTAACAAAATAAAATGAAACTCAATGAACTAACATCAGAAGAAAAGAGAGTTATTATCGAAAAAGGCACCGAAATGCCATTTATGGGGGAGTATGTGAATAATAAAGAAACTGGAGTATATGTTTGCCGGCAGTGTGAGGCTCCGCTCTATGATTCAAAAAGTAAATTTGAGTCCACCTGCGGCTGGCCAAGCTTCGATGATGAAATATCCGGTGCTATACATAAGAGTTTGGATAAAGACGGCATGCGTACCGAAATAACTTGCGCGAAGTGTGGCGGACATCTCGGCCATATATTTACCGGCGAAGGTTTGACTGACAAAAACATCCGTCACTGCGTGAATTCAATATCGATGAAATTTATTCCGGGGAAATCAAATTAAGATGATTAAAAAAGCAATCTTTGCGGGAGGATGTTTCTGGGGACTCGAAGAGCTGATCAGAAAACAGCCGGGAGTAATTAATACTATCGTCGGTTATACGGGCGGTGGTGTGGAGAATCCGACATATGAGAATCACGAAGGACATGCAGAAGCGGTGGAAATAGAATATGACACAGAAAAAACTTCTTATAAAAAACTGCTCGATTTTTTCTTTCAGATTCACAATCCGACGACGTTGAATCAACAGGGCAATGACCGGGGCACGTCATACTGCTCGGCAATATTTTATAGTAACGAAGAAGAGAAAAAAGAAGCGGAAAATTTTATAGATATTGTAAATAAATCAGGGCGCTGGAAAAATCCCGTGGTTACGAGCTTGGAACCGTTGCGGATATTCTATCCTGCCGAAGAATATCATCAGGACTATCTGCAAAAGAATCCCAGTGGTTACACCTGTCACGCAATATATTTTGATAGTTATTTAAAATAAATGCTAGAATATATAGGTCGCTTTTTATAAATTTAACAATAAATAAATTCTTATGAATAAGAAAAAAGTTGGTTTGGTTGTTGGGTCTTTTGCAGCCTTAATGCATCTTGTGTGGGGGGTCTTTATCGCTTTGGGCTTTGCCCAGCCGTGGATGGATTTTGTTTATAAAATGCATTTCTTGAACAATCCTTTTACTGTAATGCCTTTTGATCTGATGCGCATTTTGGGACTTGTCGTGATAGCTTTTGTCATGGGCTACATTGTTGGCTATGTTTTTGCCGTTCTTTGGCATAAATTACATAACTAAAGATAGGAAGTATAATTGAATAATGACTTCTTTTACCAAAAAAGAAAAGATATTACTCAAAAAATTAAACACACCCGCCAAGGCGCAGGATTTTTTGAATAGTTTAAAGTTCAATTTTGAGAAAGATGGCAAGAGAAATATTCATACTTGTCGGTCACCACTTTTTACTTTGAGGGCAGGGAAGGCGCATTGTTTAGAGGGGGCTATGCTTGGGGCATACATACTTTCCTTGCATGGTTTTCCGCCACTTTTACTTCATTTAAAGACTACAAAAGATGATTACGACCATGTTGTAACTCCATTTAAAATAGACGGGCTTTGGGGAGCATTATCGAAGACGAATCACGCAGTGCTACGATACCGTGAGCCAATTTATAAGAATGCTAGGGAGCTGGTGATGTCTTATTTTCATGAATATTTTTTAGATAACGGGCGGAAGACTTTAAGGCAATATTCTAAGCTAGTTAATTTAAATACTTTTGAAAAAGGCTGGGAGACCCATAGGCAAGACCTATGGGGTATAGACGAAGAGCTAGACAAAATAAAGCATTACGATATCATACCTAAAAAGGCTCTAAAAAATTTGCGCAAAGTCGACAAAGTGGAAATAATAGCTGGAAAAGTAGTAGAATATAAAAAATGATGGTATTTTTTTCAGATAGTTGTATACTTTACATATGGAAGAAAAAACAGTTGAACATTATTATGGAGACAAAGTTAGAACATTATTTATTATTGGTGGACTAATAATGCTTGCTTCTTATCCTTTCTTTAGCTCATTAATCAATGCGCCAATGCCAATTGCTATTCTTGCGTGCTTAGCGTTGGCTGTTTTTGGCGGACTAATGAACCCAGAACAAAAATGGGTTATCTTTTTAAATACTGTTATTCCCCTTGTGGCATTTCTTGTATTTGAATATTACGCAGTTTATGCTTATAATAATTTATCATCCACCGAGAGCATACACGTGGCATTTTTCTGGGTTAATCAAGTACTTGCGCTAATTTTTTTCTTTGCGGCATATCTTTCCACCAAAAGTCTTCGCGGTATACATCTTGCCAGTAAGGATTAGCGATTTTTTAGTACTTGCTCTTGTCGCCTTTACAAGTGACAGTAAATATATATAGTGTAGTTATTAGTAATTTAATTTTTTAACATATGATGTATTTATTTCTTTTAGGTAGGGTATTATTAGGAGGTTATTTTATAATGAGTGGCATGAACCACTTTTTAAACCTTGGTATGCTTACCGGCTATGCGCAATCTAAGGGTGTTTCAATGCCACGAGAAATGGTGCTTTTAACTGGTTTGATGATGACCTTGGGTGGCCTCGGCGTACTTTTAGGGATATATATAGAATTTTCGGTGCTTCTTCTTTCTATTTTCTTGGTAGCTGTAACTTTTGTAATGCATAGGTACTGGGAAATCAGCGATCCAATGGCGAAAATGGGAGAGATGGTTAACTTTAAGAAAAATCTTGGTCTTCTCGGTGCGGTGCTTATGCTCTTAGCAATTCCGACTCCGTGGGTTCTCTCTCTATGGTAAGAGTGATGGTTTTCGGAACTTTTGACGGTTTGCATCAAGGGCATTTAAATTTTTTCAAGCAGGCTAGAAATTTATCTAAAAATTCATATCTTATTGTTTCTGTTGCTCGGGACAAAAATGTAAAAAAGATAAAAGGCAGATTACCTTATCTTAACGAAAAAAAAAGGCTTGCCTTAGTAAAGAAATGCAAATGCGCCAATAAAGTAATCTTATCCGGTATTAAAAATCATATTCCTCATATACTCAAAGAAAGTCCAAATATTATTGCTTTAGGTTACGATCAAAAAGACTACATCAAAAATCTTAAAAAAGACTTGAAAAATAAAGGTCTTTTGGTTAAAATCGTGCGCCTCAAACCTTATAAAGAAAAAGTTTATAAAAACCACTTGCGAAAAATCCAAGGACGAATATAATCTATTTATTATAAGTTTTTAATTTATTTTATAACAATATGCCGGAAAATAATATAATAAAACTTATCAAAAAAAGTTTTACAGATAAAAATTTCGCCTCTGTTTTTTTGACTAGCCTACTTTCATTTTTACTTATTATAGTATTGGGGCTTAGTTTAGTCTGGCATTATCGGGCCAGAGTTTTCGGTTATTTTGCCAAAGAATATTTTCAGGAAATGCAAAATGCCAACAATAAAGATACCCAAGTTACCACTGAAAGAATTTTGGAAAAACAAACAATCTTTTCACAGGAGTCCTTTGTCGTTGATGCCGTGAAAAAAACGAATCCTGCTGTCGTTTCTATTGTCATAACCAAAGAAGTTCCAAAGTACGAGGCCTATACTGACCCAAATCAGCAGAATAATCCGTTCGGGGACTTGTTTCCGGGTTTTAATTTTAATATTCCGCAATACCGACAGAATGGCACAGAGAAAAAAAATATTGGCGGGGGATCGGGATTTTTTGTATCAAGTGACGGCCTAGCTGTTACCAATAAACATGTAGTAAACCAAATTGACGTGGAATATACCGTTTTTACCAATGATGGTAAAAAGCATCGGGCCACAGTGGTTGCTCGTGATCCGGTGCTCGATATCGCGCTAATCAAGGTTACTCCATCAATCGGTGAAAGTTTTTCATATCTCGAGCTTGGTAATTCGGATAGACTGGAAATAGGACAAAGTGTTATAGCTATAGGCAATGCTTTGGCGGAATTCAGAAATACCGTTTCCGTGGGAGTAATCTCTGGTCTTGCGCGCTCAGTAACTGCTGGGAATGGTTCTGGAGGGGCGGAAGTTCTTGACCATGTTATTCAAACGGATGCGGCCATAAACCCGGGGAACTCTGGCGGACCATTGCTTGATCTTTCTGGGCGTGTGGTTGGAGTAAATGTTGCTATCGTGCAAGGTTCCCAGAACATCGGTTTCGCATTGCCTATAAATAGTGTCAAAAGTGCGATTGAGTCAGTCAAATCTACCGGCAAAATTGTCCGCCCGTATCTGGGGTTGCGTTATGTAGCTATTAATGCGCAAATGAAAGAAAAAAATAATCTGACTGTTGACTACGGCGTGCTTGTCAAAGCTGGGGCTAATAACGAGCTTGCAGTTATTCCCGGTAGCCCTGCCGACAAAGCCGGCATTGTCGAGAATGACATAGTTCTGGAAGTTGACGGTGTTAAATTAGATGATAAGACCAGCTTAGCTTCTATTATTCGAGGGAAAAAAATCGGACAAGTAATAATTCTTCGTGTTCTATCTAAAGGAGTTGAGAAAAAAGTTTCAGTCACTCTCGAAGCCGCCAAAGATAATTAAATGAGTTTTCCACATATTAAACTTGCAATAAAGGTTATCTTAAGTTAAACTTTAAGCATGTCTAATAAAACAAGCATTATAGGCTTCAAGGAACTCAGGGAGAATGCGGATAAATATATTTCTGCTGTAGAAAAAGGCAGAACATTTACAGTTGTTCGTCGCTCTAAGCCCATATTCAAAATGATGCCAGTTGATGAATGGGGAGATGAAGGAACATGGGAGACAGTCGTTGACTTTAGACGCCAAGATGGGAAAGGAGGTATTCACATGGAAGATTTTGCCAAAATGCTAAGAAAATCCATCAATGGACAAAAAAGAAAAATTTCTAAATAAAATCCCTCTTCTTGATAAAATAAAAATTTTACAAGCCATTGACTGTATTCTTATAGGTGATATTAGATTTTTAGATATTAAAAAACTG
Organism: Candidatus Nomurabacteria bacterium RIFCSPHIGHO2_02_40_30; assembly: GCA_001785445.1. Lineage (GTDB taxonomy): Bacteria > Patescibacteriota > Minisyncoccia > Phycocordibacterales > UBA9973 > UBA9973. The sequence goes on along the minus strand of MFTV01000014.1, from coordinate 14,238 downwards.
AAAGGTTCCGACAATCAATTTAGGGTAAGGGTTGGTAAATATAGAATAAAATTTACAAAACACGCGACTTTTAACCAAGTTGCTGAAGTTACCCATCGGAATGATAATACATATTAAAATATCATCATGGACCAATTTAATAAATCTCCACAGCCAAATACCACGGAAAGAAACGCAAACTTTGAAGCTCTAGTTGCAAAAGATTGCGCAGTTATTGAAGCACGACTTAAAGAAATATCTATAAGAATGTTGCAAGAAGACATTTCCGGAGAGCCAAATGTTGGGGCGTTGGAGGGTATCAGTGAGTCTAATTTTTCTGGATTGTCCGGCTTAAAAAAGAGTTATGACAGTTTTCCATTTTGGTATGTTACGCCAAAACTTTTTTTCAAATATCTGCATGAAAGAGGTGGTAAAAAATTTAGGTCTCTCCTGCTTCTAAATAGCTACAGAATGTTTACTCATGGGAAAGAGCCAAATCAAGAAGTAGTTAATATGGCAGTCGGTGAGGAATTAGTGCACGAAACTGCTCTCATTCTTGATGATGTCATAGATAATTCAACTATGCGTAGAGGAGGTCCTTCTCTTTGGGTAAAAAATGAAATATTTAAACTAATTCCTTCTTTTGAAGATTCAAAAGGAATTGCTGTTGATTTTGGGAAACTGTGTTTTTCATGGGCAAGGCATCTGATGGTTGATACAGTTGATGAGAAATTTAGACCGGAAGCTGGTAAAGTTTTCTGGCAAGCTGTGGCTGATATGAAACATGGAGAAGACGACGATAATATGTCTGCTCATACTAGTGAATGGCCTCCCATAGAGGATGTATTGGAACAATTTTATTTAAAAACTTCTTCTTACTCTATGCGACTGCCTTTACTTTCCGCCTTATATGCTTCTGGAACTCCTGTAAATGATAGAATTTTAGAGGGAATAGAGTCTTTTTCTAGGGGATTTGGCATTGCATTTCAATTACACGATGACTTGCTTATTACTAAAACAACCGAAGAAATCGGGAAAGATACTACTCTGGATGCATTTAACGGGACTAAAATTCCTATTACAATATTGGCAAGACAGTTGGGTAGTGAAGAAGAAAAAACATTTATTGATAATGTTTGGGGAAAACCGAGTGAACTCACTGAAGAAAATATCCTAAAATTAAAAGAAATTTTTAAAAGAACTGGAGCAATACAAAAGATTAAGGAAATGATAAAACTTGAAGTTCAAAAAGCAGAATCCGGCTTGGACATAATAGCGCAATCTGGATTCGATGTCTCAAATTTACGACATCTTTTAAATATTGGATTACCCTGGATGGATGATTTAGATAAGCAAGTTAGTTAAAACAAGCCAAATTATTTTAACTGTCGCTTTTTCTGATAGTTGAGGACAGATATACCCCGCAAAGCATTACTGCTCCTAGTAGGACGTAGATAAAGTTAAAAGAAGGTATAAATATAAAGGCAAGAGAAGCTACGAGCGGACCTATAATGAAGGCCACAGGAGCGGTGCTACGGTATACTCCTATATATTCTTCATTTTCGGGTTTTATGTGTTTGAAAAAGTAAACGTCGCTCATTATTTCAATCGTGGCTGCGCCGATACGGGTACATAGAAGCGCCAAAGCCCATATCCAGACTTCGTGTCTTTCAATAAAAAAGAGTGAGAGCGTGGCGAAAGAGGCAATAAAAAATCCAATCATCAGCATTTTCCTCTCGCCAATTTTATCGGAATATCTTCCGAGATGAAAAGGAAGAATAGCAAATGGCAAAAGCATTATAGCGAACATCAAACCTATTTCTTTCCAAGAAAATCCCAAATGAATGTATAAATATATTGGTGTATATACCACCATCCAACAGTAAAAGAATTGAAGCAATAAACTTATCTTGTATGAACGGCGCAGATTTTTAATTCTAAAAAATTCCCTTATATATTTAAACGTTTTTGTTTTGTCATATTTCGGGTCCTTGATATTGCCCAATCCGACTCGGGAGACAAAAAGGAATGCAATCATCAGCCCGCACGCCAAGAGATAAACAATTCTGAAAGGCGAATCTCCGAAAACTCCGACGAACATAAGCTGCGCCAGTATCCAGGCGGAGCTGCCGACGGCAAAATAAAGTCCGCGAACTTTACCTATAATGGAGTTGTCGGAAAGTATTTTCAAAAGTTCGTCCAGCGAAAATACTATAAGGATATTCAGGGCAAAATAAACAATAAATGCGGGGATGGCAACCACAGCGCTGTGTGTTATCGAAATCAAAAAGAGAGTGACGGCGCTAAGCAGGCCAACGTAAATCAGGAATTTTTGTCCGCCTACCTTCGAGAATATTTTTGGAGCGACAAGAAGCGCTGTTATCGAGAGCACTGAACCTAAGACGTATACCAGCCCCACAAATTTTTCGTTGATGAAAAAAGAAAGGAAACTAGAGCTTGTGTATGCCGTAAGCGCAAGATGGAGTGACAGTAAAAAATTTATCAAGAATAAACTTTTTAACTTTGGGTTATTATTGAACATTTATGACTTTAGACGCTTAAGACTACAGGTATGACCAACGGCCTTTTGGCTGTTTTTTGATATAGGAATTTAGAAACGCTTTCTCCCAAAGTGCTCTTGATAAAGTCGAAGTCTATCGGGTTCATTTTTGCGGTCGCCTCTTCCACCGATTTTTTTATAATAATTCTGACTTGGCGTAGGAGCTCCTGATTTTCTTTCAAGTATACGAACCCGCGTGATATTAAGTCCGGAGATTTTTTTAATTTTCCGTTTTGGTCTACCAAGGCGATGATGACAAACATTCCATCCTGCGCCAGCATTACTCGGTCTCGGATGACGATGCTCTGTACGTCGCCAATAGCCAGCCCATCCACCACCATCATGGTCGAGGGAGCCTTTTCTTTGCGGACTGTTATTTTATTTCCCTTGTCTATAATTTCTATAATCATTCCGTTGTCCGGAACCACAATATTTTCTTTGGGGAAATTATTTCTCTCGTTTATGATTTGGGCATGAATGCGGAGCATTGAGTGGTTGCCATATCCGGGGATGAAAAATTTTGGAGCAACAGTTTTGTTAATCCAGACTAAGTCCTCTTGTCTGGCGTGGCCGCCGGAATGGATTTCTGCTATGCCGTAGTGGATAAGTTTTAAGTCATGTCTGTATAGGTTGTCTTTCAATTTTTGGATAGATACTTCGTTCCCCGGAATAACGGAAGAGGAAAACATAATAGTGTCCCTAGAATTCAGCCGGATGTATTTATGCTTATTGGTAGCCATGCGCATTAAGGCGGCGTATTCCTCGCCTTGGGCGCCGGTGGCTATTACTACTATTCTATCCGGCGGGTAGTTGTCTATGTCTTGCGCGTTGATGAAAGTGTCGTCTTTCGGTTTAAGTATGCCCGCCAATTTAGCTATTTCTATATTATTCTTCATGCTTCGCCCTTCGATCACGATTTTTTTATTATAACGTTCGCAAATTTCCACAATTTTAATCATCCGGTCAAACTGCGATGCGAATGTTCCGATGATTAGCCTGCCTTTCGTAACTCTGATTATTTCCTCTATATTTTTTTGTACTTCTTTTTCCTCTATGGAGAAGCCAGGGACTTCAGCATTTGTAGAGTCGGCAATCAAAAGCAAATTTTTCTCTTTTCCAAGAGCTCCCCATTTTTTTTCTTCTTTAGCTGTCGGTTTACCTTTTTCATGCTCCAGCTTCATGTCACCTGATACGATGATATTGCCATACGGTGTGCCGACGATAACTCCCATAGAGTCGGGGATAGAGTGAAAGACAGGGAAGAAGCCGAGGGAGAGCTCTTTAAATCTTACCTTAGTGTCTTCATCCACTACTCGCAAGTCCAGAGGCTTATTGCCCATGAACTCCTCTTGCCTTTTTTTTATCATTAGGGTAGTTAGGAATTGCGCGTAGATCGGCGGGTTGCCTATACGTTCCATAATAAATGGTATGCCTCCAATATGGTCCAAATGTCCATGGGTAATGGCCACGGCACGAATTTTCTCCTTTCTTTCTTCCAGATATTTGAAATTCGGCAGTGTAAAGTCTGCGCCCATGGCTTCTTCTTCGTCAATGAAATGAAATCCGATATCGAGAACAACTATATCGTTCTCGGATTCTATCAGGATCATGTTTCTTCCTACTTCTTCCACTCCTCCCAATGGGATAATACGAATTACCCCTTTTTCTATTACTGGAATTTTATCCGCAACAGGAGCTTTGGCTTGGTTGCCATATGAATTCGAGCCTCTCCCTTGGCCGTGCCCTTTTTTAGCATACTGATAGGTAGAACTTTTCGATGTTCTTTTTTTGTCAGCAGGTCTGTGAGCCGGCTTAGTGTGCAATCTGTTTTCCGTGCCAAAATCACCTTGTGTAGGATTATGAGTAGGCTTTTTATCCTTGCCCGCTTCGCGCTGCGTTGCATTTCGGGCAGGTTCAATGCTGATAGAGCTAAAGGATAGTCTTGTTTTTTTAATCATTTTTATTTTCTTATTAATAATTTATCTGGCAAATACACCCCAAACATTTTCAGTCTCTACATACCAAGAATACACATTCAAGAAACGATCTCTCGGCACAATAATGTTCTTTATAGATAGACCATAAAGGTTATTTGGCACTACATAGACAAAGTCGGGACTGTATAGAAAAACTGCCGGCATGTCTTTTCTAATTTCCTCTTCAAATTGAGCGTATTTTTTTATTCTAGAGGCTTCGTCCACAGTGATAAAGGCATCTTCCAGAATTTTGTCTACTTTGGCATTAGTATACAGGGAAACATTGAGTCCGGGGTCTTTTCTTTGCGAAGAATGCCAAAAGGCAAAAAGGTCTGCTTCATGGTTTATAATCTGCCCGAACAAAAGCGCTTCGTATTTTCTTGGACGGATAACTCCTTGGTTCAAGTTGCCGACTTCAAAAGTTTTGATATCAACCTTTATGCCCACCAGCGCCAAATCTTCCTTGATTAGTTCGGCGGTTTTTGCGAGCTCTGGGGCATTGCCTGTTGATATGGAGAATTCCAATGTTTTTGTCACTTTTTTCTTTTTCTCCGTGAAAGTTTTTTGTAAAAATCCGTCCGCCCCGATTTTCCAGCCGTCTTTTGCTAAACTATTTTTTGCATTCTGTAATATTTCTTCGCGTGAAAGGTTGCTCTTGTTGCTTAGTTTTTGATAAGCGAGCATGTTGGGCGGTATGGCATCGTCGATAGCTACGCCGTAACCGAGCAGTACATTGTATACGATTTTATCTTTGTCTATCACTTGGTTTATAGCGCGCGTTATGACTTTACTGGTAAAAAGCTGGTTCTGATTTTGGTTGAAAAAAAGCCCGAAGACCCTAGGCAGTACCGCGGATTCCACTTGGTAGTTTCTTTCTTTTAAATTCTCCGCATTTAAGGGCGTAATGGAGCTTATCTGGTCTACTGTGCCATTCTCAAGCATTTTTATTAGTTCGTCTTCGTTTGCGTAGAAATATAAGGTTATATTTTTAATATAAGGCTCACCGAGACTAAATTTATTAAATGCGGTGAGCTCGTAAGAATCTATGATTCCTGACGACTTCTTGTTTACAGTTTTTATTAAATAAGGTCCGGAGCCAATTGGGTTGGTATTAGCTTCGTTGAGTTCAAGGGGAGAGTTGTTCCAGATATCTTTCGGCATAATGCCAAATGACGTATTTTCCAAGAATGACGCATAAGGCTGCTTCAAAGTAAATCTAATAGTTTTATCGTCTAGTTTTTCAACAGTTACGCCGTCCCAGTTTACCTTGCTTGGGCTTTTAATGATGCTGTCCTTTACTTTGTTGATGGTAAAAAGTACGTCGTCAGCGGTAACAGGTTTGCCGTTGTGGAAATATATCTTATCTTTCAAGGTAAAGGTGTAGATTAAGCCATTTTTTGACATATCATACTTGGCCGCCAAGTCAGGGACTAAACTTCCGTCGGCACTTTTTCTGTACAGGCCGGAATAAATAAGCGAGACCAAGTCTTGATCAGCCGGAGAATTGGCCAATACTGGGTTTATAAATCGAGGAGTGCCGATAATGCCTTCAGAAATAGATCCTCCAGGCATCGGCACATTTACCATGAAATGTTTGTTAATGCTCTCTAGGATTGACAGTGTGCTAAGCAGTAATACCACTACAAATCCCACGAAAACAATCCATTCTTTTTTAGAGAAAGAAGCAAAAACCAGATTTATTTGTTTTTTTGAAGGCAACTTAAAGTTGCGTATCCGGATATAAAATTTTTCCATACATTAAAGGAAGCTAGTCGGCTTTAATTATTATACTGAGAAATGCAAATAAAGCAAAAAGAATTGCGCAAACAAGAGACAAATAAAAAAGAAACCTTTCAAAACCTCGGCGTGTATGCGCAAATGTTCCACTGTCATCTCCACCCAAAGCGCCTCCGACGCTTGCGCCGGACTGTTGGAGCATAATTGCGAGAACTAATATTACCGAAACAATAATTTCTGCATAGGGCAGAACTTTGGCGACTAAACTCATTGGGAGATTATTGCATATTAGGGCTAAAAAGGCAAACAACGTTTTTTTTGCTATACTAATAGAGTGAAAAAAATTCCAAAACTTTTGATATCAATTCTGGTATTCGGAGCCATAGCCTATCAATTTGGCTCCCCACTTCTTGAACAGTTCCTGCCGCAATGGCAAAACCTAAAAGATGATTTCAATACGCTTTTTGTCAAAGCTCCATGCACCGAGCCTATACCCTACACTCTCGGTACTTTTGACACCAAGTTTGGGATTTCCAAAGATTATTTTTTGAGCGCCCTAAAGGATGCGGAAATAATTTGGGAAAAACCCAAAGGAGAATCTATGAGTCGCGAACTTTTCGCATACATGCCAGCTCTTGCTTCGACGGATGTTTTAAAAGTTAATCTTATATATGATTACAGACAACAAGCTACCAGTAAACTTGCGAGTCTTGGTATTGTAGTCAAAGATACCAAAGCTTCGTATGACATGCTCAAGGTTAAATTTACTACTCTAAAGGCACAGTACGATGCAGAAAAGAATACTTTTGATATACGGCTGGCGGCCTTCAACTTGAAACAAAAAGCATATGAAGTGGAGGTGGATTCTTGGAACGAAAAAGGCGGAGCGCCGAAAAAAGAATACGAACAATTAGAAACCACCCGCCTTACGCTACAGAGTGAGTCAAAAGAATTACAGACGATGCAAAAAAATATAAACGACATGGCTGACGAAATTAACGCGTTGGTTGTCGTTTTGAATCGTTTGGTAACTTCGTTAAACCTCTCTGTGGAAAAGTATAATACTACTAATCAAGCCCGCGGAGAGAGCTTCGAAGAAGGAGTATATGTAAGTGACGGCTTAAGTAGAGAAATAGATATTTATGAATTCAGCGACAGGAGGAAGCTAGTGCGCGTGCTCGCCCACGAGCTTGGCCATGCTCTCGGCCTTGATCATGTCAAAGACCCAAAAGCCATAATGTACGAGCTCAACCAAGGCAACAATGAAACTCTGACCCAAGCCGACCTCGATGCGCTGAAGACAAAATGCGGAGATAAGTAAAAATAAAAAATCCTCCAACAAGTGGAGAATTTTTTATTTTTACTGGAAGTTAGTAAATCAGACCTTCTAGTTTGATCTTATCAGTGCTTTCGATATTAAGTTTTTGGTTAGCCTTGATTTCGAAATTTATTTTGACACTCCCATCTATGTCCATGCCGGATGTATTTTCATCATCTACCTTGCCGCCACCTATAGTGACTACACTATTTGTACCGACAGTTACATCTGCATTGCTCCTGGACTCTGTTTTTACAACCGGAGCGAATACATATTCTCCACTACCTGTCATATGTAGTGACTTACTAGCAAGAAAGTCGAAGCTTACACTTGAAGTCTGGTCGGCGACAACCATTAAATTGGTATTTATCTTTAGCTCTCCAGAAGGCAGCTTAGCTGTCTTTGTAGCTCCGCCTTTTGTAGTGACGGAAATTGAATCAACCGTTAGGCGAACTTGATTATAAGTACCAGCCTTAGCTTTCACGTCAGCTAGAAGCTCAAATTCACTTCTCGCATTGAGCGAAAGAAGATTGTAAGTTTTCGGCGTAGAAGAAACTGTTACCCAGCTACTTGCTTCGCTGTGCATTTCAACTTTACTTACTTTCATATTTATTTCACTGATAGTACTCATGTCCGTTGCCACATCGGTCACTGAAAAAACTACACGACCCTCGGCATTGGTAGTTTTATCTTGTTGCCCAGTTTCGGAACCGGTATCAACATTTTTTGGTGCGCTATTCATGAGGAGGTACGCTCCTCCTAAGATAACCACTAGAGCTACAATAATTGCTGTTGTCTTACTCATATTTTTTGTTTACTTAAATTAACTTTTAGTTAGTAATAAAATCTCCTTCGACAAGAGACAATATGCTTAATGCTTATTATATCACTTTTTCCTGTATTTGATAATTAAAAAAGTATTTACAGATACAATAGAAAGACTGGCTAGGTTGGATACAAGGATGCTGGTGTTACCTTGTATATAAGCATCTATTATGACTATGCTTATTGCCACTATAGTAATAATGAACATAGAAATACTTATGTCTCCAGAGCTTTTCGTCTTCAAGAGCTTTATCATCTGGGGCAAACCGGAAATTACAAACAACACCGCCGGCAAGTAAAAAATGTATTGCATAAAGTAAGTATACACTTTCTAAAATTATTTTTCCTTTAAGTTTCCACTTATCCAAAATTCAATTTCTTCTTTTACTCTCTGGAAGTCATTCGGGTCAGACTGAGCTACCTCAAGAGCCTTTTTAGTTGCTTCGTCTTGGGTAATATTTAATTTAAAATTATTTGATTCAAGAAAGATAAAAAGACAAGCCAAAGATATACGCTTATTCCCGTTTGGAAAAATGTGTCCTTTGTTTATTTTATAAAACAGAATCGCAGCCTTTGCTTCAATGGTAGGGTATTGCTCTTCACCGAAGTGTTTGGTTTGTGGAATTACTACAAGATTTTCTATTTCTTTTTTATTGACATGCTCAAAAGGAGGAATAGGTTCTCCAATTTCTTTAAACCTCTCAAAAAGCACTCCGTAAATAGTGGCTACGTCTTCTTTGGATAGATGCCTAATTGGTTGAGATTTTTTCTCCTCTGTCATAACGAGCCAAGTCTTTGAAAGTTGTCTTGTACTCTTCAAAAACAGCATTAGTTGTTTGCTTGATGTCTTTTTGTCTGGAGATTGGATTTTCTTTCTTTTTAAAGATTTTTCTAAGTAATTTCTTCATAGGCTCAATTATATCATTTAAGGTGTATTGATACAAGCCTAGAGAATTTCATTTAAATGTTAGAATAAAGATCATGCTCTACATTCATGTAAAGGTTACCACCGGGGTAGGGAAGGAATCTTTCAAAATTAAATCTCCCGACCATTTTGAAATCTCCGTCCGCGAAAAAGCCGAGCGCAATATGGCAAATACTCGCGTCCTTGAACTCGTGGCAGAGTATTTCAAAGTTCCGGTTAATCGCGTCCGTATTGTTAATGGGCATCGGAGCCCAAGCAAGCTCATTGTGGTGGATTGAGTTTGGGGGTGGGTTGGGGTAGAATTGATAAGTTATGGCACGAGTAATAACAGTAATTTTACTAGATGATAACCCAGAAGGTCTTAGACTTATTGAAATGGATACTTGGTCTGGGAAGGCTTTTGTGGTTCCTAGGACAAAGTTAAAAGATTTTCGACAACGTGAAGATGCTCAACAGCCGGGGCTTTATTTTTTATTTGGTGAGGGGGATGAACATCCAAAGGCTTATATTGGTCAATCAGAAAATGTAGTTGATAGACTTTTTTCTCATGATGCAAATCGTGAAATAGATGAGTGGAATACTGCTCTTGTATTCGTGGGTAAACTTGATGCTGCACTTATAAAATATCTGGAAAGTGTTTCTTTGAGTTTAGCAAAACGTGCAAATCGTTACGAGGTTTTTAATTCAACTATACCAAAAGAAAATAAACTTTCTGAAGCTCAAAAAATAACTGTCTCTGATTACTTTGATCGTGTTCGTTCCATAACTGGTCTTTTTGGTTATAAACTTTTTGATGAAATAGTAAACAAAAAAAGTTCCGTTACCTATCATTTTGAAGATGTAAAAAATAAAGATGGGTCTGGAAAAGGTACTATATCAGACACTAATGAGTTTGTGGTTTTTAAAGGGTCATTAGCTCGAATTGAACAAACGAAAAGTTTTGGTGGAAGTGGACCACGTTTACGAAGTAGACTTATCGAGGACGGTATCTTGAAAAAAATTAACGATAAATCGTATATCTTTACTCAAGATCATATTTTTACTAGCCCAAGTGCTGCTAGTGATACCATAGCTGGACGTTCAACAAATGGATGGGGAGCATGGAAAGACGATAAAGGAAATACTCTTGATGAAAACTTAAGAAAATAGAAAATGAAAAAATCTAAGGCAAAATTCAAATTCAAAAGCAGAGTAATTGTCTGGAATGCGGGGAATTATGTCTATAGTATTTAAATGCTAAGAGCGGTAAAATATAAATATGAATAAAAACATTTATACAGCATTAGCTGTTGTTGGTGTTGTGGTAATAGGAGGAGTTTTTTTGGTGAAACAAAAAAATGTCCAAGTTCCCTTTACTACAGAAGTTATAGAAAAAACCGAACCTAGCGTTACAACAAATATATCAAAAACACAGAAAGAGCAGGCTTCAATTACCACGAATAACACAAGCCAACCAAAGGTGATCGTGAAAACAAATACCGATACACCCCCGCTACTTATTAAAAGTATTGGTGTTAATCTTGACTATTATAATTCCGCAACCAATCGTGCTGGCGACTTTGTTTTTACAAAAGAAAAATTACAGTTCGACCGGCTATTTATGGGCTATGGTTTTTTTATACCATTTAGCGAAGCTTCACCGGCAAAATATAACCCGCAACCAACTTTTATATTGCCTCTCGGAACACCGGCACGTTCTTTGGTTGATGGCATAGTGGTTAGCATACCGGTCCTTTGGAGTGGAGATTATTCTGTTCAGGTTACAGAGAATGGAAAAATGGAAAAATGGATTTATGAGACGGAACATATTATAAATCCAAAGGTTAAAGTTGGCGACAAAGTAATAGCTGGTCAGATAATAGGAGAGGTTAGCGATTTTTCTCAAGGATTGCCTGCCGGATTTGGTATGGTTGAGATGGGGATTTTAAAAGGGGGTCAAGTGCCACAGCATGTTTGTCCATTTGCCTATTTTGACCCGAGCATTAAGGAGGAAATGCAAAAGAAGATTATTGCTTTATATACAGCGTGGGAGGATTATGCCGGTGACACATCCTTATATAATGAAATAGAGTCCATTCCCGGCTGTATCAAACTTGACCCCATAGAGGGTTAATATTCTTTAACAAGTTTTAATTTAACATTCTGGTATTCTCAAGAATACCAGAGTAGTTTTATGAAAAAAAATTCTAAAATAAAAATAAAACGACTAACTGGTAAAGATTTCGCAAAAACCACTTTCAAATTCAAAAGTAAAGTTATAATTTGGAATGCAGGGACTCATGCGAAGGGGAGCGATGCTGGCGCATGGCGGTTTGCGCGGGTGCCGGAGGGGATATCGGCTAAGATAAAAGAAATGCAGAAGGGGAGAAAAAGGCGCGGCTGGGGCGCCGTGTATGCGAAGGCCAAGGTTAAGAAGAACGAATGGGTAACTTCTATTTTTCCCGACAGGCATTCTGCCACATATATCCTTCCACTCAAAAAGGAAATTCGTTATGAGGAGAATCTCTACGACGGCTCCGAATTTAATTTCTCTATAGAGATTTGGTTTTAAGCAGAAGTATGCTATAATGTCCCCACAACTTAATATTTATCGAGAGTGTGGCGAGAGCACTGGCTCCATGACCCACCGGCAACCCTGACAACAGAAGGTGCCAAGTCCAGCCCTGAATTGATTTGGGGAAAGATACTTAGCCCGTACTCTTTCCTCTTTATGAGGAATTTTTATTTATATGATTAAAACGTGTGAGTTCGTTACATCAAGACATCCGGACAAAATCTGCGACTTTATCGCAGACAGTATTCTCGACGCGTACTTGGCGGGGGACAAAGAAAGTCGAGTAGCAGTGGAAGTAATGGGTGGACATAAGTTGATAACTATAAATGGAGAGGTGACTTCGCACACTTCAGTAAATATTGAAGAACTAGTAAAAAATATTGTTGGAATAGAATATAAAATAATTTCAAACATTCAAGCGCAGAGTCCGGAGATTGCAAGAGGCGTAGATACAGGTGGCGCCGGTGACCAAGGTATAATGAAAGGTTACGCCACAAGTGAAACGAAAGAATTTCTGCCACTCGAATATGTATTGGCGCGAGACTTGTGTAAAAAGATTTTTGATGTGTATCCATATGATGGCAAAGTACAGGTAACAATAGACGGGAAAGATATTCTTACAGTAGTGGCAAGTTTTCAAAATACAAAAAATGACGAACTTTTAAAATTGGTAAAAGGAATTATTTCTGCCAAGGAGTATTTAATAAATCCGGCAGGCGAGTGGATTCAAGGTGGCTTTGATTCTGATACTGGTTTATCAGGTAGAAAATTAGTCATAGACAATTATGGGCCAGAGGTGTCGATAGGTGGAGGCTCTTTCTCCGGCAAGGATTATACAAAGGTAGACAGAAGTGGAGCCTACATGGCACGCAAGATTGCTGTGGAGCTTTTAGAAAAAAGAAATGCCAAAGAAGTATTTACCAAGCTTGCATATGCTATAGGCAAGGCCGAGCCTGTGATGGCAGTGGCTATCGTTGATGGCAGTGAAGAACAAGTTGAAGGTTATGACTTAAGTCCAAAGGGCATTCGGGAGTATTTAAAGCTGGACAAAGTAAGATTTGCCGATACTTGTATATGGGGGCATTTTGGTAGAGGTTTCCCTTGGCAATAAAAAAGTGCTATAATGTTTGCCTATTAATAACTTGCCCCGCCAAAGGCGTGGGTTAATCGAAGAAATTTATGGCAGAATTAAAAGCTTTGTGTATGAAGTGCAGAGATGCAAATAAGAAGCCGACCATGCAGACGATGACGAATCCAGTGGTTACCAAGAATGACAAGGGCAGGTATTCTGCCAAGGGTACGTGCGCTGTTTGCGGAGGAAATATGTTCAAGTTTATGTCCGAGGCAGATGCGAAGACAATGATGTAATTAAAAGTGATGATATAATAAAGTCATGCCACGCATAGAACACATAAATGAACCGGAGCAAGTGCCAGGCAAGGGACCTTTAGTAGCTGGCAAATTTTCTTTTACCGAAGAAGAACTTCAAGAGATTGAAAATAAAGGCGGACCAGAAGCTCGAAAGGCAGCTCTTGAGAGAGCAGAAAAAATTACAGCTGTACAAAGAGATACGCGCGAAAAAAGTTCGCCCCCACCTCCTCGTTATGAAATACCCACTCAAGAGTCGGAAAATGCTGGCAAAATAGTAAGTCTTCGAGAGAAGATTGAAGAAGCATTAAAGCGTCACAAAGAAACAAATGAGCTTGAAGATATGTATAAAAAAGAAGCTCCAGAGAAATAAAATCATATTGTTTATAAGCATTTAAAAGCCCCTGAATAGGGGCTTTTAAATGCTTGACTTGTAGCATGACTTGGCATATACTTTCTCCACGTCTTTCCCTGTATGGGAATGACGTTTTAATTTATAGACTCTTTGACAAACAAATAGTTTTCGAGAACAAGTGCAAGCTTGTTTGTTTTTTTGAGTAGTAATAAATAATTTTTAGAGCTAGGGTTAAACGGAGATAATATAAACCCCGTCGCTCGCGAGTGACAGGGTAAACAAAAATACATTGCTGTTTTTTGTTTTGTTTCGTTCTTAACTTTTAGTTAGAGTTTGATCCTAGCTCAGGATGAACGCTGGCGGCGTGGATAAGGCATGCAAGTCGAACGGAAATTTTATCGTCAAAGATTGAGATTATATCAAGGTCAATGATATCAAAATTTTAGTGGCGAACGAGGTAGTAATACGCAGGAACTTCCCCCGAAGTCGTGAATAATCTATCGAAAGGTAGACTAATACACGATAGTCTCGCAAGAGTAAAGTTTTAACGCTTCGGGAAAGGCCTGTGCGATATCAGCTAGTTGGTAGTGTAATGGACTACCAAGGCTATGACGTCTAGGGGAGGTGAGAGCCTGACCCCC
>MFTV01000013.1 GCA_001785445.1 Candidatus Nomurabacteria bacterium RIFCSPHIGHO2_02_40_30 | reverse complement strand
ACAAGTTCTTTTGGGGGAAATAGAAGTTTGATTTTATTACTTGCCTGTCCTTTGACGCGACTTGCAATTTTTTTTATTTCATTTCTCAAGTGTTGATTCGCAGCCACTCCTCCCGCAACAATAAGAGTTTTTACTTTATATTTTTCTATCGCTTTTTTTGTTTTATAAATCAAACATTCAATGGCCGCGTTTTCAAATTCTAAAGCTATTTTTATTTTTGTTTTTTCATCTAGTAAACCAATTTTCTTGATTAAGTAAAGAACCGCCGTTTTCAGTCCCGAAAAAGAAAAATCTAAATTCTTAGAATGAAGCATTGGGCGCGGGAGGGAAAAAGAAAATAAGCTTTGATGGGACTCCACAGGGCGACGGCCCGAGGACTGAGTAAATTTTTCAGCAGAAAAATTACGACCCTGAAAAGTTTTATTTTCTTTTTCCCTCTCCCTCCCTTCTTCTGCCAATTTAGATATTTGTGGACCGCCAGGGTAGGGGAGGTCGAGCATCCGAGCAACTTTATCAAAAGCTTCGCCGACGGCATCGTCCAAGGTTTCGCCAATTATTTCATATCGCATCCACTTTTTACTGAGTACTAACTGTGTGTGTCCACCAGAAACCAAAAGAGAAAGTGTTGGAGTTTTCACTTTGGGTATGGTAAATTTTCCTTTATTTTTTCCAAATACAGAAAGTATATGTCCTTCCATGTGATTTACAGGCACCACGGGCACATTCCACTTTTTTGTTAACTCCTGCGCAAAAGTTATGCCTGCCCAGAGCGCTGGTTCTAATCCTGGACCATAAGTCACAGCTATTAAGTCAATCGGTGCTTTGGTCGTTAGGTCTTGCCTAGCGACGTTGTTTAGATGGGCTTGCTTTAATGCTTGTTCTAGCAGAATTGGTAAATTTTTAATATGTTCTTGTTTAGCGAGCATTGGATATACTCCGCCATAAGGAATATGGATTTTTATTTGCGAATTTGAAATATCCGCCAAAACTTTGAAAGAAGCATTATTAATGCCTCCTTTTGCTTCCACTATACTTATTCCAGTATCGTCGCAAGATGTTTCAATCGAAAGAATGATCATGTTAATTAATCAGGGGCAAAGTTCTTTTAGTTCTTTCTTCATTACTATAAATCAAAAAAAAATATTTTAATTTGACTTAATTCAGTTATATTATTGTGTTGTTACACCGTCAAAGTGCTCCTCTTTCTCGTCCATTTTAGTTTTCTGTATCGTACCATCTTGATGTTCTGGTGGTGAATATAGTGTATAAAGTTTCAGATCAAGAGAACCAGTGTTTACAATATTGTGTCGAGTGCCTTGAGGGATCATAATTGCTTCATCGGTGCCAAAGCTATGTTCTTCACCATCAATTATTGCCCTAGCTTCTCCTTCCTCAATACGAATAAACTGGTCAAGCTTATGAACTTCTTCCCCAATTTCTTCGCCAGGCTTTAGGTTCATTAATACAAGCTGGCTATTTTTTGCGGTATAAAGCACGCGACGGTAATCAGTATTCTCTTTTGTTGCTTTTTCTATATTGATTTTAAATCCTTTCATATTCTTGGTTTATGTGTTTAATTATAATAAAAAACCTATCTTACAATTATACCACAATCTTAGTGCCGGGAGGGAGACTCGGTCACAGGTCTTTTTCTATTGAAAAAGCCTGCGACCCCACCTCGACACGTCTGTCTCCGGCTTTCGAGTCAGCACAAATATATAACATATCTTTGTGCCGGGAGGGAGACTCGAACTCCCAAGGGTTGCCCCACTAGTTCCTAAGACTAGCGCGTATACCAATTCCGCCATCCCGGCTTTTTCTTGTGGTCAGGAATAATTTTCTCGTTGCCACTCGAAAATTTTCACGACCCTGCCTCGGCTATTTTTTCTGTTGAAAAAATTATGCCTCCGGCTCGCACAAAGTTAGAAAAATAAACGTAGGTTTCTTTTTCTAACTTTGTGCGCCCAGTAGGGATCGAACCTACGACATTCTCCTTAAGAGGGAGCTACTCTACCAGCTGAGTTATGGGCGCAAAAAATATTCAGTTTTGTGCCCGAGGTGGGCATCGAACCCACATCCCTTACGGGACACGATCTTAAGTCGTGCGCGTATACCAATTCCGCCACTCGGGCATTTAATTTAACCTGGAGGCCTGGGGCGGATGTGCGCCGCCGTATATTCCTTTTGCAGAGGAATGCCTTGCTATCTTGGCTACCAGGCCGTTTTTAAACTATAACCTATAAACTATAACCTATCAACTATTTCTAAGCAGTTCGTCAATTTTTTGGCGGTTTTTTTCTCCGAGGTCTATGGCAATATCAACGAAAGGGATAGTTTTTATAGGTATATTTTTTTTTAAAAATTCACGCAACTCCGGTCTTTTACGTTTGCAAAATTCCAAAGCTGTTTTTTCTTTAGATACTGGCAATACTGTTATATAAACAGTGGCCTTCTTTAGGTCAGGTGAAGTATTGGCAGACGTCACAGTAATCAGTGAAGTATTGTTGCCTTCTGTTGCCAAAAACTGAGCAGAGAGCTCTTTGATATAATTCGCCACTTTTTCATTTCTTTCCGGCATGTGACTTATTTGTGCTCTACGGAAAACAACTCCACTACGTCGCCTTGCACAATTTCTATTTTTGATTCAATCATCATGCCGAATTCCGCATCTTCTTCCACCGTACTTGTTTTCACTTTGCCTTTTTCAAGATTCACAATTTTCCCGCGGCCGATTTCAAAATCTCGGCGCATAATCTTGACCGTGCCATTTAAGATCAACTTGCCTTCTGTTACCCGCCCTCCCACTATTTGGCGTTCTTTGGTACGGCTGAAAGCCCGGAGTATTTTAGCCCGACCGGTGGTTTCTATTGTTTCCACTCTTGGTCTCCTTTTTTCCATCTCAATTTGGAGCCACTCGGTCATTTTGTAAATAATGTCAAAAAAAGAAATAACAATGTTCCTATTTTCTGCAACTTCAGTGGCGCTCTTATCAGCTTTTACGTTAAATCCGATGACTAGGCTATCTTTATTGCTGGCTATACTCTTGATGTCTGACTCTGAAATTGTTCCGACACCTTTATTTATAATTTTAAATTCTGCGCCGGTGGTTTTTATTTTAGCTATTTCTTTTTCAATAGCTTCGAGTGTTCCAGAGACATCAGCCTTTAGCAGTATTGGAATTATCTTCTTGTCCGTATTTTCCTCTATTTTATGTTCTCCTTTTCCTTTTATATTCAAGTTTTTTACTTCCCAATCCTGCGTGTATTTTTCGGCTTCTTTTTTATTTTTAAAAGATTTAAAGGCAGCCCCAACTTTTGGAATTTTATTAAAACCAAAAATGCGTACTGGAGCAGAAGCATTTGCTTCGTTTATCATAACTCCTTTAAAGTTTTCTATAATGCGGGTGGAGCAGATGCAGTCTTCCGCCGCCACGGTCATACCTTTTTCTAAATGGCCGTCTTTTATAATCAGGGTTGCTTCTATGCCGCGCTTAGAGTCAAGGTTGGCTTCAAGCACAAAGCCTGATGCATTTTCTTGCGGACTACCGGTAAAGTTTTCCATTTCAGCCAAAAGTACTATGAGAGATAATAAATTATCCACTCCTTCTCCGGTCTTCCCGGAAATTTCCACATAGGGAATCTTGCCTCCGTAATTTTCTAGATAAATTTCATGTTCCGCTAATTCTGTTTTTGTTTTTTCAATATTGGCGCCAGCTTTGTCTATTTTATTTATTGCCACTATGCAAGGGGTTTTACTCTCTAGGATAGTTTTCCATGCCTCGGTTGTTTGAGGTTTGACACTATCATCTGCCGCAACGACAAGAATGGCAACGTCGGCAATTTGCGCTCCACGCTCGCGCATTTTAGAAAAGGCTTCGTGTCCGGGAGTATCCAAAAATGTTATTTTTTTTTCTTTACCGTGTTCGTCTTTATGCAAAACTTCATAAGCGGAAATCTTTTGAGTTATACCTCCTTTTTCATTTTCGGTAACATTCGTTTTTCGAATATAGTCGAGCAGTGTTGATTTGCCATGGTCAATATGACCCATGACCACTACGACTGGAGGCCTCACTGTACTATTTAATTTCTGGTTGTTTTCGCTCATATATCTTTAAACTTTTGCTTTATTTAAAACTTCTTTTTCTTCAGCTGTTAGCTCGTATTCTGATTTATTATTTTTTATAGGCTTGGCAAATATACTCATTCTTTCTCTTCCATATAAACTTGATAATACAACACCGTCTCCTTTTTCGTCCAAGAGTCCAATGGCAAAGCTTTGGTTACTTCCTTGGTCAGAAAAAGGATTGAAGCGGATAGTCTCAAGCCCACGAATGCTTTTTTTGAGTTTTGTATTTATAGTGACAATATCTTTTTGCATGCTTTCTTTTGCTTTATTCAACTCCTCAATATCTTTTTCGAGTTTGTTAATAGTGTCTTCCAAATCTTTCGCTTTTTTACCTAGGAAAAATCTTTTTAAACGCTTTTCTGTAACGAAAATCCAAACAGCGCCGATTAAAACAGCGAGACCTACCAAAACAAAAAAAGCCATTTCGAGCCTTGTATTCATATAAATTCAATATATACTAGTTTAATGCTTAAATCAATGAAAAAAAGAAGGAAAATTTACCTCGATTATGCTTCAAGCGCGTTGCCGGCGTCCGCCAATCCAGGAGCAGTGCATGAATTGGGAGTAAAAGAGAAAGTCAAACTGGAAGGCGCAAGAGCTACAATCGCCAAGATTTTAAATGCGCGCAATGATGAAATCATTTTTACCTCTGGAGCTACTGAGAGTAATAATTTGGCCATTTTAGGCTTAGTTCAAAACTTTAAAAACCCCCACATTGTTACTACGAACATTGAACATGCGTCCGTTCTCGAAGTTTGTCGACATTTGGAAAATACTGGGCTAGCGAGAGTCACATATGTGCCGGTGGAAGTAAATGGCATCGTTGACCCTAAAAAAATTAAATCAGCTCTGCGCTCTGACACCGTTCTTGTTTCGGTTATGTACGCCAATAACGAAATTGGCGTTGTGGAACCATTAAAAGAAATTGCCAAAGAAATCAGGCACTACAACAAAAAAAACACAAAAAAACAAAGTTTTTTTCGTGTTTTTTTCCATACTGATGCGACCCAAGCCATAAGTTATTTGCCGATAAATGTTGCCGAGCTCGGCGTAGATTTGATGTCTTTCAATAACGCTAAAATTTACGGAGAAAAGGGCGTTGGCGTCTTGTATGTTAAAAAATACACGCCTGTAACTAAAATTATGTTTGGCGGCGAGCAGGAGTATGGTCTGCGACCAGGAACAGAAAATGTGGCTCTGGCCGAGGGTCTTGGAAGGGCGCTTATGATTAGTGAGAAAGTTAAAAAAAGAGAAATAAAGCGAGTCACAAAACTGCGTGATTATTTTTTCGCAAAACTGTCAAAGGCGGCCTTTGACATAGAGATAAATGGCGATTTGAAAAATAGGTTGCCAAATAACATAAATATTACCATACCAAATATTCCGAGCGATCTTTTAGTAGTTGAGCTTTCAGAGCGGGGGATAATGGCTTGCGCCAAGTCTGCTTGCAAGAGCGCTAGCGGGGAAGGTTCCTACGTGGTAAATGCCATACGCATGAAGGAGAACAAAGAAGTAGATTCCGAGATTGGCGGGGTTCGTTTTTCACTGGGCAGATGGACAAAGAAATCAGATATTGACTACACCGTCAAAGCTCTATCTGAAATTTTTACAAAACTAAAAAAATGGTATCATTAATGTATTATTATCTTAATTAAATTTATATGAAAACAGTACTTGAATTACGAAGAGATATAGAATATTGGACAAAAATACTGAAAGAGGCCGAACAAAAGCTTAGAGAGCGTAGCAGGGAACTTTCCGAAGCAGTTCGTTACGAGGAAGAACAAAGAAATAAAAAAGCAGCGTAAGAATAAAATTTTGCAAAACTTGACAGGGGTGGTACAATTTAAGCATGGATATTAAAGATTTAAATAAATCACAGCTGATACTGCTCGCAGTGCTTCTCTCTTTTATTACCTCTATTGCGACAGGCATAACCACAGTAACCTTGATGCAGCAAGCGCCGGCGTCTTTTACTGTTCCGGTAAACCGCATTATTAAGCAAACAGTTGAAAAAATTCAGCAAGTAGAAGGCAAAACAGTCACTCAAACAGTGGTGGTCAAAGAAGAAGATTTGGTAGTGGATGCTATTGCTAAAAATCAGTCGTCCGTATTTACGGTAAGCAAAGAAGCCACTGACCTCGAAGGAAAAGTTACCGAAGTTTCCGCGGGCAGAGGCTATGCAGTCTCCATGGACGGAGTGGTAGTGGTTGACGGAACGTTAGTGCCGGACAAAGGAATTTATTATGTAAAAAATAGTAGCGGAAAATTTAAAGCAGATTTTGTATTTTTGGACAAAGCTCTGTTTTCTTTTCTAAAAATAGGAGCTCCACTGGATGAAAAAAATAAACTTTCTTTTACTGTTCCAGTTTTCGGTGATTTAGATAAAATGAAAATAGGTCAAAAAGTTTTAGTTTTAGGCAGTGCTATATCTTCCTTGATTTTTGAAAATAAAAACATCAATCTAAATATTACAAAATCAAATGCAGGGGGATTGGTTCTTAATTTAGATGGCGAAGCTTTAGGGATTGCGCTTTTTAGCGACCAGACCTCTTTTGCTTCCATAAAGAATATTACCGACGCCTTGGCTCTCTTACCTAAAACAGAAACACCAAAAACACAATAAATTTTTTGAAAATTTATAATTATAAAACAAAATTAATACATGCCACCTTTAAACAAATTTACAACTAAATCCAAGGATGCCATAAAAAAAGCCCACGAGCTCGCTATTGAGCGTGGGGTTAACCATGTTTCTTCACTGCATTTATTGGCAGCCCTTCTTTTACAAGAAGAGTCCATGGTTAACTCCATTTTAGATAAATTGGAAATTGACACTATGCTTCTGACTGACTCGGTGATAGATGCCATTGAGTTGCCCGAATCGCATAGCACTATTTCGCCTTCATACCAGATTTACCTTAATCCGGACTTGGCGCAAGTTATAGAACAATCCGCCAAATTAGCGGAATACATGAAAGATGATTTTGTTTCCACAGAACATCTCTTTTTGGGCTTACTGGAAGTTACCAGCGAAGCACGTGAGACCTTGGCGCGCTTTCGAATTCACAAAGACACAGTCTTGAAAGTTTTGCAGGAATTACGTAGCCAGAATATAACCGACGTTAGTGAACCTAAGAAATTCAAACTACTTTTAAAATACACTCGTAATTTAACCAAATTAGCCAAAGAGGACAAATTGGATCCGGTTATCGGCCGAGACAATGAAATAACACGAATCATGCAGATACTCTCAAGACGAACTAAGAATAATCCGATTTTAATAGGCGAGGCTGGTACTGGGAAAACAGCGGTAGTCGAAGGTCTTGCGCAACTGATTGTAAAAAATAACGTACCGGAATCTCTGAAAGACAAGGAGTTGGTCTCTCTCGACTTGGGGCTTTTGGTCGCAGGGACAAAATATCGTGGCGAATTTGAGGAAAGATTGAAAGGTATAATGAAAGAAATTGAACGCTCCGATACGAAAATAATTCTTTTTATTGATGAAATTCATACTATTGTCGGCGCTGGAGGTGCCGAGGGAACTATGGATGCGTCGAACATGTTAAAGCCGGCGCTCTCCCGCGGAGAACTGCGGGCTATAGGCGCAACGACTCTGCGGGAATATCAAAAACATATTGAAAAAGATCCGGCGCTGGCCCGTCGTTTTCAGCCGGTGTATATTGATGAGCCTTCCATTGAGGATGCCGTTGCCATACTTCGCGGTCTTAAAGAAAAATACGAACTTTTTCACGGCGTGCGCATTACTGACGATGCTATAGTTTCGGCGGTAAACCTTTCAGCCCGCTACATAACTAATAGGTTTCTTCCAGATAAAGCTGTGGACTTGATAGACGAGGCCTCGTCGTCCTTAAAAATAATGCTTGAAAATAAGCCTCCAATTTTGGAAGATGCGCACCGGAAAATAATGCGCTTAGAGATAGAAAAACAGGCTTTGAAAAAAGAATTAAATATATTAACCGAAGAAAAATCAAAAGAAGCTAAAGAAAAGGCAAAAGAGAAAAGTGGTGAAATAAAAAATAGAATAAAAGAAATAGATAAAGAAATTGGCAATCTAACCGAAAAGACAAAAGAGCTGGAATTGAAGTGGAATAACGAAAAGTCGATTGTGCTAGAGATTCGCGTTATAAAAAAAGACCTTGAATCCATTCGCCTCGAAGCCGAAGATGCCGAGATGAAGTCTGACCTTTCTCGGGCGGCGGAGATACGCTACGGGAAAATACCGGCATTGAAAAAAGAGCTAGAAATAAAACTTGGGAGACTGAAGAAACTTCAAAAATCACGCAGAATTTTAAAGGAGGAAATTACTTCCGAAGACATAGCCGAGGTTGTGGCTCGCTGGACGGGGATACCACTTACTAAAATGCTCGAGGAAGAGCGCGCCAAGCTTGAAAAAATGGAAATAGAATTAAAGAGGCGAGTAGTCGGGCAGGAGGAAGCGATAAAGCGAGTAGCTGACGTTATAAGACGTTCTCGCGCCGGCATAGGCGACCCCAACAGGCCTATCGGTTCGTTCATATTCCTAGGTCCGACAGGAGTCGGCAAGACCGAGCTTACCAAAGCCCTCGGAGCTTTTATGTTTAACGATGACCGCGCTATTATTCGCGTAGATATGTCCGAATATATGGAAAGACATTCAATGTCCAAACTCATCGGTTCTCCTCCTGGGTATGTCGGTTACGACGAAGCGGGTCAGTTGACTGAAGCTGTCAGACACAGACCGTATTCGGTAATACTTTTTGATGAGATTGAAAAAGCTCATCCGGAAATTTTTAATATGCTTTTACAAGTGATTGATGAAGGGAGATTAACTGACGGCAAAGGCAGAGTGGTTAATTTTAAAAACACAATAATTATTCTTACCAGCAATATAGGTTCGCAATTTGTGGAGAAAATGGAGTCAGTCGGTTTTTCCAATAATGGCACCAGAGAAGACTATGGCAATATGAAGGAGAAAGTTCTGGAAGCGCTTAAAGACAATTTCCGTCCGGAGTTTATCAATCGCCTTGACGAAATTATTGTCTTTGATGTTTTGTCGGAGTCTGCAATCAAGGAAATAGTTAGTTTGAGAATTAACGTAGTTAAAGACCGTCTTTCCTCTAAGGGAATAAATTTTGAAATTTCGGATGAATCTTTGTCTTATTTGGCAAAAGAAGGTTATAATCCGCATTACGGCGCGCGACCGCTGAACCGCCTGATTCAAAACAAAATTTTGAATCCCGTGGCGTCCTACATTATCAGCAATGGCGTAAGGAAGGGGGACACCGTCATTGTTTCAGTCAAAGGAGTAGAACTCATTATTGAAACCAAGAAAGGCAAAATCAAAAGCCCGATACGCATGAGAGCTCACTCTCCGGTTTAGTTCCCCAATGGTGTCTTTACTATACCAAGTTAGAACCTATTTTCAAAACAAATGATGTCGCACGCGCGGAGCGCGTGGTAGCTCTAAATTAAATTGTACGCTCCACGAAAGCCCCACCACCACCTCGCTCCACTCGGCAACCCCAAAAAGAAAAAATGTTCCTTGCTTTTTGTTTTCGCGGGGGTGGTTTTTTCTAAAATGGAAAGGACATTTTTCTTTTTGGGGTTCTGCCCTCCAAGTATTCGGGCAGTGTGGCGGGGC
>MFTV01000012.1 GCA_001785445.1 Candidatus Nomurabacteria bacterium RIFCSPHIGHO2_02_40_30 | reverse complement strand
GTGTGGCGGGAATTTCAGAATCCCAAGAATTCAAAAGGATTTCCCAAGATTTTTTTGGAGAAAATGAAAGCGTGCGAGCGGAGAGAATGGGGTTCCATGTTCTCCGAACATTCAAAATAGTAATTTTGCGAGCCAATCGTGAAGCGATAATTGCAAGAATCAAAAGCGATATGAAATATTTTTTATACATCCGCAAATCCACAGACGAAGATGACCGACAAATTCTTTCGCTTGAAGCGCAAGAATTTGAATTGAATGAATTTGCCAGATGCGAGCATTTGATTGTTGCTGAAACATTTCGTGAATCACAAACAGCGAAATGTCCCGGCAGACCTATTTTTAATCAAATGCTCGACCGCATGGAGCGTGGCGAAGCGGAAGGAATTTTAGCGTGGCATCCCGACCGACTGGCAAGAAATTCTGTGGACGGTGGAAGAATAATTTATTTTGTTGATTCTCAAAAAATAACCGCGCTAAAATTCCCAACATTTTGGTTTGAAGCCACGCCCCAAGGCAAATTCATGCTTTCTATCGCTTTTGGACAATCGAAGTATTTTGTAGATAATCTTTCAGAAAACACCAAGCGTGGGTTGCGTCAAAAGTTAAGACGAGGCGAATGGCCCGGTTGGGCTCCGCTCGGATATTTAAATGACCAAGTTAAACACAATATTATAAAAGATGCCGAGCGGTTTCGCCTCGTCAAAAAACTTTTTGAATTGTACGCAACCGGCAACTACTCAATGAAAGATTTACAAAATACTTCAACATCAATCGGCTTGTTTGGAAAGAGCGGAAAAGTCCCATCGGTTTCCTTAATCCAACATACTATTTCAAATTCTTTTTATTACGGAGTTTTTAAATATAATGGCGAACTGCACCAAGGAAAACACGAGCCAATGATATCAAAGAAACTTTTTGATAAATGTGCGGAAGTAATGGCAAACAAATCACAACCAAAGAAACGCCATATTGCAAAACCGACACTTCGGGGATTATTAAATTGTGCTGAATGTGGATGCGCCATTACTTCCGAAATACAAAAAGGACATCATTATTATCGTTGCACAAAAAAGCGAGGAAATTGTTCACAGAAGTTTATTCGTGAAGAATCGCTTATTGAACAAATAAATGATGCCCTGCAAAAAGTTTCTTTGCCACCGTCTTGGGCTGATGAAATGCTCGCGAAATTAGAAACCGAACGCGAGCAAGAACGGCAAGACGGAAATATTTTTGCTCAAAATCTTAAAGTAGAGATTGGAAATTTGAATGACAAAATTGAAAAATTATTGGACACTCATTTGGACGGACTTATTCCGAAAGACGAGTATGTGGTAAAAAAGCAAAAAATTCTCAATCAAAAAATCGAGTTATCAGAAAAATTGCAAGATTTTGAGCAAAAGGGCAATCATTGGCTCGAACCGATGCGACTTTTCATTTTAGATAGCAAACAAGCCACAATTACCGCTTCAAAAGAAAATTTAGAGGACAAGAAAAATTTTCTTAAAAAGATTGGCTCGAACCCCATTCTCTCCGCTCGCACGCTTTCATTTTCTCCAAAAAAATCTTGGGAAATCCTTTTGAATTCTTGGGATTCTGAAATTCCCGCCACACTCTCGCGCGCTTCGCGCGCGCCCTATTTTGGACTCTACTCTGAATGGCTCCGCGTAGTATACCAGGTTAGAACCTATTTTCAAGCTAACCCAGGATATGTTTTTATACCAAGAATGTCTGCTGACACGGTACTTACTAGTTAGGTATATACAATACGTTCTATACCGTATGTACCAGGATTACCGTAATGTGCCTAACTAGAATTACTTATAAGGGACAGAACTCAACAGTATAAGTCAATGCTGGGTGGTACCTGTTATGCTCCGTCATAACAGGTAATGGCAAGAGGATACACTCCTATCTTCATTTGCTAAATTGGGTGGTGGGTATTTTGCTTTTGACTTTTTGCGCGGCGGCGGGGACACCCTAACATAATTGGAGGTTTTTGAGCTATTTTTTTCCGTCTTTTTCTATATGGTTTTTCACATCCAGCATTTTTTTCAGGTTCACTTCTGCTTGAGGACGAAAACCTTCAATCATAGCTTCAAAACTCGCAAATTCACCAACACCATACCGTGACACGCCCATAAGAGTGTCTATAACTTTCTTGTCAGTATTCTTATCAGGGAACGCTTGAAGTATCACCTCCACTCTTTCTTTTCTGCTGGCAGTATATTGTGGCTTGTTTGACATTGCGACCGCATACATAAAATCAATTAACCGTTTGGCAAGACGGCGGGATTTTCTGCTTATCTGCATATCAGTGGCTTTTGGATTTTCTTCCATCCATCTCTTCGCGTTATCGAAAGTTTGCATAATGTCGTCATTTAGTGTCAGTGCTAACATCAATCCCGCCTTTGGCAACTTCTCGTCTTTTACTAGGTCTGTACCACCCAGTAGTATGCCGTCCGCTTTAGCGATAATTCTAAATTTCTTACTTTCATCTGAAAGGAATTGTTTTTGAGTAAACACTCTCATACTAAACATAAAATCTTCTCTCAATGCCTGCCCCACTTGGTCTTCTGCATTCAGAACAACATACAAATTCATATCAGAGTATCCTTCTTCGTATTCACCGCGACCTAAACTACCCACGAGATAAACAGCAACAATTTGGTCTTTGTAGTTCTCCCGCATTTTCGCCACAAGGTCATTCAATATACTCTTGTGCGGTTCTGGGATTTTATCAATAGAGCATCGGTTCACGACCTTAAACGAGGCGAGCATATCGGTTTGTTTGGTGATTATTTCTCTTGCTTCCTCTTGTGATATTGGAAGTTTGAAATAACTCACCAATGCATCAGAAAGATGTTCGATGTTTCCCTCAATCGCTTTTAGGGTATCTTCTGTTTTTGTCAGTGCGCCTGAAAAAAGACGCTCGGTACTTTCAAGGCGCATTTTTTCTATATGTTCTTTACCGTAATCAGATAAATTTTCCTGAAAACTTGGTTGAGTCGCAATATCAGTAAAACCTAGATTCAAAAAATCTTTGTCATATCGCAAACCACTTACTCTATGATGATGGTGCGTTCGCTTTCTCAAAGCAACTGCGATTCCACTTGTCGGATTTTCTTGCTCCCATTGTCTTATGTCTTCTTCAATACCAATCTCTCGAAGAGCTTTTTGTTTCTTTTGTAGTAAATCCGAAATAGAAACATCTTTCTCGACTGATGGTTTTTCGGGGATTGCTTCCTCCGTAATCAGGTGCACTATTTGTAGGATTTTATCTTTCATCTGATGTACAAGCGTCAGAAAGTTCCCTTGATAATACGCAAGTAGTTCTTGTCTCGAAACACCTTCGGGCACATCCACAATCCTGCATCCTTTTATGAGAGACACTGTCAAACGTAATTCTTTCAAGACCCTATCAATCTCCGTAACGTATTGCGATTGTCTTTGAAGAAACGCTAACTCCTTTGAAATCTGACCGAGAGCGATATTTTCTGGTTCACCATTTTCTTTTTGAATGCTACGGAAAAGAGCGCCTGATTTTAGTTTTTCAAAATTATTAGCGTACGGTTTTATTTCTATTTTTAGAGGCGTATCCATCGGCTATTATCTTATCGAGAGTTATTTTTTCGACTCATCTCTGCCACGTTTGAGAAAGTCCCTTACATCCTGGTCAGTAAATCTCCATTTACCTTGCTTTGAACCCTGGAGCTGCCCACTAGCTAAGTAGCGAAAGACTTGGCGCTCTGAACATTTAAGGATTTTTGCAATCTCTTTGATAGAGTAAATTTTCATATCAATTCAATTCTATCTCTTTTGCGCGGGTAGGTCAACTTTTGTCATACTGAATTTTTACCTGTGGATAACGTTTTTGTCTTTACATAACTCTTAATAACACGGCATAACACATACTCTTATAATTTTCATTGACTAGAAATTCTTATAAATTATAATTAAATTAGCTCTTGAAAAATTAAAGCAAAAAGCAACAAATTGTTTGGGGTACAAGTCGCTGGGGCTCTTCTAGAGGAGACTAGAGATATTTCTTAAACAATTTCGCGCAGTAGTATCTCTTATGAGGAACTACCATTTCAGAATCCAGTTTTATTTTGTGGATTTTGGAATGGGAGCTTCTCTTAAACCAAAGAACCGCAAAATAATAGTGCGGTTTTTTGCTTTTTAATGGCGGTAATCTACTGGGTTTGACGAAGTCCGTTGTTGACTTCGTGGGTCGCCATCCCAGTGGAACCTGCGAGGTCAAGAGCGGACTTTTTATGTTATCGCAAAAAGCACTCGAAGAATTTAAGACTATCTGGAGCGAAGAATTCGGAGAAGAAATCTCTGACGAATTTGCTATGAAACAGGCAGTGAATTTGCTGGTGCTTTTTAATGCGACATATAAGCCCATTAAAAACGAATGGTTAAAACAATATGACGATGAAAAATCAAAAAAGACCACCATATAACACGATTCCGCACTATATTGTGTCGGATTATCGCAACGGAAAATTGAATATCAACCAGCTTCGCTTGCTCCAGTGGATACGCGCGATAGGGACACCATACGGGATTGCCATTACGAGCTTGGTTGACTTGAACAACGATGTCTTTCCCGACTTGGATTTGAAAATTAACACAATCAACTCATACCTTATCAAACTCCGTCAGAGGCAATATATCTTCTTTGAACCACGACAGGGTAAAATGGGAACTTTTGAAATACATCTCAATCATTGGTTAACGCCTAATATGGGCTATAAAACGCTTGATAAGTTCTTCCCCGAACCAAAACGATGGGTAGGCGCGGACGGAGAACCGATAGAGATTGATTCTTTTCCACAAGCAAATCCACCAGAAGCCAATCAGAAGTTGGAGGAGCAAAATCAGAAGTTGGAAGATGGTAAAAACAAGTTAGCAAAACAACTTTCTAGCTACACTCCAGAAGACAAAATCAGAAGTTCCCACAACGAACACGATACCGAACCTCACACTAAAAAGCACGATACGTTATTAAAGTCTTCTTTTAAGGGAACGTTGGTAAGAGAGTTCAATCCAACGAATCACGAAGAAGAACGATGTAAGGAAATAGCTTCAGAACTCGGAGATGAATTTATAAATTCAATTGTAAGCGTTTTACGCAAGGACGGATTTCGGCTTATAGAGCGTGCGTGGGGCATCTTCCGAGAGCATAGGCAGGAAGGAAAAAAAATGGATAACCCCGCAAGATACTTTCAGGGGATTATTAAGAAATTGCGATAAAGCCAATGAAAAACTCATATACACAATTCAATACTTTTGCACTTGTCAGGAATTGTCAGGGTGCTATAATGAATTTGTACCCCAATACGTATGTTTTTCAGCGGAAAGCGGCGCCTTGCTGCCAATCGCTGAAAAGCGTGTTGGGGTACCAGCGGGCGTCGCTTCGCGTTTTGCATAATTATTAAAATGTACACTAAATCAATACGAGTATGAAAAACATCTGGAAATTTTTAGGGCTTACAGAAGATAGGATTGGGCGACGTAGATTTTTGGTTGCGTTCTTTTCTGCACAATGGGGCTTGCCTCTAGCCGTCTTATTGGTGGCGGGTTTATTTTACCTCGTTTTTGGAGATGACAGCCCAATTTTATTCCTGCCTGCCATAGTACTCATTGCATCGTTGATTTTCGGACTTGTTGTATACATCAAAATTTGTATTCGCAGAGTACGAGATATAGGTATTGCAAGAAGCTGGTGGGTATTGGCAATCATTCCTTTAGTTAACTTTCCATTCTTTATTTATCTTTGCTTGAAAAAAGGAACCACTCGACAATTAACAGATGGTTCAAAGACAAATCTATTTACACAGCAATTCAAATTATTCTTTGCTAAAAAATACTCAAAATTGTTTATCTTTATTTGTTTTGGTGTGATTGTGGTAGGCATTGTTTCCGCTTGGTTCGCAGCTTCTAATCTAAAAAGTAACATTGATACAAAAATACAGGAGCGCGAAGAAGAACTTGCTCAGGAAATATTTGGGAAAAGTTTTGAACAAGCTCGCATCGAGTATGACAAAAGGAAATCAGACTATGAGAAATGTTTAGCTGAGCGCACAGAGCCCACAGAATACGCAAGGAAATCAAAGTGCCTTGTGGAAATGATTTTCTGGGAGACTTACGCAGAAAAAGAAAAACAAGCATATAAAGACTCTAAATATCAAGAATTGCTTCGGGCAAAAGAAATTTCTACATTCCAAATTTTTAAAGAGGGTTTTGATAGATTCAATTTTGGCTGGTTGGGTATAACCATAGGTATAATGACGTTAGTCCTCGCGTTTTTAATCAATATATTGATTGTGTTGTTCAAATTTTCTGCAAAGTATGTTCCGCCTATATTTAGAATAGGAAACGTGCAAGCAAAATCAATTAAGACTAACATGGAAGGTATGCCCGCCTTTCAACGCTACTTACTGCTCATTGCGTTGCTGATGCTAATAACCCTGGTGTTGGTATTGATAAAACTATGAGCGATGAAAAAGACTTTAGAAAGCCGAATTGAAAAACTTGAGAAAGGATATTAAACTATGAACGAAGAATCACCAGTTAAAGAGGTTTGGGGAAATGTGAAGTATCTTTTTACTATTGTAGCTATGGGGCTTTGGTATGGATTATTGGGCGTTGTAGCTCTGGCTATGTTCCTGCAATTGATTCTTAAGATAGATATTACCGAACTTGATAGGTTTCTCTACCTTCTACTTCTTTCTTGGGGTGTAGGTACCGTAGGGATGCATCTTTATTTCAAAAACAAAGAAGAAAACTTGATACAGGAACAGCTTGGTAAATTAAGCCGTAAAGAGACGGTTTACAACGCTCATCCGAAACTGATAGAGCGCTACAAGAAGGAAGAAGAATTTAAAAAATTTATAGAGAAAAGACGAGAGTTAGGGACGGAATCACAAAACAACGAAGAGGAGTTTGAAGTCCAAGTACGACTACCACCAGAGACATATGAGCCACAGCCGAAAGAACCTAGAAAATTGGCTTTTATGATAAGTGCGGAACATACAGCGGAGGAAGCTTTGGAGGCATTCCATAAATTTCAACAGACTGGGAAACCCGTGATTTCATTAAAGAAAAATAATCAACCATCACAAAACGATGAAAAAAATTGAAACGGAAATTAAATACTTTGCGTATGTCAGAAAATCATCCGAAGGACAAGAGCGGCAAGCTCTTTCTATTCCTGCCCAGAAAGAGAAAATCAATAAGATGTTTCCTAGTCTTAACATTGAGTTTATTGAGGAAGAAAAGAGTGCATTCAAACCATATAATCGTCCTGGGTTAGAAAGTATGTTGCAACGTATGGAGAAAGGAGAACGAAACGGTCTTATCGCTTATCACCCTGACCGTCTTTCGAGAAATGAGATTGATGCAAGCGCTATTACATATCGAGTAAGAAAAGGTTTTATTTTTGATTTGAAATTTGCAACATATCACTTCGAAAATAACCCAGAAGGCATCTGGATGCTTCAAATGGCACTGTCGCAATCTCAGTACGAGAGCGCGAAGAAAGGGCGAGATGTTAAAAGAGGTCTTGAAATGAAAGCTAAAATGGGCTGGCGACCTTCGGGTGCGCCCATTGGATACCGTAATACACCTGGAAAAGAAAAAGGGTTCAAAACAATTGAAAATGACCCTGAACGCTTCCCGCTAGTTCGAAGAATGTGGGACTTGATGCTTACAGGAAATTATTCGGTGCCACAAATAATCAATATGACTAGAGAGTGGGGCTTGACCACGGTTCAGCATAGAAAAATTGGCGGGAAGTTTCTTAATCGCAGTTATGTATATAAGAATGTTTTTACAAATCCCTTTTACTTCGGATGGTTTGAATATAAAGATAAAGACACGGGTAAAATGATATGGCAGAAAGGCGAACACGAACCAATGATTACACGTGAAGAGTATGACCGTGTGCAAGAAGTTCTTGGACGTCGAAGCGCGGCACAACCGAAGCGACACCACGAAATGGCTTTTACGGGACGTTTAATGCGGTGTGCAAGTTGTGAAAGTAGTATTACTGCCGAGCCGAAAGTAAAGCGATGTAAGAACGGTAATATACATTCTTATGTGTATTATCATTGTACAAGAAAGAAGAATCCTGACTGTACGGAACGGTCTATTGAACTCAAAGAGTTGAACCGCCAGGTAATTGAGTTGCTCGATGGCATTACAATTTCGGAAAAATTCAAGGCGTGGGCTATAAAGAATCTCCACGAAGTCCGTGTAAATGAAGCAGATGCCCACGATGTAGTCTTGAAGAAAAAACACAAGGAGTTAGAAACTACCGATAATCAACTTGAGGGGCTTCTTCTTAAATTTACTTCTCCTCAAAATGCCAACAGTGATATCATTTCAACGAGTGAGTATCAGACCCTAAAAGAACAGCTCTTGAAGCGCAAAAATGCCCTTGAGAGCGAGCTAAATGATAAGGGTAAGGAAATTGAGCAGTGGATGGAGTTGAGTGAAAGAACATTTAATTTTGCCTGCTACGCGCGTGCGTGGTTTGAGAATGGCGACAATGCGACGAAGAGAAGCATCCTGGCGTGTCTCGGCTCGAACCTCGTATTAAAAGACCAAAAAATCAATGTACAACTACATCCTTTCTTCTTGAGCATCTTCGAGAATAAAAAATCGCTGACATCAACTGGTGTCCCCGCTCGAACCTCTGAAAACCCAGACACAGAAAGACAAAAAGGCACTTTCGTGCCTTCTCGTCATACTTGGCTCCGGGGGTAGGGATCGAACCTACGACCAATCGCTTAACAGGCGACCGCTCTACCGCTGAGCTACCCCGGAATTTTATTCCCAAAGATAGCTCAGCGGAACCGCTGGTCACAAGTATTTTTCTGCTGAAAAATCTCGCGACCCCGACTCGGCACCTTCGTGCCTGCGCCTTTGAAATACTATACGTATTTCAACTACCCCGGAATTTATTTAATTCTCAAAAGAACTTTTATCATAGTAGCAGAAATTGAGTAAAAAACAAATTATACTTACACTAATACGTATTGTAATACGTACATAAAGAGAGTCGGTTGACAGATATGCGATAAGTGATACACTTGATTTATCACTATGGAGGAGACCCTTGTGTAGATTCGTCTACATCGGGGGCTTTTTCTTTCTATGTACTATCCGAGAATTTATGATAAAATAACTATCAGTTTTTTTATGATGGAATTTACACCAGAAAAATTTAATGAATTAAAAAATGATGCCGAAGAATTCTATAATAAAATAGGGTCGGTTTATTGTCCATATTTCAAGGAAAAAATTAATTTTAATGTAAAGGGCTGGGACCATTTAATTTTTAAAACTTGGAATAGAACTCGTCCAATTGCTGACCAATATAGTCGTTTAAGACACATAAAGCTTGCCTCTGAAGTTATCAAGGAGTCAAAAACTTTGCAAGGTCATTGGAGCACTCAAAAATTTGAACGTACCAAGAAAAAAGAAAATGGTTGGGAGCAAACATTAAAAATGACAAATTATTATGAATTTATTGCTGTTATGGAATCTCATGGATCTAAAGTTCGAGTAAAAGTTATAGTGAAGCAAATAGACGGAGGAGAAAAATTTTTCTTGAGCATAATTCCCTTTTGGGGGCGTAATAAAAAAGGAGACAGGGTAATGCACAGTGGAGACCCCGAAAATGATTAAGAACGACTAAAATCAAAAAATCCACCTTTCGGTGGATGCTTTGATGGCATTTGGCTGCAGTTTAATTTTAACCGCGAGAGAAGCGAACTCCTCACAAATGCCTACTATCAGTGTATTACAAAAATGGTAAAAAATCAAGGGGGTGTGGATAAATAGAGAAATATAACTTTTTGCAAAATAAGCAATAAATAACCAGCAAAGCGTACTTACACTAATACGTATTGTAATACGTACATAGGTTTTGATATAATTCCCAACATGTCTACACAAAAATTTATAAACAGGGGAGTGCGAAAGATTACCAAGGTCGGGCAGACTTCGCTTGCCGTAACTTTGCCGAAAGATATGCTTTACGCCCTCGGCTGGAAGGAGAAGCAGAAAGTGGTGGTGAAGCGCATCCGCGGTGGACTGGTGATAAAAGACTGGAAGAAGTAAACAATCCTTAATTGGGAACTATATACATTATTACCCTAGGGTTGGTTTATCCACAAACAAAGTATTGACAACATAATGTTGTTTATGTTAGAATACATTTAGTTTAGAAAGTCAAGTCAGTGCTGGGGACGAGAGTCGGACTCGCATATCTTTAGAGGGATACCTGTTTACAAAACAGACGCGTCTACCAATTCCGCCACCCCAGCACAGAGCTAACTTCCTAAGTAAAGAGCCCAGAGTTCTGTATATCGCTGGCCCCGTTAGGGTGGTGGTTCAATCCATAGCCCTCCGACGGACGATATACAGAGCCCTAGGCTCTTTTTATTTTTTATGTTTGCTCGTCCTCATTCGTATCTTCGCTTTTCAGATATTTATCAGCAAAATCGTGCGCTGATTTTAATACAGTGAACCAATCTTTATTTAACTCTTCTTCTCTCCCTGTACGCATAAATATATCTTCGGGAATAATAACGAACATTTTACCTCTTACAATAGAATGTTCATGAAAACCCCGTGGTGCATCTTTCTTCAGACCAAGAGTTTTATTTGGTTTTAAAACCTCTTTAATTTTACTTTCTGAACGAGGTTTAACATTACGAGTTCTAACAGAGCCTTTCTCTTTCAAACCTGCCAATTCACAAAGGCGGAAAAAAACCGGCTTTACTCCTTTAAGTACTCGTCTTGATAAATCAGGGTAATGGGCCAAAAATGCGTTATCAAGGGCTTCCGAAGAAAGATTTTGCGGTTCGTCAATGGTTTCAAATAAACCGCTATAAGAAGCACGAATAATTTCATCAAATGCTTTTTTCCGTGCGTCGCCCGCCAAACGCAGTTTTGACATGAGTTCATTATTTGGATTTCCTTGCTCATCTAAAATTCCTAAAAACTTTAAAAGGCTAATAGCCAGCAAAGCATCTATCTTACTGAAACCATTTGACATAAAAAGAATCGGGGAAACCTCCGAGTAATTTTTTCGGGACATAATGTCAATCGTTTCGTTTAATTTTTTGACCCCTATGTAAGGAGGTGTTCTTTTGCTTGTTTCTAACATAGATATAATCTACCATAAGACATTTTTTAATGCAAATACTATAAGTCCATACTCTGTGGATAACGATACCCCGGGTCAACTACCTAAAATGGACTTTAAACAAAATGGACTAGGTTTGGAGTTATCCACAGGTTTTAATTTTTAGCACTTGACGACCCTATCTTTATAGTATAAGCTATATATATGGAAACAAATTTTAAAAACATTATAGAGTTCACAGCATATTTTAACAATGAGGAGGTTTGCAGGAAGCATTTTGAACAAGTCCGTTTCGCAAAGGGCGATTTCTGCCCTCATTGCAAGCACGATAAGATAATGCGCTTTGCTGACGGCAAAAGATACCGATGTCATAAATGCCGACAAGATTTTACCATTAAGACTGGGACGCTTTTCGGGGAAAGCAAAATTTCTTTACAGAAATGGTTTATCGCTATCTACCTTTTAACAACTTCTAAAAAAGGTATTTCTTCCGTCTACCTTGCCGAGCAAGTTGGAGTAACCCAAAAGACTGCTTGGTACATGGATATGCGAATTAGAGAGGCAATGAAACAAGGCAAAGGGAAAATGCTTGGTGTTGTAGAGGTGGACGAAACTTATCTTGGCGGTTATAGTCCTCGTAGGTTTGGTTTTAGGAAAAAGTCTGCCATTATGGGAATGACAAAAAGAAGCGGAAACATCCGAGCATTTCAAATACCAAACCGAGAGACACATGTTGTCTTAAATGCTTTGACAAAGAATGTCAGCAAAGATTCACATATTATTACCGACGATGCCGGAGTTTATCGTAAAGTTGTTAAAATCGGCTACAATAAGCACGATTCTGTCCGCCACAGCCGAAAGCAGTATGTGAAAGGCAACATACATACCAACTCAATAGAAAGCTTTTGGGCGCTGTTTAAGAGAAACTATCACGGCACTTATCATTCAATGAGCAAAAAGCATTTACAGCGATACATAGACGAGATAGCTTTCCGCTTTAATAACAGAGCAGATAATTTAGCCGAGAAGTTTGACTTGGCTACACTAAAAATTTCAAAACATGGTAAAATGTCTTATAAGACATTAACCGCATGAAAAAGAAAGGAAGACCAAGTAAAAAGCATGAGCCAATAAACGCCTCGTTTGACGAGGTGCTTGGTGCTATTGCTGGGTCTAAGTATAGAGATGAAAAAAAAATTACAAAAAATAAAAACAAAGGAAAAAAAATATACAATACCCCTTAACATTGACGAGAGAATTGAAGTATGCTTTAATATAAAGAAAGGCGTAGTTACGCATTATTCGGTAGCATTACTCTTAAAGTTAAACGGAAGATGGCAGGATGTTAAAAGATGTGATAATTCTCATGTTGGTGTTGCACCCCATTGCCATTTATATAGTTATACCGAGCAAGGTAGAAAAGAGGCAAAAATCTATCTGCAAGGTAAGCCAGCCGACTTATTAACAGCACTTATCTTAGATTTTAAGCAACACCATGGTAGTATTATAAGTAACTACAAATTAAGTTATGAAAAAAGTAGAAGATAAAAGAATAACAGAAAAAACTTTGGCATTCACAATAAAGTTTAATAATTTTATTGTTCACAATCCCGATATTGCAAAAAAAATTCCTAATAATGCTTGTATCATATTTAGAGACAATTCTGATAAAAAATATAATATTGTAAGTGGAACTCTTGCCTCACAAGCAGTTGCTAATGGAGAAACGTGCATTAGCGCAACCCCAACTCCAAAGTTCAATTCTTGGAGAATTGAGCGACTAATTCATGCCTAATTAAAGGTTAAGAAAAAATAATAACTATGGAAAAAGAGGAAATGTGTAAGTGTGAGCATACCAGAAGTATGCATAACGGA
Organism: Candidatus Nomurabacteria bacterium RIFCSPHIGHO2_02_40_30; assembly: GCA_001785445.1. GTDB lineage: Bacteria > Patescibacteriota > Minisyncoccia > Phycocordibacterales > UBA9973 > UBA9973. The sequence goes on along the minus strand of MFTV01000012.1, from coordinate 22,589 downwards.
ATTAAGACTTTTGAAGATGGTCAAGTTCCTCCTCCTTTTGAGAGAGACGGAGCTTGTAGGGCAAGTAATAGTGAAATTACTTGCCCATGCAAGAAATACGAACTAGTTAAGTAAAAATGCAAAAACAAACAATTAACATTGCGCCTCACACACCAATACACCTATCTCTTAAAAAGGGAGATTACCTTGCGATACAAACCTTTACACCCGTATCTGGGCTTTTGATTGATGTTAAAAACATAACTAAAGATGAAGTTACTTTGCAATTTTTAAATAGTAAACCTAATCCCGAAATTTCTGATATAGCGTTGAGAATCGTAAAAGGCGACTATAAATTATAAAAAATGAGACCGAACCATCCTGCAAAATGTATTATTGAAAGAGGAGATAAAAAGCTTTTTCTCTGTCAAAAACATGCAGATAGAGAACTGCAAATTGAAGGCACTAAATATGTAGATACGCTTCCTGCCGATAACACAATAGGATGCAAAGAATGCCTTGCTGATTCTTTAAGCAACTAATTTAGTTAGGGTAATAATGTATATAGTTCCCCCTTAATTCATCTATGTTTTTTATTTTTGAAATGTTATAATAGATTCATGAGTAAAGATAATCTTATAGCGAGAGCGTTTTTGGATGCTTTGGGTGTAGCAGGCTATGCTGTCGCTTTTGCTTGGATTGTAAATCATATTGAACAATGGTTCGGACCGCAAGAGCCGAGCTGGCTCGGTTTTGCCATGTTTATCATGATATTCATCATTTCTGCCTGCATTACGGCGTCTTTAGTTCTCTTGAAGCCCATCCTTCTTTACCTCGAAGGGCACAAGAAAGATGCGGTGCAATTGTTCGTTTACACGCTTCTGTTTCTAATAATTTTGGCATTGGTAATAGGGGTTTTTATAATTAAAATAGGTACGTAATAGGTTACGTAATTAATTACAAATGAAGAAAATAATATTTTTAATAATAGCGGGCGTAATTTTTACTATTGCTATGAGCGGAAAAGAAGAAAACATGGTTAGCATTGAGCCTATTTCCCACGCCAGCATGGTTCTCAAATGGGGCGGGGCTATAATATACACTGATCCCGTCGGTGGCGCGGGCGCATTTGCGGGCCAGCCGGAGCCGGATTTGATTTTACTTACAGACATTCATGGTGACCACTTAGACATAGAGACACTGGAAGCTCTGGCAAAGGAAAAGACAGTTATCATATCTCCTATGGCTGTGGCCGAACAGTTGCCGAGCAGTGTTGCCGGAACTTTGTTGGTTATGAAAAATGGCGAAAGAACCAATAAAAAAACCAGCCAAAAAATAAATTTAAGCGGTTTTTCCATAGAGGCTGTCCCGATGTATAATTTGCCGGGGCCATCTCTCAAATTTCACACTAAAGGCCGAGGCAACGGCTACGTGATTGAAAAAGACGGTATGCGAGTTTATATCTCCGGAGACACTGCTGGAATTCCGGAAATGCGGGCATTGCAAGATATTGATATAGCTTTTATTGCAATGAATTTGCCTTACACCATGGATGTAGAGGAAGCAGCCGAGGCAGTATTGGATTTCAAGCCCCAAAAAGTATATCCCTACCACTACAGGACACCAGAGGGCTACAGTGACGTCGCTAAGTTTAAAGAAATAGTAAACAATAAAAATCCCGCGATAGAGGTCGTACAACTTAATTGGTATTCTAATAATAAATAAAATATGGCAAAAAGAAGCACGACACTAAGCCCTAAAAAGAGGTCTCGCCGTTCCCACAAGACTCAAAAAAGACTTGCAGTCAAGCGAGCAATGCTAGCCCGGAAGTAGAGCTTTTATCAAAGTCTCACTACCGGGCTAGCGAAGAAAGCTAAGAAGTAAATTATTTTTATGGAAAAGAAAATTGGGCATCCTCGTGTAAGTCCGAGATTTGAATGGTTATTCGTTCTCTTTACCTTTATGCAGACAGCTGGGGTCTTTGTGGATGGGTGGGCGCATGGACATATAAACCAACTTGATACTTTTTTTACCCCATGGCACGCTTTGTTTTATGGGGGTTTTATTTTTTCTTCAGGATTGCTTTTTATTGAACTATTAAAGAATCATAGGAACGGGTATCCATGGAGGCGGGCGCTCCCTCGCGAATATTTTTTTGCTCTAGGGGGTGTGGTGATTTTTGGTCTTGGTGGAATGGGGGATTTAATCTGGCATACGCTTTTTGGCATAGAGGCTGGAGTGGACGCGCTCTTAAGCCCCACCCATATGGCGCTTGCTTTCGGTGGCGCCGTGATGGCGAGCGCTCCACTGCATGCTATCTGGTATCGCGATACAAATGTGCATCGAATTCTTAAACTTCCGGTCATAATATCCTTCGCTCTTTTTTTCATGGTTTTCACATTTATGATGCAGTTTTTTCATCCGTTCTATCTTCCACTTTGGATGTCGAATTTGCCGGATGTAAATATTTTAAGCGAATTACAACAGACATTTCATCGTGAACTCGGTATTGCTAATTCCATAATATACACAGGTATGTTCATGGGGCTTCTGCTCTCTACTATTCGGTCTTGGAAATTTCCATTTGGAAGTTTTAGCATTATACTCGGACTAAATGCATTAGCCATAGTGCTTATGGTCGGGGACTTTTATCAGTTTATAACAACCGGCTTTGTTGCAGGATTCTTAGTTGATATTATCTACTACAAACTATTTCACAATATTCTAAAGCCTCACGTAATTCGTGTTTTTGGTTTCCTTGTTCCTGCCGCTATCTTTAGCTCATATGTTGTTACAGTTCTCATAACGAATGGCACATGGTGGAGTATTCACCTTGTGGCAGGCTACATTGTGATTGCTGGTATTGCGGGGGTGATGATGACTTATCTAGTCGTTCCACCGGGCGACCAACGCATCCAGTAATTCAATAAATAAGATTTAGTGGATATTAAAAAAATGCTAGAATACATACATGGCTCACCCCATTGAATGGTTACGTCTGTTTGTCGTAGAGTATCCGTCATTTCAGTATATAAGTATATTTTTAGCGGCATTATTTGGGGGCGAGCTGGCTCTTTTCGGTCTTGGTTTTCTTGCCGCTCAAGGAGTCTTTCCCGTTTTACCTGTAATAATTTTGAGCTTTACCGGAGGTTTTACCCCGAACATTTTGTGGTTTCTTTTGGGCCAAACCGCTACCGCGGGGAAAATAGCTTCACATAAGTACACGAATTCTACTACTGCAATTATTGTGGAGGCTATTACCCGAGTAAGCGGGGGAAGTCATTTGGTGGGAATAATTATTGCTAAATTTCTTGTCGGTACTCCTGTCATCTTGATGATGTATGTCAATAAGACAGCCATGACCTTTAAGAAATTTATTTATTATGAAACAGTTGCAATTTTACTTTCACTTGCGATTATTCTACCCATAGGTTTTATCTCCGGACTCGGCTTTAGTTATCTGGCGCAGAATCTGGAGAATTTATATGTTGCCCTTGGCTTTGTTCTTTTGGTGGTTACTGTTGTTATAGTAGCTCAAATATGGTTTGAGAAGATATTTACCCGCACCCCCAAATTATGATACAATTAAATTATGCAAATTAATTTACAGAGTAAAAACATGGAGCTAACTCCTGCTATTAAAGACTATGTCTTAAGCAAAGAAACTAACTTAGGCAGAATGTTTTCAAAAATTGAAATGACGGGAGCCGAAGTCAATGTTTCTTTTGAAGTTGCCAAAAATACAAATCATCACAAATCCGGCAGCGTTTTCCACGCAGACTGTTTAGTCAATATAAAAGGAGAAGAATTTTACGGGAGCGCTGATGAGGAAGACCTATACCAAGCCATAGATAAAGTGAAAGAAAATCTTTTCAGGGAAATTAGTAAAAATAAAGATCGCCGGCAGACACTTTTCAAACGTGGCGCCATGAGCGTCAAGAAAATGCTCAAAGGCCTCTCCAAAAGAAATCCATTTACTTCGAAATACTAATATACGCCGTGGCGTAGATTAAATTCTTCGAAAGCCACTTCTTTTTTCCCCTCGGGTAAGATTTTTTTTATTACAAATTTTCCGTTTTGAAGTTCTGCGTCAGTGATTATTATTCTTTTGTCGTTTTGGAAGAAAAAAGTTCTCGGCCAGTGGGCATAGGCTCGGAATTTATTGTAATTTTTTACAGCGTCATCGTTTAAGTCTATTAATCCGTCTTCTTTTTTGATTTTTTTGCAAACGGAAGCAAGGCTTCCGTTTTGTGGAATTGGTTTTATTTTTCCTTCAATAAATTCCGGCAAAATTTTTACCAAAAGTTCACCGCCAAGTTTTATTAAGCGTTTACGCAACTCCGGAGCTTTTTCGTCAGCTTTTATATTTATTTTTTCTTGTGCAATAATATCACCGGCATCCATTTTATATTCCATTTTCTGTATGGTAACGCCAGTTTCCGTATCGCCGTTTAAAATAACAGACTCGACAGGGGAAGCTCCTCTGTATTTAGGCAGAAGCGAGTAGTGAATATTCAGAGAACCTAATTTCGGCATATTTAATATATTTTCAGGAATTATTTTGCCGTAAGCAACAACTATAAATAAATCAAAAGTATTTTTAAACTCTTCCGTATTTAACTTTTCTGGCTGAATGTATGGAATTTTATTCTCTTCTGCCCAAATTTTCACAGCAGGGGGGGTTAGTAGCATTTTGCGTCCTGCTCTGGCATCAGGTGAAGTCACAATAAGCGACGGGATAAATTCATTTTGCTTTAAAATCTCTAGTGTTTCACTAGCCACGTCCGGTGTGCCAAAGAATATAAAATTAGGTTTTGAATTCATAATTTCTAGGGTTTAGGTTCTTCTGCTTTTATGTCTTTGGCGTGGTCGATGAAGAGTATTCCATCTAAGTGGTCTGTTTCATGCTGGAAAATTTGCGCCAAAAGGCCGGAGGCGCCACGAGTAAACTTCTTACCGTTTTCATCGTAAGCGGTGATGAGGGCCTTTTTAGACCTAAAAGTTTTACCATATAGTGGGCGGACAGACAGGCAGCCCTCTGGCATCCATTCTTTTTCTCGGGACAGCTTGGAAATTTTTGGGTTAATCAATACAAGGTCTTTTAGCTTCTCTTTTTTTTCTAATGCATTTTTACCAAAATCTTCCAAAAATATTTTACCAGAAACAACAAATATTCTTAATGAATATCCTATCTGTGGTGCGGCTATTGCTACGCCGTCACTCTGGCTCTTTAGAGCCACGGACATTTCTTTCAACACCTTTTTTATTTTAGTTGTTTTAATCTCACGAATGTGCACTTCGTGAGCAATTTGGCGCAAAACTTTTTCTTTTTGTTGCAGAATTTTTTTCATCCTGACATTTAACTTACTTTAGCTCTTTTAAGTATTCCAGAAGCTTACTTAATTTCACTGTATTTTGAGACCTGTTTCCCATGTCTCGCACTATTACCGAATTATCAAGCGCTTCTTTAACTCCGAAAATTATAGAGTAGGGGATAGCCAGTCTTTCGGCAATGGCTAGCTGGCTGCCGAGGCTGTCTTTGGAAAGTGACTGGGCGATAGGAATGTGCGCCTTACGCAATATTTCTATGATATTCAAGCTTTTTAACTTTGCCTCTGCACCTAGCTGGATGAAGTAAATTTTTGGTTTTTTTAAGATGCGGGGGGAAAGTTTTTTGTACCAAGGTGAGGCGATTATTCTGTCAACTCCGATAGATATTCCTATTGCCGGCACATCTTTCTTGCCTCCTATTTGTCGAGCCAGATAGTCATAACGTCCGCCTCCGGCAAGCGTGAGTGGACTGCCGTCTTCTCCCCCGCTCTCTTCTATAATCTCAAACACAGTTCTAGTGTAGTAGGAAAGCCCGCGGACTAAATTTTTATTTATATTGTAAGCTACTTTCATTTCTTCCAGATATTCTAAAACCTCTTTAAAATGTTTTTTACAAGATGAACATAAAAAAGAAACTGAATCAGGGGCGCCCCCGTTTATTTCTTTTGTTTTTTCTTCTTTGGAGTCTAAAATCCTAAGTGGATTTGTTTTTAAGCGTTCGCGGTCAATAGCCGGCAAGCTGGAGAGGTGTTTTCTGTAATAACTGGTAAGTTCTTTTAGGTATTCTCCTCGGCATTCTTTGTCGCCAATAGAATTGATATCTATGGAAAGGTTTGTGGCTCCCGCTTCCTCCAATATGCTCATACAGGCCTTAATCACAAGCGCATCCATAATACTTTTTTCACTTCCCAAAGAGTCTAAATCAAATTGCCAAAATTGTCTGTATCGCCCGCGTTGTGGTTTGTCATGCCTGAACGTAGGACCATATTGGTAAAACATTACCGGCTGGGGCATAGTCTGCATACCATGTTCAATATAAGCTCGCACCAATGGAGCAGTATGCTCCGGCCGAAGCGCCAAATGGTCGCCACCTTTGGTTTTAAGCGTGTACATTTCTTTGTCTACAATATCAGTACCCTCGCCAATACTTGAGGTAAAAATGTTTTCATGTTCCAGAATCGGAGTGTCAATCGGCTTGAAACCATAGTACACTGCCACCTCTTGCGCTTTTTCGAAAAATCCTTGGAAGTTATAATATTCTTCGTTCATCAAGTCCCTCATTCCTTTGGGGGAGGAGATCTCTTGGTTTTTATTTTTCGCATTTTTACTTATACTTTTTTTCATTTTTTTACTCCTTATATTCATAATATCCTGGCCATATATCTATTTTACTTATTGGTAGCAGGCGCAAAAACGCTTTCCCTTCTAAAAGTTTTCTAGATACTGCTCCCCAGTATCTAGAATCAGAGCTGGCAGTTCTATTGTCACCCATCACAAAATATTCGTCAGCTTTTAACTCATAGTGGGTATTATCATTGCCGGTGTTTTTTACATAAGGCTCCACAAGCTTGAAGCCTTCTTTTTTATTTTCACTCGTTATAGTAACTACACTGCCTTTTATATCTATAGTTTCAAAAGGAAGTCCTATTATTCTCTTGATGAAAAATTTTGTCGTATCATTCGGGTACCGAAAAACAACTACGTCATCTCTTTTTGGTTCTGTTAACCTGTAAGATATTTTATCGATGATTAAATAATTTCCATTGGAAAAAGTAGGGTACATAGAAGAACCTGAAACAACAAACGGTGAAGCGACCAGAATCCTTACAGGAATAACTATCACTAAGGTTATTGCCGCAAAGCGGACAAATTCGCGCCAGTCGAACTTTTCTTTTTCCATAATGCTACTATAGCATATAAAATTGTTGACAGGATGTGATTTTATACTTTATAATATATTTATGAAACTTGTAGTCGGCTTGGGGAATCCGGGAGGTGAATATGAAAATACCAGACATAATACTGGGCGTATTATGCTGGGCTTGGTTGAAAAAAAGTTGGGTGAAACAAAAATCAAATTTCTTGTTCCAGACAATTTTATGAACAATTCGGGGAAAGCAGTAGCTCCTTTGGTTAAATCAAAAAAAGATTTAGAAAATCTTATTGTTATTTACGACGATATTGACTTGTCCTTGGGCAAGATGAAGATTTCTTTTAATAAGTCTTCCGGCGGACACAACGGCCTTCAGTCTGTTATTAAGTCTCTAAAGACTCAAGAGTTTGTGCGCATCAGGATAGGCATATCGCCCGCAACTCCGAAAGGCGCAGTGAAAAAACCGAAAGGAGGTAAAGCCGTTATTAATTTTATACTTGGCGAATTCAAAAAAAGTGAATTGGAAACGCTTAAAAAACTTTCAAAAAAAGTTTCCGAAGCCGTGGAAATGATTTTTACCGAAGGTAAAGATAAGGCAATGAGTATTTATAATTAGTGTGGGTAAGTATTTTTCAGGTCTTCTCGGGCTTCTTCTCTGTCGTGGTCACGAATTTGTTCTTCTCTTTTATCTAGAGGAACACCTTTTGCTATTTTTTCCCTGATACTTATTCTTACTTCTCCATCAGTTCTATAATCCAAGGGAATCTGAGCCGTATCACCTTTCTCAACTTGACTTTGTTCTTTCATATCTTTATTTTTAAGTTATTAGTAAAAATTTAAATCTCCTTCACCCCTTCTATTATAATGCTCTTTTCGCCTTTGCGCAAAGAGACTTTGCCAGAGATAGCGATGCATTTCTCAGGGACTAGTATATCAACTGATTCTTTGAAAATTGATGGGAAGCATACAGCTTCTATGGAGTCGGAGAGGTCGGCGATATGCAGGAATACCATACGTTCATTATTTTTGGTTACCACCTGCCTAGCATTTTCTATAATTCCGGCAATGGTTATCGGCGTATTGTTGCCAAACTTATTGTCTTTGTTCTCTTTTATTTTTTTAATATTTACATCTCTGCCTTCCAGTTTCAGACGAATGCGGTCCAGCGGGTGACCGGAAATGTATAACCCCAATAATTCTTTTTCCCATAACAACTTATCTTTTTGATTTGCATTTGGAGCAGGCTTTAATTTGAAATAGGGGGCTGTTTGTGAGAGTACGCCAAAAAGAGAAACTTGGTTTTGATTTTGTTTTTTAGTTTCATTGTGATACTCAAGCATTCCCTCTAGATTTACTAAGAATATTCCACGGTCACCCCATTCGTCCATGGCGCCTGACTTGATAAGGGCTTCCATGGATTTTTTATTTAAATTTTTGTGTTTAATTCTATCCAAGAAGTCAGTGATGGACTTAAATTTACCGTTTAATTTTCTTTCGGTGATGATTGCATCCGCAATATCCGTGCCAAGGTTTTTAATTGTATAGAGTCCAAATCTTATTTTTTTACTTTTATTTTTTTCACTTATCAGTATGTTTTTTTCGGTATCTTTTTCTTCTGGCAAACAAGTAAATCCCCCATAGCTTTCATTGATATTAGGCGGGAGCACCGGAATATCCATGTTTTTACACTCTTTAATAATTTCTGCTATTTTGTCTATGTCGCCGGATTCAGCTGTGAGGATGGCCGCCATATATTCGATAGGGTAGTTTGCTTTCATGTAGGCTGTCTGGTAGGCGACTTTGCCATAAGAGGCTGCATGCGCTTTATTAAATCCGTAAGCTTGAAAAGGTTCAAAAAGTTTCCAAAGTTTATCGGCGAATTCTTGAGTTTGTCCATTGGTTACGATGCCTTTGGTAAATTTTTCGTATTGGGCGGCCATTTCCTTGGGTATTTTTTTGCCGACAGCATAGCGGAATTTGTCTGCTTCTTCCCAGCTATATCCGGCAAGCTCGATGGCGCAGAATAAAAGGTCGTCTTGATAAACAATTAATCCATAAGACTCTCCCAAAAATTTTTTCATCCGAGGATCGAGGTATTTTACTAATCGTGGGTTATGTTTGCGCTTTATATATTCAGGAATAGACTCCATCGGTCCGGGGCGATAAAGGGCGACCATAGCATTGATGTCATGAATGGAAGTCGGCTTTAATTCTTTTAAATATCTAGTCATGCCGTCGCCATTTAGCTGGAAAAGTCCTTCAGTCTGACCTTTGGCTAAAAGTTCAAAAGTTTTTTTATCATCAAGTGGAATGCGTTCGATGTCTATATCTATGTTGTAGAATTTTTTAACTAAACTTATAGCATCTGCTAAAATTGCTAAATTTCTAATACCCAAGAAATCAAATTTTAAAAGACCTGCATCCTCAACGCTGTACATATCGTATTGAGTTATTATTTTACCTTCACTCTTATCTCCACCCTTTGGGTCATACTGGAGTGGTACGTATTCGTTAAGGGGCAAAGGGGAGATGACAACTCCGGCAGCATGTACGGAAATGTGCCTGACACATCCTTCTAATTTTTTAGCGAGGTCTATGATTTCACGGGTATCTTTTTCATTTTTATAAGCATCTCGAAGCTCCGGAACTATTTCCATGGCGTGGTCTATGGTCATGGGCATGCCTTGAGAGCCCATGGGAATCATTTTAGAAATCCTGTCGCCAATTTCATACGGATAAGCCAATGCGCGGGCCACATCTCGCACTGCTCCTCGCGCCATCATTGTGCCGAAGGTTCCTATTTGCGCTACCTTGTCTTCACCGTATTTCCTCTTTGCATATTCAATCATTTCGTCTCGTCTATTGTCAGCGAAGTCCATATCTATGTCCGGCGCCGAAGGACGAGTCGGATTTAAAAATCTCTCAAAGGGTAGCTTGTATTGAATAGGGTCTACGTTGGTAATGCCCAGAAGGTAAGTAACCATCGAGCCAGCCACTGAACCTCGAATAGTGGTCAAGATGCCGTTTTCTTTTGCATACTTTAGAAGGTCTCCAACAACCAAGAAATACGGAGCATAGCCTTTATCTTTAATTATTTTTAATTCATAGGCTATACGTTCTTCAATCTCGGGTGTTTTTTTAATGTCGAGAATTTTTAATCCCACATAAGCTTGCTCTCTTAGCTTTTCATCGTAAGTTTCTCCTTTTTCAATTTTAAAATCAGGGAAAACCCAAGACCCAAGCTCTAGCTCCAAGTTGCAACTAGCGGCAACTTCGAGAGTATTGGTTACGGCTTCTGGAATATCTTTAAACATCTCTTGTGCTTTTTCTCCACTTACAAAAGAATAGTCACCGTCGCCAAAAGAAAATTTATTTTCATCTTTAATGTCGGAATTTGTTTGAATTGAAAGTAGTGTATCATGCGCTTTGCGCTCATCTCCTGTAGGGTAGTGAGAGTCCACTGTAGCCACGAGAGGAATGTTTAGTTTTTTACTCAACTTGATGAGGCATTCTCGGATTTCTGGGCCACCCTGCACATTGCCATAATTTTGTATTTCTAAAAAATAATTTTCCTTGCCGAAAATTTCTTGGTATTCTCTTATCAACTCCTCGGCCTTTTCCGTGTTGCCACCTAGCATGCTCTGGGCTAGTTCTCCACCGAGGCACCCAGAGAGGGCGATAAGTCCGCCAGAATATTTTCGCAAGATTTCTTTGTCCATGCGGGGTTTGTAATAAAACCCTTCGAGGTTCGAAAGTGTCACCAGTTTTATTAAATTTTTATAACCCTCCAGATTTTTTACAAGCAAGGTTAGGTGGTAGTATCTTTTTCCAGCTCCGATTTCTGCGCTCCGGTCAGTGCGTTTGCCGGCTGTCATATAGGCTTCCACGCCTATGATTGGTTTGATGCCTTCTTTTTTAGCCAGTTTGTAAAATTCAATGGCGCCGTACATATTGCCGTGGTCGGTGATGGCGAGCGCCGGCATTTTGAACTTTTTTGCCAATGTCACTAAATCCTCAATCTTTGAAAGCCCGTCCAGTAGGGAATAGTGCGAGTGGGTGTGGAGATGTATAAAGTCGGACATATTGCACATAATAACATATTTTGTTTTGTTGTTTTAATTACTTTTTGATACAATATAGGCATGAAGAAAATCAAAGTTGGCATTAATGGTTTTGGGAGAATTGGCAGAGCTTTTCTCAAAGTTGCTTGGGAGAGACCGGAGATTGAAATAGTGGCAGTGAATGATTTAGGCAGTGTGGAGAATATGGCGTATCTTCTGAAATACGATACGGTTTACAAAAAATGGGAACATGACATCAAAGTTGAAGGGCAAGACGTAATTATTGATGGAAAGAAAATAAAAGTGTTGGCAGAAAAAGATCCAAGTAAACTGCCCTGGAAAGATTTGGGAGTCGATGTAGTCGTAGAGTCTACCGGTCTTTTTACCAGCTACGAAAAAGCAAAAGTGCACTTGGATGCCGGCGCTAAAAAAGTTGTAATAACTGCACCCGCCAAAGGTAGCGACGGAAGTGTAGTTGGAGAGACAATTCTCCTTGGAGTAAATGAAGAAAAATTCGGCACTTGCGACATTACTTCCAATGCATCTTGTACCACCAACGCCGCTTCGCCACTCATCGCTATCTTAGATGAAACTTTGGGAATAGAAAAAGCGATACTTAATACTGTGCATGGCTATACTGCCAGTCAAGCATTGGTGGACGGTCCAAGCAAGAAAGATTTACGAGAAGGCAGGGCTGCGGCGCAAAATATAGTGCCGAGCTCTACTGGCGCAGCCATTGCTGTGACTAAAGCTTTTACAAAACTCTCCGGACTTTTTGACGGGATTTCCATCAGAGTGCCTGTTCCCGCCGGCTCTATCGTGGACATTACTTTTATTTCCAAGAAAAATACTACTGCCGAAGAAGTAAATAGTATTCTTAAAAAAGCTTCACAAGAAAAAAGATGGGAAAATCTTTTTTCTGCAACTGAAGAAGAGCTTGTCTCAAGCGATATTCTTGGTAGCCATTATGGCTCTATCGCAGATTTGAAGATGACTCGTGTCGTTGATGGTAATTTAGTAAAAGTCATGGGCTGGTATGACAACGAAATGGGGTACACTTATACTCTCGTAGACCACGTAATAAAGACAGGTAATACAATAAAGTAACATGAAAATCTATATTGCTTCGGACCATGTCGGCTATGAATTAAAAGAAAAACTCAAAACATATTTGAGTGGTCTTGGGCTCAGTTACGAAGTCATAGATAAGGGTGCATTTAATTACGATGCAAATGATGATTATCCAGATTTTGTAAAACCTTTAGCGCAAGCTGTGGCCGAAGACAAGGAAAGTCGTGGGATTATTGTGGCAGGTTCAGGACAAGGGGAAGCAATGTGCGCCAACAGGACACTCGGCGTTCGCGCTGCGGTATTTTACGGAGAAGCTGTCGCCAAAGAAGCTATTGATATAAAAGGACAGCAGAGCATAGATCCATATGAAATTATAAAACTCACTCGGATACATAATGATGCGAATATACTTTCGCTCTCGATCAGATTTTTATCTGAAGACCAAATTAAATTCGCTATAGAACTTTTTTTGCGAACTGAATTTAAGGGCGAAGAAAGACATATAAGGAGAATAAATAAACTTGGATAATATGCCAGATAATCTTGTTAAATCCAAAGAATTAAAAGTGGCGCTAGAAGCTGCGCTAGAAGCCGGTAAAATTTTGGAGCGTCATCTAGAAACCGACATAATTAAAAGCATGAAGCACGATAAAAGTATTTCTGTTCTTGCTGATGGAGAGTCCGAAGAGATGATAAAAAAAATAATTTTTGAAGCTTTTCCCGAGCACTCAATATTAGGCGAAGAGACAGGGATGACAGGGCAGGAAAGTGATTATGTATGGCATGTGGATCCGCTGGATGGAACAAGAAATTTTGCGCATGGCGTTCCCTTTTTTTGTGTAGCCATAGCCTTGGAGTATAAGGGTGAACTCCGAGTTGGAGTAGTTTACAATCCGGCAACTCGGTCTCTTTTTTACGCCGAAAAAAACAAAGGGACGTATCTTAATGACAAAAGGATTTTTGTGTCAAAAGATGGAGAAGTGCACAGTATGATAACGGTGTCCCGAGGTAAAAAACCTTCGGATGAGAAACTTTTCAGAGAATTAATGCACGATTTGCCCATTCACAATTCAGTTTCTATCCGCGACTTTGGATGCGCAGCTCTTGATTTAGCCTATGTGGCGCAAGGAGCTCTAGAGGCTGATGTTCAGCTAGGGCTTAATTCTTACGACTTTGCCGCTGGTGCATTATTGGTACTTGAAGCAGGAGGAAAAGTTACTGCCCTAGATGGATCTCCATGGAAGTTTCCTGACAATCACTTTATCGCTTCCAATGGAATTTTTCATGATGTACTAGTTGCTGAAGTTAAAAAGCAGAAAGAAAAATTAAACCATGAATGAAATAATTCCGGCTATCTTGCCAAAAAATTACGAAGAGTTGAAAAATAAAATTGCACTAGTGCGTGGTGTGGCACTCGTAGTGCAAGTAGACATTTGCGATGGAATTTTTGTAAAGAGTGTGACTTGGCCTTTTCCCGACGACCAACATTTTAGCGCAATTTTAAATGAGGAAGAGGGTATGCCCTTTTGGGAAGATATTGATTTCGAGCTTGATTTGATGGTTTCTGACGCTGTGCAGAATTTTGATGTGTACACCAAGCTTGGACCCAAGAGAATAATTTTTCATCTTGAGGCCGTTGGTATTGTTGAAGAATTCCAGCATTTCTTAGAGGGAATAGATAATTATATTAGAGATAGTATTCAAATAGGCGTAGCCATAAGCCCTAACACAGTCACTACTAAAATTTTTCCTTTAATTAACTATATTGATTTTGTGCAAGTTATGGGTATAGACCATGAAGGGATGCAAGGTGAAGAATTTGATGAGAAATGTTTAGAACATATAAAAACTCTGAAAGAAAAGTTTCCAGATTTAATAATTTCTGTTGACGGGGGAGTGAATTTTGAAACGGCAGAGGAAATTCTGGATGCCGGCGCCGACCGCCTCGTAATCGGCTCGGCGATATTCAACACAGATGATATAATAGGGACAATAGAGAACTTTAGACAAATATAATTTTTTGTATAAAATGCTTAGTGCAAATTTAACTGACAGCAGAATAAAAGAGTTGGAAACAAAGGCGAATGATATTCGGCAGAGTATAATTTCCATGCTGGTGGAAGCGGGGAGTGGGCATACGGCCGGGCCACTCGGTATGGCAGATGTTTTCACTCTTTTTTATTTTCACATTTTAAAACATGATTCGAAAAATCCAGCTTGGGAAGAGCGCGATAGATTAGTGCTTTCAAATGGGCACATTTGTCCGGTGCTCTATGCTACCATGGCGCATGCAGGATATTTTCCACTAGAAGAATTGAAGACTTTGCGAAAGTTTGGCACTCGCTTGCAAGGGCATCCACATCGAGAATATTTGCCTTATGTGGAAACTTCTTCCGGCCCGCTCGGCCTCGGTCTCTCGCAGGCTACAGGTATGGCGCTTGCCGACAGAATAGATAAAAAAGACAAAGACAGATTTATTTATTGTTTTATGTCTGATGGTGAGCATGATGAGGGGAATACTTGGGAGGCAATGATGCTAGCTGGTAAAAACAAACTAAGAAATTTGATAGCAGTAGTTGATAGAAATAATATTCAAATAGATGGCTTCACAGAAAACGTAATGCCACTTGAGTCGTTAGCTGACAAGTGGCGGGCTTTTAATTGGCACGTGGTGGAAGTCTCTGGGCACGATTTTTTGGCTCTCAATCAAGCAGTGGAAGAAGCGCAAGCAATATATGAAAAACCAACGGTAATAATTGCTCATACGATACCAGGGAAAGGTGTGCATGAATTTGAACGAGACTACAAATGGCATGGCAAACCGCCAAATAAGGAAGAAGCAAAAATGGCTCTGCATGAATTACGAACTTTAAGTGGTAGAATTAAAAGTGAGCACCAGTAATTTTCTGAAATCAAACTTTTTTCGGTACGGATTTTTCAATGAAAAGTCAGTCTTAAAAAATATTGAAGTTTAGGGCTCGTAAGCCTCGAAACCCCTTCAAAAGTTTATTTCAGAAAATTATTAAAAATATGTTAAATCCAAAATTAAAATTAAATCCAAAAATTTTCAACGAAGATTGCGAGCAAGTGCCGATACGCAAAGGTTTCGGGCAGGGACTAGTTTTGTCGGGGGAAGCAGACGCAAATGTCGTGGCACTGTGCGCCGATCTCACGGAGTCTACTCAGATGAATTTATTTGCTGAAAAATTTCCGGAGCGTTTTATAGAAGTGGGTGTAGCGGAACAGAATTTAGTCACCATTGCTTCCGGAATGGCGGCGATGGGCAAAATTCCGTTTTGTTCCTCTTACGCCATGTTTTCTCCGGGGCGAAATTGGGAGCAAATCAGGACGACTATTGCTTACAATGACAGGCCAGTAAAGATTGTCGGAAGTCATGCGGGAATTTCGGTGGGACCCGACGGTGGCACGCATCAAGCGCTTGAGGATATTGCTTTAATGCGAGTGATGCCGAATATGGAGGTTCTTTCTCCTTGTGATGCCGTAGAAGCCAAAAAGGCGACACTTGCGCTTGCCCAGGGAGGTCAGACCGACAAGCCCGCATATTTGCGTTTAGCTCGTGAAAAAACACCTATAGTCACCACGGAAGAAACTCCTTTTAACATCGGCAAAGCTGAAATATATTGGATGCCGGATGTGGGACTTGCGCAAGTAGGCATAATTGCTACTGGGAGTTTGGTGCATCGTGCATTATTTGCTGCTAAAGAATTAGAAATAGAAGGCATAAAAACAAAAGTTCTAAATCTTGCAAGCATAAAGCCAATAGATATAAATGCAATTGTTGCTTTGGCGAAAGAATGCAAAGCAATTGTAACTGTGGAAGAGCATCAAGTAGCTGGGGGGATGGGTTCTGCTGTGGCAGAAGTGTTAGCTCAAAATTATCCTGTGCCGATAGAATTCATCGGCGTGCAAAATAAATTCGGTCAGTCAGGCACACCGGACGAGCTCGTCGAACATTACGGCATGGGCAAGGAGGCGATCAAAGAAGCAGTGAAAAAAGTGCTAAAGAGGAAGGTATAGAAAAACTTTTTTCTTGGCGTATCTTTTATAAAGCAATCTGTCTACGCAAGCTTGCGTAGCGAACTGCTCGTCAATCAAGAAAATAATAGTCGGAATACCTCCTTTATTTTCTAATTTCCTGCGCAAGGCTTTCTAAAAGATACGCCTGCGACAAGTTTTTTTGTTTATATTTTCTTAGATTTATAGTCTGCAGGAGCGTTTTTGAGATATTCTTCGAGTTTTTCGCGAGTGAGCAGGCCCCTTTGGGCGCCGATTTCTTGGACGACGGACATAGAGTTTATACCCCCCCACTGTAGTGCTTCAGATAAACTTTTGCCTAGAGCAAGTGCTACCGTAGTGGTGGAAGAAAATGCATCTCCGGCACCAGTTCGTTCATATGGAGGTTTGGGGTCGGGATATGGTTTGATGAACAATATATCAGAGCCATCATAGGCATATGCTCCTTTCGGCCCATCGGTAATCACAACAATCTTTGGTCCTAGTTTTTTCATTTCTTCCAGAAGGTTTTTTATTTCTACATTTTCTAACTCTAAAATTTTTTCTGCTTCTTCAACATTACAGAAAAAGATATCTGCTCGTTTATACAACCTAGAAAGTTTTTTCCCTAAACCAACTTCATTACCTCCGGGTTGAAATGCAAAATTCACTTCAGTATTTTTTTCGATATAGTCAGCAAATTCTTCATAAAATTTGGTAGCTCCTGCTCCGACTGCACTGAAGTAGACCCATGAAGGGGATCCTATATCTGGTAAACCATAAGAAAAATTTTCATGCTGTCTTAAGATTGTCCTGTCTTCTTTATACCAAAGGATATACGAGTAATTTGTTTTTTTACCTAATTCTTTTGCGATAAAGTTTGTGTCTACTCCGTGTTCTTTAAGTACTTCAATCGTTTCGTTACCTGCTCTGTCGTCACCAACATGAGCCACTAAAGCTGTATTCAGACCAAGGATAGATGCAGCCACTGCAGCGTTGGGAGCATTACCAACTCCTGCAATAGTTGTGTCACTTTGATAAGGAATTTTTGCAGCAAAGGGAAGTGAGATGCGATACTCTGCTGTGTCCGGCGCACCACTCACAATTGCTCCACTATCATCTTCAAGTCTGATAAAAACATCTGTCGCCGTGTCCCCAATTGCTAAAAAATCTATCCTAGTATTTCCTTTTTCCATGCTACAATCATAGCATATAGATATAATCAAACAATATGGCTAAAAAGGTTGCACTCTTTTTTATAACCCTTGTTTTCTTTTCATCGTGTCAGGTTGCTTTTGCTTCTCTCACTATCACTGAAATAATGTATGATCTTTCCGGATCTGATTCTACTAGCAGTAAGAGCAGAGAGTGGATTGAAGTTTACAATTCGGGTAGCGTCCTTCAAGTAGATGCTTCAAAATGGCGAGTATATGATGGCGCCGGCAATAGGACAATAAATGGGGAAGTAGATTTTACCATTCCTGCGGGTGGCTATATTATTTTTGCCGGAGACAAAGATACTTTTTTATCTGATCATCCAAATTTTTCCGGCACAGTGTATGACACTGGTATCACGAGCCTCAACAACACTGGCGCCAATTTAAAAATTTTAGATCAAGATGGTGAAGTTATTGATTTGGTGACTTATGCATCTGGGCAGGGTGGAGCTGGAGATGGAAATTCTTTGCAAAAAATATCGAGTTCTTGGCAGGGGAGTACGCCGACACCCGGAGTGGCAAATGAAACGGCAATGAATTCTTCAAATACTGAAAGTTCAAATTCTACCAGTGATAACTCTTTCTCTACCACGCAGACCAAAAGTAAGGTAGTAGAAGAGCCTAAAATTAAAACAAAGATTACGGCCAAGGATTTTGTTTTCACAGGCGTTCCGGTTGAATTTCAAGCAAGTACAACGAGGCATTCTGGAGAGGCTCTTTTTTACGGCAGATATTTCTGGAATTTCGGTGACGGAGATTCCAGAGAGATAAAAATAAATGACATGATTAATGGAAAGTTTACCCATACTTATCTATACGAAGGCGACTACAATGTTACCCTAGAATACTATTTGAATAATTATGGTGATGTGCCGGATGCGTATGATGGTGTGACCATAGAAGTAGTGCCGGCAGAAATTTCAATATCAAGGCTAGGGGACCAGCAAGATTTTTTCGTAGAGCTTTCGAATAATGCTGATTATGATACCGATATTTCAAACTGGATTCTTAAGAGCGACATAAAAAGCTTCACTATACCCAGAAAGACAATAATAAATTCTAAAAATAAATTAATTATTTCTTCCAAAGTCACTCAGTTCTCTGTTCTTGATAGAAATTTGAAACTAACAACTCCACAGGGGAATATTATTTTTAATTTTTTACCTGATATTATTCCAGTAAAACAGAGTATTAGTAAGCCTTCCATAGATAAAGTAGAAAACAAAATTTCCGAAAATCAAAGTTCATCTGAAATGCCAATTGAAAATCTAGAAATAGCAGCTCTAGCTAATGATGCTGCAGGAGAGAACCCAATGCGTGCCTACATTTTGACAACGGTCATGACTGTATTTCTCGGTATTAGCGCAGGGGGAGTATATTTTATCCGCAGAAAAAAAGCTGTCTCCAGCGCTGGAGACGACTTTCAGATCTTGGATGAGTAAAAAAATGCTATAATATTATTATGAGTATTTTTGCTCACTATGAGTCGCAGACAAATATAGGAAATAAAAAATTAAATTGGCTTCGGGCAGCAGTCCTCGGAGCGAACGACGGCATTGTGTCTGTCGCCTCCATTGTCGTCGGGGTTGCTGGAGCTTCTGGAACTCTCCCTTTTGTCTTGACTGCAGGGATAGCTGGGCTTTTTGCCGGAGCGCTTTCCATGGGAGTCGGGGAGTATGTTTCGGTCAGTACTCAGCGGGATACACAAAAAGCATTACTTGAAAAAGAACGTCTTGAACTCGAGAATTTTCCAGATGAAGAGTTTGAAGAACTTGCATCAATTTATAAAAACAAAGGATTGTCTAGTGGAACAGCGCATTTGGTGGCTAGAGAACTTACAGCCCATGATGCTTTTGCCGCTCATGTGGATGCCGAGCTTGGTATTGACCCGAATGATCTCACTAATCCGTGGCATGCGGCATGGGCTTCGGCCGTGTCATTTATTTGTGGTGGGGTAATACCGCTTCTGCTTATAGTTTTTTCTGGTGTTTCTATGCGCATTATCTCTACATTCGCCGGAGTATTGATTGCTCTTATTATGACCGGATGGCTCTCCGCTTATGCCGGAGGGGCAAACAAAACTAAAGCAATAATCCGGGTAGTAACTGGTGGCATGCTCGCAATGCTCATAACCTTTGGTGTCGGAAAACTTTTCGGAGTGGTAGGAATATAAAAATGCCTTCGCTTTTCTTGCATACGAAAATCATTCATTATATAATTATAACACTTAGGGTATAAAAAATTTTGTCTGGCTCTTTATTATTAGTTAATTATTTATAAAAATATGAATATGTTAAAGGAAAAGTTTATGAAAATTATTGTGCCATTAATTGCAGTAGTTGCATTAATACTGGCTGGGTATTTTTATTCACAAATAAGAGTTTTGAGGAACAATCCACAAGCCATGGCTCAAAAAGAGATTATTGACTTAGTGGCCAAAGTTTCAAAGTTAGTTGTGCTACCTGTTGGTGAGACGCCAACGATAGCCACAGTTTCAGACCCTGAGACTCTCAAGGATCAAGCATTTTTTGCGCAAGCACAGAAAGGAGACAAAGTATTGATTTATGCTCAAGCCAAAAAAGCTATTCTTTACAGTGTAGTCTTGAATAAGATTATTGAAGTAGCTCCACTTAGTATTGGAAATCAAAAAGCAGTAACTCCACCTGTATCGTCCAGTAAAACATCGACAGAAGACAAAAAACCTCAATAAAAATAGCTCTGTGAAAGTTGTGGATAAAGTCGGTATGGCTTTATTTTCTATGGTATAATTTATGAGCGGTCTTTGCCTTAATACTAATGAAAAAATTCACTTCTAATAAGTTTAATATTTTTTTAAGTGGACTGTTGCTTTTGGGTGTTTCTTTTTCAGTTGTTACAATAGTAAATGCAGTAACGCCAAACCCGGGTCATCCGTTTACGGAAGTTGGAGACGGGATCTTTTCCGTAACGGGTCCCACCAGCGCGCGGACTTATACTTTTCCAGACAGTGATGCGACAGTAGCTACTCTTCAAAGTTCACCAGTTTTTACTGGGACTATTACTACTGGTGCTACAAGTGGCACTACCGGAGCGCTTTTATTAAAAGGTACTACCAGTGGAACGGTAACTTTGACCACTGCATCAGCAGCTGGAACATATACTTTAACTTTGCCAACGGATGACGGCACAGCCAGTCAATTTTTACAAACGGATGGAAGTGGAATTTTAACTTGGACATCTGCCGGAGCAGGGGATGCTCTCACTACTAACCCTCTTTCTCAATTTGCTGCTACGACTTCTTTACAATTACTCGGAGTTATTTCTAATGAAACTGGTTCCGGCGCCTTAGTCTTCGCTACTTCTCCAACTTTAGTTACTCCAGTCTTAGGTGTGGCTACAGCAACGAGCATGATAGTTGGAGCGACAGACAATCTTTCTATTTCAGCAGTTGGAGATCTAACATTCGTTGATGCCGACGGAGTAGCTTCTATTACTGGCCCTGCCGGTGGGACTTTTAGTGTTTTGGCAGGAGCTTCTCAAGCTCTTACTTTAACTGCAAATGCGGCTTCCACTTTTTCCACTTCTTCGGGAGATTTAACAATAGGTTCAGCTGGCTCAAGTACTGGCAACATTATTATTGGTGGCGATTCTGGGACAACACCTGATCTTTTAGTTCTAGGTAGAAAAAGTGATGCAGGGAATCCGACTGCAGTGGAGGCTGCAGCTTATTATAATGTGAATTCGGGGAAGTTTTATATCGCTGAAGGATCTTCACCTGCATGGAAAGAAGTTTGTAATAAAACTGACGCTGCTTGTGGCGCAGGCTCTGGTTCTGCTTGGAACGCTCTGACTGTGCCAACTGGTAACTTAACTTTGGCGATGGATGCGGATACTACAACTTTTGATTACACAGCCACCGGAGCCTTGAACGCTTTTACTTTCACTCTAAATAATAATGCGGGTTCGGCTACCACTCAAAGATTATTTACATTAACTAATGCCGTCTCTACCCAGACCACGGATGTTAATACCGAATCTATACTTCTTTTAAACAATGCTGATACTTCTGGCACCGGCTCCACAATAGTTGACAATGCAATTTTAATTACCAACACTGGTGGAATTACTTCAGGAATAGTTGACGCCATAGACGCTTCCGCTACTGAGATTGATAATGCTATAAATATTGGAGCAAATAGTATATTAACCAGTGTGGCTACTATATCTTCCGCAGAACTTGATAGACTTGATGGCAAAGATGCTGCTTTGGTGGACACCGACGATGCGGTGGCTACCGCCATCATCGGCACCGGCGCTTTGGATGCGGGTAGCATTACTACCAACTTCGGTGCTATTAATATTGGCGCAGATAATTTTACTACTACAGGAGTAGTGAATACTGACACTTTAACCTTAACTAATACAGGAACATTAAATGGTCTAGATGTTCTTGATGCTACTTCTGAAACCACTATCGAAGCAGCTATTGATACATTGGCCAATTTAACTTCTGTGCAAGGTAGCACTCTTACTTTGGCTGGCGCCTTCATTACTTCTGGCGCTAACTCTCTGACTCTAACTACCACCGGAGCAACCAATGTCACCCTTCCCACAACAGGCACACTGGCAACTTTAGCAGGTACTGAAACTTTCTCCGGTAAAATTCTCACCGCTCCAAAGTTTGCCGATCTTGGCTTCATCGCTGATGCCAATGGCAATGAACTTATCATTTTAGATACTGTAGCTTCAGCCGTGGATGAGATTACTTTAGCCAATGCCGCGGCTGATGGAGTCGTCACTCTTGCCGCTACTGGGGGAGATACTCACATTGCTCTCTCCATTGATTCCAAAGGTACAGACCCTCTTAACTTAAACGGCACAGCCACTGGTGACTTGGTTTTAGGCGGAGGTTCTGGATCTACCGGCTGTACTTTGACTAATTCTTCTGGAGCCTTTGCTTGCGCGGGCGCCATATCCACCACATCTACTTTGAATGTTGACAGCACCGCCACATTGGGTGGCACCACTATTGACGCTAACGCTGACCTTACTCTAGCTTCTGGT
>MFTV01000011.1 GCA_001785445.1 Candidatus Nomurabacteria bacterium RIFCSPHIGHO2_02_40_30 | reverse complement strand
TTGTTTTAAGGCCTAGGGCCTTTTGAATTAAGATGATTAACCTTTGTCACCCCAATTCTACCTTAAGTGTCACCCCATATGGGTAACTGTACATGAAGTTGACTCTAAAAATTAATTATTTTACAATTAAAGTGCGGAGAGGTAGGAGGCGCCTTCACCAGCTTTTGGGATGCTCGAGGTGAGAGTGTCTCAACAAGTGGCGACCTTTTCCTCTCCGCTCAAGTTCTTTTTGTTTAATTTTTATGATGTTGCCCGAATTCGTTTTACGAATCTTCGGGCTTTCATTTTATTTTGATATCTTTAATGCTACAATATCCTTATGACATGGGCTTTTAAAAGGCAGATTTTCTATGTGATTGTGCTTATTTTATTTATCGTGGTTTTTGGATTTTTGATAATTTACCCCAGCTTAAGTAGGGCTCCGAGCTGCGCCGACAACAAACAAAATGGAGACGAAGTAGGCGTAGACTGCGGTGGCTCTTGTTCCAATGCTTGCTCGGGACAGGTAGATGCAGTTTCTGTACTATGGGCTCGCGCCTTCAAAGTTATCCCTAGTCGCTATAATGCGGTTGCCTATCTGGAGAATCATAATAAAAATAATGCCATTGAAAAAATAAATTATAAATTCCGTTTCGCCGACAGCAACAATGTCTACATAGGCAAGCGTGAAGGCTCAACATTTATACCTCCCGCTGGGCGTTTTGCTATCTTTGAGCCTGGGATAGACATTGGTAATTCCATTCCTGTTTACACCACTTTTGAATTTGTAGGTATGCCCAAGTGGCTTCAAGTTTCAGAGCAAAAAATTCAGCAACTTCAGGTTGTAGTTTCAGATATAAATCTCGTTGATGAGGCAAGTTCTCCCAAACTCTCTGCCACGATAAAAAATAACTCACTTTTTTATATTCCTGAATTAAACGTAATTGCGCTTTTATATGACGGTTCGGGCAACGTTGTTTCTGCCAGCCGTACCTATCTAGACCAGTTAAGAGCAGAAGAAACTGCAAATATTAACTTTACTTGGCCTGAACCAATAACAGAAAAAGTCGTCACTAAAGAGATAATTCCTGTGTACAATATTTTTAAAGTGGAACTTAGGTAAATTTATGGCGGAAAAAGTTCTGAACCGAATAGATTGGCTCTTGGTTTTTTTCATCCTTCCCATCATTTTATCGGGTCTTGTCACTATGAAGAGTTTTGCCCCGCTAGAGAATGGAGGGGATTTTTTCAACAAACAAGTTATTTGGGTGTTGGTAGGGTTTACTGTTTTTTTTATTTTTTCTTTTATTGATTTTCGTTTTTTGAAGCGCACTGATGTGTTGGTATTTATTTTTCTTTTAACATCCCTGATTCTACTTGCTCTTTTTGTTTTAGGCAATGTTTCTCACGGCGCTAAAAGCTGGTTTGATTTCGGCTTTTTTTCTTTTCAACCAGTGGATATGATGAAATTAGTGTTGGTGCTAATTCTGGCAAAGTATTTTTCTGTAAGGCATGTCGAGATTAGAGACGTAAAACACATTTTCGTATCTTTAATTTATGCTTTGATACCTTTAATTTTAATTTTACTCCAGCCTGATTTCGGTTCCGCCATGATTGTCGGCTTTATCTGGCTTGGTATGGTGCTTGTTTCAGGACTTAGCAAGACGCACTTGCTACTAGTTTTCATATCTGGGGTAGTTATTTTTACCACACTATGGATGCTTGTTTTCGCTCCATATCAAAAAGCTCGTATTTACAATTTTATAAATCCACTGGCCGACATTCATGGGACGGGCTACAATGCCTTTCAGTCCACTATTGCCGTGGGTTCCGGACAGATTTTAGGCAAAGGACTTGGCTTTGGTACACAGTCGCGGTTGAAATTTTTGCCCCAGCCTCAGTCTGATTTCATTTTTGCCGCTTATGCCGAAGAATGGGGCTTCGTCGGCTCTCTTTTAATTCTTGTTCTTTACGGGCTGGTAATTTGGCGAATTCTTTATTCTGCCACCTTGGGGTCGTCGAATTTTGAAATACTTTTTGGCATGGGGATTGCTATTTTTTTTATGAGCCATATACTCATCAATATCGGTATGAATTTGGGACTGATGCCGGTTACTGGAATACCGCTTCCTTTTATGAGCTACGGAGGCTCGCATCTCTTAACTGAATTTGCTGGCTTGGGGATTTTAATGAGCATGAAGAGATATGGCAGGGCGCTGCATCGTGATGACACTAAGAATGAATTTCTAGGAGCGTAATATATGGAAATTATTGATGGTAGAAAATTAAGTCGCGAAATTTTAGATAAAGTGAAAAGTGAAGTGTTACTGCTTCCTTTTGTTCCGGTTTTCTGCGATGTACTGGTAGGGGATGACCCTGCATCTAGGCAATATGTGGAAATGAAGGCAAAAACAGCCGAAAGGTTGGGCATGAAATTTTACTCTGCGAATTTCAAGGATACTATTAGTGAAGAGTCGTTAATAGAAGAGATAAAAAAATTAGAGTCTGTCCAAAATATTTGTGGCATTATTGTTCAGTTGCCATTGCCTACTAAATTTACCGATAAAAAAATAATTTTAGATGCGGTGCCGGAGAAGCTGGATGTTGATTGCCTAGGAGAACTCGCCAGTGAAAAATTTTACAACAATAAAAATCCTATTGGTTTTCCCACAGCTCTTGCTTGCATGTATATTTTAGATTCACTCAATTTAGACTTGGTTAATAAAAATATAGTTGTTTTAGGGCAAGGAGATTTAGTCGGCAAACCGGTGACTGCATTACTGCGTTTTCGCGGATTAAATCCAACTGTAATAACAAGAAAAACAGAAAACAAAGAGATCCTTATAAAAGAAGCAGATATTATAATTTCCGGCATAGGTCACGGCAAGCATGTAACGGGCGATATGGTAAAGAAAGGAGTAGTATTAATTGATGCTGGAACTTCTGAATCCAAAGGGGGTATTGTAGGTGATGTGGATTTAGAGTCGGTAAAAGATGTGGCCAGCTTTGTGTCTCCAGTTCCTGGAGGAGTAGGACCGGTCACCGTCGCCATGCTTTTAAAAAATGTATTAACGGTGGCAAAAAGTAAACATGAATAACACAATTTTTTACTTTTTTTATAATTTTGCGTACCACTCAGCTTTTTTTGATGAGCTGGTAATTTTTTTCTCCGTTTATTTTATATATATTGTAATTATCGCGTCTTTGATTTTCCTTTTTCGGTCAAGCCGGAAAGAATTAATTTTATTATGTATTTCAGGAGGTTTGGCTTACGCATTTGCTAAAATCTTAAAAATTTTAATGCACACGGAAAGGCCTTTTGTTTTGTTTCCGCAAGTGACTTCGCTATTTTTAGAAACAGGATACGCTTTTCCATCAGGTCATACAGCCGTCGCTTCAGCGATAGCTTTCTTGATATATTTTTATAACAAAAAAGCTGGCTACATATTTATGCTTTTCGCTCTCCTCATAGGCATTGCCCGCATCATTGCTGGAGTACATTTCCCAGTTGATATTTTAGGCGGATTTATTCTAGGTGCTCTGGTTTCTTATTTATTTGCATATTTTGTGAAAAAAATATAGTATACGTATACGTTTATGTTGCGAAAAATCGTTTTAGCGGCAATAATACTTATTTTGGGCGTGGGAATAGCTTTTTTCGTTTTCAAGACCGAGCCCAAATTAAACAAGAATTTTGAAGCTCAAAGCTCTTTTTTCAAGAAGTTTCCTTTTCGTCTCGGTCTTGATCTTTCTGGTGGTAGCCACCTTATATATAAAGCTGATGTCGCCGCTGTGCCGTCTGGTCAAGTTTCTGATTCTATGGAAGCGCTTCGTGATGTCATAGAGCGCCGGGTAAACCTTTTCGGAGTTTCCGAGCCTATCGTCCAAGTTCAGCACGGGGGTTTTGTTTCCGGTGGCGAAGAACAGCTTATAGTTGACCTTCCGGGCGTCACTGATGTGAAAAAAGCGGTAGAAATGATCGGACAGACTCCTCTTCTTGAGTTTAAAGTGGAAGCACCGAAAGGTGTTCTACAAGATGCAGTTGTGGGCAAGGATGGTACTGTTAATGTGGACTTAAATTCGCAATTTGTGGCGACTGAATTAACTGGAAGATATTTGCAAAAAGCCAGTTTAGAATTTGATACAAATACCCGCGAACCGAGGGTAAGTTTGCAGTTTGACGACACCGGCACAAAACTTTTCGCGCAAATTACGAAAGATAATATAGGTAAACAAGTAGCTATCTATCTAGATGGCAGTATTATTTCCGCTCCGATAGTGCGTGAAGAAATTCCAAACGGCCAAGCCGTGATTTCCGGCAAATTTACTCCAGCAGAAGCGAAAACATTCGTCGGCAGGTTAAATTCTGGAGCTCTTCCAGTGCCCATAACTTTACTTTCTACTCAAACCATCGGCGCCACATTGGGAGAGAGTGCGGTAAATGCCGGAGTAAAAGCCGCTACTATAGGATTTTTATTAGTGGCTCTTTTTCTTATTCTTTGCTATAGATTGCCGGGGTTGGTTGCTGTTTTCTCCCTTTCGATTTTTATTGCAATAATACTGACACTTTTTAAACTTTTGCCTGTTACGCTGACAGCTGCAGGTATTGCCGGATTTATAATTTCGATTGGGGTAGCAGTGGACGCCAACGTGCTTATTTTTGAAAGGGTTAAAGAAGAATTACGTTCCGGACGCACAATTTCTGAAGCCGTGAAGCTTGGTTTTTCTAGGGCTTGGTTTTCGATCCGAGATTCCAACCTTTCCAACCTTATAACTGTAATGATTCTTTTTTGGTTCGGTACGTCATTAATCAAGGGCTTTGCTTTGACTCTAGGCATGGGAGTAATAGTTTCCATGTTTTCGGCGATTACCATCACCAGAATTTTCCTATCAACACTTATTTTTATAGGAGAGGGGAAAGTTGCCAGATTTTTATTCAGTAGTGGTCTGTCTAAGTAAACAAAATTTAAATTATGTTTATAATAAAATACAAAAAAATATTCGTTGGCATATCAGTAATCTTGGTAATTCTTTCTCTCTTGGCATTATTTTCATTTGGACTCAATATTGGTATTGACTTTAAAGGTGGAGCACTAACCGAAGTTGCTTATAAATTCACTCGCCCGAATCAAGAGTCCTTAAATAAGTCTCTGGAATCTTTAAATTTCGGATTTATAACCCTGCAGCCAACGGGGGACTTGGGTTATATAGCCAAGTCTCGCTCTTTGAGTGACTCTGAACACGCAGAACTTTTAAAAACGCTTTCACAAAACGACACGAAGAATACTGTTACCGAAGTAAGTTTTAATTCCATAGGACCATCAGTAGGGCGTGAACTTACCAGAAAAGCGATAATTGCCATTATTCTAGTATCGCTTGCGATTATTTGTTTCATTGCTTTTGCTTTCAGAAAAGTTTCTAACCTGTCCGCCACTGGTAGCCATGGCGTAGCTTCTTGGAAATATGGTTTGATAGCTATCGTGACACTTCTGCATGATGTTGCTATTCCTGTCGGACTCTTTGCCACGCTCGCGTATTTTTACGGGGCAGAGCTCAATACTCTCTTCGTGGTTGCAATCCTGACAATTCTCGGTCTTTCTGTGTCTGACACAATAGTTATTTTTGACCGTATAAGAGAAAATCTAAAAAATGAGAATAAAGAAAGTAAAATGAATTTTAGTGAAATAGTGGGTAAAAGTTTAGAGCAGTCCTATGTCAGGTCTATCAGTACTTCATTTACTGTCATTTTAGTGCTTCTCGCATTGTTCTTTTTTGGTCCGGTTTCTACTAAGTATTTTGCTCTTATGCTTACAGCTGGTATGTTTTTTGGAACATACTCATCTATTTTTCTAGCATCGCCACTCTTAGTATTGGTATCCGAGAGGCAAAAGGAGTAATTTGTTGAAAACTTTTTTGCTTTACTTTGTCCTTGTTGGTATAATGTGAACATGAAGTATATTTTAATAATACTAGGCGTTCTAATATTGTGGGCAATTTTTATCTATAACGGTCTCATTTCTTTGCGCAATCGCACAATAGAAGCTTGGTCAGACATTGAAGTGCAACTCAAGCGCAGATATGATTTGATTCCTAATTTAGTAAATACTGTTAAGGGTTATGCTACGCACGAGAGTTCGGCTTTTGAAAATGTTACCAAGGCTCGCAGCTTGGCTATGGGCGCATCTGGTCCGACACCTGAACATGCGCAGGCTGAAAACATGCTTCTTGGGGCTCTCAAGTCCGTCTTTGCTATTGCTGAAGCGTATCCAGACCTGAAAGCGAACCAAAATTTCTTAGCTTTGCAAAATGAGCTTTCTGACACAGAAAACAAGATTCAGTCTTCTCGCAGATTCTATAATGCCAATGTTCGTGACTTGAATACTAAGATAGAGTCTTTCCCGTCCAATTTATTAGCTGGGATTTTTGCCTTTTCTAAAAAGGAATTTTTTGACCTTGCTGACAACGATGCTGCACAAAAACCTGTTGAAGTTAAATTTTAATTAATTTTATAAAATTTCTATGATCACACCAGAACTTATAGGATACATACGTGGAGAATTTGCCAAAGGCAAAACACGTGAAGAAATACGCACCACCTTGGCCACTGACAGTGGCTGGGGCGAGGAGGACTTGAATGAAGCTTTTAGAACTGTAATTCCAATGCAAGGTTTTAAAGACAGCTCCGTTGCTGTTGCAAAAACGAAATCAATTTGGATAATTTTGATTGTGGTAGCTGTATTTTGCGCCGTCGCTTTTTTTATGTATAGGCCGGTTATAGTTGGCTTCTGGAATTCTTCATTGAAGAGTTTAAGTAATATAACTTCTTCTTTTAAGATGCCTTCTTTTGGGCTTGGTAGCATTATGGGGACAGATAAAACACCGGAAGTAAACACTACAGTACCACCCAATAATCCACCGGTAAAAAAGCCAAATACCGTAAGAAATTGCGGAGTTGGTGTCGCGCCTGACCTCAAAAACCCTACCACGTACGAGAACGACGCCGTGCTCTCTTGCTTAGGCAACAGCGCTCTTGTTTGTGAAGATGCCAAAGCCATTTTGAAAGATCCGTTATTTCCAACAATTTTCCAAGTTATCAAAGATAAAAATAATGAACAAGTTTGCAACTTCAAGCTCTCGTATGCGGACGACAGCACTCTCGTCGACGCAACTGGGGAGCATTTAAGAGGGCAGTATATAACATGTCCCATCAGCATTGTTAAAGCTTTAGATGAAACTAAAAAGCCTCCATTATTCAATACGCCTAACATGGACAATGCAGCCAAATATGGTAGCCAAATATATTTTTACGGAGTACTTGGTTTGTTTATAGAAAATAATGTAGAGAAAACTAAGATTCTAAATGCTGGCTGCAGTGGTTCTTTTATTGATTCCATAGTGGCTAGTTATAACAAAATGCAATCAAAGAATCAGTAATAATTTATGGCCACACTTTATACTGAGCAGTCAAAAAATGTCACTAAAACATGGCTACTGATGGCTATGTTTTTTGTAGTAGTTATTAGCTTCGGCTGGTTTTTTAGCTTTTATTACAACAATTCGACCATTCTTTATTTTTTTGTCATATTTAGTATACTTATAAATATTTTTTCTTTTTGGTTTTCAGATAAAATTGTTCTCACGCTTGCTGGAGCGAAACCAGCCAGAAGGGAAGAATATTTTGACCTATATACCAGCGTGGAAAATCTAGCTATTACCGCAGGTCTTCCAATGCCTAAGGTCTATATAGTATCAGATTCTGCGCCAAATGCTTTTGCAACCGGGAGAGATAAAAATCATGCTGTTGTCTGCGCGACAACCGGACTTTTAACTATTCTTAACAAGACTGAACTAGAGGGAGTGCTCGCGCATGAGCTATCACATATAGGCAATCGCGACATGTTGTTATCGACTGTCGTTGTTGTGCTTGTAGGCTTTGTATCTATTCTGGCGGATGTTTTCAGGCGCAATTTATTTTTTAGCAGGAACAGAGACAGTGACAATAAAGCCCATGGCGTATTGATGCTGGTTGGGGTAATTCTTTCAATTTTAGCGCCAATTTTTGTCGTTTTGATTCAGCTGGCAATTTCTAGGAAAAGAGAATTCTTAGCCGATAGCTCCGGAGCTTTGCTCACTCGATACCCAGAAGGGCTCTCCAGCGCCCTGCGTAAAATTTCCGAGCATAGCAAGCCAATGATGAGGCAATCTAGCGCCATCGCGCATTTGTATATTGCTGATCCAAAAGGCAGCTCCTTTGGTAAAAAAATAAGCTCATTCTTTGCCACTCATCCGCCGGTAGAAGAGCGAGTTAAAGCTTTGATTGGCAGATAAATTTGGGGTATACTCATTAAATGGAAATAAAAGACGTAGAAGCCTTAGCAGAGCTTGCTAGGATTGATTTAACGGAAGTTGAGAAACAAGATCTTTTAAAGGATTTTGATAGCATTTTGGCCTATGTGAGGGCTATTGAACAAGTGCAAATAGAGGATACAGAATCGGATATTATATTGCATAATATCTGGAGAGATGATGTATCTAACCAAAGAGAATATTCAAAAGAACTTATTACAAAACAATTTCCAGATTCACAAGATGGATTTTTAAAGGTGAAAAAAATTCTATGATTGATTTAGCTACTCTTACTATTGTAAAAGCAAGAAAAGCTTTGGATGCTAAAGAATTTAGCGCAGTGGATTTAGCCCAAGCGTATTTAGCCGAGATAGAAAAGAAGAATAAAGAACTCAATGCGTATCTGGAGGTTTTCGGTGATGTACTAGAACAAGCAAAAATAGCTGATGAGATAATTGGGAGGGGAGAGTCTTATGCTCTCACAGGCATTCCATTTGCTGTCAAAGACCTTATTTTAATTAATGGGAAAAAAGCATCTGCCGGATCAAAGATTCTAGAGAATTATGTAGCGTCCTATGACGCCACAGTTATAGCTAAATTAAAAAAGCAAGGCGCAGTATTTCTTGGTAGAACAAATATGGATGAATTTGCTCTCGGAAGTTCTACAGAAAATTCAGCTTATGGAGTGACTAGAAATCCTCATGACACTGTCAGGGTATCAGGAGGCACTTCTGGTGGCTCCGCGTGTGCTGTAGCGAGTAGTATGGCGTTAGGAGCTCTCGGTTCAGATACAGGAGGCTCAATCAGGCAGCCGTCCGCATTCTGTGGAGTGATTGGATTTAAGCCTACCTACGGCAGGGTTTCTCGTTACGGACTTATGGCCGCAACATCGTCTTTTGACTGCGTAGGACCAATTGCTAAAAATATACAAGATGCGGAAATTATTTTTGATGCGATAAAGGGTACTGACGCTCTTGATAGTACAACTATCACAGAGACAACATATACGAAAGTTAATAAAAAAGAAAAAATAGTAATCGGAGTTCCATGGGAATTAATTAATCAGGATGGTGTAAACTCAAAGGTCAAAAATAATTTTAAAGAAATGGTAAAAAATCTTGAGAGTTTGGGTTTCGAAATTAAAGATATTAAATTGCCAAACTGTCTGGCTTTATACTACATCATTAACTTTGCTGAAGTATCCACTAACCTTGCGCGTTTTGATGGAGTTAGGTACGGGCTTCATATTGATGGCAAGAATTTATTAGAAGATTATTTTTTAAGCAAAGGTAAGGGTTTCGGCAAAGAATCCAGAAGAAGGATTCTACTTGGCACGTACGTTTTGTCAGCAGGGTATTATGATGCGTATTATGGCAAGGCGCAGAAAGCTCGTGTGGCTCTTAGAACGGAATTCACAAAAGTTTTTTCCGAAGTTGACCTAATTTTAACACCTACAGCTCCCGGCCCAGCTTGGAAAATAGGGGAAAAGAGCGACCCACTTTCGATGTATTTGGAGGATATTTTTACCGTTACAGCTAATATCGTAGGGGTGCCGGCCGTATCGATACCCTCTGGTTTTACGGAAGTAGAAGGTAAAAAATTACCACTCGGGATTCAATTCATGGCGTCACATGGAGCAGAGGAGTCTCTATTTGAAGTCGGCAAGAAATTTGAGTCTATAAAAAATAAAAATTAGTGATACAATAAATACATGAATCCCAATCCAATTCTTGAAGGCTCAATTCTTGGCTCAAAATGGCTGAATCCGGAATATTTATTTAATCAAGCCGTCATTTTTTTTAGCAAGATTGGAAGTTTCATCAGTAATACCACTGATTCTTTGGTAACTATATACTATATAGCCCTTTCATTTATTGCAGTCTTTTTTGCTATTATTATTGTGTATTCTTTAATGAGAGTATTGGAGATTAGAAAAAAGGAACATAAACATTTAGAACACGAGATTGAAGAATATGCTCATCATCAACTGGATAGAGATAAAAAAACTCAACAAGGTGAAGAAGTTTCCAAAAATCCTCGCTGGGTAAAAACTCTAAGCTACCTTTTTTCAGAGCATACGAACGACTGGAGGCTGGCAGTTATCGAGGCTGACGCTATGCTGGAGAGCCTGCTGGACCAGCTTGGTTTTCAAGGGGAGACTTTAGGTGACAAATTAAAATCTGCGACACAAGAAAAATTTAAAAATTTAACTCTCGCTTGGGAGGCACATGCTATCAGGAATAGGATAGCTCACGAGGGTACAGCGTTCGAGCTATCTTCCCATGAAGCCAAGAGGGTTATTGCTATTTACGAGCAAATTTTCCGTCAATACGGATTCATTTAAATTGTTGCGGGAGGCCGAATCGAACGGCCGTCTTAAGGTTATGAGCCTTACGAGATGCCTCTTCTCTATCCCGCTATAGTATTATACACTATAATAAAAATTAAATTTTTGCAACAAATATGTTTGAAAATCAAGTAAAATATGTTATTGTAGCTTATGTTTGTCGGCGTAGCTCAGACGGTTAGAGCGTGGGACTCATAAGCCCAAGGTCGGTAGTTCGATTCTACCCGCCGACACCCTCAATAAGAGGAATTGCAGCTGTAGCTCATCGGTAGAGCGCGCCCCTGTCACGGGCGAGGCAGCGGGATCAACACCCGTCAGCTGCGCAGTTTATGCCGTTGTAGCTTAGTGGTAAAGCACGTCATTGGTAATGACGAGACCGTGAGTCCGATCCTCACCAACGGCTCCAGTTTCGTACAAAAAGGAAAAGAACTATCAAAGGAGTGGGCGTGTCGCAGACACGCCCACGCTGTTTCGCCTGAATTCGCAAGCGAATTCTCAAAATTCGGCGCGCTTGCGCGCACTGTTTTATTTTGGAGGAGGAGGTTCGAGCCAAAGATTTCTTTGGCAGCAACCTTTTTATTCAAAAGGTTGCTATCCAATGCAATTTTTTCCATATTTTCTGCGTCTTTTATCCACTTCTCCATCGGTTCGAGCCAATGTTTCTGCTTCATTTGAGAACGAGAAATTTCTTCCTCCAGCGACTTTTTCTCCGATAACAATTTTGATTTTTCTAAACGATATATTTCTTTGTCGATGTCTTGGTCTAGATACCCGTCTAAAAGTCGCTGGAGCTTCACGGTGATGTCTTTTATCCTTTTCTCGTTCTCTGATACCAAAGCAGAAACAGATTGCGCGGAATCAATTTTATCTTTTTCTAGGCGGGTGTTTAAGTATTCCGCCCAATCCGGTGGCAAAGAAACTTTTTGAAGAAGTGATGAAATTTGTCCGTCCAAGACTTCCTGGCGAATACTGGATTCCGGACATTTCATATCTCTGCGTTTTTTAGAGCAATGGTAATAAGTATAAAAATGTTGCGTGCCATTTTTCTGGGTTTTAATTTTGTATTCGCCAGTGACCATCATTCCGCAAGCGCCACAGCTTATCAGTCCGCAATATACTTGCGGATCATTTTTCATTTTGTGTCTTGGACGCCCTCTTTCTTTCATCACTTCTTGCACTTTATCCCAAAGTTTCTTTTCCACGATTGGCTCGTGCTTTCCTTCATACACCTCTTTGTTAAATCTAAAGTGTCCGTAATAAAATGGATTAGAAAGGATAAAGGTCGCACGGGTTCTGTGGATTTTCTTTCCGTGTTTTGAAAATAAATTGTTTTGCGCCAAAAACATACCAATCGTTTCAAGTGTTTGATTACCTTGTGAATACATTTCAAACGCTTGGCGGATAACAGGCGCGGACTTTTTATCAACTGCGATAGTTTTTGTTCGCGAGTCGTTAATATAACCGATGGGAGTTAATCCTGGAAATTCTCCGCGCCTGATTTTTTGGCGCATACCTCTTTTTGTATTTTCGGAAAGAGAATCCACATAATATTTACTTTGTCCAAAAGCTATGTTGAGCATGAACTTTCCCTGCGGTGTAGATTCAAACCAAAAACTTGGAAATTTTAGGCTCGCAAGTATTTTTGTGTCAAGCAAATATATTATCTTTCCACCATCCACAGAATTGCGGGCAAGACGATCGGGATGCCAAGAGAGGATACAATCTGCTTCGCCCTTTTCAATTTTTTGCAACATTTCATTAAAAATAGGTCTGCCCGGAATTTTCGCCGATTGCTTTTCAATAAACTCAAGGGCGACATCTAAATTTTCTCTCTTGGCAAAATCACGAAGTTCTTGAAGCTGTGCCTCGATAGATAATATTTGCTTGTCCTCGACATTAGTGGACTTGCGAGCATACAAAAAGAATTTTTGCGACATACCCACATTCTAGCAAAAATTCTTTTTGAAAGTAAATATGTAAAAATTGCATTTGGATTTCGAACCTCCTCCTCCAAAATAAAACAGTGCGCGCAAGCGCGCCGAATTTTGAGAATTCGCTTGCGAATTCAGGCGAAACAGCGTGGGCGTGTCTGCG
>MFTV01000010.1:1441-170938 GCA_001785445.1 Candidatus Nomurabacteria bacterium RIFCSPHIGHO2_02_40_30 | reverse complement strand
GCATCCCGCACCCATTTCCTTTCCTATTTTTTGCGGCTCCTCCCCCCATCCCCCTCCGCCGAAAGGCAAGTGGAAGAAAGGAAATGGGTGCGGTCTGCTTCGCCGCTTCGTCCTCCAAAAGCTCCGAAAGGTCGCAAAGTATCCATTGCTCCCAATCTCCGCTTTCTCCGTCCTTGCGGCGACCCGAGGCGCTCCCGTATCCGCGTTTGGTGGTAATTCGTGCGTCCGCTCACACTATGCAAGCACCTCGCACTAGCACGCTCGCATTCGCTCGCGCCGCCTGCTCGGTGTTTGCTTCGTGTTCGCTCTGTGGCTCCGATGACGTTCGTGGTTATCAAAAAACAGATTCTTTCTGTTAAATTCTCCCTTTGGAAACTAACTTTCTATAGTGTTCACCAAGTGCTGTGAGGCGACAACTTTTACTTTCCATAGCTGCATTCCACATGTGTGGTACTCCAACAGGCGCCAACAAATTCAATCTGTTGTATTTTTGAAGGGTAGCAAAAATCTCGGTGTTTTTTGGATTTGGAAGAGGCATATTCTCATCTCTACCCTTCATTTCTGGCTCATATGTTGGATCAAGTTCGTAATTATAGCCCGGAGACGGAAAGAACTGACTAATTTTCTTTAAGTCTTCAAGACTTATGGGCGGAGTTATTTTTCGCAGAGACACAAACTGTTTTACATTTGTTTTAAATACAGGTCGCTGCTCCCATTCGCCAAGTGATTGGTCGATATGTGCATAAATGCTACCAGGGGTTATATCTCCTGTTAAATTTGCAGCTCCACCCTGTAGTGCATCTACAAACAATCTGGTAAAAACACCGCTCCCTTCTTCCTCGGAGGCGTACTGGTCTTTTGTAGACGCAGTTAAAATAGTAACCCCTTCAGATAACACGGAGTGGTCGCTATTAGATGCTGATGCACCAGCTATGCCCGAATGGCAACTATCCAATATTATTATTTTATTTGCCGCGGGCGAATTATTTGCCATGATGAGTACTTCAGACAAGGATATTCCATCATCACCTCTTTCTGAATCGGAAGTGACTAAGTAACCACCGACACTTTCGACATAACCGTGACCGGCGAAATAAAAGAGGGCAATATCTGTATCAATTTTAAATAAATTTGCAATCTCATCTTTGAGGGCAGATTTTTTTATAGAATCCTCTTCTTTACTGGCGGTTAACAATTTAATGTCGAAATTTACGCTTCCATCACCATTTCTCTCCAATACAGATTTTACTTCGTTGGCGTCATTTACACATCCGTGTAGCCCATCGATGTTTTTATAATGATCTATGCCGACTATGAGTGCAGCTGACATAAATTTCTATAGAGAGTTAATGAAATCTTTAATATTGTCCCATGTCCAGGGTTTGGTATTCACTCCCTCGATGTTGGTTCGGTCGTCGGTGTATGCATAAATGCCGAGTATTTTTTTCTTCTCTTCTTTGGCACACTGAATTTCCCACTTTTGGCCACTGGCAGTAAGAGAACTTTTACTAATTAACGCAATGACTCCATCCGATCGTTTAATACGTGTGCGCACCCTTTCTTTCCATTCAGTAGCGTACGGCTCTTTCACTGACATATCTACGTACTCAAAAGGTGAGTCCGTGTTTAAGGACTGACCCCTTAGAAGATCTCTCTGTTTTTCATCCTCCTTTGCGAAAGCAATAAATACAACTTTTTTTGACATAATCTTATTTTAGTTAAATTAATAATGTGGATAACCTGCTCTTGTTTAGGTTATCTTATGGTAGTATACTCTTTGTATGAGAACAAAGTCAAGTGCTGTTATGGACAAACCAACAAAGCGTGAGGCCGAGGTGTTAGATTTTGTGCGCGCCTATCGGCGCGAAAATGGCTATTCCCCTGCACTTACTGAAGTCGCCAAACATTTTAATAGATCTATCCCGACAGTACATCAACATATACAGTCCTTGGGTAAAAAAAATCTACTCTCGGTTGATAAAGGTAAGAAACGATCAATCATTACTCCTCAAGATTACAAATCACCACTTGTAGACATACCCCTTCTTGGAATTATTTCTGCTGGCGGTCCGATTGAGGCAATACGAAATGAAGAAATGATAGGTGTGCCGCGTTCAATGCTTCCAACATCGTCTCACCACTACGCTCTTAAGGTGTCTGGCGTGAGTATGATTGAGGAAGGAATCATGGACGGCGATATTGTGATTGTTCACGACCAACAAACCGTGAACGATGGAGAAAAGGCGGTAGCCTATATGTCGGAGCGAAACGAGGTTACACTGAAAAAGATTTACAGAGAGAAGGATCGAATCAAACTTGTCCCCGCCAATAAAACTATGAAGCCATTTTACGAAACAGATGTGGTAATCCAAGGTAAAGTCGTGGGAGTATTAAGAAAAGAATTTTAAAATATATGTCATTACTATCAATACCAGAAGCATCAAAGTGGGCAACCGAATATCTTGAAAAAGATGTGTCTACAGCAAACATTTCGTACCTTGTACAGTATGGAAAGGTTAAAAAGCACGGCGAAAATGGCTCGACGCAAGTTGATGTCAATGATCTTAAAAAATACTACGAATCGTGGAATGGAAAGCGAGAAGTAGACTGGAAACAAAAACTCGGCAACGATCTAAACTGGGCGCTTTCTTTTGATAATTTGCGAGAAGTGCACACAACTAAACATGTTCACCGACTTCATCCATACAAGGGCAAGTATATTCCGCAGCTTGTTGAATATTTTTTAGGAACGCACACTGATGATTTTAAAAAGGAAGTTTATTTCAAAAGTGGTGATATAGTCCTCGACCCTTTTATGGGTTCTGGCACAACATTAATTCAGTCGCTTGAAATGGGCATCCATTCTATTGGTATAGATGTTTCCGAGTTTAATTGTATGATTGCGAGCTGTAAGGCAACACACTATGACTACGATTATGTGCAGAAAGCAATCAAAAAGATGCTCGCCGCTCTCGATACTTTCGAGCATGACAATCAGATTCAAGAATTTGAAAGCGAACTTTTGGCAGAATTATCAAAATTTAATAACGCCTATTTCCCCGGCTACGAATTCAAATATAAGATAAATCAAGGTAATTTTAATGAAAAAACCTTTTCAAACGAGAAAGAAAAAGAGTTTTTGCCAGTGTATGAAAAATTACTCAAAAAGTATTCAATAAAGCTCAAGCAAGACAAAGCGGATTCTTTTCTTGATATTTGGTTTATGGATAATGTACGTCGTGAGATAGACCATGTATTTCAAACAATTAAGCAAGAGCGAGATGTAAAAACTCGAAAAATTCTTGCGCTCATTCTGAGCCGAACAATCAGATCATGTCGTGCAACAACGCATAGTGACTTGGCTACGCTGAAAGAACCCCAACTAACAACATATTACTGCTTCAAGCACAAAAAAATCTGTAAGCCACTGTTCTCGATCAAAACGATGCTCAATCGGTATGCTTTTGATACGCTCAATCGTATTAAAGATTTCGGTAATTTACGAAAGTCGGTACATTATTCCACTGTTGCCGGCGATTCTCGTTCTGTGGATATTTTTGAGAAGGTGGAAAAGCAGAGTCCAGAATTTGCAAAGATTTTGAAGAAACAAAAAATAGCTGGCATTTTTTGTTCGCCACCGTATGTTGGACAAATTGATTATCACGAACAACATGCGTACGCCTATGACCTCTTAGGTTACAAACGAAATGATGAATTAGAAATTGGTCCGCTGTATAAAGGGCAAGGGCAAGAAGCTCGACGGTCATACGCGCAAGGAATTGCAGATGTATTAAATAACTGCAAACGATACTTCAAGGATGATTATGATGTCTTCCTTGTTGCAAACGATAAATATAATCTTTACCCCGAGATTGCGGAAAAATCGGGGATGAAGATTATAAATCAATTCAAGCGACCTGTCCTAAACAGAACGGAACGAGATCGCAATCCGTATTCAGAAATTATTTTTCACTTTAAATCAAAATAAAATTTATGGCACTATCAAAAGAACAAGTTCAAAATGTTGAGGAAGTCTTGAGAACAAGTCTCCGAAACAAGTTTAAAAATCACAAACCCGAACCGGCTTCAATGCCGTTCCATACTCGCTTACTTGGAAAAGACAGGTTGGCACTTTACTCATTCATCCACTCGCTCAATACAAATTTTGGGACGACCATTTTTGAGCCAGTAGCCCTCGCGCTTGCACAAAAGAACTTCAAAATTGCTAAATCTCAAGCAAAAGCAGGTGATCAAATAAGTACTGGCGCTCAAGCAGAAATACAAAAGATTGTGGATGGACTGACAACTGCCACATCGTCGCCCGATAAAAAAACAGAAATTGAGAGAATACGAAAAGTATGTCAGCAAGGCGAGATGATTAAAGTAAAACCAACAAAAGTCGATCTAATGTTTGAGTCAAAAGACGGCGATCATTTCTTGTTTGATATTAAAACAGCAAAACCAAACGCGGGAGGGTTCAAGGAGTTTAAGCGAACATTGCTTGAGTGGGTGGCGGTAACACTTGCAAATGATCCGGATGCAAAAGTAAATACTTTTGTTGCAATTCCATACAATCCGTACGAGCCAGAGGCGTATAATCGCTGGACAATGCGAGGCATGCTTGATTTGGAAAATGAGCTTAAAGTAGCCGACGAATTTTGGGATTTTCTCGGCGGCAAAGGTACTTACAAAGACCTGCTCGATTGTTTCGAGCGCGTCGGTATCGAGCTACGAGATGAAATCGATGCCTACTTTAAGCGCTTTACCAAGTAGCGTTGCACCCGCACCCATTTCCTTTCTTCCACTTGCCTTTCGGCGGAGGGGGATGGGGGGAGGAGCCGCAAAAAATAGGAAAGGAAATGGGTGCGGGATGCACGCGACCGGAGGGAGCGTCCCGAGGCGCAGAATCACCACGCAATCGGAGCGTACGAAAGAATCTCAAGCCACCACGCGCTCCGCGCGTGCGAAGTGGGTTCGCGCAAAGGTTAATACATCACCGCCTTCTAACTACAGAAGCACCAGAAGAAGTTTAAATAGGATATAAAGAATAGCGGCGCCGGAGATGGCTCCGAGGACCACAGGAGTCGCTTTGAGAACTTTTTCTGTGGATATAGCGTTAGCTGCTGATGCAGTGAGTGTTTTAGGAGTTATTTCTACAGGTTTTGTGTCTTGCGCAATAGTTGCATTAGGAATTAATTTTTTTATTTGCGGAGTTATAGAAACTTTTTTTTCTATTATTTTACTTTTTGCAACACTTTCAGTCGGAACTTCGATTTTTTCTGGTGTCTTAATTTTTGGCTCTTTAACTGCAACTAGTACTGGCTCTGCTGCAGGCTTTTGGAAGTATTGCATTATTGCGCTCCATGGTTTCATAGAAGTCGCCGTAACTGCATAACTTGTAGCCCAAATGCGATTTTGCAGAGTTTCGGATGAGGGAAGTACGGCTCCGTCTGCTACCTGCTGTAGAGCAAGGTAGTCCATGGGGGTGTGGTTATTCTTGCTCCACGACGTGCCAAGGGCGCTCATGGCTTGCATTACCCAGCTTGTAGAGTAAATACCTCCAAAGCCGCCGTCATTAATTTGCTTACTTATAATATAGTCAGTCGCTTTTGTGAGAGCGCCAGAAATGCCAGCAATGGATTCAAAAGATTTTAAGGCTTGAATTGCCGCCGCTGTTATGTCCACACTTTCTTCCCAGGAGCCGTTTGTTTTTTGTTTGGAAATTAAAAAATTAACATCTTTAATAATTATTTCGTCCTTTACAGTATAGCCGGAATTTGCCAGGGGAATAAGCGCGAAGATGTCGTCATTTATCAAATTTGCGTCGCCGAATTGCGTGCCGTCAAAGCTGTTGATGATAGCATTAATATAGTTTACGCCGTTATATGAATAAGGATTTTGCCCAAGAGCCAGAAGCGCCATGGCATGTCTTTCATTGTCGGTCAAGAGGGAACTTATTGTATTATTAGAATCAAAGTAAGTGAGGAGCTTATCTTTTGGGCTACCAGTCACATTTAGGGCTCCATAAGCAATTGCCGCCCAATCGCTATAGAGAAGAGAGTCACCAAGTGAGCCATCAGCGCCTTGCACACTTTTTAAATAAGCAATTGCATTTGAGGTGTCAAAAGATGACGGCAGTGTTACAACTGCTCCTCCGCCTCCGGTGCCACTTGGCACCGGAGAAACTGTAAGGCTATAAGAAGGAAAATAAAAATCTTCCGCAATGCCAATGGTATATGTGTTTATAGTTGACAGTGAAATATTTGTATTTCCAAGGCTATCGACTGCGTGGGTCGAAACAACAATCGGGCTCCATGGGTCATTAGGATTCGGCAAGGTTACACCCACATTTACTCCAGTAAGTGGATTCCAAGTATTATTTGCATAGTCATACGATTGTGCGGCTACATTTAACGACCCGCCAGTAATAATGGTGTTGGCAGAAAGTACAAGCTGATGCGAGTTGCCAAAATAAATCCCCACTGTTTCTCCGCCGGAGAGTATACTAGCATCAATACTAGAGAAGGGAGTAACGCTACCCACAGCGTACTGCCAATTATCACAAAGTTCCGAGCTGCCGTTCGGCAGTATGCATTTAAGATAAAACGAATTGAATGAGTTAAAGTATTGCAAATTGGAAATTGAAAAGTCGCTACTGGCATCATCGATATTTTTCAAAATAGCCAAGACACTTCTGGTATTTACATTATGAGCCACACTATTTGAATCGGTAATTGACACAGTGCCTGAAGCGGGAAGAGCGACGGATCCATTGTAAAGAACAGTGTCGCCATTTCTAATTATGAACGTTACCGTTACAGGAGCGGTAACATTTACAGTGGGTTGCGAAGAAGTTAAATTAAAAAGAGTGCCGCTAAAACCCAGATTAGCAAGGGGAGAAGCAGTCCATTCATACGACCCCGCGCTAGAGGGCGCAGTGGAGGTGACTTGCACTGCCACAAATTCGTTTACATCGAGCTTATCACTAGCTCCACTGGCTTGTATTCCAATTTTACTTGTAGATGCATTGAAGCCGTTAGTATATCCGTCGGTAGAACCTAATAACCATGTCTTACTGGATGATACGGAAGAAATACTTATAGAAGAAGGAGTTCCGAATCCGGATGGCAAGACAATCTCTACTGAACCAAGATTGGCAGTGGAGGCACTGCCGTTGGTCACAGTGTATGTGTATGTTTGATTTTGGTTCGTAGAAGCCGCAGTGGGGGAAATTATAGCCGAGGCATCATTCGCTGCGAATGTTGTTGATGCAAAAAAGCTTCCCAAAAATAAAATTGTTAGAAAACTAAAACCTATTTTTAATATTTTTTTCTTCATAAAATTTTGACAAGACTTAGCCTTGTTTTATTCCAATTTCCACTCAATGACGTCGCCATCTTTGAGCTTGTAGGAAGAAACGCCGACAGCCGCTTCTTTGCCGTTAATATAATAAATAAGGTTTTTACCGTTACCAGAATGCAGTGTTCCAATGTCTGTTACAAAAAATCCGAGATTAGGGTACATTTTTCCAGAAAAGTCTATTCTACCTTCTTTTTCTTCTTGCACCAGAGCATCGTACAGAAGAGTATTAGGAGCAAATTTTACAGGGGATATTATTGAATCCGATATCTGACTTTCTTTTTTAAAAGAGGGAACTAGAACAAAAGCAAAAAAGAGTAAAATAA
Organism: Candidatus Nomurabacteria bacterium RIFCSPHIGHO2_02_40_30; assembly: GCA_001785445.1. Classification (GTDB taxonomy): domain Bacteria; phylum Patescibacteriota; class Minisyncoccia; order Phycocordibacterales; family UBA9973; genus UBA9973. The sequence continues at coordinate 163,253 of MFTV01000010.1, read as the reverse complement.
TAACAAGGCCGGTATATAATTTTTTATTATTTTTAGACATAAAAAAAATCCTGCTGCGGGCAGAATTTACAGTCTTTTTCGTAAAAAAACGAAAGAGGATATCCTGCTCGGGAAAAACAAAAATGATTGGTAATCGGACTTGTCCCCGACACAAAGTCGTGGGCTTACCGTAGCGGCACTGTACTGGAATCTAACCAGTTTCCCCAATCACTTCTTTTAAATTATTAAAGGAACATACTAAGTTTATGCTTTTATCTAAACCTGTCAATTAAATCTGTGGAAAAGTATTTGGTTACGTAATGTATTACGTAATAGATTACGTAACTATTTAGTATGAATTGCCAAATAAATATCTTCGAGGGCGCGGACGGCATCACCGGCGGCGATGTTGTTTTGATGATAGAGCACATCAGTGCAGTCGCCGGCAGCCCAGATGCCGGGGACTAAAGTTTTTTGATTTAACGGATTTATTTTTATACGTCCGATTTCGTCAAGCGGAACCAAATCTTTCACAAAGTTAGTATTTGGAATTTGCCCGATTTCCACGAAAATACCGGAGACCTTCAATTCTGTTTCTTGGCTGGTAGCTCTGTCTTTATATACTATTCCTTCGACAAATTTATCGCCTTGTATTTCCAAAATTTCCACATTTTTTACCGCTTTCATTTTTGGGTTTTTCAAAACTTTATCAACGGTAATTTCATCAGCTTTATCAAAAGACTCACTACGGTGCAGAAGGGTTACGGATTTACAATAGGCCAGAAGCTGGGCAGCAGTTTCAAACCCAGCGTTCCCGCCGCCCACTACCGCGACATCCTGACCGGTAAAAAGAGGCCCGTCGCAAGAGGCGCAGTAAGTGAGTCCTTTATGTTCTAGTCTGTCGGCATTCTTTGCCTCAAGTTTTCTTCTACCGCTGCCGCTAGTTATTAGAATTGTCTTAGCTAAAAATTTCTCGCCATTTTCTGTTGTAACTTCAAAGGAATTTTCAAGGACTGTCCTTGTGAGAGAAATTACTTTTTCACCTTCTTTTACTAAAAGCGTAGAGCCCAAATCTTCAGCCTCTTTCAGGTTTTCAGTACCTATGGCATTTGCCAATACATGCTTTTTAAAATTTTCTGCTAATTCATTTCCCGAGAGGGAAGTGGTGCCAATCCAGTTGTAAATTTGCTCGGAGACTACACTTTGCCCGCCCCACTCGCTGGTAATAAAGAGCGTCTGTAGTCTTTTACGAGCAGCGTAAACTGCCGCCGCCGCGCCGGCCGGTCCACCCCCGATAATAATTAAATCGTAAGTCATATATTTAGTATACACTATGTAAAGAAGTTTTTGAAACAAAGCTTTTTTCGGTACGAGTTTTTTGAAGCTTAAAAAACTCTGAAGTTCTCGGCTCGCCAGCCTCGAAACCCCTACAAAAGCTTGTTTCAAAAACTTCCTCTAATTCTTCTTACGTCTCAAAAATGCTGGAACAGCGCTCCAGTCGTCTCCGTCGTCTTCAATAACTATTTCTTCCACTTCTGCTTTTTTATCTTTCTTAAAAAAATCACTGCTGGTACTTCCGCTCTGGATGCTGTTATGTATCTCCTTTTTAGCCATAGCCGCATTTTCTTCTTTTAACAGGGTTCCCGTAAAAAGACTTTTGCGAGGTGCATCAGCCGTGAAGCTGGTAGCTATGACTGTGACTTTTAATTCACCCTTTTTCAATTTCTCATCCTTAATTGTGCCGAATATCACCTTCGCATCTTTGTCAATTGACTCGGTGATTATTTTAGCAGCCTCTTGAATTTCTTGGATTGTTACGTCTTCTCCGCCGGAAATGGCAAAGAGGACACCCTTGGCACCATTTATAGAGACTTCTAAAAGGGGAGAATTGATAGCCTGAAGCGCCGCTTTTTCAGCGCGTTTTTCACCGGAAGCAAGGCCTATACCCATAAGCGCGCTACCGGCATCGGACATAATAGCTCGGATATCTGCGAAGTCAACATTTATAATACCGGGGGTGGTTATCAAGTCGGAAATGCCTTCTACGGCCTGCCTTAGTACATCATCGCATCTGGCGAAAGCGTCTTTAAAATTTGTATTTTTTTCAGATAATTGCAGTAACTTGTCATTTGGAATTGTAATGATAGCGTCCACATCTTTGGCCAATTCCTCAATGCCTTTTTCCGCGATTTTCATTCGGTGGTTGCCTTCAAAAAAGAAAGGCTTGGTGGTAACTGCCACTGTCAATATTCCTTGTTCTTTAGCTGCGCGAGCTACTATCGGCGCGGCGCCTGTGCCCGTGCCTCCGCCCATGCCACAAGCGATGAATATCATATCAGCTCCCTTGATGACATCTTGGATTTCCGATTTAGTTTCTTCAGCGGCTTTTTTTCCGATTTCCGGGTCCATGCCGGCGCCCAAGCCCTTGGTAAGATTTTTCCCTATGTGAATTTTCTTCTCAGCGAGCGAGTGGTGCAAGTCCTGCGTGTCGGTATTCATACAAATAAAACTTACACCCTTAACCTTAGAATTTATCATATGGTTAATGGCATTCTTGCCTGACCCGCCTATTCCGATGACCATAATACGGGCGAAACTCTCTATTGCTTGATTGATTTTTGGCATAAATGTGTTCTTATAATTGATAATATGTATATGACTTTATAGGAGACATACTAGCACTAGAGCAAAAAAAAGCAAATTATCTGCTTTTTAAAAATTAAAAATTAAAAGTTGAAAACTAGCGAAGCTACGGCAGTAGCTGTTTTATGCTTGATTTTAGTGCATTTTTTAGATCTTTATAAAAGTTAACAAATGAATTTTCAGAATAGCCGTCATTGTCTTTGGATGCTAAAAGCCCCAGAACAGTAAACCAAGAACAGTCACGAAGCTTGGTTTTCGAATTACTGAAAATCTCACTTGTTCCCATGGCAGAGGGGAGTTTCAGCACCATTTTTGACAACTCTACCAGCCCTCTTACATTCGCGCCGCCACCGACAAAGATGATACCGGCCGGTAATAGCCCCGATCTCTTTATCTTTTTTAAATGATTTTCTATCAATTCAAAAATATCAGACAAGCGTGCCTCGATAAACTCATCTAATTTTTTCTTTGAAAATTCTTCGGCATTATCTCCGCGTTTTAATTTTTCGGCTACATCAAGTGGAATTTTAAATCCCAAAGCAATATCATTCGTAATATCCGTTGAGCCTATAGAAAAAGTAAAAATTGATATCAATTTTCCATTTTCAAAAACAGAAAGTGACGTTGTCTCCTCTCCGATATCAACCAGCGCCACTCCCACTATTTTCTGTTTTTCCGTTAAAGCTATGTTAGCGAGCGCTACAGGGGAGGCGATGACGTCTATGGTTTCCACTCCAGCTTCGGCAATTACCGCTATTAAGTCTTCCAAGTGCTGGATAGAATAAGTAACAAAAAGAGCTTTTACTTCAAGCCTGGTGCCACGCATGCCTTCTAGTCGGCCCAGCACCTCTTTACCGTCAAGTCGGAAGGAAACAGGGTAGACATGAATAACTTTCTTATTTCCCAAATTTAAGTTGTTTTCACAATCTTCCAATGCTTTGTTTATGTCAAGGGTAGTTACCTCGCCGTCAGCCTTGGATATGATAACTCCACCGGAGCCAGTTTCTCCCCGCAGGGTACTGCCACTGACACTGACAAATGCTCGCTTTATTTTTATTCCAGAAGTTTTCTCTGCATTTGCCACCGCATTTTTTATTGAAATTAATGCGGAATTTGCGTCAATCACATAGCCATGTCGCAGTCCCGAAGTTTCAGCCTCGCCCACGCCAATAATTTTAGGATTTTTTTCTCCTTTTACGAACTCTCCCACTACGACTCTCGTCGTTCCGGAGCCCACGTCTATTCCTACTGAAATATTTCTTACCATATTTTTTACAGTATTTTTTTTCTGCTCTCTCCATTGTACTACTATGTCGCATACCTTTCAAATGAAGCATGCCGTGGATAACTAAAAAACCGACTAATTGCGGAAAAGTTTTGTCGAACTTTTTTGTTTCCTTTTTAATTACAGCGTTGCATAACACAAGCTCCCCCGTGTCTTTACGTAAAGAGAAAGACAAGACATTAGTCGCCTTGTCTTTATATCTCCATTTTTTATTTAGTTCTCTAGATTTTTTTTCACTAACAAATGCTATAGAAAGGTCATAATCTTTGCCCAAGATGTCATTTTTGACTTTATCAAACATATTACTACTTGGTTGCCATCTTGCCGAGCTTCTTGAGTTTCTCTATTTCATATCTCCTGGCCATTCTTTTTAGGGCGCTGTTTTTCACTTTTAGTTTGGATTCTTTTCTGACGTTGTAGCGAGCGCTTTTCACGTTGCGAATAATTCCGGATTCCTGAATTCTGCGAGAAAAACGGCGCAAAATACTGGCGTTGTTTTCGTTTGGTTTCTTCCTAATTTCTATTACTGTTTTTGCCATATAAATTATAGGTTATCATTGTTTACTTCTCTGTGCAACTCTGAAAACAGAGCCACGGTTCTGCCGAAGTCAGCTTCGGCCACGATGAAGATGAGCTCGGTGGGCGTGGAGACCAGCTCTTCTATGTTGATGCGGGCGCGAGCAGTTACCGAGAGAAGGGAGAAAAAAACATTTGGAGTGCCGAAAACTTCCGGACCGTAAGAAACTCCGATGGCGGCAAAGTTATGGTTTACCCACTTCGGTTTCATAGTGAAATGTTTCAAAATTTTAGCCTCCAGATTAGACGAGCAAATAATATCGATTTCTGTGGTGCCAATAGTTGTAGTAAAAAAGTCTTCTGCAGATACAGAAATATTTTTATGCAATGATTCCAACTTCTCAATGAATTTGGTACTATTTTCATAAGCTATCTCCGTGAGTGGAAGTTTGGTAGTAATATTTTTTATTGCTACTTTATGTATCAGCGGTCTCTCTTTTTTCAGTTCTTTCGCAAGGCGGGAGAGGGAAACCACCAAACTCGCTATAGTTGTGTGCTTTTTTGTGAGTAACTCTACCTTTGACTTTATCCGGTACGCATAACTGCTCATATTCATGTAGCCGTTGGTTAGGGCAAAATAAGCCTCTATTTCTTCTAGCACTATATCTCGCACAGCTGACTGTATTTTTATCATGCTGATATTCTAATAGATTTAACAAAAAGTTGCAATAACAGTGTTAATGTTAAAAAATTTAACTTCTACTAATATACTTGTTATCCTATATATAAATGAAAAGTAGAATAAAAATTGCCTTAATTGGCTTTGGAAAAATGGGTAAAGAAGTGAATGCTCTATGTGAAGATTCTCGAGATTTTGAAGTGGTTTCAGTGAGTTATAAAAATATAAATGACAAGCTGGACGTAGAAGGTATTAAAAAAGCAGATGTTGCCATAGACTTTACTTCACCGGATGTGGTTATAAAGAATATAGAGCAAGTAGGAAAGCTCGGCGTGAATATGGTCATAGGCACCACTGGGTGGTATGACAAAATGGATACCGTAAAAAAATTAGTCAGCAAAAATAAAATAGGTTTAGTCTACAGTCCGAATTTTTCGGTGGGAGTAAATATATTTTTCAAGATAATGGATTTTGCCTCTTCGCTTTTTGCTAAATTTCCGGATTATGATGTGTATGGGCTGGAAGTTCACCACAAAGCCAAGCTCGACAGTCCTTCCGGTACTGCCTTGAAAATTGCGAGCAAAGTCAATGGATTAAACTTTACTTCAATTCGTGCGGGCAGAAACCCAGGTTTCCACGAAGTGGTGTTCGACAGCGTCGCTGATGGCATCACATTTTCTCATCAAGCATACAGTAGAATGGGATTTGCCAAAGGGGCATTATTAGCTACCAAATTTATTAGTAACAAAAAAGGGATGTATCCTTTTGAACATTTATTCAAAATATAAAATGAAAAAAATAAAATTTTTTGGCTCAATTCCGGCAATAGTCACACCATTTAAGAAAAATGGAGATTTGGATTTACCGGCATTGGAGAAGTTGGTTGAATATCAGCTCAAAGGCGGAGTGGATGGCATTGTGGTTGCCGGCTCCACTGGAGAAGCAGCTACGCTCAACGATGAAGAATATATTACTGTTGTAAAAACAGTAGTAAAAAAAGTTGCAGGAAGAATTCCGGTCATTGCCGGAGCCGGTTCCAATGATACTAAAAAAGCGATTCACTTTTCTAAGCTGGCCAAGTCCGCCGGAGTGGACGGTCTGCTTCACGTAACGCCTTACTACAACAAGCCGACTCCTGCCGGTCTGGTGCTTCACTTTAAAGCAATCTCAAAAGCTGTGAATCTGCCTATCATTATTTACAATGTTCCCGGGAGAACCGGTTCTAATATACAGCCGGGAGCTATTATCAAAATAGCGCGAGAAGTGCCAAAAGTTGTAGCAGTCAAAGAAGCCTCCGGTTCATTAAACCAGATGATGGAAATTATAAACGAAGCAAAAAACGGTTCCAAAAATCTTAAAAACTTTGTCGTTCTATCTGGTGATGATGCCTTGGCATTGCCTCTTATTGCTCTTGGAGGCAAAGGCTGTATTTCTGTGGTCTGTAACGAGACCCCAAAATTATTTTCTGACATGATTCACTGCGCTCTCAAAGGTAAATTAGAAGAAGCAAAGAAATTACACTATAAACTTCTTGACTTGATGAATGTTAACTTTATCGAGTCTAATCCCATTCCGGTAAAGACGGCTCTGGCCCAAATGGGGCTTATCACAGAAAGTTTCAGATTGCCGTTAACTTTTATCGAAGAAAAAAATAGGCCTATCATAGAGAAAGTCTTGAAAGAGTTAAAGTTGATAAAATAATAATGGCCACCATTAATAAAAATTACAATAAATTGCAAAAAGGATATTTATTTGGCGAGGTTTCCAAACTGACGCAGGAGTTTATGAAAAAAAATCCCAGTGTAGAGGTTCTAAAGCTCGGAGTTGGTGATACCACAGAGCCTTTAACTCCTACCGTCATTAAAGGATTGCACGAAGGAGTAAAAAGGCTTGGGAACGTTAAAACATATATAGGCTACCAAGACGCCGAAGGCAAAGAGGGGAATTTGAGACTATTAACTGCGTTGGTGAATTTTTATAAAAAAAGAAACATTAGCTTGAGGATGCAAGAAATTTTTATCAATGATGGAGCCAAAACAGACTTGGCAAATATACAGTCAATATTTAGTTTGAATAATGTCGTAGCAATTTCGGACCCTGTGTATCCGGCATATTTAGATACTGCGGTTATATCAGGTAGGACTGGAAAATGCGTCAACGGAAAATATCAAGGCCTGGTGTATATGGCATGTAATGAAAAAAATAATTTTGTGCCAAACCCTCCAAAACAAAAAGTGGATATAATTTATCTTTGTAATCCCAATAACCCTACCGGCTCTGCCGCTACAAGAAAGCAATTAAAAGCTTTTGTAGATTATGCTCTAAAGAACAAAGCGGTAATAATTTTCGATGCCACTTACGTCGAATACATATCAAACAAATCTTTACCAAAAAGCATCTACGAAATACCCGGAGCCAAAAAGTGCGCCATAGAAGTTAATAGTTTTTCCAAGTGGGCGGGGTTTACGGGTGTGCGATTAGGGTGGACGGTAGTGCCGATGGATTTAGTTATTGAAAAGACAAAAAAAGGCATAGTTAACGGTTTGTGGAGCAGACGGCAGGGCACTATGTTCAATGGAGCGTCTAATATATCTCAAGAAGGCGCCTTGGCGGTTTTATCACCTGCCGGTCAAAAAGAAAGTAAAAATTTAGTTGGTTACTATATGAAAAATGCGATGCTCATAAAGAAAGCTTTACAGAAACTTGGCTTGAAAGTTTTTGGCGGAGAACATGCGCCATATATCTGGGTTAAAACTCCGCGTAATTTAAGTTCTTTGCAGTTTTTTAACAAATTATTGGAAGAAGCATATGTTGTGGGTACGCCCGGCTCTGGTTTTGGCTCCGAAGGGGAGAGCTATTTGCGTTTGACTGCTTTCGGGCACAGAGAAAATATAATAAAAGCGGTTAAAAGTATACAAAAGAATTTAAAATTATAATGCTAAATAATAATAAGAAAAAAGTTGCAATAATTGGAGCGTCCGGTCTTGTCGGCAGGACTATACTAAAAATCTTGGAAGAAAGAAATTTTCCTGTTTCAGAGTTGCTTCCAATAGCAAGCCAAAAATCAGTTGGCAAAGAAATAACTTTTAACGGAGTGTCGCATAAAATCATCTCCATCGAAGATGCGCTAGCAGGGAAGCCGGACATCGCTTTTTTTTCCGCTGGTTCGGCAGTATCTCTGGAGTGGGCTCCATTTTTCGTGGAAGCTGGCGCAATAGTGATTGATAGTTCTTCGGCGTGGAGGCTGGATCCTTCTAAAAAAATTATAATACCTGAGGTAAATGGCAGTATTTTAACCAAAGAAGACAAAATTATTGCCAAACCGAATTGTTCGACGACGCAATTGGTTCTCGCGCTTTATCCGCTCCATAAAGAGTTTGGAATAAAAAGAATAGTTGTCTCCACCTATCAGTCAGTTACCGGTACAGGGAAAGGCGCAGTGGACCAGCTCATGAATGAAAGGAGAGGAGTAGAGGGTGAGATGGCGTATGCCTACCCGATTGACTTAAATTTAATTCCCCAAGTTGACATTTTTCTTCCAAACGGCTACACCAAAGAAGAAATGAAAATGGAAAATGAAACCAGAAAAATTTTAGGTGATGAAAGCATATGTATAACTACCACTGCTGTTCGGATTCCAGTTATCGGCGGGCATTCGGAGTCAGTGAATGTGGAGTTCAAAGAAGAATATGATCTGGAAAAAGTAAGGTCATTACTTTCCGAAATGCCTGGAGTTGTGGTTGTAGACGATGTGCAGAATTTAAAATATCCCATGCCCATATATGCAGAAGGAAAGGATGAAGTTTTTGTCGGCAGGCTCCGCCGTGACGAATCAAATCCTAAAACCCTAAATATGTGGATCGTGGCGGACAATCTGCGCAAAGGCGCTGCCACGAATGCAGTGCAGATTGCCGAGTACTTGTGTAATAATAACCTTATATAAAATTATGTCCTTAATTATAAACAAATTTGGTGGCGGAATTATGAGTAGTGCTAAAGCCATCAGACATTTGCCGAAAACTTTCGAGAAGCACATTCATGGAAATTCCATGAATGTATTTTCCGCTTTTGGCAAGACCACAAACAACTTAGAAAAAATATTACATAATTATGCGAGTGGAGACACCAATGAAAGTAGCAAGATAATGCATGAATTAAAAGCTTTTCATTTGGAAATTGCGCGAGATCTTTTTCCCGAGGGGCATGTGACCTTCGGCATAATTGAAGATCTTTTTAAAAAGATGCAAGAGAGACTGTATTTAATAGGGCGAGGCGAAGATAAAAAGTTTATTTATGACCAAATTGTTCCCTATGGGGAAATATTGAGCTCTTTGGTTGCCAGCGAATACCTTTCTCATGTTGGTATAAAAAACAAGCTTGTCCATGCGACTGATTTCCTCAAGACAGATTCGAATTTTAATATCGCGAATGTTGATAAAAAAGCCACCAATGAAAATCTAAAAGTACAAATAAAAGAAGAAATATTTATTACGCATAAAAACATTGTCACCGAGGGATTTATCGGTTTTTGCGAAGAAGGCATGACGACTCTGGGACGCGAGGGTAGCGACTACACTGCGGGGATTCTGGGCAATCTTATGAATGCGAGCAAAGTAGTTCTTTGGAAAGATGTGCCGGGGGTTATGGACAAAAATCCCAAACTAGCCGGCAATGAAAATGTCCAAAAAATAGATTTTATAACCTATGACGATTTTGAAAAACATTTGGAGTTTAATGCTGTTGGCTTGGTACATCCGAAAACTTTAAGGGAAGTAAAAGAGAAAAAAATTCCTCTGCAAGTAAGGCCGTTTTGGGACTTAGAATCTGAAGGAACTTTAATACATATATGAATATAGGCTTTACAAAAATGCATGGACTGGGGAACGACTTTGTAGTCATTGATAATATAAATGGGAAAATTGTTTTATCAAAAGAGCAAATTATTTTTCTCTGTGACAGAAATAAAGGCATAGGAGGTGATGGCGTTATTTTAGTTGAATCTTCAGAAAAAGGGGACTGCTTTATGAATTATTATAATTCTGATGGAACACTAGCCGAGATGTGCGGAAACGGTGTGCGCTGTGTAGCAAAATTTTTGAAAGACAATTTTTCAAAAAATAAAACTAAATTTACAATAGATACACGCGCAGGTACAAAAGAAATAAAATATAATGATGACCATACTTTTTCGGTAAATATGGGGAAAGCTGTTTTTGTGCACACAGATTTTCCGGATAAAAATACAAAATTAGAAGGATTCGATTTTAATTTTGTTTCTGTCGGCAACCCACATGCCATAACTTTTGTAAAAGATTTGGACAAATATGACTTACCTACACTGGGTCCTAAGATAGAAAACAATAAAATTTTTCCAAATAAAATAAATGTTGAGTTTGTGGAGCAAAAAAGTTCTAACGAATTTAAAGTAAAAGTCTGGGAGAGGGGATGCGGGGCGACTCTTGCCTGTGGTACAGGAGCCTGCGCAGTGTACGCGGCAGCTAGGAAATATAAAAACGCTGATGTAGAACTCATCATAGAATTACCGGGCGGAAAATTATATATGTCTGAAAACGAACAAGGCGACATAATCATGCGCGGCCCCGCCGTGTCCGTTTTCAGCGGTATAGTGGAAGTGGTCTAATTAATTTAATATTATTGTTATTATCACAATAACCACGGCCGTTGCTATTGTATTAGTAATACTTAAACATTTTTGTTGTGAAATCACGCATATGCGTAAATTCACAACTATCTACTATCTTTTACATATGTTCGAGATGGTAGATTTTATTCTCTGTTTACTTTCCGGTGCAGTTCGGAAAATAGGGCTACGGTTTGGCTGAAGTTTTTTTCTTCGATGATGAAAATTAGTTCTGTATATGTCGAGACCACTTCAATGATGTTGATACGCGCTCGGGCGATGACGGAATATAAAGAAAAAAGTGTATTTGGAATAGTGAATTGTTTTTCACTGAATGAGATGCCGACTGCCGCCAGATTCTGCGCAGTGAACTTTGGCTTGATGCCGAAATGTTTTAATACCTTGCCAGCAATGTTCGATGAACAAATAATATTGAGTTCAGTGGTACTTATAGTGGTAGTGAAAAAATCTTCACGTGAAATAGAAATTTTTTTATGAAAGGACTCGAGTTTGCTAATTATGCTGTCAGTATTTTCATACACAATGTCTGTCAGCGGCAGCTTGGTAGTGATATTAGCGATGACAACTTCTTGAATAAGTGGCTTTTCTTTTTTAAACTCTTTACGCAGGCGCGATAAGGAAACTACGAGGCTGGTAATGGTTACTTGTTTTTTGGCATGTTCTTCCACTAGGGGACGTATTCTGTGCGCATAACTGCTCATATTCATGTAGCCGTTGGTTAATGCCACATAGGCTTCGAGCTCACTCATAACTATATTCCTTACAATAGGCTGAATTTTTATCATTGTTTAATAATATCACAGATTTTACAAAAAGTCTAATTTATTACATAAACGTTAAAAAAATTAACTTTCACAAACAAGGCTGATATATTTGCAGTATGCATACTAAGAATAATAAATTATATTTTGGAAAGTATTCTTCCACTACGTTGGCCAAAAAATTTGGCACACCTTTATATGTTTACGAAGCTGATGTTATCAGGCAAAGGTATTTGGAATTAATAAAAAATATGCTATATCACAAGTTTCATATACACTATGCCTGCAAAGCAAACACAAATATTTCTATTTTGAAGTTATTACTACACTTGGGAGCAAAGATAGAAACAGTGAGTAGGGGAGAAATAACTTCAGCACTGAAGGTCGGTTTTAAATCTAAAGATATTTTATATACTTCGAGTTCGGTAACCGAAGAAGAAATGGTTTTTGTGATAAAAAATAACATTAAAGTTAATCTGGATTCTTTGTCACAAATTGAGCTGTATGGAAAGTTGAATCCAAATGGCAAAATCGGTATACGCATAAATCAAGGTATCGGTGCTGGGCACCATAGCCATGTCATTACCGGAGGAGTTATGAGCAAGTTTGGAATTCCTCTCGAACACTTGTCACAAGCTAAAAAATTGGCGAAAAAATATAAATTACAAATTGTCAGCTTGCATCAGCATATTGGTTCCAATGTTCTGGATAGTAAAATTTTACTAAAAGCCTTCGATAAGTTGCTTGAGACGGCAAAAGATTTTTCCGAACTGGAATCGTTGGATTTCGGCGGGGGATTAGGTATTCCTTATTTACCGAAAGATAAAAATTTAAATTTAAAATTATTAGGACAAGAAATGACAAGAAAAATGAATAATTTTTCCAAAATATACGGCCGAGAGTTGAATATGATTCTAGAGCCCGGAAGATTCTTGGTTGCTGAAGCAGGAACCTTATTGGCCAATGTTACCGAGATAAAAACAAATCCAAAACGTACTTTTGTAGGAATAAACACAGGCTTTAATCATTTACTTCGTCCTGCCATGTATGGTTCTCATCACGAAATCATAAATGCAAACAAAATTAAAGGAGCAATTATAAAAGTTGATGTAGCCGGAAATATATGTGAATCCGGAGATGTTTTCGGCAGAGACAGAAAGATCAGCAAACCAAAGGTCGGAGATGTTCTGGCTATTAAAAATTCAGGTGCTTATGGCTATGTAATGGCTTCACGCTACAATAGCAGAGAACTGCCACGTGAAATTTTAATAGGCAAAAATGGTATTTTACGCTCAATTTAATTGACTTTTGGCTAAAAAAATATAAGATTATAAGATTATGCAGCAAGCGGGAGACTATATAACTAAAGAGAAAAGGCATGCGTTGGAAATAGAGCTGAAAGAATTAAAAGGACCGAAAAGAAAAGAAATTTTGGAAGCTTTGGAGTACGCGAAATCATTGGGTGACTTGTCGGAAAATGCGGAATATCATCAGACTCGCGAAGATCAGGGCAAGCTCGAAGAGAGAATTACAAAAATAGAACAAATTTTGCAGTCTTCACAGACGGTGAGTGGCGGAGGTGGGGAAGTGGTAGAGGTTGGTTCTAAAGTAGTCGTGCAAAAAGAGAGAAGTAAGGAAACAAAAACTTATACTATCGTAGGCTCTGAAGAGGCTAGCATGGCCGAAGGTAAAATTTCTAACCGGTCTCCGTTTGGCGAAGCGCTTTTTGGCAGGAGAAAAGGTGATAAAATATCTTTTAAAACTCCTAACGGACTAGTTAATTATAAAATAATAAGTGTGTCCTAAAAATTAAAAATGTCTTCAATTGATGAAATTAGAGATACGAGAATAAAAAAACTTGAGCTCTTGAAGAGTAAAGGTGTAAATCCATATCCCGCAGAGTCAAGTAGAGAGCTTGCATTACATGAGGCTACTTTAAATTTTGACACTCTGGAAAAAAATAAAGAAATTAAATGGATTGCCGGACGTGTTATGTCTATACGCGGACAAGGCGCTATTATTTTTATAACTTTAAACGACGGCACCGGAACTTTTCAGGGCTTGCTTAAAAAAGATGTTTTGGGCGGCGAAAAGTTTAACTTCTTTAATGAAGTTGTGGATATTGGCGACTTCGTAGAGATTCAAGGAAATTTTTTTACGACCAAAAGAGGGGAGAAGACTCTTGAGGCCACAGACTGGCATATGCTTTCTAAGAGCTTGAAACCGCTACCAGAAAAATGGCATGGTTTGCAGGATTACGAGACTAGATTTCGTCAGAGATACCTAGACATCCTTTTTAATCCTGAAGCCAAAGAAATAGTAAGGAAAAAAGCTCTCTTTTGGAATGCTGTCAGAGAATTTCATCTGAAGAATGGTTTTCTAGAGGTGGAAACACCGGTTTTAGAGATTACTACCGGAGGGGCAGATGCTACACCATTTAAAACGCATCATAATGCTTTGGACTTAGATGTTTATCTTAGAATATCAGCAGGAGAACTCTGGCAAAAAAAGTTAATGGTTGCCGGAATTCCGAAGACTTTTGAAATCGGCAGAATTTTTCGCAACGAAGGCATGTCTCCGGAGCATTTGCAAGACTATACTCAATGTGAAGCTTATTGGGCTTATGCTAACTATGAAGATATGTATAAATTTTTACAGAAATGCTACCGATACGTGGCGCAGGAAACTTTCGGCACCCTGAAATTTAAGATAAATGGTTTTGACGTTGACCTTGCTTTAGAGTGGCCTCTTATAGATTATACCAAAGAAATAGAGAAACAATTGAAAATCAATATCGAAAAAGCAGACCAAAAAGAAATCGAAATAAAGTTAAAAGAATTAGGCGTGGACTACGAAGCAGATAATAAAGCGCGCTTGATTGATTCTTTATGGAAACATTGCCGTAAAAATATTGGCGGACCAGCTATTCTGGTAAATGAGCCTAAAATTACTTCTCCTTTATCAAAGTCTTCGCCTGATAATCCAGATGTTACAGAACGTTTTCATTTTATTATTGCTGGAAGTGAAGTGGGACAAGGATATAGCGAACTTAATGACCCAATAGACCAGCTAGAACGATTTAGAGATCAAGAAAAGTTGCGTGAAGCAGGGGATACCGAAGCCCAAATGACGGACCATGACTTCGTTGAGGCATTAGAGTACGGAATGCCTCCTACCGCTGGCCACGGCTTCAGTGAACGCCTTTTCAGTTTCTTAATGGATAAACCCATCCGAGAAACCCAAATATTTCCACTGATGAAACCTATTGACGACGAGAAAAATAAAATTAAGGAAATGTATGTGGCTACAGCCATAGTAAACTCCGGCGCCGGACTGGAGCCATGGCAGATAATGAATACCGTAGCTCATCTATCAGCTGCTTTTGGCGCCCGTTCACAGAAAAAACTTTTCAAATTTGATTCGATAAAAACCAAAGATGACAAAAATATAAAATTAAATATTCAGCATGCAATTATGATAAAGACTGCCGACTCTTCGGATGCCATTTGGGCGCTTTCTGACAAGGCGCAAGGGGAGGGCTTAGAGATTGCTCACTTTACCCGAGAGATGATTGAAACCACAAATGATAAAAAAGTTGCCGAGCAAACTCAAATGAAGTCGCAAAAAGATATCGACTTCCTCGGTCTCCTCATCTTTGGCCCTAAGTCCAAAGTAGACGCGCTAACGAAAGACCTCAAGCTTTTCTCATAGTCTTTAATCCCAAAAAGCACATTGTGCGAGCATTTGAAATGTCGCACAATGGGCGCCATGTTTTAGGTCGTAGATAACGACCCAAAACATATATTGTGCGACACGATATCTATTTACCTACACGAGCTACTAAGCTCATACCCTGCCCTTTGGGCAGCTTCACTTGTTGCAAAGTAGACTCTGTTTTCTTGCTTAATAGTTTTGCCGGCTGAACAGCCGATGGAATAATATTTAGTTCCCCTGTTGGAAGCAAAAAAGTTTTTGCCAGCAGAATTTGCTACTTCAGTATTTTGCAAAAGACTAGAAGATTCTATGGCTGAAATTACATTCCCTGCTTGCTGATTACTTACGTCCTCCGTATACTCAATTTTGACTCCCCTCGAGCCATTTCCTTCTTTAGATAGTCTACCTAGCTCAAATGAGCCTAAGCCCACCAAAATGACGATGGTAACTATCATTATGTCTTTACCCTTGTCGCTTTCCAAGAATGTCTTGATTTTTTCCATATATTAGTCTATATTGGTTACATAATACATTACGTAATGTATTATGTAATTATTTTAACACAAATATATGGCACATAGAAAAGCCGGCGGAACGGCCAAAAATTTAAGAGACTCAAACCCAAAATACCTAGGTATTAAACGAACTGATGGCCAAAGTGCTCAAGCAGGCTCTGTTATCGTCCGTCAGCGTGGCACAGTCATTATGGCTGGCAACAATGTCGGCATAGGCGTGGACCATACCCTATTCGCCCTCAAAGACGGCACTGTCAAATTCGGCTCTCGTCGCAAGACTTCTTTTAACGGAAAGACTTTAGTAAAAAAAGTAGTAAACGTTATTTAGATTTTCTCCACCACAAGCTTGAAGAAAGATTTTTTGCCTTGGATTTCAAGTGGAATAGTAAACTCTCCTATTTCTTTAATTGGTTTTTCGAGTTTTATGGCGCCTTCATTTATGTCGGCGTGATATTCTGTCTTCATGGCTTCCACTATATCTCTAGCGCGGATTCCGGAAAATAAATGTCCTTTCTCGTCAGTTTTGCCAGTCATGTGAAGGACTTTATCTTTTATTTCTTCCAGATTTTTAAGAAGCAAGTTTTCTTGCACTTCCCTTTCGATGACAATTTCTTTCTTCTTTAATTCCAATTCTGCCACAGCTTTTGGAGTTGCTGTCATGGCCAACTTTCTCGGCAATAAAAAATTCATAGCGTAGCCATCATTGACTTCTTTTATGTCGTACTTTCTCCCCACTCTCGGCACATCTTTTAAAAAAATTACTCGCATAGCATTATTGTAGCAATACTTCCACTGCTTTCTCTAATTGTACATCTTTTTTATCATTAATATTTTTCGGAGTAAATTCTACCACATAGTCAGGAGTCAGTCCTTTTTCAGAGATAGAAGTTCCATTTGGTGTCAGCCATTTAGCTACTGTTATTTTCAAAAGAGTGTCCGGAGTTATCTTTATCGCCTCTTGTACCGAGCCTTTGCCAAAACTTTGACTCCCCACCAGCTTGGCGCGTCCGTGGTCTCGCATGGCGCCGGCAACTATTTCGGATGCTGATGCGGACCCGCCATCTATCAGAATTACAAATTTTAGTTTGTCGTTAAATATATTGTAGCCTTTACTTCGGAAAACTTCCGCTTTTTTATTGTTACCATAGTCCTCGGTTGCGATTATTTTCTGTGATGGCAGGAACCAACTTGCTATATCAACAGCGGCCTCTAAATACCCTCCGGGGTTTCCCCGTAAATCCAAGAGCATTTTATCGGTTCCAGACTCCGCAAATTTTTTCATAGCCTCACGGAAAAGGTTGGTTGAGTTGCCCGAAAAACTATAAAGCCTTATTATAAAGATGCCGTCTTTCCGCAACTCGGTATCGAGAGTCGGTATATTGATAGTATCTCGTACGATTTTCATTTCTATCGGGTCTTTTCTCCCTTCGCGGGAAATACTAAGTATCACTGTTGTGCCCTTTTCTCCGCGCATCAGTTTAATGGCATCTTCTATACTCAAGCCTGTGGTGACTGTTTTATCAATCTTTAAAATTTTATCGCCGGGCTTAATATTTGCCCTATAGGCAGGGGTGTCTTTAAGAGGCGCTATGACCGTAAGTGTCTTGTCTTTTATGCCTACTTCCATGCCGACTCCGCTGAAATTACCGGCTATTTCCTCTTCGAATGACTTTGCCTCATCTGGGCCGAAAAACACGCTATATGGGTCATTTAGTGAGTCCACGAGCCCTGAAATAGCGCCATAGACCCTACTCTGGTCTTCCACTGTGCTCGCTTTTGGATATTTTTCGTTGATAGTATTCCAAGTCTTCCAAAAAGGAGAAAAGTCAGCTTTTGTGGTCACCAGCGTCTCTTTTCCGGCAAGACCCACGACTTTCTCTATTTCTGATTTTTTATGTATGCCTAGATAAACACCCCAGATGAAAAATATGGCAACAAGCAAAGTGACAGTGGCAATATGTCTTGTTTTTGAAAAATTTTGCATTGTTATATGTTATTATATTTTTTCTTCGCCGATGCTATCAAGATTTTCTGAAAAATTATCAAAAATTTTCTCCGGAGTAATTTCTTCTTTTTTAGATTCTTTGTACATAATATAGCTTAAACAAATTAATCCCAGACCGGTAATGGTAAATAAAATATCTTTCCAAGAATATGGAAAACCTAAATATGGCAAAACTGCCACCCAGATGCCTAAAACTAAAAGTATGTAAGCTTTTTTCATGGATATATTGTATTTCATGAAGGTGAAAAATGCAAATTAATCGAAATATTCCGGTGTGTTAAGGTACATCCAGTCCAAGAGACCTCGCATGACAGAAGACGCATTAGCGCCGCCGGTCGAGGGGCCCGACTCCATAATAATCACGAAAGCGTACTTAGGGTCTTCGTACGGCAAGAAGCCCATCACCCAAGAGTTCACTTTATTTTTAGCCACTCCGAGCTCTGCTGTTCCGGTTTTCACAGCGACATGCACATAGGGCACATTCAGTATTGTCGCCGTGCCCGTTGTCACTGCTTTTCTCATTCCTTCACGCACAATGTCAAAGTATTCTTTTTTTAAGTTGACTGTAGAAGTTTTATTTTCCTTTTCTTTGTCATTGAGTATAAAATGCGGAGTTAACATTTTGCCATAACTTGCTATAGCCGCTACGGCGCGGACTATTTCTACCGGAGTAACTTGGAATCCATATTGTCCGATAGCCGTATGATAAGTGTCTCCAATGCGCCAAGGGTCTCCTTGAAAATTTTCTATTTTCCATTGCGGAGACGGGATGGTGCCCTTTTTTTCGTCCGGCAAATCAATCCCAGTTGCTTCTCCAATGCCGAAGAGGCTGGCATACTTGCCAATATTGGTTATACCAAGGCCTCTTTGGTCGCCGTAGCCCCCGCCAATAGAGTAAAAGTAAACATCAGAAGAAACAGCCAAAGCCTCCCTCATATCTGTCCAGCCGTTTACTCTCCAGTCTTTGAAAACAGTCTTTTGGTCTTTAAAATAAGGGTTTGGGATTGAGATGGAACCAGTCGAAAGAATTTTTTTATATTGGTCAATAATGCCTTCAGTTAGAGCTCCAAGCGCGAAAAATGGCTTAACGATCGAGCCTGGAGTATAAAGTCCGGAAACAGTTCTATCCATAAAGAATTTTCTTTTATCGTTTATATACTTATTGATCGCTGATATATCTTCTCCAAGAGATAAAGTTTCGGAATTATATTCTGGGAAGCTGGTAGAAGTCAGTATTTCTCCATTTCTGACATCCATTATTATCCCAGCTCCACCGGTAAAGTTATTATTTTCTGCCAGATTTTTAATTAAAGTAAACAATTCTTTCTGAATTTTTGAGTCAATACTTGTAACCAAGTTATTCCCTCGTTTTGGAATGTTTATGATATTTTCGGAATTTATTTCTTTTAACGCATTTATTTCTATTATTTTTGAGCCATTTTCTCCTTTGATTTTGTCGTTGTATTCTTTTTCTAAGCCGTCTTTACCCATAAATTCAGTTTGCCAATAGTTGCCGTCCTTGTCTTTGGCTGGGTAACTAACGTAACCCAATACATGAGAAAATCCGGGTGACATGTATGTGCGAATAGGCATGTTTTCAGATTCGGACGTTGGACGTCCGGAATTCAGACGTCCAACGTCCGAATTTCTACTGTTCCAAGCCAGCTTTACATTATTTCTGTCATAGATTATTCCTCTCTCGGTAAAGATAATAACTTTGTCTAAAATATTATTTTCGCTTCTTTTCAAGTACGCTTCCCCTTTTTGGATTTGCAGATATATCAGACGGCTGCCAAATGTTACAGAAAAAAGCAGGAATAAAATCCCAAGAAATAAAATGTTCTTTTTAGGTATTGATTTTTCTATTCGTCCCTCGAATTGCTGACGGTCAAAATTTTGCAAATTTTTTGAGTCAAGAAAAATCTCGTCGGGCTCCACGAAAAAGTGTTTGTCACTATTCTTTTTTTTGAACATTTTTCTTATCATACAAGACTCAAGGATAGAATTTCAGTCTCTTTTTTAGTAATTCCACTATGATTAAAAATAAAATCGAAAGCAAAGTAAAATATATACCAAAGTACTTACCTTCTGCCACTCCATACAGCAGGTCTGACAGGAAAAAAGCGAGTACGGCTTCAAAGAATAAAGAAAAGTAAACCATGCCCGCTAATGCCAAAATCATGGATACCCCAAAAGGCATAAAAAGTATTGACGCTATGAGCAGCATACAAGCCAAAAATCGAATTAAAAAATTAAATTCCATATATAACGCAGAATTAAAGCTAAAATAATAAATAGAATACTGTAAAATATAAATTTACTATTAAAAATAAAAGATAAAACGGTAAAAAAGAAAAGCTCCACATATTTAAAAGGTTCTAAAAATTTACTATCGTTTTTTGTACTTCCCTTCTTTATTTTTTCAATATCAGTTTGAACCACTTCTTTTTTATTTTCCGAGGCAGTACCTACACTGGAACGCCAGCCCTCAATTACATTTCCGGTTAAAGTTAAAGGCTTCGCTACAAACTGCGGTATTTTAGCTACAACTGCTTCTTTAACATTTTCCACCGAATCAGAAATAGCGTTGCCAGCCTTGTTTACAATAGAGTCAGATATCTTTGTGCTTGCATCAGCTGTATCAATTATTTTTGCAACTATTTTTTTGCTGACCGTGCGCGAGCTTTTACTTGTTTCGTTTTCCGCCAAGTACACTTCTTCGTACTTGTTTTTAGCCACCAGAAACTTAGCATTTTCAATTTTACCGAAAATATTGTGAGTTCCAACTGTGGCCGTCCAGTCTATCGATACGTCCTTAACACCTTTAGCCGGAGCAGTGAAATCTTTTTTACCCAAGAAGACACTGTTATCAAAAAATACCACAGTACCTGATAATTCTCTAGGGTCAGGGTTGAAAATCAAGGTATATATTTTTATCTTATCTCCTTCGAGAAATGGGTCCAGAGAATACCAGATATTTCCGGGCACAAAACCGGCGTTGGAACTTTGGGCATATGCTCTACAAGCTCCAAACAGAGAATTTATTATCAACACAAAAATTAGAGCTTTTTTAAGTGTCATAAACCATTATACCAGTTTTGAAGCTAAACCTATGTAGTTCGCAGGAGTAATTTTTTTTAACTCTTTTTTTACCTCAATACTCACTTTCAAAGTATCAATAAATTTATGAATATCACCCATTGTTATGTTTTTACCACGAGTCAATTCTTTTAATTTTTCATACGGCATGGCTACACCTTCGCGCCGAAGTATCGTTTGCATAGCCTCGGTAATTACTTCTGGGTGATTGTCTAAGTCTTTAGCCATTTTATGTTTATTAACATCAATTTTTGAAAGGCCTTTTAACAAATTTTCATATGCTATTAAAGAGTAAGCCAAAGCTGAACCGAAGTTTCGCTCTACGGTAGAGTCTGACAAATCTCTTTGCAGACGAGAAATTGGCAGTTTATTAGAAAAGAAATTAAGAAGAGCATTCGCCAAACCTAAATTACCTTCACTGTTTTCGAAATTGATGGGGTTAACTTTGTGCGGCATAGCGGAAGAGCCTACTTCGCCTTTGATAACTTTTTGCACCAGCCATTCGTCGCTAATATAATGCCAAATATCCTGATTAAAATCTATTAGAATAGTATTGATTCTGCGCAAACAATCAAAAATTTCTATTTCCCTGTCATGCGGGTCTATCTGGGTTGTCGGCAAATTTAACTCCAGTTTGATTTTTCTATTTTTATTTAAACTGTTTATAAAACTTTTGGCGAATTTAATCCAGTCAACTTTCGGGTAAGCTACATGATGTGCATTAAAGTTGCCGGTAGCGCCGCTAAACTTTACTGATATCCTTACAAACTCCAGTATGTCAGTTTGTTTTTTTAATCTTTGCTCAAAAACTTTCATTTCTTTGCCGAAGGTGGTGGGCGAAGCGCTCTGGCCATGGGTGCGCGAGAGCATGGGCAAAGCTTTGTATTTTTTAGAGATAGTATTGATGTTTTTTGTTAACAAGATGATTTTTGGAATAATAACTTTTTCCAAAGCGTCACCGAGCATCATCCCCCGGGCAACAGTGTTAATATCATAGGACGTCAAACCAAAGTGAATCCATTCCACGCTTTTTTTAAGGGATGTTTTGGCCAGTTTTTCTTTTAAAAAGTACTCCACTGCTTTTACATCATGATTTGTTTTTTGTTCGATATTTTTTATATGCTCGAAGTCTTTAGAAGAAAGCCTGTATAAACTTCTGACTTTTTTTATCTCTGTGTTGCTAAATTTCCTCAAAGATGTTTTTCTTAATAACGAAAGGGCAATAAAGTACTCACCTTCCACAATTACTCTATACTGCATTAATGCTTTCTCGCTAAAAAAAGGAGACAAAATAGAAGTCTGTTTTTCATAGCGTCCGTCTATTGGTGAAATTGAATTTAGTGACATATTATCAGTAATTTTATATTGCGTATTTTTTTAGATTATCCTCTATCCTCTTCCCGATGTCTCCATTTTCCATTTGAAAAGGAATTCCAGTAATTTGCTCGCAAATTTTTACATATCTTCGGGAAAGTTCAGTCACCATCCCCACTGGCGCTTCTGGAAGTTTTTCATCTTTATACGGGTCGCAGTTATCTTTAAACCACAAGCGCAGAAACTCCTTATCAAAATTTTCTGGCTCTAAACCTTGCTCAATTCTACCTTTATATGAGTCCGCCTGCCAGTACCTAGAAGAGTCCGGCGTATGAATCTCGTCTATCAGCATTATCTCGTTATTTTTATCTAAACCAAATTCGTATTTAGTGTCTACCAGAATCAGTCCCCTATTTAAGGCAACTTCCTGCCCGCGGGCGAAAAGCTTCAAAGAGATATCAGAAATTTTTTGCCAAATCTCCGGTGACATCATTTTTTCTTCTAAAATAATTTTGCTAGTCAAGGGCCTGTCGTGAGCTTCGTGTTTCGTCGTAGGAGTTATGACCGGTTTATCCAGTTTTTGATTTTTTTTCATTCCGTCAGGCAAAACAAAATCCCCGAAGTCTCTCTGCCCCTTTTGGTATAGAGTCCAAGTGGAAGTTCCAGTAACTCCGGTAATGTAGCCGCGCACTACCATCTCCACTGGCAACACGGTGCATTTTTTAGCTACTACTGTATTTGGGTCTGGTATTTCAATAACGTGATTTTGTACTATATCTTTAGTTTGATTAAACCAAAAATCAGTAACTTGAGTTAAAACTTGTCCCTTACAAGGAATGAGCGCCAGATTGCGGTCAAAAGCGGAATATCTGTCAGTGGAAACCATTATAATTTTGTCATTCTGGATATAAACATCTCTAACTTTACCAGTATATTTTTTCCCCAAGTTGTTAAAATTTGTTTCTTTTAGTATATTCATCCCGTTAGAAATTTTAACATTTATAATTTTCTCTTTTAATTTCCCGTTAGTTGATTTCTAACGGGATTCATAATTATTTCCCCGGCGGCATCAGAATAATTTTTTCCGGTTCGAAAATAACTTGTCGCTTGCCCTTTTCTACAATACCCACGTCCGCCATTACGTACCCCTTATCTTCACCGATTTTTAGTATTTTAGCAACTTCTTCTTTTGGGGCAAAAATGTAATACCCTACTCCCCAATTGAAAGTTTTCAGACAATTCTCAAGCGAAATTTTTAACTGTTCATGAAAAAATTTAAACAAAGGCGGAATACTAAGCCAAGAATGAATTCTGTAAGTAAATGGTCTCTTATCAAAAGCAATTTTACCTACTCCATCCCCTGTCCCTGGGAGTAGAGCGTGAATTTTTATTTTATTTTTAAGCAAGGCTTCAATCAGAGCTACGTATGAGCGGGTAGGAATAAGCGCTTCTTCGCCCAGAGTCTTGCCATTCGGGAGCTTTGTTAAAAATTGTTTGGGGAGTTCGAGTGCTTTTTTAATAACTAAGCTAATTCCGTTGGCGTGAAGTCCCGAAGAAGCTACGCCGATAATATGGTCACCGACAGTCAAATCTTGACCAGTAATTAAATTTTCTTTAGGCGTCACTATTCCGATGACTGAACCGCTCAAGCTGACTATTTCTTTAACCGGAGCTTTTGGATTTATTATATAAGTTACGCTGGCAGATTCTCCTGCCGGCAGAGCCATGCCTACTTCACGGCAGATTTTTAGAAAACCATTTGCGAAATCTTGCGCTCGTTTTTTATCTTTATACCAATCGCTTCTACTTGCTTCCAGTTGATCTGTGAAAACCACCGGCATAGCGCCCTGGGCTATGACGTCATTTACCACAATCAGTGCTGTGTCGATAGCTATGGATTCGTAATAAGATTTGCCAGTTTTTTGATACATCCATTCGGCAATCCAGTTTTTATTTCCTAGATCTTCCTGTGTTTGGCACCAAATATGTGGCTCTTTACCACGATATTCAAATACTGCGCCATGGGCATGTGTTGCATCTTTATTTATAAAGACTCCCCTTTTATTGGGGAATTTTAGTGTTTTTTTACCGGCTTCAATCATCGCCATCTTAAATGGCTCCATGACAGTATAATCTACACCCGCCTTTGCGTATTCATTTTTTTTGTTCGTCATTTTTATTTATCTAAATATTTTTTATAGCCGATTTTTCCTAATTTTTCTCCTTTTGTTTTATTGTCTTGTTCAAGTTTGTTTTTATATACAACCAATTTCTCTTCCAGATTTTTATCACTTGTTGCCAATATCTGAACAGCTAAAATTCCGGCATTTTTTCCGGCATTGATGCCGACGGTGGCTACTGGCACTCCTGGAGGCATCTGGGCTGTTGAAAGCAAAGAGTCAAGCCCGTCTAAAGTTTTCGCTTTAGTTGGGACTCCGATGACTGGAAGTGTTGTCAGAGAGGCGCACACTCCGGCTAAGTGCGCTGCGCCGCCTGCGCCAGCTACGATAACTTTAATTCCGCGAGCTTTAGCGGTCGTAATATATTTATGGACTAAATTAGGCGCGCGATGAGCTGAGGCCACTGTGATTTCATAAGGAATTCCGAATTCTTCAAGTATTCCTCCTGATTCAGCAAAGATTGCTAAATCCGTATCTGAGCCCATAATAATGCCTACCTTCGGGTTTTTTGTCATAAAATTATTCTAGCATTTTTACAAAATGATACAAGCTAAAAAATTAATGTTTGAAATGTCTAAACCCAGTTGTTGCCATTGCCAGATTATATTTGTCAGCCATGTCTATGGATGCTTGGTCGTTTTTCGAGCCTCCTGGCTGAATTACGGCAGTAACTCCCACTTTAGCAGCCAATTCTACACAATCAGGAAATGGAAAGAATGCTTCCGAAGAGAGCACTGCACCTTGAAGTGAGAATCCAAATTGCTGTATTCTTTGGGCTTTATCTATTGCCTGCTTTAAGGCATCAATGCGCGAAGTTTGCCCACAACCCATAGCAAGAAGCGTGCCATCTTTCACCAACGCAACAGAATTTGATTTTAAATGTTTTGTAGTCACTGCGGCAATTAATAAATCTTTTCTTTCTCTTTCGTCCGGCGCGCGTTTCGTCACTACTGTTAAGTCCTCTCCTGTTTCCACGTGTGTATCTCGGTCTTGCGACAAAATTCCGGTAAAGCAAGTACGATTTTGTTTTGTTGGCAGGTTTGGATTATTCCATTTTAAAATTCGGCAATCTTTTTTCTCCATTAATATAGCTAGAGCTTCTTTCGAAAAGTCTGGAGCAATTATTACTTCGATAAAAAGTTTAACTTCTTTGATAAGTTTGGCGATGTCTTCAGTAATAGTTCTGTTGGCCGCGAGTATGCCACCAAATGCTGAGACAGGGTCTGCATCATAGGCGGCCTTATAAGCTTCAAATAATTCCCCTTCTTCCCTGACAGCAAGGCCACAAGCATTCATGTGTTTGATAATAGCGAAAGCAGGCTTTTGGAAATCAGTCACCGTCAAAATTGCAGCTTCTGTGTCTATGAGATTATTATAAGAAAGTTCTTTTCCGTGAAGTTGGGTAAAACTTTCTTCCAAGTTCCCCACAAACTCCGCTTTTTGATGTGGATTCTCTCCATAACGCAGTGATGTGCCTTGGAAATATCCTCTTATCGCAGCATCATATTTGCTTGTTACTTCAAACCCAGCACCGGCAAACTTTCTGCGTTCTTCCAGACTTGTTTCATTTCCTAAGTTCAATATATTAGTTAGCTCTTGGTATTGATGTTTTGATGATATTACAACTACATCATTAAAGTTTTTAGCTGCCGCGCGAATAAGAGATATTCCTCCTATATCAATTTTTTCAATAATGTTTTCTTCATTCGCACCACTTGCAAGTGTTTCCTCAAATGGATACAAATCTACAATTACTAAGTCTATGTCTTCTATTTTATGTTCAGCTTTTTCCTTCTGGTCTTCTTTGTTGTCTCTCCTATTTAAAATGCCACCAAAAATTTGCGGTTGAAGTGTTTTAACTCTGCCACCAAAAATTGCCGGAAATTTGGCAATAGTTTCTACCTCAGTCACGGATATATTATGTTTACGTATAAATTCGGCAGTACCACCTGTAGAAATAATCTTTACTCCGTGTTTAGAAAGGAGCTTTACAATATCTTCAAGTCCATCTTTGCTGAAAACTGAAATCAACGCTGAAGTGATTTTCTTTTTCATATAATAAACCATATTAGCACAATAATTGCCTTACTCAAATTTTATGTTAATATACATAATATACATTATGACTTCCAAAACAAAAGGAACAATAAGCGAAAATTTCAAAGAAGGCCTTACTTATGACGATGTTCTCCTAGTGCCTTTGTACTCGGAAGTCTTACCTAGAGAAGTTGACATATCTTCAAATCTGACTAAAAAGATAAAACTAAATGTTCCGATCGTTTCCGCCGCTATGGATACTGTTACTGAAGCAGCATTGGCCATAGCTATGGCACAGGAAGGAGGCATAGGCATTATTCATAAAAATATGAGTAAGGAAAAGCAAGCAGAAGAAGTCCGCAAAGTTAAGCGTTCTGAAAGTGGCATGATTCACGACCCCATAACTTTAGAAGGACATGCCTTACTAAAGGAAGCTCTTGATATTATGAAAGAAAATAAAATTGGGGGTATTCCGATAGTTGATAAAAACATGGTCTTGAAGGGAATTTTAACTAATCGCGATTTACGATTTCAGGAAAATTTAGAACTTACTGTTTTAGAAGTTATGACTAAGACAAATTTAGTAACAGGTAGTCTCGGTACGGATTTAGCAGAAGCAGAAAAAATACTAACACAGCATAAAGTTGAAAAGTTGCCTTTAGTTGATAAACAAAATAAACTCATTGGTCTTATAACTTATAAAGACATAATGAAAGTAAAATCTCGACCGAATTCCTGCAGAGACAGCTTAGGGCGTCTGCGGGTAGGTGCGGCAGTTGGAGTAGCACAAGATACTTTAGAGAGAGTAAAAATTTTAGACAAAAATGGAGTTGATGTAGTAGTCATCGACACCGCCCATGGCCATTCAAAAGGAGTAATTCAAATGTTGAAGAAAATAAAAAAAGAATTCCCGAAATTAGAAGTTATAGTTGGTAATGTGGCAACGGGAGAGGGAGCCAAAGACTTGGTAAAGGCCGGAGCCGATGCCGTAAAAGTCGGCATAGGGCCGGGGTCAATCTGCACTACTCGTATTATTACTGGCGTAGGCTATCCTCAATTTTCTGCCGTATATGAAGTTGCGCAAGCTATTAAAAATTCAGGTGTGCCAGTTATTGCCGACGGAGGAATTCGTTTTACCGGAGATATACCAAAGGCCATTGCGGCTGGAGCCAGCTCTGTGATGGCCGGCTCGCTTTTTGCCGGAGTTGAAGAATCTCCCGGGGAAACAGTGATTTACGAAAGCAGAAAATATAAAACTTATCGTGGCATGGGCTCTATTGACGCAATGCAGCTCGGCTCTAAAGACAGATACTTCCAAGATACAGAAGATGATATTAAGAAACTCGTGCCCGAAGGGATTGTTGGCCGAGTTTCTTTTAAGGGTGGACTTTCTGAAGTAATGTACCAGCTAGTAGGAGGGCTACGAGCTGGTATGGGGTACTGCGGAGCAAAAGATATTAAAACTCTGCAGAAAAAAGCCAAGTTTGTTAGAATCACAAACTCTGGAATAGAAGAGAGCCATCCGCACGATGTTATCATTACCAAAGAAGCCCCTAACTACAGCACAGGAAGCTAAATTATGAAAAAAGGATTTATTGACGTTGTTGTCGGTTTACAGTGGGGAGATGAAGGGAAAGGCAAAAATATAGATGAACTTTTATCTCACGGAGCTTATTCTGGGGTTGCTCGTTTCCAAGGTGGAGCAAACGCGGGTCATACTTTGAAGCTAGGAGACAGAACTTTCGTCGGGCATATTGTGCCCTCCGGATGTTTTCAAAAAGGAATAGAACTTTATGTGGGTAATGGCGTGGTGGTGGACGCCATATCTTTGATTAAAGAGATTTCAGAACTAAAAAGCTTGGGCTTCAATGTAACTCCTCGACTTTATATTTCAAACCGCGCCAAGCTGGTTTCGTATTTGCATATATTTTTGGACCAGGCCGACGAGTACAGAAGAAAAAAGCTCGGAACTCAAATAGGCACTACTTCGAGAGGCATAGGACCCACTTATAGCGACGTGCGAGCGAGGAGAGTGCTTTTAGTCGGTGATGTGCTGTCGCCGGATTTTACTAAAAAAGAAGCAATACTTTCAAAGTTCCACATGAATCTTTTAAAGATGTACAAGAAAGAGTATGGCTTTGAAATACCGGAGCAAAAAATAAAAGAAGCCAGAACTAAATGGTTAGAAGCTTTAAAAGAACTAAAAAAATTAAAAATTTGCGATGTGTCTTTTTCAATACAAAAAAGATTAAGAGAAGGAAAAAATATTTTAGCCGAAGGGGCGCAAGCGGTCATGCTAGATGTGGATTTCGGAGATTACCCTAACGTTACAAGTTCTAATACCCTGCCAGCGAATGTATGCCTCGGGCTGGGTGTGCCTCATACTGCTCTAAAAAACATTTATGGAGTTATAAAAGCCTATACCACCAAAGTCGGCTCTGGAAGTTTCCCAAGCCGAATGAAAGACGATAAAATAGAAAAACTCTTTCGAGATGCGGGGAATGAATTTGGCGCCACCACTGGACGCCCCAGAATGTGCGGCTGGCTCGATTTATTTGCATTACGCTACGCTATCGGACTTTCTGGAGCTAATAAGATTTTTATAAATAAAGCCGATATTTGCCTAAGTGACAAAATAAAAGTTGTAACCGGATATAAACAAAATAAAAAAACCTTAAAAGAATTTCCGCTTTACTTAAATCAAGTGACGGACGTAGTCACAGAAAACATGCCGGGCTGGGGATATGCTAATTATGGAGTCAAAAGTAAAAGAAAAGTTTCGAAAGAGTTGACTTCTTATTTAAATTACATTCAAAAGAAACTTTCTGACCTTAATGTTAAAATTGTATCAGTCGGCACCGGTCCGGACCGAGACCAGTTTTTTAATTGGGATAATTAGTTTTTTCCAAATCAAGAGCTGACTTTCCTATATCTTTTCTGTATTGCATCCCTTCAAACGAGATTTTCTCTATAGCTTTGTAGGCTTTAGCAAGTGCCTCGACAAGAGTATCGCCAACACTTGAAATTCCGAGCACTCGTCCGCCACTGGTGACTAATTTTTCTCCTTCGACTTTTGTGTTAGCGTGAAAAATTATTATATCTTTTTGCAATTTAACTTCTTCAATACCAGAAATTATTTTACCCTTTATATAGTTTCCTGGGTATCCGCCTGAGGCCAGCGCAATATTGCAGGCAAAGCTATTTTTCCATTTAATTTTTGTCTTGTTTAATTTTTTATCAACACAGGCCTCAATAATATCTAATAAATCAGTATCTAAAAGCCTCATATAAGTTTGTGCTTCTGGGTCACCAAAGCGTGCGTTAAATTCTATAATCTTTGGACCATCTTTAGTGAGCATAAGGCTCGGATATAGTATGCCTTCAAAAGGAGTTCCTTCTTTTCTCATAGCTTCTAAGGTGGGAGCGATTATGTCCTTATCTATCTTTTTCATTATTTCTTCATCTACAAATGGCAGTGGAGCGATGGTGCCCATGCCTGCAGTATTTGGTCCCATGTCGTTTTCACCTATTCTCTTATGATCTTGCGAAGGAGGAAAAATATCATAATTTTTTCCATCTGACAACGCATGAATTGAGATCTCTGGTCCGACTAGGAATTCTTCTATGACTACGGTATTGCCTGAATCTGCGAATATCTTTTTTACCATTATATTTTCTAGGGCTCCATATGCTTCTTCAACACTATGGCAAATCACCACGCCTTTACCCAAAGCCAAACCATCTGCTTTTACTACAATAGGCAATGGTTGCTCTTTGAGGTATTCGTTTGCCTTTTCAAAATTATTGAAAACTCTAAATTTTGCTGTAGGCAAGTCGTGTCTCTGCATAAAGTCTTTAGCAAATGCTTTTGACCATTCTAATTTCGATGCTATTTTTGTTGGGCCCCAGATTTTTAAACCAGCTTGCCTGAATTCATCTACCACTCCAGCTGCTAGCGCATCATCTGATGCTACCAAAGTAATATCTATTTTTTCCTCTTTTGCAAAATTTGAAAGCGCTGATGTATCTGTCTCTTTTATATCCAAGTTGGTGCCAATCTGCGCTGTACCTGCATTACCTCTGGCGAAAAATAATTCTCCCGCTCTTCCCGACTGGGCTATTTTCCAGCCTAGTGCATGCTCCCGTCCCCCACCAGCGCCAATTATTAAAATTTTTAACTTGTTTTGCATAATTTTTCTAAAACTTCCACATAAAGTTCATTTTCTTTTTTCTTAAGTCTAGCATATAAGGATTCCACAGTATCGTCGGGTTCA
Organism: Candidatus Nomurabacteria bacterium RIFCSPHIGHO2_02_40_30; assembly: GCA_001785445.1. GTDB lineage: Bacteria > Patescibacteriota > Minisyncoccia > Phycocordibacterales > UBA9973 > UBA9973. Next base: position 132,590 of record MFTV01000010.1, on the reverse strand, counting down.
ATTTTTTCAAAAGTTTTTCCTAGTACCGGACCAAAATCAAATTCGTTAGTTAAAAAATGGAGAGATGAGCCTGCGTAAGTGGCTTTTTGGTCTAAGAAATTTTGTATGGCTTTATTGCCGTACATTCCCTTATTCCATAAAGCTTTGGTATTGTCAGGATTTAATACTTTTCCGTCCACTATATCCGGAATTAAACCTGGATGTATGTTCAGTATTTTATTTGCGTATTTTTCAGTTATTTCGTCGGGAATAATTTTTTTCCAACCAGCAAGACATATATAGTCTGGAGACACTCTCTCCAGTATTGGTGTCGCATCTTGGCTATCAGAAATTACCGCAGAAATTTCAGCATTTATTCTAGCATTATCAATCGCCTCCCGTATTGCTTTTAGATTAGTTTGAGTACCTCCTTCGTGAACCAAAAGTGCTAATTTAGTCTTTTTGGACGTTTTAGTTTTTTGGAACATCATAATTTATTTCTTTCTTTCGTTCTTTTAAATCAATTGGGTACACTCCGTTAAACAATGAAAGAGAAAGTTGATTCCTTGGCAGGCCGATAGATTTTATAAGACCGCCAAGAGATAAAAAGTGCAAACTTGTGGCGCCGATAAATTTACGGATTTCTTCCACAGTTTTATGCGAGGCAATAAGTTCTTTTTGGTCGGGAGTGTCGATACCGTAAAAGTCCGGAAAACGCACCGGCGGAGAAGATATTAAAAGGTGTACCTCTTTTGTCCCTGCGTCAAAGAGTCTTTTGACTAATTTTCTGCACGTATTTCCCCTTACAATAGAGTCATCTATTAATACTATTTTTTTACCTTTTAACACTTGCGGCAGAGGAATAAGCTTGAGCGCCACGCTGTTACGACGGGATTTCTGGTCCGGCTCTATGAAAGTTCTATGTACATAACGATTTTTGATCAAAGCCATTTCGATAGGAATGCCTGAAATTTCACTATAACCCAAAGCCACAGACGTAGCTGTGTCCGGCACTGGCACTACAGCGTCAACTTTTAACTTAAATTCACGAGCCAGTTCCTTTCCAAAGTTTTTTCTAACTTCATATATTAACTTACCGTTTAGCACACTGTCCGGTCGGGCAAAATAAACGTATTCAAAAATGTCGTGTTTTGGAGTCGGCTTGGCTAATTGCGTGCTTTTTATTCCTTTACTATTGATTACAATCATTTCCCCTTCTTTTACTTCTCGCAGGAATGTTGCGCCAATAGTCTGAAGCGCACATGTCTCGGAGGCTACTACATAACCTTTGCCGATTTTTCCTAATGCCAAAGGACGCATTCCATATGAATCACGCACGGCAACTAGTGTGTCCTTATCCATCATAACCAGCGAAAAAGAGCCGGTCAGTAGTGGAAAAACATTTTTAACAGCTTGCTCTATTGTTTCTCCTTTTTTAATATAAAAATCTATGGCATCAGTTATGAGTTCGGAGTCCATACGATTTTTTTGCAAAGCTTTTTTTGACAAAAGAAATTCTTTAAGAGCCTTTACACTTGGCAAGTTGCCATTATGAGCTAGAGCAAAATCTTTTTTCACAACCGGTTGAGCGTGGTCGAGGGCTTTACCACCAGAGGTTGAATATCTGTTATGCCCTATTCCTAAATAGCCTTTTAAGTTTTGGATACTTTTTTCTGTGTATGCTTGAGGTACCAACCCTGCGCCTTTATGGGTATATAATTTTTTACCGTCACTTGTCGTAATACCGGATGCTTCTTGACCTCTGTGTTGCAAGGCAAACAATCCGAAAAATGCCAGCCTAGATATAGGTAAATCCTTACCGTATATGCCTACGATTCCACATTTCTCTTTTAATTCATTCATCTATCTTTAAAATAATTAACCCCGTTCTTAAAAATTTGTAGCCCTTGCCCTTCTTTCGAAACCTTTTTATTCTTGTACCATAAAGGGCTTTGATGCGCAAATATAGCTTTTTCTGGATGAGGCATCATACCCAGAACCCTACCATTATATGCTAAAACTCCAGCGATGTCATATTGTGAGCCATTTGGGTTATGTTCTAAATTTTGGAATTTATAAATATCACCTTTTGCATAAAGGAATGCTATCTGTTCATTTTTCTTTAAAGTTTTGTACTCTTTTGGATTAGTAATATATCTTCCCTCCCCGTGGGTTATAGGTATAGATATTTTCTTTATACCCTTAAGCCAAGGACTGGTGCTATTTCTTGTTTCTAAATCAAGCCAACGGTCTATGAATTTACCGTTCTTGTTATATGTCAACGCGCCGGGAACTATTTCAAGATTAGTTATAATCTGGAATCCGTTACATATTCCTATCACCAAAGTGTCTCGAGATAAAAACTCACATAGCTCTTTTAATAGGTGATTCTTAAATTTATTGGCATAAGCCTTGCCGCTTCCCGTGTCGTCACCGTAAGCAAAACCTCCGGGGAACACAAGAATTTGGTATTCTTTCAGCATTTTTGGTTTAGCAATCAAGTCGTTGATATGTATAATGTCAGCGTTTCCACCCGCCCAATCAAAAGCAAACTTAGTTTCTTCCTCACAGTTGAGTCCATAGCCTGACATTATTATTATTTTGGGTTTTTTATTTTTCATTGCATTGAATTGGAAAACTTATGATAAATGTCGTACAGCTTTTTTACGGACGAATCCACTATTTTTTTATTATCTTCTGTTATTATAAATTTGTTGTCTTTGGAAACTGTTCCGAGCCTGGCATTCGATATATCCTTAAATATTTTTTCAAATTCCCTTGTATTTTTAGGAGGTACGGATACCAATACCCTCCCTTGGCTTTCAGAGAAAAGCTTCACCATGGCCGAATTTGAGCCCGCAGACATGCTTTCTACATTTATTTTACATCCGAGCATTCCGCCAACACAGGCTTTTGCCAATGCAATTCCGAAGCCTCCGGAAGTTACAGAAAGAGAAGAATTCAACAATTCTTTTTGAATCGCTTTTTCCAGCGCCAGATATGTTTTTAGATTTTTTTCTAAGTTAACTTTCGGAACACTTGCCCCGTACCGAGCTTGCTCTGGTGCGGGGTTATTTTCAATTTCTCCAAGCATCTTATAGTATTCACTTGCTCCAAGTTCATCATGAGTTTCTCCTAGCAAATATATTATATCTCCCGCATTTTTGAATTCCGGCGAAACAACTTTATAAAAGTCCGACACTACCCCTATGGCAGATATTAGAAGCGTCGGAGGGATAGAAATGGCCACAGGATTACCCTTCTCGTCATAACCCTTAAAATCATTAAACATACTGTCCTTGCCAGAAATAAATGGGGTGCCATAGCCCACAGCGTAGTCATAACAGGCTTTTACAGCTTCTACGAGCTGATATAGCCGTGTTTTGTCATACGAAGAGCACCAACAGAAGTTGTCTAATATAGCGAGGTGAGAAAGAGTGCCGCCAGAAGCAACTGCGTTTCGAACAGTAGTGTCAAGCGCACAAGCAGCCATGTCGTAGGTGCTGATGTCTCCATACGAAGGATAAAGTGCAGATGACAATACAACTCCTTTGTTTGAATTTAAAACTGGACGGAAAACTTGGGCGTCAGTGTTGATACGTCCCGGACCCGAAAGAGGTTTTAGCACAGATGATCCCTGCACTTCGTGGTCATATTGTTCGGAGATGAAAGAAAATCCATTTAGATTTTTACTTCCAAGTAAATTCTCAAGATCTTTTGTGTATACCTCACCTCTAGCCCCTCTCCTTGCCAAGGAGAGGGGGAGGTCTGCTAACGCGGGCGGGGGTGAGGTTCTTAAATGATGCTTTGGTAGTCCGTTATGTAAGAACTCCATGTCCATGTCCATTATTTTTTTACCTTTGTAATAGAGCACACACTTGCCGGAATTGGTAAATTCTCCCACTACCGTAGCTTCCACTTCACGACTTTCCAAAAGTTTGAAAAGTTTTTTTATTTTATTCTTCGGCACAGCGAGAGTCATGCGTTCCTGTGATTCTGAAATCCATATTTCCCACGGCCGAAGCCCCGGATATTTTAGCGGAACTTTTTCCAAATCAACTTTAACCCCGCCGGACTCTTTAGCCATTTCTGCTACCGAAGAAGACATTCCACCGCCACCGATGTCCGTGATGCTGTTATATAAATTCATATCTCGGGCTTCTTTTATTATTGCATCACTTAACTTTTTCTGGGTTATCGGGTCACCAATTTGCACTGCCGTGGCCGGTGAATTAAAATCTGTGGCAACAGAAGAAAATGTGGCTCCATGGATACCATCTGCTCCTGTTCTACCCCCAATGATTACGACACAGTCCCTAGGTTTTGCCTTTTTTTCATGAGAAAGTCTTGCTCCAATTTTTTTCGGTATCAATCCTACTGTTCCGGCGAACACAAGTGGCCTACCTCTGTATCTTTCGTCAAATTTTACAAATCCGGAAATAGTCGGAATACCAGAGCAGTTCCCCCCAACGTTTATGCCTTTTATCACACCATCCATGATTCGTTTTGGCAGGAGCATTTTTTGCTTTTGTTCTTTATCTAAATATAGATGCCTTTTTTCGTCCGGTTCGCCAAAACAAAATCCGTAAGTATTAGCCACTGGCTTAGCCCCCAGCCCGAAGCCTATCGTGTCGCGATTCACTCCCACAATGCCGGTAATAGCTCCTCCAAACGGATCTAAGAAAGAAGGAGAGTTGTGTGTTTCAACTTTGTGGGTTATTAAGAAATCTTTGTCAAAAATTATTCCACCGGAATTATCAGAAAAAACAGAAACGCAAAAATCCTGCTGACCTCTCTCTCTTTTTTGTTTACGGATAAGATTTGTCGCTCCTTTTATATAAGTCTTGTATAGCCCTTCTTGTATATCATCTATCTGATTCGCAAAAATAGTGTGCTTGCAGTGTTCCGACCATGTCTGCGCCAAAGCTTCAAGCTCAATGTCCGTTGGTGTTCTTTTTAGTTTGGCAAAGTATTCTTTTATGGCGTGCATTGAAGCTAAGTCGAGCGCCAGCGGCCCGCGCCGAATATTCCCTTCTTTGATTCCCAAAGTTCCTATCTTTATAAGTTCTTCATCGGAAACATTAAGCGGAACTTTTACAACCAGTTTTCTTTTTTCAAGAATTACCTTTGGAGCTTTATTGGGAAAATTTATTTTTCCGTTTTTAATCTGCGCTATATTGGCTCGCTCAATAAGCGGATTATACAATTCAAGAGCAAATTTTTCTGTCCTTTCTTTATTGCCGGAAGTGAAAAGAATCTTGGAAGTATATACTTGAAAGTCCGTGTGCTTTTTCAAGTTAAGTAAATCTGTAGCAATTTCTTTAACAGTGTGACTTACGTTATCCGTTACTCCCGGTTTATAACCTATTTCAATCGCATAAGAAAAATTCCCCACTTTCAGGGGTTCATTTATATAATATTTTTCTAGAATCGGATTCGTAAGGGCATTAGCCAGCTTCGTGAGTTCTTTTAAGGACAATTTAGAGTCAATAAGGTAAGAATCTGCCCGTGTACCCTTATCTTTAGGCATTACATATATCCGTGAAATCATATAAATACACTTTATATTATTTTCATTTCTTTGCCAACCTCTCGCATTATCTCTATGGCTTGGTCGATTTGTCCTTTTGTGTGCGCAGCAGAGATTTGAAAGCGTAGTCGGGCGGCACCTTCCGGCACAACTGGAAACCAAAGCCCCACCACATAAAGTCCATTATCTAATAACTTTCTACTCACTTTCTGTGTCAGCCCTGCGTCACTTAGCATCACAGGGACTATAGGGTGGTTGCCTTCCAAAACATTGAAGCCTAACTTTTTTACTTCCTCTCTAAAGTATTCTGAATTTTCTATAACTTTATTTAAAAGTTCCAGCTCTTCTTTTAATAAGTCTAACGCTTTAATTGATGCCATGACTACAGAAGGAGGTAAAGAGTTTGAGAAAAGATAAGTACGAGATTTCTGGCGAAGTAGTTCTACTATTTCAGCCTTACCGGCAATATATCCGCCAATTGCTCCGCCGAGCGCTTTGCCGAAAGTTCCTGACAGAATATCAATTTTGCCATGCAAATCGTAATACTCCGGTGTGCCAGCCCCAGTTTTGCCAAGTACTCCTACTGCATGAGCATCATCTACGAAAAGCAGTGCCTCATATTTTTCTGCAAGCTTTTTTATTTCCGGTAAATTCGCTAAATACCCTTCCATTGAGAAAACTCCGTCAGTTACGATTATTTTAAATCTGTAATTCTTGCTCTTGTCTTCTTCTAGCATTTGCTCGAGCGTTGGAATATCACCGTGCGGATAAATTCTCTTTACTACATTTTCTTTTTTACAAAGCTTGAAAGCGTCAATGATGCTGGCATGATTCAGTTCGTCACTATAGATTGCATCTAGATGGCTCGTCTCGTCACCGAAAGCTTCATTGGTCATGGTGGCAAAAAATCCTAAATTGGCCATAAAGTTCGTAGAGTAAAGAATGGCATCTTCTGTACCTAAAAATTCTGCTAACTTTTTTTCCAAAGTCTTGTGTATTGTTTCTGTGCCAGCGATAAATCTAACCGAAGAAAGACCAAAGCCGTATTTGTCCACAGCTTCCTTGCTGGCTTTTATAATTTCTGGATGATTCGCTAAACCCAAATAATTATTTGAGGCGAACATTAAAACCTTCTTACCAGCAATATTTACTTCTGCACCTTGCGCTCCTTCAAGTTCTCTTTCTACCTTGAACTTCCCAGCTCCTTTCAAAGCCTCCAATTCATTTTCTATATTTTCAACCAGTTTTTTAGAATACATAAACTATTTTAACTTTTCTTTTAAATTCTTTAGCATTGTGTCTACCATCTTTGATAAATCGTATTCATGTTTCCAGCCCCAATCTGCGCGCGCAGAGCTGTCATCAATGCTTTGTGGCCAAGAATCAGCAATAGCTTGGCGAGAATCTGGAGCATAGCTTATCTCAAAATTGGGAATTTGTTTTTTTATAGCTTCGGCAATTTCTTTTGGTGAAAAACTTATAGCCGACAAGTTGTAAGCCATCGCTATTTTTATTTTTTCTTTGGATACTTCCATTATTTGAAGTGTGGCAGCAATAGCATCGTCCATGTACATCATTGGCAAGTAGGTATTTTCTGAAAGAAAACTAGTATACTTGCCCTCCTTGAGAGCTCCATAAAATATTTCTACAGCGTAGTCAGTAGTTCCTCCTCCCGGCTCGGTTTTCCAACTGATTAGCCCCGGGTAGCGCACACTCCTCACATCAAGCCCAAGGCGTTTATTGTAGTATTGACATAAAAGTTCTCCGGCGTATTTAGTGATGCCATACATAGTTGTTGGTTCAATAATTGTTTTTTGGGGAGTGTTATCCTGTGGAGTAGTTGCTCCAAAAACAGCAATAGAGCTAGGCCAAAATATTTTTAATTTTTCTTCTATACCTAAGTCAAGAATTTGCCTCAAGGCTCCCATATTTAAACCCCAACATAAAGCAGGATTTTTTTCACCAGTCACAGAGAGAAGAGCCGCCAGCAAGTAAATGGTAGTTATACTCTCTTTTTTTACCAAGGCTCTAGTCGCTTCGTGGTCCATGGCGTCAAGGACGACGAAAGGGCCTGTACCCTTAAGAATTTCACTTTCTTCCCGAATATCAGAGGCTATCACATTTTCATTGCCGTATTTTTCTCGCAGAGCCAAAGTCAGCTCCACTCCTATTTGCCCGCATGCGCCAATTACTAAAATCTTTTCCATATGTTTGCATTATATCAAATTAAATCTATTCTGTATTCTTTACCATAATCCTTAAAGTTTAGTTTTTTATAGAAATCATGAACTTTAGAGTTAGTATTACGACTTGTACCAATTATTTTGTAGCAACCTTGCTTTTTTGCTTCTTCTATCACAGCCTCAACTAATTTAGAACCGATGCCTCCTCCACGATACTCCTCTTTAACAAAAACATTCTCTAAAAACCCAAACGGCTTGGTGTGTAAATCATTAAACATAATATATAAATAGGCTCCACCTAAAATATTACCGTTTTCTTCTGCCACAATTTTTATTGCATACGCCTTATTCTCTTTTTTTGAGGTTATGTTCATATATTATATTTTATTCCACTGTTACAGACTTTGCCAAATTCCTTGGCTTATCGACATCATTACCACGTTCAACCGCTATATAGTAGGCAAAGAGTTGCATTGGAATAAAAGCCAGAATCGGAGTCAGAATCTCAAGAGTTTTTGGAATATAAATTACATCATCAGCGATTGTTTTAATCTCCCTGTTGCCTTCAGTGGCGACGGCTATCACACGCCCGCCGCGAGCTTTTATTTCTTGAATTCCAGTTTTGCTTTTTTCATACATACTGTCATTCGGTGCTATAACAAGTGATGGGAAATTTTTATCAATCAGTGAAAGCGGTCCGTGTTTGAGCTCGGTGGCATTTATTCCTTCGGCATGAATGTAAGAACATTCTTTGAGCTTTAATGCCCCTTCCATGGCAGCTCCGGCATTATATTTGCGACCAAGGAAAAAGAAATTATTATTTTTGCTGTATTTTTTCGCAAGTTTTTTTATTTCATTGGCATTTTTTAGAATTTTTTCTGCTAAATTCGGAAGTCTTTGCATTTCTTTTAAGATCTCTTGAGCTTTAGCCTTTGATAAATCACGCATTCTCCCTAGATAAACGGCAAGCATGATGAGAATAAGCACTTGCGAAGTCGAAGCTTTAGTACTTGCTACAGCTGTTTCCGGCCCTGCATGGTTGTAAATACCAGCGTCTACGGCTCTAGCAATACTTGAACCGATGACGTTTACTACACCCAAAGTCAACATATTTTTTCTTTTAGCTTCCTTAACGGCATTTAAAGTATCGGCAGTCTCTCCGGATTGTGAAATTGCAATAAACCCCGTGTTTATGTCAACCGACGCATCACGGTAAGCAAATTCAGAGCTGTATTCAACCTTTGTAGGGATTTTTGCTAGTTCTTCAAATGCGTATTCACCGACAAGACCGGTAAAACGTGCGGTGCCCATAGCTGTGATAGTGAGACTTTTCAGTGAGCGAAGCTCTTTTCCAAATTTCTCCAATCCGCCAAATTTAATGCCACCTTTATCCACCAGAATTCTTCCTCGCATTGTGTTGCGCAGTGATTCCGGCTGTTCAAATATCTCCTTGAGCATAAAATGAGGGAAACCGTTCTTTTCCAGTTCTTCGATTTTTGTTTCAAGTTTCTGGACATAAAGATTTTTTATTTTATTATCTATGGTTTTTATTCTAAGTTTGCCGTTTTTTATTATAGCTATTTCCCTATCTTCCAAATACACCACTTTTTTCGTATGTTCAACAATTGGCGTGGCGTCAGAAGCTACGAAAAACTCCCCTTTGCCTATTCCTACCACGGCAGGAGAACCTATTTTTGCCACTACCATCGTGTTCGGTTCATCTTTCGACAATACTAAAATCGCGTAAGCTCCGGTCACCTGTAAAAGTGCTAGACGTACCGCCTCATCAATACTTACCTTCGCATTATTTTTTATATCTTCGATTAAGTTTGCTAAAACTTCGGTATCCGTATCAGATTTAAATTTATAATTCTTTTTTAATAGAACTTTTTTTATCGAAAGATAATTTTCGATTATTCCATTGTGCACTATAACAATGTCCCCATTATTAGATAAGTGTGGATGAGCGTTTCTGTCTGATGGAATGCCATGAGTTGCCCAGCGAGTATGCGCTATGCCAACTCCACCGGAAAAATTCTTGATATTTTTATTTTTTACAAATTTCGACAATTCTGCTACTTTACCCTTTTTCTTGTATACCGAAAAAGCACCATTCTCTAAAAGTGCTACTCCCGCAGAGTCATAGCCACGGTACTCCAGCCGTTCCAATCCTTTGATTAGAACCGGGTAGGCCTGTTTTTTGCCAATGTATCCAACGATGCCACACATACGAATTACAATAGCAAAAATTAGCAATTTAGGCTAATATCTACAAATGCAATCTAAAGTTAAAAATATCGTTACTATAGGTGGCGGTACAGGTAGCTACAGGCTACTATCTGGATTAAAAAACATTACAAATATTTCTATTTTCGCAGTTGCATCTATGGCAGATGATGGTGGTTCTACTGGTATTCTACGAGAGAAATTTGGAGTTCATCCAATGGGAGATATTAGGCAATGTTTCTCCGCTCTTACTCTTAATACAGAAATGTATGAGTTTTTAAAACATAGAAATACAGATGGTCACATGATTGGAAATTGGTTTATAGCTGGTCTGGAAAAGTTAACAGGAAATTTTGAGGAAGCCTTAGAAATAGCTACGAAATTTCTAAAACCAAAAGGTACTATTATCCCTGTTACTTTAGATGATGCACAATTGGGTGTTCTACTTACCAACGGTCAAAAAATAGAGGGTGAAAGTAAAATCAGTACCAGTGATTTGAAAATTGTAGATGTGAGGAAAATTTTTTATAGGAATAAAGTGCAACTAAATCCAAAAGCTGCAAAGGCAATTCAGGAAGCAGATTATATAGTAATTTGTCCTGGAAATTTTTATGGTTCCATTGTACCTAATCTAATCGTAGAAGGATTTAAAGAATCTTTATTAAAAAGTCGAGGGAAAGTTATCGCTATAGAAAATTTAAAAGGAGAAGATACAAATACCTATTTGGATAAACTGGAATTTTATCTAGGAAGACCAGTAGACAATTTAATTAAAGGTGAAGCCCCCCTTAGATCTAAAGAAACTATAATACCAATATCTGGAGATATAATGAAAAGAAGTCTTATTCGTCATGATTCGTCCAAGTTGGCACAAGCTATTAGTAAAATAATAAATAAAAAATAATATGAAATACATTTTTGACTTTGATGACGTGTTGTTCAATAATACCAAGCAGTTTAAAGAGCACATATATAAGTGTTTAGAAAAAGCTGGTATCTCTCGTACTGTGGCGGAAACATATTACACAGAAGTTCGTGAAAAGGAGTTTTCGTTAAAAAACTTCATCTCTACTTTGCTTAAGCGCGGAAAGATAGATAAAAAGATGGAAGATATTTACGAAGAGATAATGTCTGAATGCCCGAACTTTATAAATAATGAATTACTGGATGAGATAGAAAGATTGGGAAAAAATAATTGCTATTTAGTAACTTATGGTGGAAAAGAATTTCAACAAGACAAACTGGACAGGAGCGGGGTGTCCATATATTTTTCTCAAACATATGTGGTTACAGAAAGCAAAAACGAAATAATTTCTATGATATGCGCGAGCCATAAAGATGAGCAAGTAGTTTTTTTTGATGATAAACCTAAATTTCTAAATGACGTTAGTTTAAAAGACTGCCCCAATTTAGTGCCTATTCAATACAAGGAAGACCTAGATTTTAGAGAACTGGTCAGAGAAAAAACGTTACATAATCTAGAGATGGCGCGCAGAAGGTAGGTTTACCTTCGTTAAATATTTATCAACACACCAAGAGTCAGCCCCGTGCAGAAATACCGCTATTGTTGAGAGCGATAGACCAAAATCCCGTACCCCCACGTCATTGTATCCTACTAAATATGTTATATGGAGCATATGCAGGGCAAGTAAGAAACCCACAGTTTTGGTAAATAGTCCTAAGAGCAAACATATACCAAAAACAACTTCAAATATACCATTCAAATAAATAAAACTAACCGCATTTGTGCCAGAAAACGACGTGACCCAAGAGGGCACCAAGACTGTCCAAGAGCTGGCATCAATGAGCTGCTGATAACCGAACCAAATAAAAACAACAGATACACCCACTCGCACAATAGCTGGAGCCAAGCTACGCATATCTTCTTTTGTAATTTTGTTTTGCATAAATTTATTCTAGCATTTTCTACAAAAAATTAAAATGCAACCCCTTCTTTATTTAAAAGTTTGAGCTTGGTTTTAATTCCACCTTTACCTGAATACCCACCAAGTGAACCGTCACTCCTAACAACTCTGTGGCACGGGATAAGTACAAGCGCAGGATTAGCTCCCACAGCATTAGCTACTGCTCTGATAGCTTTTTGTTTCTCAATACGCTTCGCCAGTTCTTTATAAGTAATTGTTTCACCTTCGGGAATTTTAAGAATTTCTTTCCATACCTTTTTCTGAAATTCTGTGCCTCTTAGGTTATCTATGTTAACTTTTTTCATAATTAATATTCTATAACAAATGGGAATGATACAGATGCATCATGTTCCGGCAGACCGGATGCGTTGTCTTTTCTTAATATAAGTGTTGCAGGACCTATGTAAGACTCGGGTACTTTCACTTCTCCTTTAAATGGCACAAAGTCATTTGTCATCCACTCCCCTTGCGCTGTGGCAAAAGTCTGCACTAAAATTTTGCCATCTTTGTCTAAAACATCAATAGGGAATGAAGCCTCAAAAAACCATACTCCGCGGGCTTTGCCTATGACGCTGAATTCTTTACCCGTGACTGCCCCCGGAAACGGAAGGTTTACCACAATCAAATCCGTAGACGCTCTGTCGTAAGTAACTTTTTCCTCTATTGTTTTTATTTCTTCTTCAGAAATTTTCCTGGTAGAAGTACCTATAGTATAACCGATAACAAGTAGTAGAAGTATAGAAATTATTATTTTTAGTTTGTTATTCATATTTATTTTTCACCACAAGCAATATTGTGCGAAGCTAGACTCTCAACCATTTTTTCTCTCGTATACCCTTTTATATCTTTTGTATTAAAGTGATATTTATTGCCATTATTATGGAATAATATTATGCAATCTTGGTCGTTGACACATGATGTGTGAATAGTTAAATGTATTTCTTGTTCTGGAATATTTTGCGTTACTAAAGCTTCTTTTAGGCTTTCTATTTCAGAAATCACTTCGCCCATACTTTCTGGGAATTCCATTGGGACGTTATTCGGTCCTTCCTCTCTTAGTTTATTTGCAAATGCTTCGGCTTCAGAGTCAACCAAGTCCAAAGATACAAGGTCGATTCCTACCCTTTTTGCCCGCACAGATTCAAATGGAAGCTCTGCCGGCATCCTCTTTTTCTCTAATATATTCTCCCAATGCTCTTGCGAGTTTACATCTGGCGCTAATTCTTTCATAAGGACATTATATCAGATTTATTTTAACGATGACTGCAACCAGCCCAACAACAAGGTCGACGCATTCCGCCCTTTAGCTTCGAGAGCGCCTTTCCTATACGGATATTCCTTATTGCTGGGATACATGGATTCGAACCACGATTAAAGGCTTCAAAGGCCTCTGTCCTACCATTAGACGATATCCCAATATAACGCTTAAGTTATAGCATAAATACAGGTTGAAATCTAACTGTTGACATAAACATGATTCTCTACTATTGTTTCCTTAACTGTTTGTTCCTTGTTTTTTAGGCTGACAGTAATCTCGAAAAGGAAAAGAGGAAAGACGCCAATGGCAGAAAAAGCCGCAGGTTTCGTCATCCAAGTGGGCTATCTGGATTTCATCAGTAGATCTCGAAAACCCATCCACAAGAAAAACCGCAAAAGTTCATCAGGCATTGAACGCGCCTGGGTCCACAACCTCAAGACGGTTATGGAAGGAAACGTCGGTTCATTCTCCAAAGTCACGATCTATCCTGCTGTGTACGATCCCGATCTGGATAGAACCGTGGTTACAGGAAAGGGCGTGAGCTACGACGAATTCGTTAAAACGGCGCAGGGGGTCACTTCTGCTCTCGTTTAAGTAAACTGGCCTGGGGTTTGATGGCCTGCAATATCTAACTCGTCAGCACCCCACTGACGAGTTTTCCTATTAAGCTTATTCTTTGCCGAGTATCTTAACCAATGCAAGCTCGAGGGGCAGCTCGGCGATGAATGCATTGTCTATATTCTGGTACGCTTCAAGTAAAATAGCCAATGCCCCTGAACGAAGCATGCCTTCTTTATCTGTTTTGACTACGTTTTGCAGGAATTCAATATCAGCTTCACTCAAATCCCCTACCATTTCATTTTTTAATTTTGGCGCATAGCGCAAAATTATAGCTAAACGTAGCTTCGACACTATAAGTTTCAAAAATAACTTCATGTCTAGGTTCTCTGCCGATGCTTTCTGGACAACTCCTATTCCCTTCTCTAGATTTTTTTCAGCGATTGCGGAAATAAAATTATTCACGAGTACTGTCTTTGGAGCGCCGGTTATTTTCTCCACATCTTCAATTTTTATTTTCTTTCCTTTGCTAAAGTTCACAACTTTCTGAAGTTCACCAAGAGCATCTCGGAACGAGCCGTCCGCCAAGATTGCGAGAAGCTCTGCTGACCCAGCATCCAGTTCAAACCCTTCTTTTTTGGCAACATCAATGAGCATCTTTTTATTGACAGTGTCCGTGGCTTTTTTGAAAACAAAAACCTGACAGCGAGAAATAATAGTCTCCGGCACTTTTTGCATTTCAGTGGTAGCTAAAATAAATATTACATGCTTTGGTGGCTCTTCTAGAGTTTTAAGTAGCGCTCCCCAAGCATCCTTCGAGAGCATGTGCACTTCATCAATGATATAAACTTTATATTTAGAATCAAAAGGCAATACTCGTGCACCATCACGCAACTCTTTAATATCTTCAATTCCTCTATTCGAGGCGGCATCTATTTCGTACATGTCATTTATTGAAACCCCAATACTTGTAGCAAAAATTCTTGCCACGGAAGTTTTCCCTGTTCCCCTCGAACCTACGAAAAGGTATGCATGGGAGACTTTATTTGTCTCCACAGAACTCTCTAAGACATCTACGATGTGGTTCTGCCCCAGAACCTCCTTAAACTTTTTCGGTCTGTATTTACGATATAACGCCAAATCATGCATATTTTTATTCTACTCTATTTTACCTAAAAAATCATTAGCTATGTTTTCTACTTGAAGAGCATTCTCAGCTTCCATGAGTTTCACTCGAAGCTCTTTCGCCCCATCAAAACCATTCACATATGCTTTGTAATGTTTTTTCATAATGGCGAAGTTTTTATGCCCACTCAGCATTTTTTCAAAAAGCTTGGTGTGTTCTATCATGACTTCGAGCTTCTCTTTAATAGATGGAACTTTTTCAGCAAACAACCACGGGTTACCAAAGATTGCTTTACCGAGCATCACTCCGTCGCAGCCTGTCTCCTCCACTTTTCTTTTCGCATCTTCTAAATTTAAGACATCGCCATTGCCTAGTATTAAAGTTTTTTTCTTCATTTCATTTCTAATTTGAACTATTCTTTTCATCAAGTCCCAGTGCGCAGGAACATTAGACATTTCTTTACGGGTACGCAAATGCACCGTAAGCGCCGCTATATCTTCCGACAACAGCTCCCTTATCCAAGTTTCAATTTCATTTTTATTGTAACCAATGCGAGTTTTCACAGACACTGGCAAATCACCTGCGCCTTCTTTGGCCGCACGAATAATTTCCCGAGCAAGTTGAGGATTTTTCATCATAGCTGCGCCGGCGCACTGCTTCTCGATAGATTTATCAGGGCATCCCATATTTATATCTACTCCGTCAAAACCAAGCTCTCTACAAAGTTCCGAAGCTTTCTTTATGTTTTCCGGTTTAGATCCGAAAATTTGAGCTACCATTGGTCTTTCGTTTTCGCTGTAGATAAAATCAACTAAAAGTTTTTCTCTGCCAGCACTACACAATCCATCTGCTGATACAAATTCTGTCCAAAAAACATCCGGTTTACCATATTTCGCAATTATCTGCCTGAAAGCGCAGTCGGTGACGTCTGCCATCGGCGCAAGGCAGAAAATCGGCTTTTTAATTTCTCCCCAGAACCCTAGGTTAATCATTTGAACTTGAAGTAGACCTTATTTCCGTACCGCAAGTCAAGGTACAAAAGAGATGAATATTTATTTTTAAAATCAGAGCGTAGTGGCTCGGTGGCAAGGGCTGCCTGCAAGTTTTCTGCTATTTTTTGAAAATCAGAAGTCGCATTGAAGATTATTTTTGGCTTACTTTTACCGGAGAGAAACATTTCAACATTGCTGTTTTCTAATATTGATAACCCGATGGGCTTCAGTCCCATATCTTCAATTATTTTTTTAAATGGAAATAACTTCACAAAGTCTCCGTTACTCGAACCATAAAATCTAAAATAAACCTCGCCGGAAAAATACGGAGCCTCATCAAAAATAAAACCGTCTCCATCCATGAAGTAGCATTTTTCCTCCGTCTCACACCACAAATATTTGGCTTCCCTTTCAAAGACAGTTACTTTGAGTACAGTATTATTTAAAGTAGAGACATCTATATTCTTTAATCTCTTAAAACTCTTACTAAGTTCCTCTTTAATTTTACTTTTTGGATACAAAAATATATTTGTTTTTGGTAAAATCCAGAGATAGTTACCGGCAATCTCTTTTTCTATATTCGCTCTAATAGTATCTGCATCTATTACTCTAGTGCCATCTATTTCTACCGACTTAATATTTAAACTAGGAATGCGAAAAATATAAGCAAGGCTTCCCAAGATTGCCAAAAGTACAACTAATAAAAGTAATATTTTACTCAAAACAGTTCTTCGCTTGCGCCTTTTTAGCGCTAAGAGACGTGGAGAATTTAAAACATTCCTCTTTTTCATGCTATTTTACTTTATAAATTCTTTTCCTCCTAGGTATTTTCTTAAAACTTCCGGAATCTTTATAGAACCGTCTGCCTGTTGGTAGTTTTCTATAAGAGAAACCAGAATTCGTGGGGTAGGAATCGCGGTAGCGTTTAGTGAATGCGCGTAATGTATTTTTCCTTCTTGGTCACGATAGCGAATGCCAAATCTGCGGGTTTGAAAATCATGATAATAAGATGCGCTTGCTATCTCCCGATATTTCCCTTCTTTTGGTACCCAAAGCTCTGTGTCGTATGATTTAACATGAGCCCCTTTTAAATCCCCAGTGCATATTACAACTTGTCTATAAGGGATTCCAAGAGATTCTATAAATTCTTCAGTGTTACGATTTAATTCTTCGTGGAATTTTACCGACTCTTCATGACTTGCTTTGCATAGAACGAGCTGTTCCAATTTATAAAACTCATGCACGCGAATAAGACCTTTTACATCCTTGGAATGGGCACCTGCTTCTCTTCTGAAACACGGAGAGAAAGCAAGATAACGTTTCGGCAGGTCTTTCTCCGAAAGTATTTCACTTGCGTGGTAAGCCATCATTGGTACTTCGGCCGTACCGGCCAAATATTGACCATCTTGGGTTTGAAAGATATCTTCTGCTCCACCTGGTAGATGTCCTGTACCGAAAAAATGCTCTTTATTTAAAATAACCGGAGGAATAAAAGGACTAAAATTTTTTTTCAGAAAAAATTCCTGCGCATAATTCCATATGGCCCACGACAGTAATGCCCCGTCGTTTTTCAAAAAATACCCTCTAAAGCCGTGTGCTTTAACTCCACGCTCAAAATCAGCCATATCGAGTTTGGTCATTATCTCAATGTGATCTTTGGGTTCAAAACTAAAGACTGGTTTTTCACCCCATGTCCGGAGTTCTTTGTTTTCATCTTCACCCGATCCTTCGGGCACACTCATATCCGGTACATTCGGAACTTGCAACATTAGAACTTGCCACTCTGTTATTATTTCTTTCAATTTTCCTTCTTTGACTTTAATATCTTCCTTAACAATACGCATTTCTTCTATGAGTTGAATTTTGAGCGCCGAGTCCTGATTGCGAGATATATCATTAGAGACTCTATTTACTTCTGCCCGTAAGTCTTCGACTTCTTTTAGTTCTTTCAGGCGTTCGTCATCAAGCGTAACAAGCTTTTCAATATCTATATCAGTATGCTTTTTCTTGGCGCCTGCCTGCACTATATCTTTGTTTTCACGAATGAATTTGATGTCTAACATATATATACTATATACTATTGTATGTGGAAATCAAAAAGTTGGCTAAAAATAAGTTTCCAAAAGCACTCTTGGAGATACCTCAACCTCCAGCCGACCTCTGGATTATCGGTGAGCTACCTACCGAGAATTTAATATATTTATGCGTTGTTGGTTCGCGTAAATTTACTTCGTACGGCAGGGAAGCTTGCGAGAAAATAATTGCGGGATTAAAGGGTTATCCTATAGCCGTCGTTTCCGGTTTTGCTATGGGCATAGATACTATCGCCCACAAAAAGGCAATGCAGGTAGGGTTAAAAACTTTAGTATTCCCAGGTTCCGGGCTATCCGCTGAAGCAATGTACCCTAAAACAAATGTAAGACTTATGGAAGAAATTGTAGGAAATGGTGGATGTTTAATATCAGAATTTGAACCTACTTTCAAAGCTACCCAATGGAGCTTCCCCATGAGAAACAGGTTGATGGCCGGCATTTCAAAAGCAACGTTAATAATAGAGGCGGAAGAAAGATCCGGCACCCTTATTACTGCAAGGCTCACCACAGAATACAATCGTGATTTATTAGTGGTTCCAGGTTCAATATTTTCTCCCAACTCCAAAGGCACGAATAAATTATTGCACCAAGGCGCAACTCCCGTAACCTGCGCGGAAGATGTTTTGGAAGCTCTGGGTTTTGAAAAACCAAAAGATGAAGAAAAGCAAGCAAAATTATTTTTAGATTTATCGCCGGAAGAAAAAAAGGTGGTGGACTTGCTTCGTGAACCTATGGGAAGAGATGATTTAATCAGAGCAATGAAATTCCCAACTCCGACCGCCAACGCCATCCTATCTGTAATGGAAATAAAAGAATTAATTAAGGAAGAAATGGGTGAGATTAAATTAATATAAATAAAAAAACCAGTACAACCCGACTAAAGGCTACTGGCTTTCTGATAGTTTCTCGGGACCTATCGACCCGTTGCTCTGATGTTGAAGTGTCAGAGCGTCACTTTTTAGATGCTAGTTGCCAGCCTTGTCCTTAGAATTGATGGCCTTTATACTGTCGACCACTTCTCGGAGATTCGCACACGCTCTATTGTCAGCGTCGTTGCGACAAAGTGCGGCCACGAGCTGATTAGTTACGATGACCCATTGATTGACGAGCTGTGCAACTTCCTTCTCGCACACCTCATCAACCTTTTTTTCGAGTTCACTGAAGTCGGTCTTCTCGATCGGCTCTGTAGGAATTCGTCCCGCTTTCTGCGCGAGATCGAGGTTGTCTTCATACTTTTTTAGTGCGGCATCACGTTTCGCAACAGCAGCCTTATAAGAAGCTTTCGCTGTGATCTGCGCATCCAAAAGACGAGCGTTAGCAGCCTCGCACTTAGTCGCTGCCATCGCTGATCCAAGACCGACAAACAGGAATGTAGCAATGAACAAACCGAATCTTCGCATTTTCGTAGGTCCTTTCGTGAGTGAGTTCTGTATTTCTGAAGCCAATAAGGAGTATAGCATAATTTACGATGTTTGTCAAGTTTAGGGAGCCTATTTTTAGCTTATGACACAAGCTTTTTTTGACAGAAATTTGACGAGAATTTGATTTTCGTGTAATACTTAGCCTTGCATGAAATTATTAATAGTGGAATCACCATCAAAAGCAAAAACTATTGAGAAATATCTCGAAGGCGCATTTACTGTTCGCGCATCTGTGGGGCATGTGCGTGATTTACCCAAATCAAATAAAATTGCCATCGACATAGAAGGTGGCTTTATCCCCCATTACGAAGTTTCTAAAGGTAAAGAAAAAGTTGTCCACGAACTGCAAGGGTTGGCAGAAAAGGCGACTGATGTTCTTTTGGCTACCGACCCCGATCGTGAAGGCGAAGCGATAGCTTGGCACATAGAGACACTTTTGAAACAAGACAAAAAAGTGAAAGCGCCGATAGCGCGAGTCACCTTTCACGAGATAACTAAAGAAGCCGTAGAAGAAGCATTGCAAAACCCGAGAAAAATAGACACTCACTTACGCAAAGCTCAAGAAGCGCGCCGAGTATTAGATCGCCTCGTTGGTTACGACCTTTCTGGTTTGATTTGGAAAAAGGTACGCTACGGACTCTCGGCTGGCCGTGTGCAGTCTCCTGCATTGCGTATAATTATGGAACGAGAAAGAGAAATACGAGCTTTTGTTCCGGAAAAATTTTGGAGAATATTTGGTTTATTCGAAACAATAAAGAGAGACAAAATAACTTTAGAGTGTAGTGAAGAACCGAGAGACCCGAAACTAGTTGAGAAAATAATGACTGAAGGAAAAAATGGCACTTGGATTGTAAGTGCGGTTAAAGAGTCTGAGCAAAAACGCTCCCCTCGCGCCCCATTTACCACCTCCACTCTTCAGCAGACTGCAAGTTCACGCCTCGGCTATTCCCCTTCACGCACAATGCAAATAGCGCAGAAACTTTATGAAGCCGGACATATAACGTACATGCGAACAGACAGTACAAACTTGGGCACAGTGGCGCAAACTCAAATAATTAATTTCGTGGAGAAAAAATACGGCAAGGAATATGCTGAAGCCAGAATTTATAAAACCAAATCCAAGAATGCTCAAGAAGCGCACGAAGCTATTCGTCCCACACATGTAGAAAATCTTACCGCTGGTAGCGATGACCAAGACAGACTCTATAGACTAATTTGGGATCGAGCCATCTCTTCTCAGATGACTGATGCAAAGTTATTAAAAACAAAAATTTCTGCGGTGATAAAAGGGCATGAGGAATTACCTGACTTCACTGCCAATGGCTCTCGGCTTCTTTTCCCAGGATGGCTCGCGATAGATAGTGACGCGCGCGGAGATGATGTAGAATTGCCTATCTGCAAGACTGGAGAAGAGTTAAAGTTACTTGATCTAAATAATGAAGAAAAGTTTACAGAGCCACCAGGGAGATATAGTGAAGCCGGTTTAATCAAAGAACTAGAGGCTAGAGACATCGGCAGGCCGTCTACTTATGCGTCTATCATGAGGACCATAGAAGAGAGAGGCTATGTAAACAAAGAAGGTAAAACACTATTCCCCACCGATACAGGTGAAGTCGTATCAGATTTCTTGGAGAAACATTTTATGAGTTATATATCTGATAGCTTTACGGCTGAGATGGAAAATGAATTGGATGAAATTTCTCGAGGTGAACGCGAATACGAGAAAACATTGAAAGATTTTTACGGACCATTTCTTAAAGACGTAAAATCAAAAGAGAAGCTGGAAAAGGCTACAAACTTGGGTGATGCTCCGGAGAATATGAAATGTCCGAAATGTGGCAGCGCTATGATTATCAAACTCTCACGGGGAGGTAAGTTTTATTCTTGCTCCAAATATCCAGATTGTGATGGTGCCCTCATGCTTGACGGCACAGAATTAAAAGGCCCTAAAGAAACCGGAGAAATGTGTCCTGATTGTGGAGACCCCGAAGGAAAGAGTACTTCCAACGGGGCAGGAAAAAAAGGTAAACCGAAAGAAAAAGGGGTTTTGGTTATACGACAGCGTCGAGACGGCACTGGTAGCTTTATTTCTTGCTCTCGCTATCCAAAATGTAAATTCATTAAGAAAGATGAGGCTGAAGAAGCAAAAAAACGCACTGGAGTAATCTGCCCTACTTGTAAAAAGGGAGACATTTCGGAGCGCCGTGGAAGATTTGGAATTTTCTATTCTTGTTCAAATTACCCTGACTGTAAATTTGCCATCAAAGCCAAACCTACAGGCAACGTCTGTAAAGAATGCGGGTCTTTGATGATGGAAGGCACAAAAACTATACCTGAAAGGTGTAGTAGTAATAAGTGTTCTAACTATCGCCCAGACAGACTAAACAAAATGAAATAAAATGCTACAATTGTTCTATGGCAAGCGTCAAAGAAATAAAAGATCTTATGTTGGGTGGGTTGAGCAAAAAAGAGGAAGAACTCATAAATAAAGCCTATGATATAGCTTTAAATGCCCATTCTGGGCAAAAAAGACTCTCTGGAGACCCATACTTTACTCATGTTTTTGAAACTACAAAAATCTTGGCTAAATTAGGCATGGATACTATTACTATAGTAGCTGGACTCTTGCATGATGTGCTAGAAGACACAAAAACCAAAGAAGAGGAATTGGAAAAAGAATTTGGTAAAGATATTGTCTTTTTGATAAATGGCGTTACCAAATTGGGCACTTTAAAATATCGCGGGCACGAAAGGCATGTAGAAAGTTTGAGAAAGTTCTTTGTTGCTATGGCAAGCGATTTACGCGTGGTTATAATAAAGTTTGCCGACAGGCTCCACAACTTAAGAACGCTATCATTTTTACGTGAAGACAAAAGGAAGAGAATTGCTGTTGAGAGCATAGAAGTATACGCACCACTAGCCAACCGCTTGGGAATGGGTAAATTAAAAGGTGAACTCGAAGATGAAGCTTTCCCTTATGCTTATCCAAAAGAATATGCTCAAGTGGAAGAAATTATAAAAGAAAAAAAAGAAAAGTACCATAAATATCTGGAAGAAGTAAAAGAACAGCTTGAGAAAGAGCTCAAGAAAAACAAAATTAAAGTTGATGAAATCAGTTACCGCATAAAACACAAATATAGTTTATATAAAAAACTCCTAAAATATAATATGGACATAGAAAAGATCTACGACATTGTGGCATTGCGTGTTGTGGTAGAAAATATTGAGGAATGTTATAGGGTGCTGGGTATAATCCATGCTCTCTGGACTCCGCTCCCAAGCAGAATCAAAGACTACATAGCCTTACCAAAGCCAAACGGCTATCGTTCCATTCACACCACCATTTTCACTGGTTCAGGCGGAATCGTAGAAATCCAAATAAGGACGAAAGAAATGCATGCCGAGGCGGCTTATGGTATCGCGGCGCACTTTGCCTACAAAGAAAGTCTCTATAAGAAAGCTGTGAATGACAAATCTCAATTTAAATGGATCGAGGAATTAAAAAATTTCAACTCTACTTTGGATGAACCGAAAAAATTTCTAGAACATCTAAAGATGGATTTTTTCAACGATCGTATCTTTATTTTTACGCCGAGAGGAGATGTCATAGATTTGCCGGAAGATTCAAGTCCGGTTGATTTCGCTTACTCTGTCCATTCTGATATCGGCAATCATATTTCCGGAGTTAAGATAAATGGCAAAATGTCCCTTATTTCTTCAAAACTAAAAAATAGAGATATTGTAGAGATAGTTACGAAAAAAGATGCGCACCCTTCCAGTAAATGGCTGGAATACGCCAAAACAACAATTGCCAAAAAGCATATAAGGTCTTATTTGGAGAAAAACAGTTTGCTGACTAGACTAAAATCCCTTGGCCGTAACACATCCTAAAAATATTTAAACACTAAAGTTAGAAATATTATAAAGGTCAGCCTCATCTTGTGTTTTCTCTTCTTTACTTCTGTCGTCAATAGGTGCTTTTTCTTGGTTTTCTATTTTTACTTCACTTTTGGCAATATGGTTTTCCATCATTGCTTCAGGTCTCTTCTCTGTATTTGATTTTTGTATCAAATCTAAAATTTCTCGCAAGTCGTTGGTAGAGAAAAAATCTATTTTAATCTGACCGCCTAGTTCTTTCCTGTCTATATGCACTCGAGTTCCCAGCTTTTCTTGAAATTCTTCTTCAAGTTCGGTTATTTCAGGGTCAGGCATAAATTCTTTCTTGCGCACACGGTCAAAAGCTATTTTCCTGGCAAGTCTCTCTGCTTCGCGCACCGTGATTTTCTTGTAGACAATTTCTTTGAAAAGCACCAATTGCTCCTGCGGATGGTCTGCGAGCATCAGTATTGGCCTTGTATGTCCTTCAGTAATTTTTCCTTCAGAAAGACCATTTATAATTTCTTCTGGTAAGGTTAAAATTCTAAGGGTGTTAGAAACATATTCCCTGCTTCGGCCCATTTTCTTGGCAACTTCGTTGTGGGTAAACTTAAATTCACTAACCAAGCGAAAAAAGGCGCGGGCGCGGTCGACTACATTGAGATCTTCTCTTTGTAAGTTTTCAATAATTGCCAATTCCAGCTTCATTAAAGCAGTATCGCCTTCTCGGATGATAACCGGTATTTGCGAAACACCGGCAAGTTTCGCGGCTCGCAGTCTTCTTTCTCCCGCAATAAGTTCATACAGGGTCTGCAGTCCTCCGCCATCTTTTTCGACTTCGCTGCGAGAAACTATGAGTGGTTGAAGAACTCCGTATTGTTTTATAGAGTCAGCCAAGTCTCGCAAGGTTGCTTCATCAAAGTCCCGCCTTGGCTGGTAAGGGTTTGGTTTTATTTTATCGGTATCAATCCAGAAAATTGAATTTGAATGCAAATTGGACATGAGGTAATTTTAGCATAATAAAAATTATTTTAGAAATTGATTTTAGGTATAAGTTTGTGTAGAATGTGTGGATTCGCCGGAGTGATGGAATTGGTAGTCATGCGCGACTCAAAATCGCGTGTCGCAAGACGTGGGAGTTCGACTCTCCCCTCCGGCACTATGAGTCAATTTATTGTATGGGGTGGAAAAAAATTAAAAGGAACTTATGTTGTTTCTGGGGCAAAAAATGCGGGTCCGAAACTTCCAATTGCCGCTCTTCTTAGTAAAGAAAAGTGTTTTTTTTATAATATTCCAAGAATTTCTGACACTTACAGAACTATCGATACACTCACTTCACTTGGATGCAAAGTAAGATTTACGGGTAAAAATTCAATCGAAGTTGAAAGCAAATATATCAATTCTTCTGAAATACCCCTTGAATCAATGTCCGCTCGACAATCTGTACTTTTTATCGGCGCCACACTTGCTAGAACAGGCAAAGTAACTTTTCATCCAATCAGAGGGGACGCTATCGGCAAAAGACCAATCAATAGACATTTGCAAGGTATTAAAGCTCTTGGGGGGGTGATAAAAAAAGAAAAAAATAATGTGATGGAAATTTCAATGCCAACTAGACCTAAATCCGTCACTTATACTTTTGAAAAAAATACTCATTGCGGAACAGAAAATTTAATTTTGGCTTCAGTTTTCAACAGAGGAAAAGTTGTCCTTAAAAACGCAGCGGCAGAACCAGAAGTTGATAATTTAATAAAATGTTTGAATGACATGGGGGCTAAAATAAAAAGAATTGAGCCCAGAGTAATAGAAATAACTGGAGTAAAACCTTTTCTTCGTGGAACTAAAACTTTTTCAATTTATGATCGCTTGGAAGCGGCTACCGCTATTATTCTTTCTATTATGACTGGTGGAAAAGTTGCAGTTAAAAACGCAAACAAAAAATTGTTGGAGCCGTTAATTGGGGATTTAAAGAAAATAGGCGTAGATATTGATTTTAAAAATAATGTTGCGAAAATAAAAAAAATCCACAAACCACTAAAAACCTTAGAAATCGTGACTGACTGGTATCCAGGCTTCATGACAGATTGGCAACCAATCATGACATTGCTACTTGCTCATATGGCCAAAGGTAAATCAACTATCCATGAAAGAATTTTTGAAACTAGGTGGAGATATTTGGGAGAATTAAAAAAAATGGGGTTAAGATATGAACTTTTTCATCCAAAAGGATATGGGGCGAAATATTATAATTTCAATAATTCTGAATACAGTAAGAAAGAAACTTATGGCGCCAAAGTACATGGGCCTACGAAGTTTAAAGCAAGTCAATTGAATTCTCACGATGTTCGTGCGGGCATAGATATGTTGCTTGCTAGTTTGGTGGCTCCGGGGAAAAGTATTATAAACGATCCTGCAAATCACATTGACCGAGGATATGAAAACATAGTCGAAAAACTAAATGCTCTAGGCGCCGACATCAAAAGAATTTAGATGCAAAAAGTTATTGTAATTCTAGGGCAAACTGCTGCAGGCAAAAGCGATCTAGCAGTAAAAATTGCTAAAAAAATAAACGGTGAAATAATTTCTGCTGATTCTAGGCAGGTTTATAAAAATCTTAATATAGGTAGCGGTAAAATCACCAAAAAAGAAATGGAGGGGGTCCCACATCACCTACTTGATGTAGCAAATCCAAAAATAAA
Organism: Candidatus Nomurabacteria bacterium RIFCSPHIGHO2_02_40_30; assembly: GCA_001785445.1. Lineage (GTDB taxonomy): Bacteria > Patescibacteriota > Minisyncoccia > Phycocordibacterales > UBA9973 > UBA9973. The sequence continues at coordinate 106,724 of MFTV01000010.1, read as the reverse complement.
ATTCACTGTTGTGAAGTATCAAAAACTGGCAATATCAGCCATGGCTGATATTGTAAAAAGAGGCAAGACTCCGATAATTTGCGGTGGTACAGGGTTTTATATAGATGCTGTTACCAAGGGCATTATTTTCCCAGAAGTTCCGCCAAATATTAAACTACGAAAGCAACTTGTTACAAAATCTGCGATAACATTGTTTCTAACATTGAAGAAATTAGATCCGCAAAGAGCGAAAACTATAGATGCCAAAAACAAAGTCAGGCTAATTAGAGCCGTAGAGATAGCCAAGGCTCTAGGCAAAGTACCAAAAGAAACGGAAGCAAGGCTTCCGTTTAACTTTATAAAGATTGGCTTATATTTGCCCACAGCTAAGTTAAAGAATAAAATAGAAAAAAGACTGCTGACAAGAATCAAAATGGGTATGTTAAATGAAGCAAAAAAACTTCATAAGCAAGGGCTGTCTTGGAAAAGAATGGAGGAATTGGGATTGGAGTACAGATTCATGGCTTTGTATTTACAAAATAAAATTAATAAAAAGGAGATGCTAGAAAAATTAAATTCAGAAATTCACAAATACGCCAAACGCCAGAAGACATGGTTTAAAAGAGATAAAGAAATTACATGGTTTGATGCTTCCAAATTAAAAACATATGTTATAATAAACGTATTATGAAAACAATTATACATTGGGTTGTGTCGGCTCTCGCAATATTAATAAGTGCATATGTTTTGCCCGGAGTGCATGTCGATGGCTTTTTGTCAGCATTGATCGTAGCTGTGGTGCTAGGAGTTATTAATGTTTTCTTGCGTCCAATACTGATAATGTTCACTTTACCTCTTACTGTTCTGACGCTTGGACTTTTTGTCTTAGTCATAAATGGCATCTTGATAATGCTTGCAGCCTACGTAGTGCCAGGATTTGCAGTAGATGGCTTTTTGTCAGCATTCCTCTTCGGCATTGTGCTTGCCGTCGTAAGCGCTGTCCTGCAGTCTTTTAAAGGAGAGTAGGAAACTATCTTTTACTTTGATTTTTAATCCACCATTTTTTGATAAAGGGCAAAGAAAGAGTAGAAAACAAATAGCCTACTGCCGGCACAAATGCTTTGAGCCAAGGAAAGCTGTCATTAATTACGATAAGCCAAACACCAGCAATGATATATGTGCTAATTGCAATAAATAATCGTCTGGTTAAGCTTACTTCCCAAGCCTTTTCACTCTCCACTCTTAAATTTCTCTCTTTGAGTAATTCAACTTCTTTTTCTAAATTTTGAATTCTTTCTTCCATTTATAGGAATTATAACATTTTATACTATATATAATAGCCAAACGAGAAATTTTTTTACTTCTTTCGTACTATTTACATAATATTCAGCAACACTATGTTTGGATTTTCCTACCCTGATAGTTATACCTTTAGGTAACGCGCGAAACGCATCTTCGTCTGTTTTGCCGTCTCCTATATAAATTACTTGTTTAGGATTGCCAAATTTTTTAAGTATGAGCAGCGAAGCTGTGCCTTTGTCTTCTTTTGTCTCCGGTCTTACCTCTAGGGTTCTTTTATAAAGGATTCCACGAAGACCATAATTTTTTATTTCTGTTTGGATTTTTTTAATATCCGCCATAAACGCAAACTTATCTTGGGACAAAAGTAGTCGATAATGTAAAGCGAGGCCAAGTTTCTTGTCTTCGATAAGTACACCAGAATATTTTCTTTTTATATTTAAAAATTTCTTTTTTATATCTTTTAATCCTTTTTTAGATTCAACTAATAATTGACTGCTTCTAGCAACACCCCCGACTTCATATTCCAATCCGTGATTACCTACGTATGTTAAGCTGTTGAGCTTAATTCTTTTTTTTATATCTTTTATGGTCCTGCCAGTAATAACTGCGATATGAATATATTTTGAAAGTTTTTTTAATAAAATTCTTGTATCGTTAGGAAGAATTGCCTTGGCGGGATTCTTGGCAAGTGGAGAAAGTGTCAAATCAAAATCAAGCAACAAGACAAAATTTGATTCCTGTAGTTTCTTTTTGATATTTGCAAGATCTTTAAAAACATATTTCATATTTTAACTTAGACTCGTAACTGCTTTGATAAATTCTGCAGACCAACGATAAATATTATAATTTTTAATAGATTCACGCATTTTCTTCATTCGTCTTTGTTGTTCTAGTAATGCCATATTGAGAGCTGTATTTATTGCTTCTGATGTTTCTTCTGCGCTGTATGGGTTTATTATTAAAGCACCCTTAAGATCTCGCACAGCACCAGCAAATTGACTTAGAATCAAAACGCCATCTTCTTTATCTCGGGCGGCGATATATTCCTTAGCTACCAAGTTCATGCCATCATGTAGTGAAGTTACCATACATACATTGGCAATCTTAAATAATGGATCCAGTTCTTCGTGTGAATGATATTCTTTAAGTAGAACGATGGGTTGCCAATTTTTTGTTTTGAACTTAGTATTTATACGTTCAACTTCTTTTGTCACATCTGCATTAAATTGCTTATACTTAGGAACACTTTCCCTACTCGGAGATGCTATTTGTAAAAAAGTAAAATTATTTTTGTAAGTTGGATAGGTGTCAAAGAAAAATTCCAAGGCTTTAAACCTTTCTAAAAGCCCTTTTGTATAGTCTAGACGATCAACTCCCAAGCCAATATGTTTAGTATGTATTCCTAATTTTTCTAAAAGATTTTTACTGACATTCGGATCAAATGTTACATCATCATTTCCACCAGTAAAGGCAATACCAATCGGAAATGATTTTATATGACTGGTATGATTTTGATATGTTACTGAAAATTGCTCAAGGTCACATCTAGATTCCATTTCCTTGCCGACAGTATTTATAAAATTATTACAAAACTGTTGAATATGAAAACCTACAATATCAGCACCCAGCATTCCTTGTAATATTTCTTTACGCCACGGACAAACACTAAAAGCTTCAGGACTTGGCCAAGGCACATGCCAGAATATTCCAATTTGAGCATCTGGTCTACTTTTCTTTATTATTTGTGGTAGAAGCGCTAAATGATAGTCTTGAATTAATACAAGAGGATTTTGAACATCTCTTATCTCTGCGAGTACATTTTTTGCAAATATGCCATTTACTTTTTTGTACTCTTGCCAGTTCTCTTTTCTAAAGAGTGGACGAGTATGTGCCATCAGACAAAGAGGATACATTGCTTCATTGGAAAATCCATTATAGTAACCAGTCACTTCTTCGTCTGAAAGCCAAACCCTTTTTAGAGTGTATTTTGGTTCATGGGGAGGAACTTTAATTTTATTATCTTTATCAACAACTGTCTTGTCTGCATTTCCACTGCCCCAAGCAATCCAAGTACCTTTGCAAGCCACCATCACTGGTTCAATAGCGGTGACAATTCCGCCAGCAGGAACTCGATAACTTACTTCACCTTTTGAGTTAGTATAATGTTCATAGGGTTCACGATTAGATACCACAAAAATAGGTCTCTCTTTTAAAGTGGCTTTTATGAATTCCGAAAGACGTTCAGATGTCCATGGGCTATCAAGTTTTTCCAGACGCATTCGGGCTTCCTCTTGAGCCGACAAACGCGCCTGTGATAAACTTTTTGTAATATGAGTAATTTCTTTTGCAAGCGGGGTAAAAAAGGAATATTTACCTTCATCTTTGAAACTTTCCTTACCTTCGCCCATTCTAATTTTTTTCACGGATTCTACAAAGCGAATAACTTGACGAAAAACAAAAAATCTCAAAATTATGAAAATGGTTATTGAAAATATTATTACTTGGATCAGTAATCTCAATAAATTTCCTCTCCATATTTCTCCAATTCTTGCATTTATATATCCGGCGTTTTGAACCACCATGAGTGCCCCAACTATACTTTCATCATTGTGCAGAGGGTCAACATGCACGTAACGGTCCTCTCCTTCAGTATCAAAAAAATCATTATTTGATGTGTTGCTGTCCATGGCCTCGGCTACAATTTTTGTATTTTCAATTATGGCTTTTGGTAGTCCTGAAGAAGTAGCTAATAGTATTCCTTTATTATCATAAAGAGCTATGCCAGCTAAGCGTTCACGATTTGCAAATTTATTGACCACCTTTTGAAGGGAAGCTTGGAAAGAGGATTGGATAGAATTAGCATAATAAGGCTCAACAGATTCTTTTAAACTGTCGGCAAGCAAAGAAGCTCGTTGTTCTAAGTTGGTCGTTAAAGTAGCTCTTTCTTGATCCACTTGTCTGATATTAAATCCAAGGGCGACTAAGCTCACAGCTACAACCACACTACCAATAATGGCAAAAATATATTTCATAACTTTTATCGCTGTCCAAATGCATTATATGTATAATTTTTAAAAGTGTTCATAAATATAAGGCGGGCGATGAGAGAATCGAACTCCCGACATCGGTTTTGGAGACCGAAGTTATGCCACTTAACTAATCGCCCAAATACTAATTGAACAAAAAACGACCTATTTAAGGTCGCCTTTAGTATAACAGAAATAGAGAGAAAATCTATTTCTTAGCCTCCTTATGCTTGGTCTGCTTGCGACACCATTTGCAGTATTTTTTGAGCTCGATTTTTTCGGTTACCAGTTTCTTATTCTTGCTGGACCAGTAATTAATGCGCTTGCAAGTCCCGCAGGCTAGCTTTATAAGTCTATCTTGTGACATGAGTGTATGTTATATGAAAAAGTCCAAAAAAGCAACTGGAGTTAAATCTTTACTTTTTTAGCTTTCACTTTCTTTTTTAACAACTTGGAGGCAACTTTTGAAAATTGGGCTGAATCGCCGGTAGTAAAATAAAGATTTGCTCCCCTACTTCTGGGATTTTTTTTCATCTTATTAGTAAGAAGCAAGGATCGTGTTTGCTTGGCAACAGCTTCCCCGCTATCTACAATTTGAATCCGTGAGCCGAGAATTTTTCCAATAGATTTTTTAAGAAAAGGATAATGCGTACAACCTAAAACTAGACAATCAGCATCAGAATCTTTAATTCCCTCCAAATATTTCAAAAGAAGATTGTTTACATAATCGCCATTCAATATGCCTTGTTCTACAAGATTTTCGAGATGTGAACATCCGACATTCAAGACATTTATATTTTTGCAGTTATTCTTAATCAAGTCTTTTAGGGCTTGGCTTTTGGCAGTTACTGGAGTAGAAATCACAGCGATTGTACCACTTTTTGTTTTTTGGGCTGCAGGCTTAATTGCAGGAACAGTAGCCACAATAGGAAAAGAGCATTTAGCCCGTAGTTCACCTATGGTGTACACAGTAGCAGTATTGCAAGCCACCACCATCATTTTTATATTATGATATTTTTGAAAGTAATCGGCAATTTTATATACCCGCTTCACAAGCACCGACTTGCTTTTCTCTCCGTATGGCACATACATTTGGTCAGCAAGAAATACGAAATTTTCATGAGGCAAAACCCGTTTCAACTCTAATAGGACAGACAACCCACCCACACCGGAGTCAAACACACCAATTGGTCTATAGTTTTTGTTTTTTTTAGTAGTTGCCATTTTTGATAATTTTTTCTAATAATTGCAAGGGATATATTTTAGGCTCTTCGGCCAATGCTTGATGATATAAGACTGTCGAAGGAGTAAGCGCCGGTACAGTATTGACTTCAATAATTAAAAGCTCCCCTGTCGTTACATTCATAAAAGAGTCTATTCTGGCATATCCCTTCAGACCCATTTTTAGAGCTAATTTTTCTACAAGTTCTTTAGCTCTAGCCACAGTTCTCTGTTTGACTATCTCTGGAGGGGGCGGAGTTAAATTTACACCTGTTCCACCCTGGAATTTTTCTTCAAGAGAAAGCACTTGTCCTTCGGAGACGGTAATGCTCGGATTAAAAGCGCGCATTTTTCCTTTGTCTTCAAGGAGTCCGATAGTAACCTCCACGAAGCCGCTTTTTCTTATATATTTTAGTTTATTTCCGGTAATAGAGATGATGTCAGTCTCAACAAATTTTTCAAAAAGAATTTCTTCTATTTTAATAGATGGCATTTCCACGATTCTGTCTTGGTTGTGCAAAGTCCCGGCCGGAATGAATTTAGCTCCTGTCTCTACGAAAATGAAATATTTTTTAAGATCTTCAACTCCATAAAGACGAACCACTCCTGTTGAGCATCCGTCGCTCCTAGGTTTCACTATGAGCGTCTTTGCGTCGAGTTCTTTTTTTAACTGCTGCCAAAAATCTTCCCAATCATTTACTTTGATTATTGTTTCGTTTGAAACTATCTTTTGAGGAGCAATAGAGACACCTTTTATATTTGCATTTCTTATAAAATCTCCTGTAACAAATTTGTCCATGCAAAGACGTGATGTTTCTTCTCCGGAACCATTGTATTTTATTTTTAGTTTCGAAAACATTTTTTGCATATTGCCATTTTCCCCGTTTCCTCCATGAAGTCCTATGAATATAGATTGATGTTTCTTTGCAAATTCTGGAAAACCTATTTTTGTAGGCGTAAAGAATCCTTGACTAGCATCTTCATCATCCAATGCTAGATTTAGCTTTATTTTTTTCCTGATGATTTCAATTTTTTTCCGGTCATCCTCAGCCTTATTTAAGTTGGAAATAATTTCTTCAACCGTATGATTGAGGAAGAAAGAATAAGGCAACGACCAAACGTTGTCTTCAAAATCAAGAAGGTGCGCGGTAGGATTATATATTTTTGATTTATAAAGCTTCAAAAAAACATTCGTGCCGGTCATCAAAGAAACCTGTCTTTCGGAATTACCTCCCCCAAAAATAACAGCCAAAGGCTTCCTATTTTCATTTTTGCTGACCTTTTTTATTGGAACTGGTATGCCTTGTTTTTTGCATGAATTTTTCAAAACAAAACGCAGGAAATCAGCATGACTCATGCCTATTTTGGAAGCCTGTTGAAAAAGAAAACTATTTTGTTCCATTCCGCTTATTGGATTAAAATCAGAAAACCATATCTCTCCATTCTGCAAAACCCAACCGTCAAAACGCGCAAAGTCTTTCATCCCAAAAAGTTTAAAAATCTGTTCGGCTTTTATTTGAATACGTTCTGTCGTAATCGCATCAAAGCGAGCTGGATAGTGGTATTTCACTTGGTTTGTAGGCAAATATTTTTTACGAAAATCAAATATTTGGCCCTCTTTAAAAGGTTCTATCTCTGTAACCATTAAGGACACTGGCATTTGAAATTTGTTCTCGAGGATTATCACGGTGAACTCTCGTCCTTCCGCAAATGGCTCAAGAACCACCTTTGTATCTATGCGTTTAGAAAAAATAAGATTTGTTTTTTCTAATGCTTCTTTGGGAGTATAGGCTGGAAAGACTCCGATGCTGGAGCCTCCATTGGCTGGTTTTACAATCGCTTTTTTAATGTTGTTTTTTTTGAAAAATTCTTTTATTATTTTTGCATTATCTTTAGAATAAATCTTGAGCAGTGCGGATGGTAGAGTAAAAAATCCATTTTGCTTGGTTATTTTATTAGACTCGTATTTATCAGATGCTATTTTACAAGCTTTACTGCCAGATCCAATAAAAGGAATTTTATTTTTTTCTAAAAATGCCTGAATTTGTCCATCTTCGCCAAAAGGCCCGTGCATAGCTGGGAAAATAATATCTGTAGATTTTAAAAGTTTAATTAATGACTTTTGAGAAAGAGAAGAGTTTTGTGAGAGTTTAAAATCAAAGTCTGAAGGAGTGTTTGAGTATAGCTGGTCTGGAGAAATCTTATAAGCTTTTTTTTGCTGGTTAAAATAAATGGGAATAATTTCAATATTATCATCAGATAAATGGTCCAATACACTTCTCGCGGAGTTCAGTGATATACCACGTTCAAGAGATGGACCTCCTGTTAGAAGTGCTATTTTCATTGGTTTTTGCAGAAAATTATTTTTATCATAACCTTATATTATAGTAATAAAATAACAAAGTCAAAAAAACTGTGGATAAACAGCTTATTTTTTGCAAAAATTATGTAGATAGCATTTTAGGCGCTATCTAGGATTTAATACCGAACTTTTGAGGTCGCTAGAAAGTTTGGTTAGTAACTTGTATCCATTTTTAGTGATGAGTATCATGTCTTCTATGCGTACACCTCCAAAGCCTTTTAGATATATTCCCGGTTCCACCGTCATAACGCATCCCGTGGGAATAGTGTCCTCGCTTTTGGGCTTGAAGTTCGGCCATTCATGTATAACTGTGCCCACCCCATGCCCCAATCCATGTTGGAAATTATTTTTATACTTTTTGCCTAAGAAAGCTCTGGCCGCTTTATCTATCATCGCTCCCCCTCTTTCACCTTTTCTAATCTTCGCCATGGCAAGCTGTTGGGCTTTAAGTACGTCCAAATAAACTTTCCTTTGTTTCGCATTAGGCTTACCCCAGAAGTATGTTCGAGTCATATCTGAACAATAGTGGTTTATGGTAGTGCCTATATCAAACATGACTGTATCACCGACTTTAAGTCTGTAGTTCCCGGGTTGATGGTGAATATTGGCTGTGTTTTTGCCAAAAGCCACAATGGGCGGGAAAGAAAGAACTGGCGCGCCGTGTTTGATAAAAGATTTTTTGATCAAAAATTCGATTTGAAGCTCGCTTACACCTGTTCGTAAATATTTTAGAGTACCGAGTAAAACTTTCTCACTGATTCTTTGCGCTTTTATTATAGAGACAAGTTCCTTTTTATTTTTTACAGCCCTGACTTCGTGAATTAATTTTGTTTTCATCTAAAATAATTTAACTACGTCATGATAAGTTACGACAAGCATTAGCAGTATTAAAATACCGAAACCAACAGCATTGGCAGTATTGGCAACTTTTGGATTGATACTTGAGCCTTTGATTTTCTCAATCAACAAAAAGAAAAGTCTGCCACCGTCAAGCGCTGGGAATGGTAGTAAATTTATAACACCTAAATTTATAGAGATTAGTGCCGCAAAAGACATTAAGTATACAAAACCAAATTTATAGGCATCGCCCACAATACCTACCATGCCCACAGGTCCAGTAATTGAGGTAAAGCTACCTTGGCCTTTTATCCCCTCTAAAATAAGCGTATAGAGCCCAAGAACAGTACCTTTAACAATGTAGATAGTTAGACTCATGCCCTCTAAAAAAGCTCTGAAAAACGGTAGTTTAGCTACGCCCACCTCATCCATAGAGACGCCTATTTTAGGTTCTCCTCCGGAAATTTCTGGAATTAATTTTACAATTTTTTTATTCTCATTCTCTCGTACATATCCGACACTTATTTCTTTCCCTTTACTTGAAGCTATGAAAGATTTTACAACTTCTGGGTTAATATAAGGTGTATAATTCTTGTCGTTTTGTATGGAAACTATTTTGTCGCCAGACTTTAGTCCTGATTTAGAAGCGGGAGAATTTGGTGCGACAGAAAGAACTACTAAACTCACATCAGTAAGGTTGGCATCAGGAACACTGCCGACTGAAGCAGGCATTCCTGACATAAAACCTACAGAAAACAAAAACCATGCCAACAAAAAATTGGCAAATACTCCGGCAAAAAGAACTGTAGCTTGTTTCCATTTTGCTTTATGAACAAAACTTCTTTCTCTGTCTGGACCAAAACTATTTTCGTTGTTCGGGTCCTCTCCGAAGATTTTCACAAAACCGCCGATAGGCAACAAGTTAAAAGTGTACTCTGTCTCCCCTTTTTTAATACCAAATAATTTGGGCGGAAAACCAAAGCCAAATTCATCTACCCTTATTCCGAACTTTTTGGCAGTAAAAAAATGTCCAAACTCGTGGACTAGGACCAATACCAGCAGAATTACTACAAAAATTAAAATGCTCATTGAAAATTATAAATTGAGAATTAAAAATTATCGCTACCCCATTACTTCCTTTTCTTTTTTTTCAAAACTAGCTTCTAGACTTCCATTTATTTCGTTAATAATCTTTTGTAATTCGTCTTTACCTCTGAACTTTTCATCTTCCGTCATTTTACCACTTTTTTCCTGTGACTCTATGTCATTCAAGACAACTTCCCGTTCACGGCGAACAGTGATTCGCGCTTCTTCTAACTTTTCTTTCAATACTTTCACAAGTGTCTGTCGAGACTCGGTGGTTAACTGCGGAAAAATAACTCTTATGCCGAGGTCGTCTGTAGCCACTGAAAGCCCTAAATTTGAGCCGACGATACCTTTTTCCACGTCTTTAATCTGACTCTTGTCCCAAGGAGCAACACGCAGGGTTTTCGGGTCTTCGATTGAAATGTTGGCTACGTTCTTAAGCGGAACCCGCGAGCCGTATGACTCCACAGAAACACCATCGAGCACCATTGGCGACGCTCGTCCAATATTAAGCTGGCTATATTCTTTGCTCAAAAATTCCTGCACCTTTTTAATTTCTATTTTAAAGTTTGAAAAGTTGTATTGCATCCCGTTAGAGGTAGGAAATCTTTAAATTTCCGTAGTTAAATTATTTTTAATAAAAAACTTGAACATCGTTCTATTGTAACATTCTTTTACACAATAAACTATATGACCTCTAACGGGATTGCATATACTTATAAATTTGGAATCATAATTGCCACTGATTCCATTAAAGTTTTAGGAGAACTTCCGGGCATACGGAGAAACTCCCGTACTTTGAAAAAATGTTCAAAACAAGTAGTGTCAAGGACCGTCCTTGACACTAACGATGTCTCAAGTTCATTTAGAAAATTCAGTGCCTTGAATCGAGCAGAGTCTACTGACCTGTCTTCTTGCTCCCCATCATTTTCAGCTAAAAGTTCTTTTAGAAAATCAATTCTTTGCTGTAATGACATTTTTATAAATTTTACAGCATTCTCTGATTTATTTTCTTCTTTACTATTTTTAATCAAATAAAATCGTGATCGAAAAGTAGTTAGTAAAGAATTAATGTCGGGGATAATGAGGAAAAAGTGAGTGTTGAGTATAGGTTCTTCTAATAGTTTTAAAAGCGCCTGCTGTGCTTCAAGTAAAAAACTATTTGTGGAAATTATGAATATTTTCTTTCCTTCCGTATTTGCTTTCTCCACGCCTAGGGACTTGAGTTCTCTGGCGTCATCCAGTTTAAATGAGTCTAAATTTATTTGTATCAACTCTTCACCTTGCATAAATTTCAAAATTTCTGGCAAAATACCATCTTTGTTGCCTTCGATTAAATAAGCGTGGTGTAAATTATTTTTATCTAAATGTTTTAAAAACATGATTATTTCTTGCTGAGAACTGTCTTTTTATAAACATCCAAATGCTCGAGAGCTATGCCAGTACCTTTAACCACGCAAAAAAGAGCGTCTTCGGCCAAAGTCGCCTTTACTCCAGTCTTGCGATAAACTAAATCGGGAAAATTCCGCAGTAGTGAAGAACCCCCGGTCATAATAATACCTTGGTCGATGATATCCGAAGCAAGCTCGGGAGGAGTCTCCTGTAAGACATCCCTAATGGCTTTTATTATTTGCTTTAACTCTGGGTCTATAGCTTTTACTATTTCGTTGGTGGAAACTTGAGCAGAGCGGGGCAAGCCTTGGATGAAATCTCGGCCTTTTATAGTCACGTGAAGCTCTTCATCCAATTGTACTGCCGCGCCAATTTTTATTTTTACTTCCTCCGCTGTTCTGTCACCTATGGCCAAGTTAAAACTTTTTTTAATGTAGTCGGCTATGGCTTGGTCTATTTTATTCCCAGCGCATTTAACTGAAGTGGAAGATACGATGCCTCCGAGAGATATTACCGCTACATCCGTGGTGCCTCCACCAATGTCTACCACCATATGCCCTTTGGATTCATAAATTGGAATGCCGGCGCCGATAGCGGCGAGTATCGGCTCTTTGACCACATAGGCATTCTTGGCACCTGCCTTAATGGCTGCCTCTATCACAGCTCTGCGCTCTGTACTAGTAACACCGGCAGGCACAGAAACCATCACGTCCGGCTTGAATAGGTTAAATCGTCCCATTGCTTTGCTTATAAAATAACGGAGCATGGCCTCGGTTACCCTATAGTCTGCGATCACCCCGTCTTTCATCGGAAGATAAGTAATGATGGACTCCGGTGTTTTACCAATCATGTTTTTAGCTTCAACCCCGATAGCCAGAATTTTGTTATCTTGCTCGGAAACAGCCACCACTGAAGGTTCGTTCAAAACCACCCCTTTTCCCGGCAAAAATACTAAAGTATTGGCTGTCCCTAAATCTATCCCTAACTTTTTTGAAAACATACCCATTCGGTGATAATAGCATATTTATGTTAAAATCAAAGGATGAAAGATGATACAGAAAATAACAAGAAAGACAGTCTGCAAAACCCATTCAAGGGATACTTGGAGAATCTAAAGAAACACAAACAGGCTGTAAATCCTGTGCATGAAATTGTGAATTGTTATTACAAAATGGAAGGCTTCGAAAAAATGCCGAAAGAATTTTATACCGAAAGATATAGTTATAGAAAGTTGGCATCAGAAGCAAAAATGCTTTACCAAGCTTGCAATGAAAATCTAGATGACTGCATTTGGGCACTGGATAAAATGAAATACTTGGCAAAGAAAGGTGGCTTCGACTGGTCCATCATCACCTGCTTGAAACATAAGTTGAAATAGATTATATTGCTATCGGAAAGAAAGGAGAGTTCCTTATGAAGTATAAATTCCTGATTGAAGACCCAGCCGAGGGGTACACCAGCCATCTTTCGGCCTCCTCGATAAGAGAGGCCAAGGAAGAATCGGAGAAACACTACTCCGGTTGGCTGCTTTATGTACCTTACCAGCTCTTAAAACAGGTAAAATCTGCCAGAGGATCTGCTGGCAGAAACACTAAGAGAATTTCTCGCAAAGAAAAAAAATAACACCCGCATGGGTGGAAGACGGATTCGTCTCTCCACTAGGCGGGTCTTTCTTTTTACGTAACAATAACTGTAAATTCTCCTTTTTGTTTTATCGGATTTTTAGTTAAATACTCTAAAAGCTCGGCTGGTAAACCAGTTTTAAATTCTTCGTAAATTTTTGTGAGCTCGCGAGCAAGACAGACTTTTTTATGAGGACAAAATTTTTGCAAAGATTCCAAGGTTTTTAAAATTCTGTGAGGGGATTCGTAAAACACCATAGTGCGTTCGGCACTAGCAATTTCTTTAAATAAAGTTTCTCTGCCTTTTTTGTGCGGTAAAAATCCAAGAAAAGTGAACTCATGGGTGGGTAAGCCTGATGCCGAAAGCGCCGCAATAACGGCCGAAGCTCCCGGAATTGGAATCACTTGTATTTCTCCACCCCTGAGGTCTTGCCTCAGGGATTGCCTCAGGGATAATTTAATTTGCGATACTAGCAGCGCGCCTGGGTCTGAAATTCCCGGTGTGCCCGCATCCGAAACTAGCGCCAAATCTTTCCCTTCTTCTAATAATTCAAAAATTTTCTCTAATTTATTACCCTGTTTAGAGTTTTTTCCGACGACATCGTCGGATGGGTAGCTCATCGTTGGCTTGCTGATATTATATTTATCTAAAAGTTTTTTAGTTTGTCGAGTATCTTCACATAAAATTAAATCCACAGCTTTGAGTGTCTCAATAGCTCGGAGAGTGATATCCCCCATATTGCCTATCGGCGTCGCCACAACATAAAATTTAGACATTTATTTTATTTCCTATATTTCTTAGTCCGCCACTTATCGGCAATTTTGACCCGAGTTAGTGAGCGTTCGAGTTCGGCTTCAAAATGTTCAAAGTCCACAATTTCTTTGTTTTCTAATTTTTTTCTCATCTCTTCGGCACGAGTTTTTGCTTCTTCTATTTTTTCTTCTGTTAGCTCTCCCACATGTTCGGCAAAATCAGCCATCACTGCTACTTCGGTCATGCCCTCAAAATTATTCTTCACCTCAATAAATCCTCCGACGACAGCCATCGGCACATGGTCACCATGCACTAATGCTACAATGTCACCCGAAGAGAGCCCTGTAATAAGTGGAATATGCTCTGGTAAAACAGTAATCTCCCCAAGTGTCGTCGGCAAAGAGACTTGGTCTACAAGTTCTTCTAAAACAAGACGTTCTGGGGTAACTATCTTAAGTTTGAGCTGTTTTGCCATAAATTACATAGCGCCTCGCATGTAAAAATCATTTTCCGGTTTGTTATCATGTTTGCCATCCAGAATTTCTTTGAATGAACGAATAGTTTCGGCAAGTGGCACATACACCCCCTTGGTGCCGGTAAACACTTCTGCCACGAAAAACGGCTGCGAAAGGAACTTCTGAATTTTGCGAGCGCGAGTTACAAGTTCTTTGTCCGCTTCTGATAATTCTTCCATGCCCAAAATAGCGATGATGTCCTGTAAATCTTTATATCGCTGAAGCACACGTTGAACTTCACGAGAAACATTGTAGTGCTCTTCTCCCACTATATTAGGATCAAGAATCGTAGAAGATGAATCAAGCGGGTCGACAGCAGGATAAATACCAATTTCAGAAAGTGAACGGTTTAAGACCACAGTGGAGTCCAGATGGGCAAAAGTTGTAGCCGGAGCAGGGTCGGTCAAGTCGTCTGCCGGTACGTACACCGCCTGCACCGAAGTCACCGAGCCTTTATCAGTAGAAGTAATTCGTTCTTGTAAAATTCCCATTTCTGTTCCAAGGGTTGGCTGGTAACCCACAGCCGAAGGAATACGACCAAGAAGCGCAGACACTTCAGAGCCAGCTTGGGTGAAGCGGAAAATATTGTCGATAAAAAGAAGCACATCTTTGCCTTCAGCATCGCGAAAATGTTCTGCCATAGTAAGCCCCGAGAGCGCCACGCGCAGACGAGCGCCCGGTGGTTCATTCATTTGTCCGAAGACCATGGCCACCTTGTCTATGACGCCAGAAGTCTTCATTTCGTGATAAAGGTCATTTCCCTCGCGAGTACGTTCACCAACCCCTGCAAAGACCGAATAGCCTCCGTGATTTGATGCTATGTTATGAATAAGCTCCTGAATCACGACAGTTTTGCCCACGCCTGCGCCTCCGAAAAGCCCGACCTTACCACCTTTGAGCACTGGACAAATAAGGTCTATGACTTTAATGCCGGTTTCCAAAATTTCAACTTTGGTTGCTTGTTTTACATATTCCGGGGCTTTGCGATGTATAGGAAGTTTTTTATCAGTTGGTACAGCTTTACCGTCATCAATAGCTTCACCCAAAACATTAAAAATTCTCCCAAGAGTGGCGCTACCAACAGGCACAGAGATAGGGGCTCCAGTATCGGTAACTTCAACTCCGCGAGCAAGACCGTCAGTAGTATCCATGGCGACAGCACGAACTACTCCACCACCTAAATGCTGTTCCACTTCCAGAATAATTTTCTTTGAGCCGTTTATAACTTCTAATGCAGAATAAATATCTGGAAGTACTTCGCCAAAGTCCACATCTACCACTGGCCCGATGATTTTTTTAATTATACCTGTTGTTTTCATAAATTTTTTAACTCACACTCGCCATTCCGGCGCTAATTTCTGATATTTCTCTAGTAATATTTGCCTGTCTCGCTTTGTTAAATACTAAAGTGAGGTCATCTATCATCTCTCCACTCGCTTCACTCGCATTCTTCATGGCTACCATGCGACTAGATTGCTCAGAAGCATTGGATTCAAGAAGCATTTGGTATATTTGCATTCTAGTAAGCTTTTCTGCCAGCGATCCAATAAGCTCATTCTTATTTCCTTCAAATAAATAATCGATTTTTTGATCTTTTTGAAGCACCATCTGGTCTTTTTGTTCTCCCAAACTCTCAACTAAATTTTTGAGCTCTGATTTAGAAATTGGTAAAACCTGTTTTATATTCGGTGTCTGGGTTAATGCGGAAATAAAGTCCGTATAAGCTATTAAAACTTTGTCGTAATTTTCCAAAATATATTCATTGATGACCAGCTTCGATATTTGAGTCACATCCCGTATGGAAAGATTGTTAGGAAGTTCAAAAAAGCTGGCTACGACATTTTGGCCAACACGACGCATGGCCACATCTCCCTTTTTGCCTACGGTTATAATACTAACATTAGCATTTTTATTTTCTTGTTTGATTAGTTGAAGTGTCTTTTTAATGACTTGCGCATTATATGCTCCACAAAGACCACGATTTGAAGTAATCAATATTAGCAAAGTTTTGTTTGTCATTTTTTCTTTTTCTCTATCACTAAAAAGAGGATGCATTATCCTGTCTCCATTTTTGGCAATCGAAGTCAAAATTTCCCAAGAATATTCGGCATACAACCTAGAGGCAAGTGTTGCGGAAACCGCGCGCTTCATCTTGCTGGCCGCCACCAGCTCCATCGCCTTGGTGATTTTCTTGGTGTTCTTCACACTCTTTATTCTTCTTTTGATTTCTTTAGTTCCAGCCATTTTTAAAATCTTCTATTACTTTTTTTAATTCCACCTCGCCTTTGTCTGTCCACATTTTTGCCTCTTTTACTTCTTTATAAAAAGTTTTTGCATTCTGTTCGCTGTATTCAGTGAGTCCAGCTTCAAATTCTTTTATTTTATTCACCGGTACATCATCCATAAAACCACGGGTCAAGGCATATAGTACCGCCACTTGGTGCTCGGTTTTAATCGGCGCGTACTGAAGCTGTTTCAAAACTTCTATCGCTCTTTTCCCGCGTTCCAGTTGCCTTTTTGTAGATTCATCAAGGTCTGAGCCGAACTGAGAAAAGGCTTCAAGTTCACGAAACTGCGCAAGGTCGAGCTTGAGTGTACCGGCTACTTTTTTCATAGCTTTTATCTGCGCGCTAGAACCCACGCGTGATACAGAAGAACCCACGTTTACCGCCGGACGTATGCCTTTATAAAATAAATCAGTCTCCAAGAAAATTTGCCCGTCAGTGATAGAAATAACATTTGTCGGAATATAAGCCGAAATATCTCCGGCTTGAGTTTCAATAATCGGAAATGCGGTGATAGAGCCGCCACCGTATTTTTCATTTCGTCGGCAAGCACGTTCAAGCAGACGAGAATGCAAATAAAACACATCCCCCGGATATGCTTCACGGCCCGGAGGACGACGAAGCAAAAGAGAAATTTCACGGTAAGCGACCGCATGCTTGGAAAGATCATCATAAATAATTAAGACATCTTTACCTTGGTCCATGAAATATTCTGCAATAGATACTCCAGTGTAAGGCGCAATATATGAAAGAGCGGCGGCTTCAGAGGCAGAAGCATTTACAATAACCGTGTAAGCCATGGCTCCACCCGCTTCTAGTCGCGCTTGTAATTTGCGAAGTTTGGAATCTTTCTGGCCAATAGATACATACACACAAATCATGTTCTGACCTTTTTGGTTTAAAATAGCATCAATAGCAAGTGCTGTTTTGCCTGTCTGCCTGTCGCCAATGATGAGCTCGCGCTGACCGCGACCGACAGGAATGATGGCATCGATAACTTTTATTCCGGTCGCTACTGGCTGGTCCACAGAAAGGCGAGTTATGACACCCGGAGCCACTTTTTCTATGGGGTAAGTTTTTTCTGATTTAATCACTCCCTTGCCGTCAACAGGAGCCCCTATGGCATTGACAACTCGTCCCAAAATATTATTTGATACTGAAATTTCAAGAATTCTGCCGGTTGCCTTTACCTCATCTCCTTCCTTGATTTTAGAAAAGTCACCAAGAATAATCACCCCGACTGCATCTTCTTCCAAGTTGAGCGCCACACCTGTCTCACCATTTAGGAAAGTTACCATCTCGGAGGATTTAATGTCAGAAAGACCGGAAACTTTGGCAATACCGTCGAAAACTTCCATTACCTTGCCCACTTTTTCAACTTTTATTTGAGCTTTGAAATTTTCTATTTCTTTTCTTAAATTTTCCACTATACTGCTGTTACTCATCCCGTTAGAAGCAGGTCGCGGTCAGTAAACCGTAACTATGCCTGATTATGCTATTAAATTTAATATATTTTGTCATAATTAAATATGTATTAAACTGCGACCGCGGCTTCTAACGGGACTCATGCTGGTCTGATTAAATATTCTTTTAATTGATTTATTTGATTTCGCACTGTCAGGTCGATGACTTCGTCATTTACTTCGAGTCGGATGCCTCTTATTAAACTTTGGTCTAAAATGTATGTCAGCTCAACTTCTTTGGCAGAATAACGCTTTTTTAAAAAATGCACAAGATCTTTTTCTTCTTTTTCGTGAACTCTATGAGCAGATAGTACAGTGGCAGACACAATACCATTTTCAAAATTAATTACTTTTTTCAACTGCTCCAAAATAACAGCGACCCGAGACATAAACTTCTTGCGAGTTAAAAATTCTACGACTTTTTTGTGTACTTGATGCATCTCAGTAGAGCTTTTATCTTTAGAAGCTAGATAGATAGCTTTAGCTATGTCATTATTTGATATAGTGCTCATGGTAGATCGTTTAAATCTTTCTTACTACTAATCAATTTCTCTGTAGCCAGCATGGTGAGACTTACAATTTCTTTTTTTGCATCCTCCACCATTTTTACCTTTTCGTCTTCCATCATTTTCTTGCCGTTTTGAATTATGGCTTCGACTTCTTTTTTTGTATTTTCTATACTGGCAGATTTTTCGATTTCTCTCTCTTTCTTAGCTTTTTCCGAGAATACATACGCTTCGTTTTTGGCTTTCTTGATGACCTCGTCATAGTCGGCACGACAAGCTTTCAATAATTCCTCATTTTGCTTTGCATCTTCTACTCCCTTGCTTATCTTCTCGCTTCGTTCTTGCATCAATTTATTAAGGGGCTTGAGCGCAAAAATGTACAAAACAGTAAAAACCACGCCGAAATTTACCGCCTGCGCGATAATTATTTTCCAGTCTATGTGAAATGTTGAAATAATTGAATCCATGTTTGAAAAACTTTCATAAGATGATTTTTGGGGGTTTCGAGGCTGTCGAGCCGAGAACTTCAGGATTTTTCAAGCTTCGAAAAATCCGTACCTAAAAATTATGTTATGTAAGTTTTGCCTAGATTGAAAACGCGATAACAAGCGCGTAAATAGCGATAGCTTCAGCGAAAGCGCAAGAAAGAAGCATCGGCACAAGGATCTTGCCTGCGGCTTCTGGGTTGCGTCCGATTGATTCCATAGCTTTTGAACCGATCATGCCGATAGCTATAGCGGGAGCGACAGCCCCGACTGCCATAACGACTGCTTTTGCAAATGGTGTTAATTCCATATATTTTTTTTATTAATTAATAATTTTTCGACTTCATAATAATTTAAACTGATGCCAGTTTATGTTCTGCAGGTTCTTCGTGGCCTTCATGTTCTTCTGCATGGTCAGACGCTCCGATGGTAAAGTAAACAACCAAAAGGATTGAGAATATGAGCGCTTGAATTAACCCCACCAGAATTTCCAGAAATAGAAACGGGATAGGAACAGCATAGGCGACTAAAGCCGCCATAGAAACAAGAAGCACTTCTCCGGCAAAGACATTGCCAAAAAGACGAAAAGAAAGAGACGCGATTTTGGCAAATTCACCGACAATTTCTATCAGACCGACAAAGAACGTAATCGGAGCCACTATTATGATGGTAGGCTCACGGCGAAGCTTGGTAAATATTTCACCAAGCACTTTTAGATTAACATATTTATTAAAAGTTTTCCATAGACCAACAGAGAAAACACCAAAGATATTTGCGCCCAACACTGCCATGATAGCCAGCGCTATGGTGCCATTAATGTCAGCCGTGCCACTCCTTAGATATGGAATAAAAGCTAGCCCATGCTCTCCTTTCTCTATAATTCCAAATCCCCCAAGTGGAGTAATGCCCAGCCAGTTATTCACCAGAATAAAAAAGAAAACCGAAATGGCAAAAGGGAAGATTTTTAGCGAAAGCTTTCTGTCGTTCGTCACTTGGTCGCACAAAGACAAGGCGCCCTCTATGGCAACCTCAAAAACACTTTGAATCTTACCGGGAACCTCGCGTAGCTTAGAGCGCAATGCCAAAGCTAGAACGACAATAATGGCGACTGCAAACCAAGACGTCACCAGAGCATTGGTAACAGTAAAACTGCCGAAGTGAAATACAGGTTCTGCAAATAATGTAATTTCGTGAGATATTTTTTCCATAATTATTTCTTGAGTTTACTCGTAAAATTTTTAACAGCTTTCACAATACCATAGGCTGAAATTAAAAAACTTACTCCGGCTAATGTTAAAAGCATCACAGGCTTGGTGCCATAATGATTGTCTAAGGCTTTGCCGGCAATAAGCGCCAAAATTATCGGCACAAAAATCCAAGTTGAAACTTCGCTGAAAACCTGTACCCCCTGCTTCCACCAAGGACCGCTAGGAGAGGCGGGCAAGTTGTTATTTAATTTGTTTTTTTCTTCATTCACAAAAACAAAAGCCTCGCGACTTTCCTATAGTATAAGATAAAAAAACTAGGGATGCAAATAGTACAGAAAAAAATAGAAACGGCCTGAACAGCATAGCCGTTTCAGGTCGTCGTGATATCTTGAGCCATCCGCAACAACGCAGTTGTCGCTGGCGTCTCAAGATAGAAAGCTTCCAATCCCACCACTGTAGCATGTGGCACTGTCCCTTTTGTGTGAGCGGAGGGGCATTTCCGCTTTTGAGGATTAAATTTACTCGACAGGGATCTTGGTGGTCTTCCCTTCTAGAATCACAGAAGAAGTTTCTGGAATGATCTCCCAGACGCTGTCGGGCAGGTTTTCGAGTCCGGCATGGACAATGTGTAGCTCGAGTCCCGTTATCGTCTTGACTCCGAGATCTTTGTCGGGAATCAGGCCTTCGACGGTCTTCTGAGCGTCCACCCATTTCTGGAAATTTTCGACCGTATCAACGACAGACCCTTCGTACTTGAAACTGATGGGATCGTTGTTTGACGTCATCCAACCAGCCGACCTCAACGCAATCTGGACAAGTCCAACGATGATCGCACTTTGTCCGGGTTTGATATTCTTCTCCATATGTTTTCTCCTTTCAAATTAGGAACAACAAAAAACATCTCCCTTTGTACTAATCGTATACATTATAGCATATTATATAAAAAAGTAAATAGCAAAAATCAGGTATGCGAATTAGGCTTTCTGTCCTTCTTCTAGCTCTTTAATTCTAGATTTTATATTGTCTACCAGTAAACCGTCTTTTTTAAAACCCTTGCCATTAAATCTTATTATTTCTGCAACCAATTCAGGATAAAAATTTGTAGTCATAAGAATAACAGATAAATTTTTGGTTTTTTCTATAGCACGAATTTGCCTCAAGGCTTCAATACCTTTCATTTCGCCTTTCATATTATTGTCGGTAATAACGAGGTCATATTCCATATCTACAAGTTTCTGAAGAAGCTCTTCCCCACTTTCAACAGCTTCCACTGTATAGCCAAAAGCTGTAAAAGAATTTACTAAGAGATTACGCATGGTCTTGTTGTCTTCAGCAATTAGAATTCTTTTGATTTTTCCTTCTTGATTTTCTGGAGATTTTTTAGAGTCGTCTATTTTACCTAGTTGTGGTGTTTCTTCAGCCATGTTACAAATTACTCCAGTTGAACTGCGATAGAAGCTTCTTTCTGATTTTTATATTTTTCTAACAGTTCAATTTTTTTAGCCCAAATACTTTTAGCGCTAAAACCTGTGACTTTTTCTATTACTTTTTCAGCTTCCTGAACACGATTTCTAATCTCTGCATCCGGAATCTGTGACGAGTCTGTAACAAAAGCGCTGTCAACCATGGTGTTGCCCATATGATGCCCATATTGAGCGATTGCATCTTGAAATTCTTGTCCCCCTAAATCATTAAATTCTTTAGAAAATAATATGGAGGTAATACCTCTAGCTTCGACTCCAAAACCAATAAACCAAGAAAGTGGCATTTCTTTTTTCTGTTCTGGCTGCACAGCTTGCGACACTTTTTTAGACTCAACTACTTCTTTAAGTCTATCCGCCAAAGTAGCAAAGTTAGGTGGCTTGGTCATACAAACAACACCAAACTCTTTCGCAGCCCTCTCTGTGGTTTCATCAGGAGTACCTGTTAATATTACTACCGGTATATTCCTCCAGCTTTCATTAGAATTACGAATATTTTCCACTGCTTCAGTTCCTCGCATTTCTGGTGGCATATTATAATCTGTAAGTATAATGTCATAACCTCCCCCATTTGCAGACATTTTCTCAAGCAAAGCCTTACCATTTGACACACTTTCCACTTTAAAGCCTTTACTTCTTAAATATCCTTCCATCATTGTTCTGATATCTGGGTCATCTTCAGCATATAAAACCCTTGGATTCATTCCTTCTATTTGCCCTGGTCTTTTTTCTGATTTTTCTAAGTCTGGTTTTTCTGGACTCATATAAATATTATATCAACAAATAATTAACTCGCCAACTTAGTGCGTCTGGTAAGAATCGAACTTACGACCTCTGTCTTATCAGGACAGCGTTCTACCACTGAACTACAGACGCAATAGAGAGAATATACCAGATAAATAAACAAAAAACCACTCTTATGAGTAGTTTTTTGTTTTTGAGATATTAAAGTTATTTAGTATTCTCGGCGTCCACCTCCGTTGCCGTATCCGCCTCGGTCATTGCCACCTGTTCGTGGTGGGCGAGCTTCCATAGGACGAGCTTCGTTGACAGTAAGTTTGCGTCCTTCGAATTCTTGATCGTTGAACATTGAGATAGCTTTCTGAGCTTCATCGTTGTTTGACATTTCTACGAATCCAAAACCTTTTGAACGACCAGACATCTTGTCCATGATAATCACCGCTGATACTACTGAACCAGCTTGTGCGAAGAGCTCTTTGAGAGCATCTTCTTGGGTGCTGTAAGGGAGTCCCCCTACATATAGCTTTGTAGCCATACTTTTACTTCTCCCGTTTTTTAAAAATCGGGCAAAAACTATTTAATAAAACGTAGAAACTCTTTTCGCTAAGTGAGAAACTACAGGAGAGAGTATAACATAAGAAAAAAAGAATACAAGTAAATTTATTCCTCCTCTTCATCCCCCACAGTCCCTTGTTCACAGGCATTGATTATATCTTCAATATCGCCTTCTAGAATTTTCGGCAAGTTGTGCCAAGACTTCTTGATGCGGTGGTCAGTGACGCGGTCTTGCGCGAAGTTGTAGGTACGAATTTTTTCCGAACGGTCGCCAGTGCCAATTTGATTTTTACGGACATCACCGTATTTTTTGGCTTCTTTCTCTTCTTCCAGTTGCTGAAGCTTGGCTGTCAAAATAGCCATGGCTTTATCACGGTTAGCCAATTGGCTTCGCTCATTGGTAGAACGCACATCAAGGCCTGTCGGCTTGTGGACTATGCGCACCGCTGTCTCTACCTTGTTCACATTCTGCCCGCCTTTGCCACCGGAACGAGAATATTCCATTTCAAATTCAGCCGGATTAATTACAAAAGAAATTTTCTTCTTTATCGGCAGCACGGCCACGGACGCAGTAGACGTATGCACTCGGCCGTTTTTCTCTGTTGCCGGAATTCTCTGTACTCTATGCACGCCCGTTTCGTAGCGCATTTTCTTATAAACGTCTTTGCCTTTTATTTCAAAACTTGCTTCTTTGTAGCCATTAAGATCACTCTTGGATTCATAATTCACTCTCCACTGCCATCCTTGACCCTCTGAAAACTTCTCATACATATGCGCAAGCTCCCAAGCGAAAAGAGAAGCTTCGTCTCCGCCAGCCCCTGCCCGCACTTCCAGCACTATTTCATTCGGAAATTCATCTCTTAATTTTTCTTCTGCTTTGTCTTTGTCCAGAATTTCTTGCACTTGCTTCTCCACTCTTTCTTTTTCTTCCTGTATCAGCTTGAGTTCTTTAGCAGCCATTTCATGCAGGCTGTCATCACCTGCGAGCATTTCGCGCACTTCCGCCTCTTCACGAAGGAGTTTTTCTAACGCAACTGCCAAATAGCTGGTTCTATGATCTTTTTTTAATTCTTCTATATCCATATAATTAAAAAAATAAATTAAGTGCTTTTTCGAATGGTCTGGCTGGGATAGGGACGGAGGATTCCGAGGACCTGAGAAAGAGCAGCTTAATTTATTTTTTGACCTTAGCTGTAGCAGCCTTTCTTTTGTTGAAACGTTCAACACGTCCGGCGGTATCCATTATTTTTTCATTACCAGTATAGAAAGGATGGCACTTACTACAAATTTCCATGGCAATAGAAGGCATCGTGGAGCCAACATAAAAAACAGCTCCACAGGCACAGGTAGCTTTGGTTTTCAGATCATATTTCGGGTGGATATCTTTTTTCACCCAGAAACTTTATCACGAATTTTATTTTAAAGCAAATCTATGTTTGCTTGAATTTTATTGGCTAAACTCATGACACTATTGCCATAAAAAGCATTAGCTTTTTTATTCCAATTACTGCCGGCAAAATATTTAAGCGCCGCAGTTCTCTCCGCAGTATAGCCTCCATTGTCTGCCCCCAGCTCTCCGAGATAAATAGAGGAAGCCATAAATGCGTGCTCCGGCTCCCATGGATTTGGCATTCCGCTGATGCCTAAGGCAGTTGCAATCTTTTTTGCATAAAGTTCCCAAGTGGAAGGAATAAATTGCGAAGGACCCATGGCCCCACCCCAGCCTCCGCCTTGTGGACAAGAAAGCGGAGTCCCGAAAGGATTTATTCCCAATGCCGAAGTTATTCTTTCAAATGGCGCAATGTCTCGCTCAGGCTTCATAATATTTTTCCAACTTTTCGACGGAGGGTCATCCGAGCGATTGCAAGTGCCCACATTTGCTCCGAGATTTGTTTCTTGAGTGATTAAAGCAAGCAGAAATGCCGGGCGGACTCCGGTTTGAATTTCAGCTTCTTTGGCATATTGCAATGCGATACCGAAAGGAATAGCCTTCGTATCACGAAGTTGGAATAAGGCGGCGCGAATTTTATCCGCGCGAGACTTTTTTTCAGCCGCTAGTTTTTGATATACTTGCTCTTTTTCTTTTGAAATAGCTAGAAGCTGTTTTTTCTCGGCTTCAGATTTGGCTACTTTTTTTTGAGCATTTTCTAGTTCAACTTTGGCATCTGTTTCAGCATTTTGCTTTTTTTCAAGATCCTTTTTGGCGACTTCGGTTTCAGTTTTTATGCCCCTAATAATGTCTGCTGAGGCTTTAACCGCCTGCTTGATGGAAGCATAAGATTCTAAATCACTATAAAAATTTGAAATACTGGCATCAGAAAGAATGAGATGCACAATAGTTTCGTCGTCAGATTCGTTAGTATTACGCAAAAGTTGCGCCAAGGATTCATGCTCACGCTCTATTTTGTCGGAAAGTGATTCTATTTTATTTTTCTTTTCTGTTATGTTTACTTTTAACTGAGCAATAGCTAGACTCCTTGCTTTAATTTTTGTTTTTAGGGCATTAATCTGGCTGGTTAAATAATCCACATCACCCTTTATAGTACCTGTTTGCTTTTTTTGTTCTTGTTGTTTAGCTAGAAGTTCCGAAAGTTGAGCTTCTATCTGATTTAATTCACTTTTACAGAAGTCCTTGTCAGCTTCGGCTGAAGAGGTTGTTAGTGTAAGACAGTCAAATTGAGCATAGGATTTATGCGTCTTGAAGCCGAAAAAGATAAGTAATATAAAAATAATAACTACGGTTTTTTGCACCATAGTTATTATTATAACATAAATTAGACCCTGCCGTTTTATTTTTTATCTGTTTTCTTTTCTACTTTTTCTTCTGGAACCGGAGTAGCAGCCTCGCCTTCCACTCCCTCCTCATCTTTCTTGCCTTTCTTTTCTACTTCGATTGCAGTGAGGTCAACCGGCACCACAATTTCTTCTTTTTCTTCCACTTGGGCAACTACAGAAGCAACTACGTCCCCGCCATTTGTAACAACCACAACTCCAGACGGCAATTTTATATCAGAGACCAAAATATTATTGTCTAACGTTTCGAGTGAAGATATGTCAGCGACAAGATTGTGGGGGAGGTCTTTAGGCAACGCTTCTACTTCAATCTCATGCAATACTTTTACGAGATTGCCTATGCCACTCTTCACTGCATTCGATACACCTTCGAATACCAAAGCCACTTTCACTCGTATCTTCTTATTCATGTCTATAGCCAAAAAGTCCACATGAATTGGCTCATCTGTAACAGGGTCTACCTGCACTTCATGAATCAGCACATCAATATCCGCATCTGTCATTGATACTTTAACAGCTGAAGATTCCCCCGCTTCGCGCCAGACTTTTTTAAACTGAATAATAGGAATTGAAATAGAAGTGGAAACTTTACCCAAACCATAAAAAACAGCCGGAATTTCCCCTCCTTTCCTTAAGGTATCTAGCTTTACTTTTAAATCTCTCTTGGTGGCTTTAATGGCAAACATCGGAAGAGTATAGCCTAAAACTTATTCTTTTGCAATGTGATTTGTTATATATTCTTTGGTACCACCTAAGTTCTCTGTGGCAATTTTCTTGCCCGGATTAAAAATACTTTTAGGGTCAAAAATCTCTTTAATATTCTTAAAAATTTCAAGTACAGCCGGAGAATACATCTTGTCTAGGTATGGTGTACGGATAATGCCATCATTATGCTCGGCAGTAATCGAGCCATGATATTGTGATACAAGGGTATACACTTTCAAAGATAGGTCAGTTATGATTTTTGCAGTGTCAGGGCTTGAAAAATCCATTAGCGGAATAATGTGGAAATTGCCGTCCCCAGCGTGCCCCGCAATAGTATATTTTAAATCGTATTTAGCTAAAATAGTGTTCAGTTGAGGCAGAAACTTCGGCAAGAACTCCGGACGCACTATGATATCGTCAATAAACGGAGCAGTGCGAAGTCCTTTGACGTGCTTGCGCAAGAGAGCAAAGCTTTCTCTTCTTATGTCCCAATATTTATTGGCTTCATCTTCCGACCTTGTTATATGAACTTTTAATTTGAAATTTTTAATATTATTTTGCATTTTTATGCATTTACTTTGCACCTCAACGTCATTTTTCCCAGCGAACTCTGCTAGAAGAATTAACTTCGGGAAGCCTCCCGTTACCATCATTAAAAATTCCGGTAGAAAACTCCACATGAGTTTGAGCATTCCGAATAATCCTTTATTTTTCAAAAAATCTGGGAAAAATCTAACTGCCAACTTCATGGTTTTGTCGTCGTAAGCTTCCAGTGTTTCTGGACTAAACATCAAAATCTCGTCCACCAGTCGACCAAGTGGCTCTAGGTCGTTCATAAAAATAACCACCAATTTGGAATATTTATTATTTTGTATAACTTTGAAAGTAATTTCCGTGGCTATGCCCAAAGTCCCCTGCGAACCCACAAGGAGTTTGTTTAAATCAAAAACATTATCATGTATAACATTCCAAATATAATAGCCTGCCGAGTTTTTATGTACTTTTGGTTTCGCTTTTTCTATCTCTTCTTCGTTTTTTTTAATTAATTGATAAATTTTTTTATTAATTTCTTCTTTTTTTAGAATTTCACTAACGGGGAAAGGTTTTATTATTCTTTCGACTCCGTCAGAAAAAACAACTCTACTCTCTAAAATGTAATCTTCAGTTTTGCCGTATTTCAAAGTTCTTTCTCCGGCAGAATTATTGCCGAACATTCCACCCATGGCATTGAGGCTTTTGGAAGCCGTATAGCAAGGTAAAATTAGTCCTCTTTCTAAAGTGATTTTTTCAAAATCTCGGTAAAACATCCCTGGCTGTACCGTAATTCTGTCACCTTTAAAAGACACGAGCTTATTCATATGCCTCGTGAAATCCATTATTATAGACTCTCCTATGGCTCCACCAGACATGTCTGTCCCCGCGCAACGAGCGGTAATAGATAAACTTTTCCAATCTTTGTTTTTTTCTGGGTCTTTATATTTATTTTTATTTTCGTCCACCCACTTAACTAAATTTTTCACATCTTGTGCATCTTTCGGGTATACCACAACCTTCGGCCGCACTTCCAAGAGACTCGCATCATGTGAATACATTAATATAGTCGCTTCATCATCCGCTACTTCCCCTTTAAAAATTTTTTTAATTTCTTCTTTCATGAGATTACTTAATCCCATTAAAAAGTTTCAATCTTTCTTCTACCACTTTTTCCACTGCATCCTGAGCAGGCTTTGTAACTTTATAAGGAGTAACTTCATTCGGCTTTTCAAGAAGAGACTTTTTTAGACCTTCCACGAAAGCAATTCTAATTTCAGTATTTATATGAACTGTTGAAATTCCGGATTTTATTGCGTTAGTAAAATCTTCACCTCTTAGCCCTGAACCACCATGTAGAACTAAAGGCACACCTGTGGCTTTTCTTATTTCAGCTACAAGCTCTGCATTTATATGTGGCTTGCCGGATTTTATTAGTCCATGAATGCTACCAACTGACGGAGCCAGCAAGTCTATGTCTGTGAGTTCAACAAATTTCTTCGCATCTTCCACTTTTGTTAAAATTCCTGCGCCTTCCGGAATGGTGTCTCTGATGATTGAACCGGAACCGATATATCCTAGCTCACCTTCTACTAAGATACCTCTTCCTGTTTCACTACTCACTTTTTTGGCATACTCAACACACTCTTTAGTAATTTTTACATTTTCCTCAAAACTTAATTTTGCTCCGTCTATAATTACGGCATCAAAACCAGCATCTATAGCTTGTTTTACTGCCTCAAAGCTGCCATGGTGGTCTGCATTTATGAATATCGGGTAGTTGTCCCGTTCTCTTATGGCACGAACCAAGGCTACTCCTTCAGTATGACCGACAGCTCCGGCTTCCCCTTCCGACAAACCAATAACAATAGGAACATTGAGTTTTTTAGCGGCATTGTATATAGCATGGAATCCTTCCAGATTTGAAATATTAAAATGCCCTATCGCTACACCTTTTTCTTCTGATTCTTTTATACATTCACGAAGTGTTTTCATACTATTATGTTAGCATTTCTTTTAATAATTTAATAACGATTTGCGGATTTGCAGAGCCATTGGATTCTTTTATTATCTTACCCACGAGAGACATCATGGCATTTTCTTTTCCACCTTTATAGGTAGCCACAACTTCAGGGTTTTCTTTTATAATTTTCTCTACTATTCCTTTAAGCGCGCTTTCATCGTTGCTTTGCAGTAAATTTTTCTCAGTAGCAATTTTGAGTGGTGACTCATCATTGAATACAATCATTGCCAAAACATCTTTAGCCACTCGAGAAGAAATTTTATTTTCTGCAACTAAGTTTATAAGTTCAACAAAATTTTTAGAGCTTGGTAGTTTTATTTCTGGATTATTTTTTTTGAACCCAAGATAATCTGAAGTAACATAATTTGAAAGAATTTTCACACTATCTTTTTTCATTAAGTTTTTTGCCACCTCCTCAAACCACCTTCCTAAATCAACATCATTAACATAAACTTGGATATCTTCATCTTTTATTTCGAAATCATTTTTATATCTTGCTCGTTTTGCTATAGGCAACTCAGGCAAATCTTTCTTCATTTTTTCTAAGTCAAAAGCTTCGTGGAGCTTTAATTTTGGTAAATCAGGCTCCGGAAAATATCTATAGCCTTCACTGGACTCTTTTTTTCTCTGGGAAAAAGTTTTTTGCTTATTTTCATCCCAGCCACGCGTCTCCTGCACTATTTCCGTTTCCTTGCCACTATCGTGCAACTGCGTCATCCTGTTTACTTCAAATAATATGGCACGTTCAACACTTTTAAAAGAATTCAAATTCTTCACTTCTACTTTTGTCCCCAAAGTTTTCCGGTCTTTGGAAATTGAAATATTAGCTTCCACTCGCATCTCCCCTTTTTCCATATTGGCTTCCGACACGTCTATGTACCAAAGGATAAGTTGATACTCTTTTGCAAAATTACTGGCAGCTTTTGCAGCCTTTTCGGCACTGTCAAAAGTATGAGCTTCAGTGACAAGTTCCATCAGCGGCACGCCTGCACGGTTGAAATCTATCAGCGAGTAGTCCCCTCTGTCGTGCTTATTATTGGCAGTATCTTCCTCCAAGTGCACACGGGTAATGTCAAAGTCTGCTAAGTGTCCACCGGAAACTATCGGGTATTTATATTGGGAAATCTGGTAACCTTTGGGAATATCTGGATAGAAATAATTTTTACGGTCAAATTCTGAAAAATCCGCAATACTTGAATCTAGCGCTAAGCCAACTTTTATCACATATTCAATAGCTTTCTTATTTATTACCGGCAACGCCCCCGGATGCGCCATACACACTGGGCAGATATTTACATTCGGCTTCTCTTCATCAGGGTCATTCTTGCAAGAGCAAAACATTTTCGTTTTTGTCTTGAGCTCCGCGTGTATTTCCAGCCCTATCGTTGTGTAATATTTATTTTCCATATTTATTTCTTCTTTAAAATCTTCACTAATTCATCTCTTAATTTCTTAATCATTTTATCATCAAATAACGAAATTGTGAAAACATTTTTACTTATTTTTTTAAATTCTTTGATCTTTTTTGCAACTATTTTTTGATCTTCTTTGACATCTGTCTTGGTGAGAATGATTATCTCGTCTTTTGCCGACAAACCTTCGTCTCCTAAATTTAATTTTTTATCATACTTGGCCAATTCTTTACGCACTTCTTTATAAGTCTTGAGCATACTAGAATTTTCGAATGACACTAGATGCGCCAGCATTTTAGTGCGCTTGATGTGACGTAAGAATTTGACTCCCAAGCCTCTGCCCTCCGAAGCTCCTTCAATCAGCCCTGGAATATCAGCAATGATAAAGCCATAAAAATCTCCCAAATTGGGGTCAAGAGTAGTGAATTCATAATCTCCCACTTTAGCTTCCGCATTAGTAAATGCATTTAAAAGCGAAGTCTTGCCGGCGTTTGGAAGGCCAATGAGCCCGATATCTGCAAAAAGTTCTAACTCTATTTTAAAATTTCCGTGCTCGCCAACAGCCCCTGGGCGAGATTCTTTTGGAGTAGTGTTGAGAGAACTTTTAAAATGTTCATTGCCGAAGCCGCCGTATCCGCCTTTTAAAAGCATAATTTTTTCTCCTTCTTTGTTTAACTGCCAACTTTCGTCCGTATCAAGGTTGGTAATTATAGAGCCTATGGGCAACTCTAAAACAAAGTCATCCCCTGATTTCCCATGTAGGCTTTTATTACTGCCATCTTCACCCCTCTCGGCGATAAATTTTTTCTTAGCTTTGTATTTGGAAAGAATATGCACATCTCGCACTGCTTGCACATAAAAGTCCCCGCCTCGGCCACCGTCACCTCCGGAAGGACCACCCTTAGGCACGAATTTCTCCTGACGCCAGCGCACCACACCGTCCCCGCCTCGGCCGGCTTGACCGTATATATTTATTTCATCAATAAAGGCCATGCTAATTTTATTCTAATGATTCTAAGGCAATTTGCGCTAATTTAGTAGCTCCCTCGGGGGACTTTGCTACAGCTAGAAAAAGGGCGCGGTGGCAAAATACTGCATCAGATACTCCGCTAGCCTTTTGCAATTCTTCATCTCGTAACCCTGCCCAAGATACTGGGAAATCTTTGCGATTTTTGAAACTTTTTACGTCAGTCCTGATTGCTTTGGCTCCCCAAGTATCTCTTTCTCTTGGATAAATTACAAAAAGAGGTTCTGGAAAATTAGTCAATATATATTCAGAAGGATAATTCTTGTCTAAAATAATAATTCTTTTATCTTGTGCTTTGCTATAAAAAGAAATTACTGACTTTTCAGCTAAAACAAAATCGGTAATATGGGTAACTTCTCGTAATAATATTTTTTTTGCAATTGCCACAGCCTCTAAAAACATCTTGTCGGAATCAAAATCTTCTTCGCGCCATGTTGGATTCATTGAAGAGAAGAAATGTTGTATATGATACGGCGAAACATCAGAAATATTTTTTACTAAATCCACTCCATTGTCATGCGCGTCCACTGGAGCTACTAACTTTTTCTCTATTATGTCGGCAACTTCGCTAGAGCCACAAAATTCCTCTCCGAATTTTTCCCAAACCAAGCCGAAAGAAGAATATTCTATATTATTTTTATTTTTTCCCGCCCCGCCGACTTGATGATGGTCAAATCTGTTTTGCTCTGCGTCATACACTCCTCCTACATCAAAAACATACTGTCCATCTTTTTTGCCATTTTTTATTATTTCCTCATCTCGGGTGCGAATTATTTCATACGACTCGCCTTTCCGTTCCAGTAAAAGAGAAAGCGTGGCCGCAGCGAAAATATCATCTGTATGGAAAGAGCCGTTGTGGGTAATTAATTTTTTACTAGATTGGTTCATATTAACTGTGGTTGTGATAAAATTCTTCAAAAATCTCGTAAATTCGACTAACTAATTTATCAAACAAAACAAAAGCTATAATCAAAACTAGCACTATCATCAAAAATCTCCAAATCTCGTGGCTAACACTGATGGCGGTATAAGAAAAAAAGTATCCCAACAATATTAACCCCGGAGCCCATATAACAGTAGAAAGAAGTTCGGCTTTCAAATATTTCTTGAAATTTATCTTTTGATAACCGGCAAAAACAATAACGAAATGATTT
Organism: Candidatus Nomurabacteria bacterium RIFCSPHIGHO2_02_40_30; assembly: GCA_001785445.1. Lineage (GTDB taxonomy): Bacteria > Patescibacteriota > Minisyncoccia > Phycocordibacterales > UBA9973 > UBA9973. The sequence continues at coordinate 74,259 of MFTV01000010.1, read as the reverse complement.
ATCATTATAAATTTTGAAATAAAAATTGACCAAAAGGGTTTTTGCTTGAAGTGAGGCATTATATTGGAAACTCGTTTTTCAATATATTTGAAAAATTTTGTATGATTCCATTTGTCTTGCATCAAAGACCCGATACTGTAGCCTAAGAAAGTTTTACAGAACCCCGCCATAAAAACAAATGGAAGGGCAAAATAAAAATTTAGAGCTCCGAGATGCACAAGAACACCGGTGCATAATAAAATAAATTCTCCCTCAATGATTATGCCGAGAAAAATCAAAGCATACACCAATATCTGATGATTCTCTACTAGGTTAGCCAGAAAATTTATCGTATACATAAAGAGGTCGAATTAAAAAAGAGAATCTACGACTTCTTTGACTATGCTACCATCAGCTTTACCCCTCAAATCTTTCATCAGCGCCGACATAAGCATGCCTTTCTTGGTAGCATCAATGTTGAGCTCATCTTTTTTGGCTTGAGCAATTTTTTCCACTTCCGACCTGTCCATCATTTTTGGTAAATATGTTTCTAGGATGGCAAGCTCAGCTTCTTCTTCTTTTACTAAATCATCTCTGTTACCCTTTTTATATTGTTCTATAGAATCTTTTCTTTGTTTAACGAGACGGGCTATCACCACAAGCACGTCAGCATCTTCCAGTATTTCACTCGGCTTTCTGTTTTTTGCAACCAACTCATTGGTAAATGCCGCCACCATCCCTCTATAGGTGCGGAGCTTCACGGCATCTTTGGCCATCATCGCCTCTTTGATATTGTTTTTTATTTGTTCATGTAACATGCACATATTGTACCAAATTATGATAAAATAATGAAATGTCTAAGTTAATATTTTTCGACACAGAGACTACTGGAAATACAGACAAAGATTTTTTGTGTCAAATTGCATACAAAGTTGCAGATAAAGACAACAGCGAAACTTTTTCTGGTCTCTACAAGCCCCCGATTAAAATCCCTCCTGAAGCTTCAGCTGTACATCACATAACAAACAAAATGCTTGCTGAAAAGGAATCTTTCCAAAAAAGTAGTGACTTTCCAAAAATCAAAATACTTTTCGAAGACAAAGATTCTATTGTTGTGGCTCACAATGCGCCTTTTGATTTAATAATGATAAAGAAAGAAGGCATTGAGCCAAAGAAATTTATCTGTACTCTGCGAGTAGCTAGACATTTAGACAAAGAAGAAAAAATAGAAAGATACAACCTGCAATACTTACGCTACCTGCTCGACCTCGAGGTGGAAGCCACCGCGCATGACGCCATGGGAGATGTTTTAGTGTTGGAGAAACTTTTTATATATCTCAAAAATAAAATGCAGAAAAAATTAGCAGAAGAGAGCTTGGAGGAAAATGCAGTAATAGAAAAAATGATAGAAATTTCCTCACACCCATCCTTGTTGCACACTTTCAAATTCGGCAAATACAATGGCAAGAGAATAGAAGAAGTCATGCAAATAGACAAAGGCTACCTCGAATGGCTTTTAGCCCAGAAATTAAATGGGGACGGCATTGACGAAGACTGGATCTACACTTTGAAGCATTATTTGGGGAAATAGCATCCCCTTGAAATATTTAGTTTTTTATGTATAATACTGTACGGAAATAAGCTCCTATGGAAAGAGAGGACCCTGCCTTGCAAAAAGGACAACACCTGATTGTGGTCAAGGATCGAGAAACTAAACTCAAATCGTGGAAGGTTTATGTGTACGACGAAAAAATGATTAAGTTTATCCACGAAATTGAGGTTCCTACGAAGCTAAGCTTCGACCAGTTGAAAAACCTCTTGTCTGCGTTGGCTGGGGAAAAACAGTGCAAGATAAGAGAAAAGGACTGGTCAACGCATATATTCGTGGTTGAGTAAGACCACGAGCAACAACACCGAGGAGACACCATGTTTCATCGGTGTTTCTTCTTTTGTACAAGAATTTTAAAAAATGTTAAAATATAGTTATGCAAATTCTTTGGATAGTTTTGGGAATAATTGTAGGAGGTATTATTGTTTACCTTTTTTTGAATAAAGATAAGGAAGAAAAGAAAGATGATATTGGGCTCAACCTTATACTTACCCAAATCAATGAACTCTCGCGAACCGTAGATAATAAAATGGCAGAGAGCCATAAGCAGGTTAGTGAAAACTTAAAGTTTCATTCGAGTGAATCGAATAAAATAATACGCGATGTTACAGAGCGACTCACTAGGCTGGACGAGACGAACAAGCAAGTCATATCTTTCGCCGACCAGTTGCAGAGCTTGGAGAATATTTTAAAAAATCCTAAACAGCGCGGAATACTGGGAGAGTACTATTTGGAAACAGTTTTAAAAAATGTTCTCCCTCCCGGAAGCTACCAAATGCAATATGAATTCCCTGATAAAACCATCGTGGATGCTGTAGTATTCGTAAAAGATAAAATAATTCCAATAGATTCAAAATTCTCATTGGAGAATTATAATAAAATGGTTGAGGAGCGTGACGCCACGGAGAAAAAAAGATTGGAAACAATTTTCGTAAATGATTTGAAAAATAGAATTACCGAGACTGCTAAATACATCCAGCCCACGAAAGGCACCACTGATTTCGCTTTTATGTTCATCCCCCATGAAGCTATATATTATGATTTAATTACAAATAAAGTTGGAGCAGGAGACGACAATGAAAATTTAATCCAGCGTGCTGCCGGAAAGTATAAAGTCATAATTACATCCCCTACTTCCTTCCTCGCATATTTGCAGACAGTGCTCCAAGGCTTGAAAGCGCTTCAAATAGAAGAGTCCGCCAAGGAAATAATTAAAAAGGTGGAAGACTTAGGAAAACATTTAAAATCTTACGATGAATACCACAACAAACTCGGCAACGCCCTCGGCACAGTAGTAAACCATTACAATGCTTCAAACAAAGAACTCAAAAAGATAGACAAAGATGTTCTCCGCATCGCCGGCTCCTCCCCTGACCTCGCACTTCTCGAAGTCGAAAAGCCAAAAATTGAAGAATAAATTTGTGACCCTACTGGGGATCGCACCCAGATTTAAAGCTTGAGAAGCTCTTGTCCTAACTATTAGACGATAGGGCCATCTTTCAATAATACAACACTTTTGTAAAAAATAATAAATTGTAAAATAAAAATATAAAAGACTAGCGGAGAAAGTTCTCGACGCTAGCCTTCTGGGATGCTCTTAATATTATGAGAGCGCTCACGAGACTGGGCTTCACACCACGTGTGAAGGCGCGGGGACACATAGTTTAGACAGGGTTATGAGGTTCTGCCTAACTATCCCAGCCCGTGAGTAATACCATATTTACATACATATAAAATTTGTCAACAAAATCAGTACCTTCAAAAAATTTCTGCTATAATTAGCATCATGCAAAAGAAAATCAAAAGGGCAGTAGTTTTAACTCTTGGAATTATTTTTATAATATTCGGACTGCTGGGTCTGGCACTGCCTTTTCTGCAGGGGATTATTTTTCTATTTATTGGCTTGGTTCTTTTGTCTTTCTCTTCCCCGAAAATTCGCTTATGGCTAGAAAAACACACAGCCAAATACCCTCACTTGTTTAAATTAATAAAAAAGACCGAGAACTTAGTTGCCAAGATTTTCGGAGAAATATAATTTCTACTTTTTCTCCAGCCACTCTTTGTCTTGGCGGACGAGTAGTTTTTCTTTATTTATTTGGTCTAAAAGTATAGCTTCCACTATCCGCTCCATGCGCATACCTTGGGAACCTTTCACTAGTACTAGGTCTCCTTTTTGCACAAAAGTTTTTATAAATTCTGCTGCATGATACGAATCTAAAAATTCAAAAATGTTAGCAGGATTAATCCCTCGCCCGCCGGAAGACGGGTAAACCTCTAACGCTCCGTCTTTTATATCTTGAGCTCTAGGACCTACAACAATAAGAACATCTGTGTATTCTTTGGCAATACGACCAATATTCTTATGAGCTTCCTGCGTGTGCTTGCCAAGTTCCAGCATGTCTCCCAAGACAGCTATTTTTCTTCCCAAATTTTTTACTTCGCCTAAGGTTCGGAGCGCCGACTCGCAAGCAAACGGAGAAGAATTGTAGCTATCGTCAATTATAAGAGAATCATTGATGCCTTCTAAAAGCCGCATTCGTCCGGGCGGAATATCGTAATTTTTGAGCGCATTTACAGCATCAAGCATATTAAATTTTAAACCAGAAGAGAGAGCAAGAGCACCCAAAGTTGCATAAACGTGATTCCTTCCAAAAACTCCTTCTATGGTTACGGGCAGACTCCTGCCCTCTTCATCAACTCTGAAAATTACTCCCTTGGGTACTCCATGTTCATCGTAAAAAATACTATCGCTGGAACCCAAAATATTAGCACCTTCTTTAAATCCATAAGTTTTAACAAGGTGCTTGCTGTTTGTTCCCATTTGCAGCACATCTTCGTCATCAGCATTCAATACAAGAAGACCGTCCTTTTTTAAAGTTTTTATGAGTTGACTTTTTTCCTCTATCAAGTTTTTGCGTGAATTAAAAAATTCAATATGCACCGGAGTCTCACCTACGGCCGTAATAATGACTACATCGGTTTTAAGCCATGATGCGGTTTTCTTCATATCCCCCTCTTTGCCGACGCCTACTTCCAGCACAAGCATTTTGGGGTATTTGTGAGGATATATAAAAAGCCATAAACCAGCAAATATATTTTTGAGCCAGATTAATGGATTATTCCACCCATTTGGAACACCTAAGATAGTAAGGGGCAAACCTATTTCGCTGTTGTAGCTTTTTTCACTTTTACGAACATATGTAATTCCCGATAAGACCGCATACACCGCATCTTTGGTGGAAGTCTTGCCGACCGAGCCGGTAATAGCAATGATTTTTGGTTTATATTTGAAAAGTACCAAAACCGACTCTAGCCGCAAAATGTAAGTTATTATTTTTTTCAAAATTGTTTTCATGGTGTTTCCAGATAGAGCCTTAGACTCTTAGATAGAGTCTAAGGCTCTATCTGGTTATCTGTCCGGTGGAATTTCGTAATAATTTAATAAAAATTTAGTAATGTCTAAAAAAGCATCCGTCCAAGTGGTGGCAGCGTATTCTACCCCACGAGGATTCACTGCATAAAGAAATACTATAAATTTCGGGTCATATGCTGGAAAATAACCAACAAATGAGTGCGTGTGCCTATCTGTATAATAGCCTCCGGTGGTATTATCGGCAACTTGAGCTGTGCCCGTCTTTACAGCTACACTGAAATGTTCTAATTTTCCTAGCCCGCTTTTTATAGCTTTGTCCATTACAGTCACCAGCATTCTGGTTATCTCCTCACTCGTAGCTTTCGTAATCTTGGCAGGCATTGTGGGATACTTGTTTTCTTTGCGAGTGCCGTCATTGTATTTTATTTCTTTCACAACATGCGGAGTAACTAGATTCCCGCCATTTGCTAGGGTGGCCAATGCTCGAATTAATTCTACCGGCGTAAGGGCTATGCCCTGGCCGAAAGCCGCATTGGCGTACTCGATTTCACGAGGGCTATTTAGTATATTGGAAACAAGTCCAGAAGTCTCATTAGGTAAGTCAATTCCTGTTTTATCTTTAATACCGTAGGACAAAAGATATTCGCGCAAAAGCTCTTTACCTAATTTCTTTTCTACGAAAACCATGCCGGTATTTAAGGACTGATTGAGAACTTCCTGCATGCTGGTATTCGGACCTCGGGCCTTTTTATCAAAGTTAAATATTTCTTTATTTTCAACTATTACCGACCCGTTGTCGGTATAAGTTGTCTCCGGAGTTAGAACCTTGGCATCAAGTGCCGCAGCCATAACCAATGGTTTGACCACAGACCCGAATTCTAATACACTTTCCACTAGCGGGTTAGAAAATGTATTGGTTGACTTAACTTTGGAAAAATTATTCGGGTCAAAGTCAGGCTTGACACCAAGAGCGTAAATAGAGCCGTCCATTGGATTCATTATTATTCCTCCAATAGAGTCAACTTGATATTTTTCCTTGACGTCTCTTAATTTCTTTTCCAAAAAATCTTGAACCGAAGGCTCGATGGTTGTTATTACGTCCCCTTCCCGCACTCCGTTTTGAAATAAAGTTTTATTAATATTGGAAAAAACTTCGGCGAAAAAATTTATATATGGGTTGCCGTTATTGCGCGCCAGCTCTGTGTTATACTGCCTCTCTAGGCCATAGCGTCCGCCAAGTTCGTCGCCTTTATACCCCACAAAGCCAAGAGTATGCGAAGCTAAAGAAACTCCGGGATAAAAACGCCACTTTTCTTTAAAAATATTTACTCCGGAAAGCTTTAACGCCGATACAGCGTCGGCTTCCTCTTTGGAAAGATGGCTTGCGACTTCTTCGTAGGGGTCGTTTTTCTTCAGCGCTTTAGCTAGAAAATCATCACGACTTATAGCTACTATGTCTGACAACTTTTTGTAAGTATTTTCAAAGTCGATAATTTTAGTAGGCTCAATAGCTAGCTTAAATCCAGACGTCTGGGTAGCCGCAGATACTGGTTCTCCGTCTTTGCGCATAAAATAAATAGTTCCGCGTTCATAAATGTTTGATGACGGTGTGGCATACTGACGGTTCGCTTCCTCTCCATACGCTCCACCATGCATTATTTGCACCAAAAACAGCTTGGACATCAAAACCAAAGAAAATAAAATCAAGCAAAAAAGAATGACTCTGGACCTAAAGAGAAAACTAAATTTCATTTTTAGAAATACTATCAATATTACCAGATGACCCGTTGCTAGGGTTAAATCCTAAAAATTTACGAGTTGCAAACTTGATATTCGTCTCCTTAAAACCCACAGAATATGCAAAAGTAAGATCAATCTTGTTAGACATTGATAGGTAGTTAAGCTCCAATTCATGAACTTGATTAGATAAAACCAACGCTTCTTTTTCAAGGGTTCGGCGTTCTACAATATTGAAAACCATACTGCCTAAAAGGAAAATATACCACAAAAGAAATGTCGCGAAAGACCAAAGTAAGATACGCAAAAAGAGTTTTTCAACATTGTTGTTTATAACATTGATACTCCTGATTTGCATATTTATTTTTGAAGCTATCGCACTCATCCCGTTAGAAGTTTTAAAATTTATAATTTTTCTTTTTATCTCCCGCCAGTGAACTTCTAACGGGACTCATATTTTTTATATTTTTTCTATTATTCGTAATTTTGCGCTTCTGGCTCTTGGATTATTTTTAATTTCACTATTATCTGCTAAAATTATCTTTTTATTTACTAATTTTCCTTTTCCCTCCGTAACCTTTTTTTTATAAAATCTTTTTACTATTCGGTCTTCCAAGCTGTGGAAAGAAATTGTTGCTATTCGTCCACCTATTTTTAATGCGTCAAATCCTTTACTCAATCCTTGTTCCAAGCTACCCAGCTCGTCATTTACTGCTATTCTTATGGCCTGAAAGGTTCTGGTGGCAAAGTGTAATCTGGCTCTCCTATATGCTGCCGGAACTGCCTGACTGATGATTTCGACTAGTTCGGTCGTGGTTTCAATCTTTTTCTTTTGTCGTGTCTCCACTATGCCCTTGGCTATTCTCCGGCTAAATTTTTCCTCTCCATAGCCATAAATAATATCGGCTAAACTTTTCTCGCTCCATGTATTTACCACATCAAGTGCTGTAACATCTTCTGGAGAAGGATTTTCTTTCGCTGAACTTTTCATTTGCATGAGCAAGGGCTCATCTTTCATGAAAGAAAATCCTCGTCCGGAATTCTCTAGCTGGTCGGAACTTAAACCTAAATCAAAAATAATTCCATCAATCCCGTTAGAAGCAGGTCGCCCCAAGGTGATCGTAGCACTCTCGTGTTCGAGAGGGCGGCTTCTAACGGGATCAATATTCTCCAGTTTATCTATGTCTCGGAAATTTTTATTGGTAAAAGAAATTCTGTTCTCTAATCCTTTAAATTTTTCTTTCACCCTTTCCCAAACGGTACTATCTTGATCAATGGCGATAACTTTTGTATTTGGGTTTCTTAATAAAATTTCTAAGCTATGCCCGCCTCCACCGAATGTGGCATCCACGACTACAGAATTATTTTTCAAATTCAAACCATCTATTGTCTCTTGTAAAAGAACTGTCTTATGCACGCTTTCCATATCATTCATTTCCTAACTTCTCTGCCAATTGCTCCGCTTCTTTCCCGATTTTTTCTTTCTGCTCTCTCCATGCCTTTTCGTTCCAAATCTCCACCCTATCTTTGACTCCGATAATTGCCGCTTTGTCTCGAAGTCTGATACCCTCTTGCAGGAATTCCGGTATCAGCATTCTGCCGATTGCATCAATTTCCACTTCCGCCGCTCGTCCAAACATATATCTGTTGAAACTTCTCTGGTCTGCTTTCAGGAAAGAAAGGTCGGCCTCCGAGTCGGAAAGTTTTTTACTTACTTTTGCCCACTCGGCAGTTGTAAAAATAAATAAACACTGCCCCAGCCCCGGTGTGATAATAATTTTTCTGCCCATTTCCTTCCTGAACTTTACCGGCAAGGAAACTCTGTTTTTCTCGTCTATTGTATGTATGTATTCACCGATGAGCATATTTTTATTTAAAAATCATTATCCACACATTTCCCACTTTTTCCCACTTAATATACATTATATTCCACATCAGAAAATAACACCAAGCCTAAGCTGTGGATAACCCCGAACCAGAACGAAACTCGGTTGGGGCAGGCTCCTTTAGTTTTCCTTGTTTATTTCTAACTTTGTGGTATAAACATGGATAGGAGGATACGTATGACATGGGAAAGGTTGATGTGGCTTGAATTTGCCGGCCTAGCGCTAGCAATGATAGCCCAAATTTTTGTTTTCTTAACTCGGGCAACAAAGCCTGAACCACTCGCCAAGACGACGGAAGAAGTAGCAGAGGAGGGCGACCCATTTGCCCTGCCTCGGTCGTTACAAGGCGACGAGTAAAGTTCCATTCGGTGTGCCTCTCGAAGTCGCACACCGAATGAGGTCAGTGGTATCTAACGCAGTACGCACTGACCAAGCGCAAAGGGTGACGTGATTGGATCTTAAGCAAGGAGCGGACAGATCTCACGTCACCCTCGTCTGGGTAAGTTCTTTAGAAAAAATGAAACCAAAAGAACCTCGATTACCTTTCGGTCTTCGGGGTATTTTTATTTTTTATTTACTTTACACTTTGAAATAACTCTTTGAGCCAATCCAAGGCTTTTTTGAGCCAACTAATAATTTCAGTCCACGTAAGACCAAAATAATCCAAGATTCCGGAAATAGTGAGACCAAAATAACGCATCACTAGAAGAGCAACGACGATAAGAATAATTATTTGAATAAAACCACTCTTTTTATTTTTCATAACCTATAAATTATACTACAACCGAGGCAAATAATACAACGCATCAAGGTAAGCATTAATCGGCGCAACGGGTAGCCTGTAAATACGCCCGCCACAGGCTTTAGAGGGCTTGGAAGCCATTTTGACAGCTTCCGAAGCGTATAGAGATATGTGCAAATGAGGGCCGGTGGTATGCCCAGTGTTGCCGGTATAGCCTACCACTTCGCCCCTTCTAACTCTTTGCCCTTCATATGACTTTATAAGTGACAAATGCCCAAAGGTGCTCGCAAGGCCGTTGTTGTATTTTATAAAAACAAATTTGCCGAAAGATGCTCCATAGCAAGTTGTGTCAGTATTTCCTACCCCCAAAACTGTGCCGTCAGCCATAGCCATGACCGGCGTCCCCACCGAGGCGCGAAAGTCCACGCCGTTGTGGGTGCCCGATGCATACAGGCGTTTGGAGTCTACTGTCTTGCCAAATAGCTGGGTCACAAATATTCTTTCAAGCGGCCAGCTTAATACTCCGCCCGAAGGCAGTTTGGACGGATCTAGAATAAATTCCAACTGGGCTTCGTAGTCGCGCAACTCTTTCTCAAAGGCATCCCTCTCGGCCATTCGCTCTTTAAGCAGTTTTTGGTAATTAGCTTCATTGTTTTTCGTCTGCTTTAGCAGTTTGTTTTTTTCATTTGTATTTTGCACCACTATTTTCTTCTGGTCAGAAAGTCTGGACTTAAGCTTAGTAAGTTCATTTTTAGCAGAAATGGTTTCTTTCCTGGTATCTTCCAGTTCCCCCTTTATTTCTTTTAGCTTGACTATGTCTTGCCTTATTTTTTCCCGCACCGTGGCTATATTGTCTATGTCGTTCCAGATGACCGTAAAGTCATTTTCAGAAAGCAGAGTTGAAAGGATGCTGTTCATCTCAAATTCGTTGGTTTTTCGAATTTCCAACTTGATAGATTCTACGTTGTTTGTTATTGTGTCCTGTTTCGTACTTATGTCGGAGCTTAAACTTTCTATTTTTAGATTTGTTTTATCAATCTTTTTCTCCGTTACGGCAATATCGGTATTTAATTTTTTCTTTGTTAAATCAAGCTGTTTGATGGCGCTATTGAGGGAGCTTTTTTGTTCTCCTAGAGTATCAAGCTCTAGCTGATAAGCAGCTATTTCTTTCTCCAGTTGCTGAATGTCAGCATCTTTTTGATTTATTTTATCTTTTAAATCTCCGGCTGTTTGCGCATGGGAAAAAGCCAAAGGTATTATCAGTATTGTAAAAATAATTATACTAAATAGCTTTCTGTAATCTTGAAATAGTTTCATTTTTACCTAAAATCTCGGCAATAATAAATGGGTCTGGAGACTTGTCTAGTCCGGAAAGGGCAAAACGCACCGGATGTAGTAATTCACCTCGACTATCTAGACTATCTGCTGTATCCATTAATTTTGTTTTTATATTTTCTTTATTAAAATCTTTTTCATCTAAATTTTTCAAAACTACAATAGCTTTGCCTAGATTAGAAACTATTTTTTCGAGTGCAGCATTTTTATAAATTAATTTACTCTTATCATATTCCGGCTGTTTAAAGAAGAAGTCGAGCTCCCCCTTTTCGGCCATGTTTTTCACATCGCTCCATTTTGAAATTCTCTCCAGAATCACCGGAATTAGTTTTATAAGGATACTCTCCCTGAAACCTGCGTAAGCAGGTTTCAGCCATGCTAAAATATTTTTTTCTATTTCCTCTCCAGACAACTTCTTGATATGTTCTTTATTTACCCAATGTAACTTATCTACATTAAATATAGCTGGCTGCTTTTGCATTCTTTCTATAGAAAAAGCTTCCACTAATTCTTTCAGGGTGAAAATTTCTTCCGGAGTACCGGGGTTCCAGCCCAAAAGAGACATGAAGTTAAGTATGCCCTCCGGTAAATACCCCTCTTCTTTGTAGCCAAGAGCTGGAAGCACCAAAGGGTCGCGCTTGGACAGTTTGGCTCTTTCTTCGTTTAAGATAATAGAGCAGTGGGCATAAATGAGCCTTGGAGCACCTATGGCTTCGCCAATTAAAATTTGCCGCGGAGTGTTGGACACATGTTCTTGCCCGCGAATCACGTGAGTGACTCCCATTTCAAAATCATCCACAACATTGGTAAAATTAAAAAGCGGAGTTTCAAGATCGCGCGCTATAATAAAGTCTTTGGAATCCGTAGTGTCAAAAGAGAGGTCGCCTAATACTTCGTCGTGAAAATTAATTCTTATATTGGGATTTTTAAAACGAATAACTTCACTTCTTTGCCCCTCTTCCTTTATTTCTTCTTTTGAAATATACGCCTTACCTTCTTCTATGAGTTTACTCAAGTATTTTTTATAAATAGCGGTGCGTTCAGATTGGCGGTAGTATTCGTCGTAGTTCAAACCTAGCCATTTAAATACATCAAGAAAGTAATCTTCATATTCTTTTTTGGATCTTTCTTTGTCCGTATCTTCGCAACGCAAAATGAACTTCCCCCCATTTTTTCTAGCATAAAGGTAATTATAAAGCGCCGACCTAACACCGCCTACATGAAACTTCCCCGTAGGACTGGGTGCAAATCTGGTTACAACTTTTTTATCCATTTAAACAGTTTAACATTTATTTCTCGTGGCTTAAAGCTATGTCCACGAGCGCGCGGGCGATTTTCGTCGCCGCATCGGGTTTATTGAAGACTTTTGCCGCTTCTGCCATTCGAGCATAATCTTCCTTATCTCCTACAATTCTCTCAATTTCTGAACTTAAAATATTAGCGGTCATATTCGCCTCTTCGATGACACTGCAGGCGCCAGCGCGAGCATAGTTGAAAGCATTTTTCTTGGCATGGTCGGCATTAGATTGTGTAAACGGTATTAAGATTGAAGGCAACCCCCAAGAGGCTATTTCAAAAAGAGCCGAACCCGCTCGGGAAATAACAATAGTTGCCGCCCCTGCCGCCATTTTCAGTTGCAAGTTGTTTAAAAAAGGAAATGATAGATATCTTAGCTTGTATTCATTGTCGGTTAATACTACCCTCCCTCGAGCCTCAACCATTTTAAAATTATTAACTCCAGTTTGGTGGATAACTTGATAACTTTTTACCAGTCTTGGAACTGCATCTAAAATGGTGTTATTTATAAGTTCCGCGCCCTGTGAGCCTCCTAAAATTAAAATAACCGGCAACTTCGACTCCAATTTAAAATACTCGAAGGCTTCTTCCTTGGGCGCAGGATGTTCTACTTCAGCTCTTATCGGCTGTCCAGTCCAAGCCACACTATTCTTAGGGAAAAAGTCGCTCGCTTCTTGGAAAGAGATGGCTATTTTTTTAGCGAAGTGCCCAGCCCATTTATTTACCCGCCCTGGCGCCGAGTCTGATTCGTGAATCACCACAGGAATGCGAAGACACCTCGCGGCAAAAATTGTCGGGAAGGACGCGTAGCCCCCTTTGCCGAAAACAACATCAGGGTAAATTGAAAATAATTTATAAATTGCATTTATTGTGCCGAAAAATATTTTAAACACATCAGAAAAGTTTTTAAGGGAAAAATAGGTTCGCATTTTCCCAGAAGTTACTTCTTCGTATAAAAGTCCGTTTTCAAATAGCATCTCTTTGTCATAGGGACTGTTGGAAATATAATAGAGCTTGGCTCCTATTATATTCTCATGGTCGATGATTTGGTTTACTTTTTGAACAACAGCGATGATGGGATAAAAGTGTCCGCCTGTTCCTCCGCCTGTAAAAACTATTTTCATGTTAATTTTTGTTAAATTTTGATATGTTTAATACAATACCCATAGCTGCCATATAGATCATGAGGGATGTGCCGCCATGGCTCATAAAAGGAAGCGGCACGCCGGTAAGCGGGAAGACTCCGGTAATGGAAGCAATGTGCATAAATGACTGCACCGTAATCAGTATAACAATCCCCGAGACTAAAAGTCCACCAAAAGGGTCCGGTGCGCGATTTGCGATGCGAAATCCGCGCAGAGCAAAAAGCAGATAAAGAAATATGGTTGCGCCTGCTCCCACAAAACCTAATTCTTCACCTAAAACAGCAAAGATGGAGTCTCCCTGCGGTTCAGGTAAGTAGCTAAATTTTTGAACGCTTTGGCCAAATCCACGGCCTATGGCGCCCCCAGAGCCCAAGGCAATTAACGACTGTTGGATTTGGTAGGAAGAACCTCTAGGATCACTCGAGGGGTCTAAAAAAGTTTTAAATCTTTCTTGCAAATAAGGTTTATATAACAATAGCGCCATCAAAACTAACACTATACAAATTCCTGCTCCAAAAATCTTTTTCATCGACACACCAGAAATAAAAAGCATTGATATGCCTGTTGTGGCTATTAAAATGAAGCTTTTGGTGTCGGGTTGATTTATTAAAATCAGAGCTATTATAGAAATCATTATAAAAAATGGCAATATGCCGAATTTGAAATCCTGCACTTTGTTTTTTGCCCAGGACAGCCAGGCAGCAAAATAAATCACAAAACCAAACTTTAAAATTTCTACCGGTTGAAAAGAAAATCCTCCAAACTGTATCCACCTTTGAGCTCCGCCGTGGCTCCACCCTAGCTCGGGAATAAAAACAGCCGCGGTGAGCAGTGTCGAAGCTAAAAAAATATAAAAGGCGTATTTACGCCAAAACTTGTAGTCAATTTTAAAACAAAGGTACATGCCGACGAACCCCATCCCAAGCCCTAAGACAAGCTGGCTGAAAAGCACGGAATAAAAAATCTTTTCATTTTTTGCCAAGATGCCCAAAGATGCGGAAACAAAAATAGCCAGCCCGAAAAAAATCAAGATAAGTACGATACCGAGAAAAAATTTGTCTACTTTCTTTGTTTTCATACTTTTGCAGATAGAGCTTTAGACTCTATCTAAGAGTCTAAAGCTCTATCTGCTAATGACCGCTAAAATTATTCCAATAATAGCAGACACGACCGCCAGAACCCAAAAACGCATAGTAACTTTGTAAGACGGCCAGCCAATAGCTTCAAAGTGGTGATGCAGTGGCGCCACTCGAAAAACTTTCTTGCCAAAAAACTTTTTGGCAAGAAGCTGCAGGCTGGAAGAAGCTGAAGTAATAACCAGCGGAAAGGCTATTATCGGTAAAATCAAAACTGTATCCGTCAAAAACGCTATAGTGGCGAGAGTAATAGTAAGTGGCATCATGCCGGTCTCCCCCATATAGAAACGCGCCGGAGGAATATTGAACCAAAGAAATGCCAAAATTGCGCCTGTCACTACTCCGGAGAAAGTCGCCAAATCTATTTGATTATTGACGAAAGCGATAACAGAGTAAGCTCCAAAAATAGATGCCAAAACTCCGCCGGAGAGTCCGTCTAGCCCGTCTATTACTCCGCCGGAGAAAGTAGAGAGCATCACAATAACGACAAACAGTATAAATAAAATTCCAAGCTCCACATTGCCGTTAAAAGGAATATGAACAGAATGCATATCTAGTTTGAAAAAGAACCAAAAGCCTGCGAGTAAGCCCAGTATTGTTATGATAAATAATTTTATTCTGGTATACCAAGCTGAATTTCTGGTTATATCCACTTTGCCTCTAATTTCCAAAACGTCGTCCACCAGTCCCAATATGGCTCCCAATATAAATATGCCCACAGGGATAAAAGTTTGCGAACGACTGAAAAAATTTAATTTTGAAAACAAATCATTCGGAAAAATAACTGACAACAGAAAAAATACAAAAACAGTGAAGAGTGCAGAAACCCAGATGACAATACCGCCCACGCATGGGGTTGAAATTTCAGTTTCTTCTTTCTGTTGATGGATTAATTTGAAATCAGCGGATGTTATATCTTCACTCCTTGCTTTTTTCTTCCACATTTTATATTTGTAGAAAAAATGGGTAGCCAAAGGCGTAATAAAAATACCCAGAAAAAAGGCAAATGTAGTCGGTACAAAAATTTTAACTAAATCTAGATACATATATACACTATATCATTAATATACCTCACTCTGATAACATTTTTCACAATAAACAATTTCCGGCCGCTCCGGTGCATATGAGGTCTCAAATTCATTTTTACAGCCTTCTTTCATGCACTTTCTATGCCAGAGCTTCAAAGAGTTTGTTTTGAGTAGGCGCATTTGGTAACGGCAGTAGAAACATCTGCGTGGAATCGGAATTTTTAACTTTCTATAAAAAATAAGCTCCTTTGGAACAATTTTATAATTTCTTTCACAGACAATGCAGCACAAAACTTCGTCGAGTATATTGTCTGCCACATCATCAACAGAATTCGGAATGTCCTCCGGATAAATAGTTTCCTTGCCTTTAGTTCTTTGTACATTCTCCCGCCAGTTGTAGCCGTTATTTTCTGCTTCCTCCCTTGTAAACATCTGAAGCTCTGGAGCGTATGTTTCATTATAGCCGAAGGGTGACATCTCTATGGGGTAAAATTCCCCATATCCATAGGAATTTCCTATGTGGTCAACATAGGGCATTTTATTCATGTGTCCTATAATTTTCGGCATAAGCTTTTCATATTCTTCTTTCGTATATTGTTTGTTAAAAATGCAGTAGTTTGCATTCCGCAAACCGACACAGCCGAAGCAGTGCTTGCAGTTGTGGCAATGTTGTGTGTACTTCAAGTCTTGGCTCTTAACGGAGAATACAGAGAAAAGATTGAGCTGTGAGTGATCTATGACTACCCCTTCATAGCTTTCTGACACCCCGCCGGACATGGTGATATCGTAGCAGTCTTTGTTCGGGTTATTGGCATCACCGATAAATTCAGAATACCTGCAGTTTTCACAATTTTTAGCCACGAAACAATTTTTTAAATTTTTAGAAAAAGAAATATGGTCACCATTGCAATTCAAGCTGTGGGTTATAAACACATACCTTCTGGGATACTGCAAAATAAACTCATCGTATTCTTTTTGCGCTCTCTCTACACCAGAAAATGTATCGAGCCGGTAACTTGCTAA
The DNA here is from genome assembly GCA_001785445.1 of Candidatus Nomurabacteria bacterium RIFCSPHIGHO2_02_40_30. GTDB lineage: Bacteria > Patescibacteriota > Minisyncoccia > Phycocordibacterales > UBA9973 > UBA9973. Next base: position 57,970 of record MFTV01000010.1, on the reverse strand, counting down.
AATCTTTTCATACTCCTCTTTGGAATACTCTTTATTCTTAAAATGATATTTTTTGTTCCTTAGGTTGGCGCACATAAAACAATTCGAGCAGTTGGCGCAATCATATAAAAATTGGGAATCGATGCAAGCCAAGCATAGTTGGGAATATTTCAATTGATACGAATTTTTGCCGCGCACGCATTCATATAGATTTTCACTTTTGGAACGAATAATATTGCAGTCCATCATGTCCCGTCCCTGCAACATAAAAAAACTATACATAACGCTCTGCACATTCCAGCCGGAGAAGCACATATAGCAGTCTTTGGAAAACCACCAATCGTGGGTGTACTCACAGTTTACGCTCGCAATACCATCATCATTGACCACTGACATATGAGGCACTTTCTGCATTAGCTCCTTGAACTGCGTAAAAAATGGTTTTGAGAAATCATACTCTTTTCCGTAGCTTTTTGGGTCCCACTTATCGCTCCACCAGCATTTATTGCAGTAAATAATAATACTAGAATCCGGAGAATAAATAGAAATTACAGATTCGTCGCATAGTTTACATTTCCTAGAGTAAAGAGACATATTGTTCCTCCAAGCCCATCTGCGCTGTCTTCGGCATTCTGGACAAAAGGTCGGTGGTGGAACTTTTATTTTTTCATAAAAACCGAAATCATTCGGTTCGATGACGAAATTAGCCCTACAATTCTGACACACCACCTTTTGTGATTTCTTTTCCATATTTTTACAATTTCCTGCCCCGTACGAAGCTTTGCTTTCGTTCGGGGTGACAGGTTTTTGTTTGAGCCTCCATTGCCTAAATATAGCTTTATATGGTAATGTTTTCAAGTGAATCCCATCGAAAAACATGCTCCAAATTTCATATACGCGTTTGTAACTTTCTTTATGATATTTATTGTGCTGACCCCCCGCCTAACTTCAGATTTTATGGACTTGCGACAGAAAAAGGAAAACGAAGAAATCGAACAGAGAATCTTGAAAGCCGAACAGGCACTCAAAGAAGCCAAAGTAAAAGTTTATTTATTAGGCAAATTTGACCCAGCCGAGAGAAAAGATTTCGCTCCGGTGCCAGAAAAATACAATATTGGTGGCTACAAAATGTATTTGAGAAAAGAAACTCTGAACGCATTTCTGAAAATGAGGGAAGCTGCAGAAGCTGATGGAGTAGAGCTAAAAATAGCTTCAGCTGCCAGAAATTTCGACTACCAAAAAGATTTGTGGAATAAAAAGTGGACCGGTTACACCATAGTGGACGGAGAAGATTTATCGAAAAGTATATCGGATGGACGAGAAAGATTTAAAAAAATATTGGAGTATAGCGCCGTGCCCAGCGCCTCTCGCCACCACTGGGGTACGGATATAGACATAAATAATGCCAATCCAAAGTATTTCGAAGGAGAAACAGGAGGAAAAGTTTATGACTGGCTGGTAAAAAATGCCAAAGATTTCGGATTTTGTCAGACTTATAATTTAAAAGGCGAGAACAGGCCAACCGGCCACAATGAAGAAAAATGGCACTGGTCATATCTGCCACTTGCACGAACTTTTACGGAAGAGTATAAAAATTTAGTAAAAGAAAAAGATATCTCGGGTTTTGAAGGAGGTGAATTTGTAGAAGGAGAAGATTTAATCAAGAATTATGTTTTGAGCATCAACCCCGACTGCCTCTAATTACTCTCTTCTTTAATTTCCTCCTCTAAATTTTTAGCGGCAATTTCGATGCCATTGTTTACTTCACTATAGTCCGGTAATTCTTCCACGGATTTTACGCCCATGAAGGACAAGAGTTCGAAGCTTGGTTTGTAAATATAGCGTCGGCTATCCTTTGGGTCGGTAGTTTTTTCTACTAATCCACGAATAGAAAGCGCGCGTAGAGTGAAGCTAGAGTTCACTCCCCGTATATAGTCTATCTCGGCTCTATTTGCACCATTTTTATAGAGAATAATAGAAAGTGTCTCAAGGCTCGCTTTAGAAAGGTCTTTATTTAATTCTTCTTTTTGTAAATCTTCAATGAGCTTGGAAAGCTCGGGCATTGTGCCAAGCATTAAATCATTTTCCTTTTCTATCAACACTATTCCTCTACCGCTTAAATTTTCTTTGAGCTTTTCTATTCCCTCATTTAGTTCCGTTTGTCCCACTTTCAAAATCTCTGCCAACTTTTTGCGTGACATTGGCTCTCCTTTCCAGAATAATATTGCTTCGATTTTATTTTCTAAATTAATCATGAATTTCAGTAATTTCTATTCTCTCCATAATAATGTCTGCGCCATCATTCTCTTGCACTGCATCCATAATTCCTTGCCTTACAAGCTCGAGCATCGCCAAGAACCCGACGATGACCACCACTTTCTCCTCGCGGTTCGAGACTTTGCCGTTGAGATCTTTGAAATTTAATTTGAGCGAATTTTTTATTCTGTCTGTTAGTTTATCTATCATCTCTTCGATGCTGATGACTTTTTTCACTTCCACTTCGGGCAAGAATACTTTTTTCGGCATAGCGCCGAGGACATCCTGCGCGAAAGTCATCATGCTCTTTTTGGTTATCTGTTCGTCCGGCAAAAATATCAGCACCTCACTTTTTCTTTCTTGTGGGGCAAAGATTATTTTCTTACCGAAATTATTTTTTATATTACCTCCGAGTTTCATGAAAAGCTCATAAAGGCGAAGCCTTTCTTCCAGATTCTTTATGTCGCCCTCTTCTTCTGTTGTCAGATTTAAATTCGGCAAAAGTGACTTCGACTTTATTAAAATAAGCGTGGATGCCACCAATATGAAGCTCGCAACCTCTCCCGGGCTTAAGCCCCCTAGCTTATTCATGTACTGCAAATAGTCTTCAGTAACAGAGGCCAGAGACACATCATTTATGAAAAGTTTGCGCTTTTCCACTAAGTCCAAAAGTAGCCCAAACGGCCCCTCGAAATTTCCTGTTTTTATTTGATAAGTTTTGCTTTCCACGCTTATATATTAGCATTTTTAACGAAAAAAGATATACTGACTAAATGAAACAGACCGTTCGCCTTTCGAAAAATGTCATACCGATAGAGTACGACCTCAAGATACGTCCTGATTTGAAAAATTTCACTTTTGAAGGAGTTGAAACCATTACCCTCTCTATTTTAAAAAAGACAAAGACATTAACTCTCCATTCTAAAGAGCTGGAAATCGAGACTGCCCACATGTCTGACATGTGGGGTAAAATTTCTTATGATGAAAAATCAGAGACAGCAACTTTCACTTTCCCAGAAAATATTCCTGCCGGAAAAAATAAATTGACCATAGTATTCAAAGGCATACTGAATGACAAAATGCGTGGATTTTATCGCAGTCGCTACTACATAGATGGCAAAGAGCACCACATGGCCACCACGCAGTTCGAAGCCACCGATGCGCGAAGAGCTTTTCCCTGTTTTGACGAGCCGGCGCAGAAAGCAGTATTCCATGTCTCTCTTGTAGTGCCAAAAGGCAAAACCGCTATTTCCAATACCTTGCCAAAGTCAGTAGAAGAACATGAAAGTGGTTTTGAAGTCATTCGGTTCCACCCTACACCCAAGATGTCTACTTACCTCCTCGCCTTCATTGTTGGTGATTTCGAATATATTGAAAAGAAAACAAAGACTGGAGTGCAAGTGCGCGTCTACACCACCCACGGCAAAAAACATCAGGCAGGCTTCGCGCTCGACTGCGCAGTGAAAACTCTGGAATTTTATGAAAAATATTTTGATATAAAATATCCTCTGAATACTTTAGACATGATAGCTATACCAGACTTCCAGTCCGGAGCCATGGAGAACTGGGGTGCCGTTACCTATCGCGAAAGCGCGCTCTTGGTGGATGAAAACCATTCTTCTGTTTCCAACAAACAATGGGTGGCGCTCGTGATAGCCCACGAGCTCGCCCATCAATGGTTCGGCAACCTTGTAACTATGGAATGGTGGACACACTTATGGCTCAATGAAGGCTTCGCTACATATATAGAATACCTCGCCGTGGACAAACTTTTCCCAAAGTGGGACATTTGGACACAATTCTCTACCAACGACCTCGGTAGAGCATTGCACTTGGATGCTCTACTAAATACACATCCGATAGAGATACCCGTGCATCATCCGGATGAAATAGGAGAAATATTTGATGAAGTCTCGTATGCCAAAGGCGCATCAGTCATTCGCATGCTGGCGAGCTACTTGGGAGAAAAAGATTTCCGAGCCGGCCTGCATCACTATCTGAAAAAGCACAGTTATAAAAATACCGAAACGCTTCACCTATGGCAAGCGTTTGAAAAAGTTTCCGGCAAGCCTGTCGCAAAAATGATGCGCAATTGGACCAGCAAACCCGGCTACCCTGTCGTCAAAGCTGAAATCAAAAACGGTAAACTTGCTCTTTCGCAAGAAAGATTTTTCGCTAGCCCTATTTCAAAGAAAAAATCAAAAGATAAAACTATCTGGCAAGTGCCCTTACATAATTCATCGAATGTGCAGTATCAGAGTTCTCAAAAATCAAACTTTTTGCCGGTACGGATTTTTCGAAGCTTGAAAAATCCTGAAATTGGCTCGCCGTCGCTCGCCAAACCCCTTAAAAAGTTTATTTTAGAAAACTCTTATTTAAAAGTAAACTTTGGAGAGACGGGATTCTTTAGGACTGCATATAGTAAAGAATTGTTGGAAAAGTTAAAAATGCCAGTAGAGAGAAAGATTTTGTCACCTCGCGACAGGCTCGGCGTTATTCGCGACCTCTTTGCTCTCTCGGAGGCTGGCACTATACCCACTACTGATGCATTAGAATTTTTATCTGCATATAAAAATCCTGCCCGCAATGCCTACGGCAAAGCTGTTGCAGGCGGGGAAGACAATTACACTGTTTGGCTTGAAATTGCTCTCGGCCTTGCGCGACTTGAACAATTGATAGTACCTCGACAAGCTCGGCATCTTCGACCCACAAAAAGTAATTTGGATAAACTTATTCTCGACCTTTTCTCCCCCACCATGAAACGCTTGGGATGGAGTCCTAGAAAAAATGAAATGCATACCGACACATTGCTTCGCTCCCTTTGTATTTCTCGTTTAGGACGCTCCGGGCACACAGGAATAATAAACAAAGCAAGAGCAATGTTTAAAACTGGAAAAATAAATCCGGACATTCGCGGAGCTGTATATTCAGTTGTCGCATCCAGTGGTGGCATGAAAGAATATAAAATATTTATTGAAAAATATAAAAAAGAAACATTACATGAAGAGAAGAATAGAATAGGCGGAGTGCTGGGAGACTTCTCTGACCCAAAAATTCTAAAGCTTACTTGCGAATTCGCAATGTCGAAACATGTCCGCACCCAAGACACTGTAGGCATCCTCTCCTCCATAGGAGCCAATCCCGAGGGCCGTGACATTTGGCTTAAATGCATTAAATTAAATTGGAAAATTCTCGTCTCGCGTTATGGCGACGGCGGGCATACACTTGCGAGACTTATAAAAGCTATTTCCGGCAGCGCTGAAGAAAAACATTTGAAATCATTTAAAGAGTTCTTTGCCACTCACGACGCTCCGGGCGCCAAGCGCGCCATCCAGCAAGTCCTCGAACGCCTCGAAGGCAACACCCTTTGGCTCAAAAGAGACGGTAAGAAAATTGAAGGGTTTTTGGAGTAAACTTAGTATATAATAATGTAATATGGATAAAGAAAGAAAAGATCATTTAATACAGGTTTCTGATATAAATCAAGAACGACAAACAGAGCTAGGTAACACGGCTTATCGTTCAATGAATAACATAATATTTGTTTTAAGTACTGGATCATTTGTACTTACAATAAGTCTTATAGGGTATTTAAAAAATTATATTACTCACTCTTATTTTTTATTAATTTCTTGGTGTTTTTTATTCCTACCTATAACTTTTAATTTTTTAGCACACTTTGTGACAGCTAAAATAGCAGAGAGAAGCTTTCAATTAGTAAACGAAGAAAGAGCACATGGATTTCCTTACGATGGTGATTTTAATAAAAAAATAGATACAGATGATAAAATAAAAAAATATAGATTTCGTGCAAAAATAACTACCTATGTTGTGCTGACTTCTCTTCCTTTCGCAATAATAACCCTTATTATTTTTAGTTGGCTGAATTTAATAAGTCAAAATAAAATAAATGAACTAAATCAAAATAAACCCAATACAGAAAATATCACAAATAGATGAAAACTGTGAACGGAAGAAAAACGGAATACGAGATAGATGACATATTTTTGGAGAGGTATTCGCCACGAGCAATGTCGGGGGAAAGTATAAGTGAGGAAGAGCTTATGACCCTCTTTGAGGCTGCGCGTTGGGCGCCTTCAGCTAGCAACATGCAGCCATGGAGGTTCATATATGCTATGCGTGGCACGCCGGAGTTTGATGTTTTGTTTTCACTCTTAATCCCCTTCAACCAAGACTGGTGCAAAAATGCAAGCGCTCTTGTTGTGACCATTTCACATGACCTACATTATAAAGGCACAGTGTCTCGCACTCATTCATTCGACACCGGTGCCGCATGGGAAAACTTCGCTTTACAGGCATCCACTATGAACCTCGTAGCGCATGGCATGGAAGGTTTTGATTACGCTCTGGCCAAAGAAAAGCTTGGCATCCCAGAAAACTACACCGTTGAGATGATGATAGCCGTCGGCAAACATGGCAATGTCGCAGATTTGCCCGAGCCTCTGCGCGCCCGCGAAAATCCAAGCGACAGAAAGCCCCTCTCCGACCTCGTCTTCAAAAGCAAGTTCCCTAGCTAAAACCTATTATGCGCGTCCACTTTGGTAGCTACGATGAAATCATTTTCGGAGAGGCCGCCGATGGCGTGAGTAGAGAGTTCTAGGAGAACTTTGTTATAGTGTACTTGGATGTCCGGATGGTGGCCTTCCATTTCGGCAATGTCGGCTACTTTATTTACGAAGTTTATTGCTCCGATAAAATCTTGGAACTTATATTCTTTGGAAATTTCCTTTGCATCTTCACTTAGGGTCCAGCCGTGAGACTCATCCACATAGTCTTGCGCTTCAGCCCTATCAAAAGGTTTTATTCCCCTGCCCTCACACGGCACACATTTTTTCTTTAATAAATCCATGGTACTATTCTAGCATGAAATTAATCACCCCATATGCCACCGACTTTGGGAAATCCAACATTATAATCAAGCATTTTCCGGATACTGAATCCTATGTATTGATACCTAGTATCAAATCTCTAAAAAACAAGAAGTTGGCCATATACCACAGGCTGTTTCCGGAACCAGATAAAAGAATCTTTGAATTATTGCTCATTTTGTCTCGCGTAAAAAAGGAAACAAAATACATAGAGCTTTTTGTACCTTATCTCCCTTACGCTAGGCAAGATAGAGAAAATAAAATCGGTGAGGCAGTAAGTGCAGATGTACTCTGTGAGCTTTTAAGAAACTTTGGAGTGAAGAAATTAATTACTTATGATTGTCATTTTTTATCCCGTCCCGGAAAATTTTCTCGGGCAGGACTATCGATAGAAAATATATCTGCGGGCAAACAACTTCTGGCTCATGCAAAAAAATATTTCGGCAAAGAGAAATTTGTTGTTATTTCTCCAGATGAAGGTGCATCATACTTTACCGAAAGTGCGCAAGGACATTCTTTGAAAAAGGTACGCCATGAAAGCAAGGCAACAAAAAATCAGATTCATGCTCGTATACATAAAATGGAAGGAGAAGTGCCTGTGCGTGGCAAAAATGTCTGCATCTTGGACGACATCATATCTACCGGCGGCACGATAATACGGGCCATAGAACACTTAAAGTCCCGGGGAGCAAAGAAAATAATAGTAGGCACGACACATGGAGTTTTCGCTGGCGAAAAAATCGCCGAGAAAATATTAAAAAATGGCTGTACTCACCTTTTTGTGACAAACGCTATTGAACAGCAAAACTCTTCCTTGGCACAACTTTTTATAAAGCAATCTATCTAGCAAAGCTTTGCTAGCGAACTGCTCGTCAATCAAGAAAATAACAGAAAGAATACTTTCTTTATTTTCTAATTTCCTGCGCAAGGCTTTCTAAAAAGTGCGCCTGCGACGAGTTTCGCTATACAAGTTAAAAAGAAATTGGGAGAAGGTTTTTGAGGGGTTTTGAGGCTGACGAGCCGAGAACTTCAGGATTTTTTAAGCTTCAAAAAATCCGTACCGGTAAAAATCTTGCTCCTAATTTCTTTTTATGAATGTTCTCGCAATCTAGCGATTTGATAAATAGAAAAGACAAGGACGATAGCCCCTACCCATTGTGAAAATGCAAGTGAAGTGCCGTTTATGGTCATATCTAGAAAAATAGCGATAAATGGGAAAGTAAGCTCAAGTATGGTAGAGATATGCACTGGAGTCTTTGCTAGGCCTTTATAGTATATAAGTAGTGCCACCATGCCAGTGGAGATAGCTATAAGGGCCAAAAATCCAAATTGTGAAGTAGTTGGCGAGAGCAGGCTTCCTCCATGACCAAATAAAATCAATATTGGAAAAGCTATAAGTACCGTAATAAAAAATCTGAAGAAAGTGCTGACCTTGGCATCCACTTTGGTTAAAAGCATTTTAGAAAATGTGGTGGATGAACCCCAAGCAAAAGCTGCGCCGAGGGCATACAAGGCAGCGATAATAGTCCCCTCGCCAGTCTCTAGATTCACAACTCCATTTGGGAAAGTGACAAAATATGCAGAAACTATGGCCAACACCGCCCACTTTATGTATTTACTATCCAACTTTTCTTTCAAAAAGATTCTGGCAGTAGTGATGGCAAATATAGGCTGAAGTTTTTGCAAAAGAAATACTACTGATATAGAAATAAAATGTACTTTGCCAAGGGCTGTGGTAAACCACAAAGTCCCGAAAAGCCCGCTTAAAACTGATATCAAAACCAAAAGCCACCAATCCCGTTTAGTAAGCTGTGTTTTTAAAACATATTTATAAACAAAAGGAAACAGTATTATAAGCCCAAAGAGATGCTCGAAGAATATTATGGTTATGGGCGGCAGAGAATACAAATGCTGACGAATCAGCCCGTCAAATGCCCAAAGAAATGCAGCGACGATAATAAAAACAGGGCCCGAGTAATTTTTTAACATAATTCCATATCTTTTTTTATTTGAATAATCAATTCCTGCTCTGTGTTAAATTTTTTATAATCTCTTATAAATTTTTTTATTTGCAAAGTTACTTCTTTCCCGTAAGCATCTCCGGCGTAGCCTATTAAATGTGCTTCAACTTTATCCAGTGGACCTATTACAATTCCTGCTCTGTATTCTACACTATCCAGTAATGCAGTTCCAGCATATACTCCATCTGGTGGAAATTCTTTCTCTTTGCTGAAGTCTCTTGCTAAATTTACGGTAGGAAAACCAATTTTTCTACCATATCCATCCCCTTTGATAACCTTACCAGAAATATTATAGAGCATTATAAATTTATTCTGAAAGTCTTATGTCAATGCGATTCATGTCGCGAGGGAAAGCCGTTGCTTCTTTTACATTCGGCAGTTCCAACATTCGCGCCGTGAAACGCTCCAAGCCTGTTGATGATCCCCCGTGCGGAGGCATGCCGTATTTAAAAGTCTGCAAATAATATGAAAACTTTTCAGGATTCATTCCTCGCTCTATGATGCGTCTTACAAGGTCCTCATAATTGTGTATGCGTTGCGCTCCACTGTTTATTTCCAGTCCTCGGAAAAGCAAATCAAAACCTCTGGAATATGGAGTTTCTGACGGTTCCTCGTAAGTATAGAAGGCGCGCTTTTTTGTTGGGAATCTAGTGATAAATACAAAATCAGACTTAAGATTTTTCTTGGCATACTCGCAAATCTGCCGTTCGTCTTCAGGGGACATATCGTTGCTATCTTCTATGGTTCTTTTAAATTCTTTAGCTATTAACGCTTGCGCTTCGGCAAGAGTAAAAATGGGAATCTCGGTTGGGACTTCGGGCACAGTCGTATTAAAACGAGCAAACATATCTCCATGCAACTCTCCCACTATTTTCACAGTATCGCGAATTGCATTTTCAAGAACTTTCATGGGTTCTAATTCATTCTCAATAAAGCCCATTTCGAAATCAAGGCAAGTCGCTTCGCTTAAGTGTCGTGTTGTGGCGCTTTTTTCAGCTCTAAAGATCTTTGCCACAGTAAAAGCGCGTTCAAACGGTCCCACCATAATTTGCTTATAAAACTGGGGACTGGTGGCAAGATATGCAGTCTGGTCATAATAATAATCCACCTTGAAGGCGGCCGCTCCGCCTTCGGCATCACCTCCCACTATTGCTGGAGCTTCAAATTCACTAAAATTTTGAGTCTGCAAAGACTTTCGATACGCATCAAGAATCGTGGCTTGCATAGTGAAAATATCTCTGGCGCGTTCTGTGCGCAGTGTCAGCGGTAAATAGTCGAGATAAGTATCAAAATTAAGCTCGGCATCCAAAGCAAATGGCAATTCTGTCGCCTGACTAAGTACTTCAATATTTGTTACCTCAAGCTCAACGTTTCCGTTTACTACTCCAGCTTTTATATTTTTCTCTGGACGCTTGTTGACTATGCCGGTAATTTTTAAAACCCATTCAGGTCTCATTTTCCCGGCAATTTCCATTACCTCCTTTCTGTTTGGTACGGCAATAGCCTGCACCTTACCTGTCACATCCCGCATATCGAAAAATACCATTTTACCTTGGTCCCGCCGCACATCCACCCATCCGGCAATAACTACCTCCTTGCCCACATTACCTTTCAAATCTTTTATATAAATTCTGTCTTTCATGGTAACAGCATTTTATCATGAATAAAATGAAAAAACGAGCAACATTTCTCCTTTCGGTGTTGCTCGTTCTACGCCCTATTTTTTGGGACGCTTTTTCTTTTTTTTGTCCAGTGGGTAATCCCATGGACCGTTAAAAAAACAAAACATTTTACCTCCTTTCTGCCCTTTGTTGGGCGAAGAACAAAAAATAGCCCCTTTAGAGGGCTAATTTTTGAGTTGTAGTTTTGTGTTGAGAGATTTTACAGCGCAAATATCAGCCTTCTAAGACTTTGAGTAAAGCTGAAAAAATAATAACTATTTGCTTGTATTTTCTTATTCACCTTTTTAGTATAACCAACCCTCACAAAAATGCAAGTGTTAATTTTAATTTAAATGAAATAGTATTTGGTGACGCCACTTGCATAACAAGCGACGCCTCCAAATTTTTGCGTTGGGCTAGACGCTATTTACTTAGCCCTTAGGACCAGACTTCGTCTGCGGCAGGCCACATATCAGATCACCTCCTTTTAGGAAAGTTAGTTACTTCGTCGAAGCAATCGCCATATTGTAAAGCTTAACAAGCTTCGGATCCACGCCGTGTTTTTCGCACAGAGCGTTGAACTTTTCCAGAGAAAGTAGTCCTGTCCCAACCAATTCTTGCGATACAAGCTCGCAAGAATTTTTTTCTTCCTGTGTCATATATTTTCCTTTCGAAGAACAATTTTTTCTAGCACAAAAACCAGAAAACCAGCGATTTTTGCGCCGGTTGGTGGATTCCTTGCTTGGTTAAGTAGAAAAAGAAATCAACAAATAGACGCAAAAGCGAAACTTGCGCCCCACCAAGCTTTGTTTGATAATTTCTCTATTTTATTTGTTTGAAAGTTATTTTTCATATTATTTCTCATCATCACTCTTACATCTATGCACTAGTGCATGGTAGCATAGGTAAAGATATAAAGCAAGAGTTTTTAGATAAGGGCTGTGGATAACCCAAAATAGAGCGAAGCTCGATACTGGGCAAGCTTTATTTGCCAAACTTTTTCAACATTACATTGAACCCACCATTTTTGTTGCGAAGCATGCGAGACCCCCTAGTAACAGTACTCATTCCAAGACCCAAATCCCCTACTATAGACCTATGGTCTTCTCCCTTATTTAATTTCTTGACTATCTGCCACCGTAGAGCCAAGGTTTCAAATTCGTTAGGCGTAAGAATGTCTTTTAAAAAGATGTCTATAAACTCTTTATTCCCAGATAACTTAGAAAAAACTTCCACCAATTCTTTTTTGTATTCAAAAACTTTTTGACGATTGTGCTTCATTGTTTTAGTATACACTTACACCGATTTTCTCTCGGACTTCGTCCATTTTGGCGGAAGCAACTTTTTTGGCTTTTTCACCCCCCGCTTTAAGTATGGCAAGTGCTTTTGGAATGTCTTTGGCAAATTCTTTACGCTTTTCTCTAAGTGGGGCAATAAATTTCTCTAAATCTTCCACAAGAAGTTCTTTCAGCTCTTTGTACTTGCCGGCTTTTTCTGCATAAATTTTATTTAATTCATTTTCATTGCGAAATAGTTTGTGTATAGCAAAAACATTTTGTGGCACTCCGCCTCTAGAGTCTGTCACTATGCTCATCACCGCTTTTTTAATTTCCTCGTACTCGGCGAAAAGCGGAATAGTGTTGTTATAACTTTTAGACATTTTCTGCCCGTCTGTGCCCGGAATTATTGCTACTTCTTTCATAATCATGGCTTCGGGTAGTTTGAAAGTTTCTCCGTAAGTGTTGTTGAATTTCAAAGCTGTATCTCGTGCAATTTCAATGTGTTGTTTTTGGTCAGCCCCCACTGGTATTATGTCCGGACCATAAAGCAGGATGTCTGCAGCCATAAGCATCGGGTAGTTAAAGGTACCTACATCTATTTCTTTATTCTTGGCTTCTGCATCTTTAAAAGCATGGGCGCGCATCAAATACGGCATAGTGGTGATAGTGTCGAAAATCCAGCAGAGCTCAGTATGCTCTGAAACATCGCTTTGTTTAAAAAAAGTAACTTTGTTTGGATCAAGACCCAAGGCTAAATAATCCAGCACAACCGCTATAATATTTTCTTTCATTTCTTTCGAATCCCTAACAGATTTCATTGCATGGTAGTCAACTATCAAAACATAGACCTCATAATCTTCCGGCTGGCCCAATAACTGCTTCATCATGCCAAAATAGTTGCCAATATGTGGTTTTCCTGAAGGCTGAATCCCCGATAAAAATACCTTTTTAGACATATGGCTATATTAACATTTTAGTAACAGTCTTATCAACTTAAATCTTTGACAACACTGTTAGCATAGTAGAGAATAAATTTATGCCGAAAGTCATAAAAAATAAACAAAACAATCTGCGTATACCTCCCCAGAGCATCGAATCCGAACAAGCAGTCTTGGGATCTATTATGCTCCGTAAAGATGCAATGCATGAAGTGGAAGACATGATAACATCAGAATCTTTTTATGTTGAGAAGCATAAGAAAATTTTCCAAGCGATGCTTGATTTGTCGGTAAAAAATGAGCCGATAGATATGCTCTCTCTTTCTACCAAGCTCGGAGAGCAAAAATTACTTGAACAAGTCGGAGGCAATCAGTATCTGGCGGAAATAGTAAATGTCGTTCCCTCTTCCACCAACGTAAAACACTATGCTGACATAGTGCAGAAAAAATATGTCTTGAGGAGTTTAATAGAAGCTGCTGACTATGTGTCTGAACTCGCCTTTGAAGAAGGCGACGACCACATGGACGACATCCTCGACATGGCTGAAAAGAAAATTTTTAGCGTGGTCTCCTCTCCAAAAAATCAAAAATTTGTGAATTTAAAAGATGCCTTGCCGGAAGCTTATGAACGCTTGGAAAAACTACACGAAAACAAAGGCATGCTGAGAGGACTGCCAACTGGATTTAAAGATTTGGATTTGATGCTCTCTGGTTTACAAAAGTCCGACTTGATTATTATCGCAGCTCGCCCAAGTATGGGTAAGACCACGCTTGCGCTAGATATCGCACGCATGACATCAGTCATCCATGAAAAATCAGTGGTTATATTTTCTCTGGAAATGTCTTCCCAGCAATTGGTGGACAGAATGCTCTCTGCCGAGAGCCGAGTGAATGCTTGGAATTTGCGCACCGGCCGGCTTTCTTCCGACCGAGAATTTTCGCAACTTCGTGACTCACTGGACAAGTTAGCAAAAGCTAAAATTTATATTGACGACCAACCGGGAAACTCTATCGTACGAATGAAAGCACTTTCCCGCAGACTAAAAGCAGAAAAAGGGCTTGACCTCATAGTCGTAGATTACTTGCAATTAATGACAACCTCAAAAAATTACGATAGCATGGTAAACCAAGTGACAGAAATTTCCCGTTCGCTCAAAAGCTTGGCCAAAGAGCTCGATGTACCAGTACTTGCCTTATCTCAGCTGTCTCGCGCTGTGGAAGCTCGTGGTGGCAAGCCTCGTCTCTCAGATCTGCGTGACTCTGGAAGTATAGAACAGGACGCGGATGTGGTAATGTTCATTCACCGAGACGACAAAGGAAAAGAGGAATCTGAAAAAACAAATATCGCCGAAATCTTAATTGAAAAACACCGCAATGGTCCGACTGGTAAAATCGACCTATATTTTGACGAAAAAACGACAACATTCCTAACATTGGAAAAAAGTAACATTAGTGAATTTTCTGCTTCGAAAGTTAAAGGGGACTTGGATGAATTCTAATGATATAATGCTTGTCTAATGGATATTATAGAAAAATTGGCTGAAATTTTTAAAGAGTTTCCGGGGATTGGAGAACGCCAAGCGAAGCGTTTTGTTTATTTTTTAATGTCGAGAACTCCCGCCTACAATGAAAATTTATCGGGGCTGATTTTGGATTTGAAAAAAGAAGTGGCACAATGTGGAGAATGTTTTAGGTTTTTTATTTTAAATAATAAAAAAGAAAAATTGTGTGATATTTGTAGCAATGTAAATGCAGACTCATCTACCCTACTCGTAGTAGAAAAAGATTCTGATTTAGAAAGTGTGAAAAAAAGCCGAATGTATCATGGCAAATATTTTATATTGGGTGGGCTAGTCCCTATAGTAGAGAAAACTACTAAAAGTAGAATTCGAATCGAAGAATTGAAACAAAAAATTTCTGGAAGCAAAGAACCAAATAAATTAAGCGAAATAATTTTGGCCTTTTCACTAAGCCCACAAGGCGACCATACAGACCAATATGTACGAGAACAAATAAAAGACGTATCCGAAAAACAAACAGTAAAAATCTCTTCCCTCGGCCGTGGCCTCTCGACAGGTACCGAACTCGAATATTCCGACAACGACACCCTCAAAAATGCATTAAAGAATCGGCAATAAAAAAATCCCAATTAGGGATTTTTTTATTTATTTTATAGAAATAATTTTCACTTTGAAAAATGGCTGGCGGTGACCGTTGCGGCGGAGGTAGCGAGATTTCTGTTTATATTTTACAACTAGGATTTTTCGAGCACGGCCGATTTCTACCAATTCTCCTTCCACTTTAGCGCCCTTGATATAAGGTGTGCCTATGGTCGTGTCCTTACCGTCATCTACGAGCAAGACTTTGTCAAAAGATAATTTATCGCCTTTTTTGTATTCTCCTGTTATCTTTTCAATAGAAAGAAAGCCTCCCTTTGAGACCTTGTATTGCTTGCCACCTGTCTGTATAACTGCGAATTCCTCTTTATTCATAGGGCTTATATTATATGAATTTTTCCCAAAATGCAAGGCTTGTGGTACAATGTCCTTATATGCAAACGAAAATCATTGAAAGATATTTCTTCTTTGGGCTCTTGCTAGCAACTCTTATTTTTACTTTTTTTATTTTTCAACCTTTTTGGGTGGTTATAGTATTAGGACTATCTTTCGCTATTGTGCTTTACCCCTTACATCAATGGTTCAACAAAAATAAATTACCCAATTGGCTCTCTGCTCTTTTAACTGTTTTTATTTTTGCTCTAGTTTTATGCGGGCCGATTTTGGGCACTGGTGTCTTAGTTTTTAATCAAAGCCAAGATATATACCACCAAGTTGTAGACAATAAAAGTACCGGACCATTTATGACTTCAATAAATACTGCCGTGAACAAAATACTGCCCTCTAGCATAGTTTTTGATATAAACGAGAAAGCTGCAAGTTTTGTTTCTTACGTATCAAATAATATAGCAAACATATTTAGCACTACAATTTCTGCCTTCTTTTCATTTATGTTAATGCTTTTAATTATCTTTTATTTTTTAAAAGACGGCACAAAATGGAAAAAAGCTGTGATTATGCTGTCCCCTCTTTCTGATAAAGACGATGAAAAAATAATTGCTAGATTAACTCAGGCTGTAAATAGTGTTATAAAGGGATCTCTCTTAATAGCTGTCATCCAAGGAACGCTTTTGGGGGTTGGATTTTGGATTTTTAATATTCCCAATGGTGCCCTTTGGGGTTTAGTGGCTGCATTTATGTCTCTCATCCCAACTTTCGGCACTGCCCTGGTTTCTGTTCCTGCTATTATTTTTCTTTTCACTGCAGGCAACACGACTTCGGCTTTTGGCCTTTTGCTGTGGGCGGTGATTTTAGTAGGAACTATTGATAACTTTCTAGGCCCACTTATTGTCGGTAAAAAAATAAATATACCTGCGCTTTTTATTCTGTTTTCGGTCCTTGGTGGAATTTCACTTTTGGGGCCGATAGGTATCTTAATAGGGCCACTATCCGTAAGTATGCTTTATACTCTTATTTCGATATATAGAAATGAATTCAAAGAAAATGCACAAAATCCTACTATATAATACCCTTTCACGCGAAAAAGAAGTCTTCTCCCCTATTGATAAAGACGAAGTACATATGTACAGTTGTGGACCGACAGTTTATAACTATCCCCACATCGGGAACTATCGCGCCTATGTTTTTGCTGACATTTTGAAAAGAGTGTTGCAATATGGTGGGTACAAAGTGAAGCACGTCATGAACCTGACAGACATTGACGACAAAACTATTCGTGAATCGCAAAAAGAAAAAAAGTCCTTAAAAGAATTTACGGAATTCTATACGCAAGAATTTTTAAAAGATATTAAGTCTCTCCACATAGAGAACCCTACTAAATTCACCAAAGCTACCGACTACACCCCCGAGATGGTAGAAATCATAAAAAAATTGCTGGACAAAAAACTCGCCTACAAAAGCGAGGACGATAGTGTCTATTTTGATATTAAAAAGTTTAAAAATTACGGAAAACTCTCACACCTAGTTTTGGAAAACCAGAAAGAAAATGCCGCTGGCAGAATGAGTAGAATAAAAAAAGACGAGTATGACAAAGAAAATGCGCAGGACTTCGCGCTCTGGAAAGCGTGGGACTCAAAGGACGGAGATGTTTTTTGGGAGACAGAACTAGGCAAGGGCCGTCCAGGCTGGCACATAGAATGTTCGGCAATGTCCATGAAAAATCTAGGAAAGCAGTTAGATATTCACACTGGCGGAGTAGACAATATATTTCCTCATCATGAAAACGAAATAGCCCAGTCCGAAGGCGCGACCGGCAAGCAATTTGTAAAATACTGGATGCATAATGAGTGGGTCCTTGTAGACCAGAAAAAAATGGCAAAATCCGAGAACAATTTCTACACTTTGAGGGATGTAATCGAAAGAGACATAGACCCTGTAGCTTATAGATTCTGGCTGTTGATGGCAAACTACAGGACAAGGGTAAATTTCGTCTGGGAAGCCTTGGAAGGCGCCGAAATAGCCCTAAAAAGGCTCTACGGGCTCTACACGGCCCTAGGGAAAAAGGTGGGCAAAATAAATAAGGAGTCCCAGCAAAAATTCCAAGGATACCTAGCTGACGACCTAGACACACCCCGAGCATTAACGATTCTTTGGGATGTAATCAAAGATGAAAAAATTTCAGATGCCGACAAAAAGGCCACAGTGTTAGACTTTGATAAAGTTCTTGGACTCGGTTTTGCAGACTTGAAAGAAAAAATAATACCCGAAGAAGTTTTGAAATTGGTAGAAGAACGTGAGCAAGCACGCAAAGAAAAAGATTTCAAAAAATCTGATGAATTAAGAGGAAAAATTAATTCTCTGGGCTACGAAATAAAAGATACAGCCGAAGGGCAAAAAATTTCTAAAATTTGAAAATCTTTTTTCTATAAATACAAAATAATATAACAACGCATTGAATTACAACAAAAATACCGAATATGGATATTGAGAAAGACCAGACTTTAATTGTAAGCAATCCAAGAATATTCGATAACATTGCGAGAAAAAAGAGTAGACCACTTTCTGTCTCAGGAAACTTCCATGATTTTACAATAGTTGGAACAGCGGCCAAACTATCACTCAACATGGCAAAAATAATTGAGATACCCAAGTTATGAGTAACAACATAGAATATCAACGCAAGAAGAGCGAGAGCCCCACAATATAAATCAAAAGCATTTATTTTCCAGTATCCATTTTTAATAAAAATTGAAAAAAGAATAATTATAGCAGGTCCAAAACCAGCCATGAAAATAGGTAGAGCAGAGAACCCTGCTCCAGCTTGAACCAGAAAAAAGAAACCAATCATGGGCGCCAACATCCAAATAAACCATGAAACTAAGTTAGGTTTTGCATGTCCCCTAAAAATACTTGCAATATACGATATCTGCCCTATGAACTGCAAAAGTAAACCAATATAAACAACTTGTCCTGGTAACATAAATTATATCCCCTCTTTTTTGAGTTCTTCTATGAGAGCGCGAGATGTACGAGAAATTTTTGACGGAAGTTTGATATTGAGTTTAATCAATAGGTCGCCACGTTTATTTTTAGACACAGGCACGCCCTTGCCTCGCACGCGCAAGATTTCATTGATGGTAACGCCTTCCGGAATAGTAACTTTGATTTCTCCGTCTAGAGTTTGAATTGGGTACTCTGTGCCTAAAAGCGCGTCGGAAAGTTTTAAATTCAAATTCATAACCAAATCATTACCCTCGCGCTTGAACAATGCATGCGGCGCCACATTTATTTTAATATAAAGGTCTCCAGCTGTGCCTTTGGAAATTGCTTCGCCATGACCTGTCATGCGAATCATTTCTCCGTCGCGTATGCCGGCTGGAATGGTGATGGAGATTTCTTCTTCACGGCGCAGTACGCCTTTACCCTTGCATTTTTCACATAATTCTTTCGGTACCTCGCCTGTCCCCAAACATGTATCGCAGATTTTCGTACTGGCAACATTGCCGAAAATAGTTCTTTTAGATTCGCGAATCTTTCCTTGACCATTGCAATGTTTGCAGGTTTCCACTTTGGAGCCAGCCCTTGCGCCAGAACCATTACACGTCAGACAGTTGGAGGTTTTAGTAATTAAAATTTTTCTATTAATACCGAAAATAGAATCGGAAAAAGAAATTTGCACTTCAGTTGAGATATCTCGACCGCGGCGAGCTTCCTTTCTGCCCTCTCCCATGCCACCAGTAAAAAAATCGCTAAAAATGTCATTCAAGTTGCCAAAGTCAAAGTTCGCACTGCCGTCCTGGAAGCCCCCTGAAAAATTACTAAAATCAAAACCGCCAAATCCACCTTGCTGATGTCCTGCGTGGCCGCCATCCATATTCGTCGGACCAAATTGGTCATACTTTGCTCGTTTATCATCGTCAGATAAAGTTTGATAAGCCTCATTAACTTGTTTAAACTTGGCTTCGTTCCCCTCTTTTTTATCAGGGTGATATTTATGCGCCAGCTTATAAAAAGCCTTCTTGATTTCCTCTTTTGGAGCATTTTTATTTACTCCTAATATGTTGTAGTAGTCTTTGTTCATGGCTTTATTAAGACATTATATCATAGGTTCAGCTTCTTGGGAAGTTTTCTTTTTTGAACTTGTGTCTGCTGTTCCCTCTTCACTTGCCAATCCTTTTTCTTTTTCTTTTCTCTTAGCTTTACTTTCAATAATAGCTTTTTCCTCAGAACTTCGAATGATAGTGGCTTCTTCTTCGGCAATGAGTTTGGCTGCGGCATCTTTCGGTATCGAATATTTTCGGTGAGAAGCGGCTACTATTTCTTCTCTATATGAAGGATGAGTTGGCGACAAAACTTTCAAGGTTTCTGCCGAGAATGGGTCGTAAGATTCGCCGTCAATAGTCATTTTTATATAAAACTCTGTCACGGCAAGATTGATCATGTCCTTAACATCAAAGAGCGGAGCAAACTCAGGTTTCATTTTGACTGCGTCTTCACCGCCGACGCGAAAAGTAATCACGCTACCACAATTACCAAGCACTGCTTGGTGGACTCTGGGAATAATCTGTCCGACATATTGGTGCGCGATAGTTAAATTCAAGGCATATTTTCTGGCCTCCGATAAAATATTTTCAAAAGTTTGGGTAACAACATTTTGAAACTCGTCTACATATAAATAGAAATCTTTTCTTTCTCTTTCCGGAATTGCGGCACGTTCCATACCGGCTTGTTTTATTTTAGTGAGAAAGATTGACCCGAGGAAAGAAGAATTTTCTTCTCCCAGCCGACCTTTAGAAATATTAATCAGAATTATTTTTTCCTGATTCATTAATTCGCTGATATCTATTTTATTTTCTTTTTGACCGAAAATATTGCGAAGCAAGGGGTCGGATAGAAATTGCCCTAATTTGTTAACTAATGGAATAATCGCATCAGTATCGAATTTTTCCGACCAATCGGCGAATTCAATAGCGAAGAATCTTTTTACCATGTCATCCGTAATATACTCCACCACTTTCTGCCGGTAATTTCTATCGGTCAGCATGGAAATCATTCCACGCATGGTGGCATGTGGATAATCCAAAAGCGCCAGACAAGTGAAACGGAAAACGTGCTCAAGTCGAGGCGTCCAGTTGGCGCCGAATTGTTTTTGAAAAACTTCGATCAGTCCTTGCGTGAGCTGAAACTTGAACATCGGGTCAACGTTCGCCAGCGGATTAAAAGAAGCCGGGAAATTAACGTCAGTCGGGTCAATAATGCAAACATCTTCGATGCGTTCTTTGGGTATATAATCCAGTATTCCTTCAAGTTCGTCACCATGTGGATCAATCAGGCAAAGTCCATGATTGTAAGTAATGTCTTGGCGCATTAAAAGCTCGAGCAATTTGCTCTTGCCGACACCGGATTTCCCTAATATATACAAATGCCTGCGTCGGTCTATGCGCTTAATGCCAAAAATAAATTTCTTTTCTTCGAGAGATGCCACATAATTAGTCCGCCCAATAAAAGAAACGTCTTCGGGTTTAACCTTTCCGAAGACCGGTAACTCCGGCGGCGGCGGACCATATTTTATTATCTGCACTCGATTCGGCTTGGGCATAATTAAGTATTATAACATAATTCACCTCACCCGACCTTCGGCCACCCTCTCCTTAAACCATCTTGCATCCCCCTTATCAGGGGAAAACCATTTGCCTCCCCTGACAAGGGGAGGTCTGGAAGGGTTGAGAGAGGCTGGGGGTGAGGTCAATAAACTTCCTGCTGGTAACATTTTTCACAATAAATAATTTCCGGTCGGTCAGGAGCATAGCTTGTTTCAAATTCGTTCGGACAAGGTTTGGTTCCATGAGTATGTTTTATTGTGTTTTTGTATTTTTTATTTTGAGAGTTAGCCCCAGCGCACTGACATTTAGCCTGCCAGAGTTTGAATGGATTTCTTTGCTTGAGTCTTTTATAGTGACGGCAATTGGGGCAATAGCGCGGCAAAGCAATGTTATTATTTTTTAGAAATTCTAACTCGGATTTAATAATACGATAAGCTTTGGTACATTGAGTCAGTTCTTTGCCATCGTTAGGACAAGCAATCACCTCTTTAAGAATAGAATCAGAAACATCTTTGATATGATCTGGTAAATCTTTGTTCAAAATAGTCGCTTGATAATCCTTTGCCGGTGAAGTTCTATAAGTATATCCGTCTTTAACAATTTCTTCTTTAGTTTTTGTAAAATATTCTTGGGCAATTGTCTCGTTATAAGCAAAAGGCGATAATTCGCTTGGGAAAAATTCTCCATATTTATAAATTAGTCCTTTTTTATCTTTATAGGGCATGGTATTCATATGCTCAATAATTTTCGGCAATAGTTCAAAATATTTTTCTTTGGAATACTGCTTATTCAAAATGCAGTACTGCTTCCCCCGCAAGCCGATACAGCCAAAAAGATTTTTTGAGTTATAGCACATGTAGGTATAATAAGTTTGGAAACAAGTATGAGTGAGTATGGAAAATAATTGCTTGGACGATTCTTTTCCAATATCCACTCCTTCGTACATTAAAGATGCCACCGCGCCACCGCCATATAAGTCATAACAGTCCTTGGCGTCCAAGCAATGAATTAAATACTTTGAATCTTCCACATTTTGATAAATATCAAAACAATTCTTTACATTTTTAGAGTTTATAATATTGTCTCCGGTAACATCTTTAGATTTCATGATGTGCGCATATCGGTACGGAACATTAAGGACAAGTCTGTTAAAAGAATTTTCAAATTCAAACAAAACTTTATAACTGCCGAAATCAAACTCTTTTTTCCTTTTCTCGTACTCTTCTTTTGAATATTCTACATTTAAAATGCAATGACTTTTATTTCTCAAATTTATACAGCCAATACTGTCTTGCATATTTTTAGAATACTTCAGAAAAAAGCAATTAACAGACTCGTCCGCGTCATAAGAAAAATGAGTTTTATACAAATCAGTGCTGACAATATCGTTATAACACAATTCGGAATGCAAACAGACATACATATCCATGCAATCTTTCAATCTAACCGCGCCATAAGAATAATGTGTTCGTTCAACGTTGAAAGAAGCGTATAATAAATAGCAATACTTGCAGTCGGCATTGTGATTGCCGTAAGGACTGCCAACGTTATTGGAATTTCCTAAATTCGCTAATGATGTTCGGTAAAGTAATTCTTTGAATTGCTCAAAAAACGGTTTAGAAAAATCATAATCTTTTCCATAATCGGTCGGTTCCCACTGGTCACTCCACCATGTGTCATGGTCATATACCACCACCTTAGCATCCGGATGAAACATGGTGATTATTTGTTTGCTCGTTTTGGCGCAAGACCTTTTGAAAAGCGAGCGTTCATTACGCCACAGCATTCGCCGCACCAGCCTGCATTCTGGGCAAAAAGTTGGCGGAGGAACTTTGATTTTTTCATAAAAATTAAAATCCTCCGGCTCAACGGTGAAATCTTTCTTGCAATTTTGGCAATTTTTTATTTCGCTATTTTTCATCTTTTTTTTCTTTATTCATTCTATAAAAGACAGAGCTCTGGTTGTTCATTAACTTATCATAACTTCCTTCTTCCACTACTTTCCCTCTTTCCATCACGGCAATGTTGTCAGTATATTTAAGCGTACCCAAGCGGTGCGCAATGATTAAGAAAGTTTTGTCTTTACCGTACTCTCCTAAAAGTTTCTCCATTATTTTGCCTTCCGTCTCCGAATCAAGCGAAGACGTGGCTTCGTCGAGAATTATAATTGGCGCATTTTTATAAATCGCACGGGCAATGCCGAGACGTTGCCTCTCCCCGCCGGAGAGCATGTACCCTTTTTCACCTATCATAGCATCGAGCCCCTCCGGTAAACGGCCTATAACTTCATCAAGATTGGAAATTTCTACTGCTATATCCAGAAGTTCTTTGTCTTCCACGCGCATCATAGTGATGTTGTCCCGCAAAGAAAGATTAAAAAGTTCTGTCTCTTGCAGAACCACACTAATATTGCTCAAGGTTTCGTTGTGCGCAATTGAATAATAATTTTTATTGCCTACTTTAAAAGTCCCTGTTTTCAAGCCGTATAAGCCTAAAATAATTTTTGCCAACGTAGACTTGCCGGAGCCAGATAACCCGGCAATACCGGTTTTGGTATTCCTTTTTAACACTAAATTAAAATCTTTTAACCCCATTTGCCCAGAGCCATAATCCATAACTCCATTTTTAATTTCAACTTTTTGCCAATCTTTCGGAAAACTTTCATTGCCTGTCTTAATAAATTCTGTCTCCTTAAATATTGGCATCATGTTGCCAAGATCTGAACGAAGATCTATTACATCCATGTGTAAGTTACTTATTTCACTTAATGAAGTTTGCAGTTTAGAGAAGTAAGTGAATATTACTAAAACCATACCAATTGTTATAGCATTAGAAATACTGGCAAAACCAGCAATTAAAAGAAAAATACTTATTGAAAAGCCGTTTATAAACTGCAACAGTTGCCACTTGAAATTACTAATAGTTGTTTTTTGTATCGAAAGATCACGGGAAATAGTTTCTTTATCTTTAACACGAGAAACCAAGCCATCTTTCGCACCTAATGCTTTGACAGCAAGCATATTGTTTGCGCTTTCTATGTAAACCCCTCCTGCCGATTGATTAGATAGATTAAAATCATTACTTAATCTAAGTATTTTCTTACCGAACGAAAATTCGACATACAAAAAAAGTAACGCATATATAAGCACTAAAGAAATAAATTTAAAGTCTAGAAATAAAAAAAATATTAACACCCCGACAGAGTTAGCCATAATCCGAAGCAAATCTCTTCTTAATATTAATACCCATTTTTCAATAGCTTCTGCTCCAGTAAAAATTCGCTGAAATTTGTTTCCTGTATTTTCTTTATTATGCCACCCGAGAGAAAACTCGGTTAAGCGCTCAAATCCCCAAACACGTGCTCGGGTACGAGCTTTTTTACTGGCGATACTTAAAACTTTATGGCTTTTTAAGCGTATGAGAGAGGCTACTATCCAAGTAACACCTACAAAAACTACATAAAAATAAAAAAGACTAAGTGATTGACCCTGTGTATAGCCAGTAAAAAAATCAACCATTTTACCTACAATATATGCGGGAACGAGATCATAAAAAAATGCTATGACAATGACGATAAAATAAAAAAGAGACTTCTTTTTATCTTTTTCTAGAAAATACCAAATAGACTTTGGTATATCTAGCCATGATAAATTTTGGGTTTCTATCTTCATTCTTACTGTTCTAAAATTTTTCGGAGGACATCTTCCGGCACTTCTTTTATGTTGCCTGGTGTCAAAGGAGGTTCTGAAACTTTTTTATCTTCATTTTTTTCCATTTTCTCAATAATTAAATCTTTTAATTTATGCATTTCTTCTGGGCTGGCGGAACGGTCTTTAGAATGTGTTAAATTTTTATTTGTTTCTTTGATTTTGTCTTTTAGGGTGTCGAGTGAAACTGGCCCGCCTAGACTCGCGCTAGTCGAGGCTGGTTCATTTATTTTACCTAAAACTTCTTTCAAAGCTAGATTTTCTGGTTTTGGCTTTTTGGGAATCTCAACTGGGGCAGGAGTTTTATTGAATACTTTTTTAATAGCTCCCAGTATTCCGGGTTGGCTTTTCGTGTGCGCTGCTGTATGAGTAAAGCCTCTCTCTGGATGCCTGTCTTCTCCGTTGTGCCCGCCTTTATCTTTCTGTTCGAATTCTATGCCTAGGTCAGCCAATGGTTTGAAAAATTTAGATTCATCATATTTAATTTGATTTTCAGAACCTTTCTCTACTTTTACTTCACCTGACTTTATTTTAGCTATACACTCTTTGCAATACACCGCTCTGCCTGGCTCTGGCTTGAATGGCACCGTAGTTTCTTTTTTACACATTGAACATATAGCTGGAAACTTCTCCAAAGTTGAAGAAGAGTGAGCATTATCATCACCGAGCGACATTCCACTCCAATCATTAATCTCTCTTTCTACTACTGCTTTCGGCCGACAATACAAATCACGGGAAGATTTAATCACTTCTTCTTCAACTTCTTTATTGCCCGACTTGACCATGGGCGGCAAAGTTTTAGCGGAAAAAGGACGGGAGGTCACACCGTCTATCATTAATTTCAGGTAGGCTTTGTAATTCGGCAGGTTGACTAAATCCTGTGGAGTAAACTCGGGGTCAAATTCTTTTTCTAGAAATTCCGCATCGTCAGCGCCAACCCGAAAAACTATCATCGTGCCCACGTTGCCAAAAACCGCATCGCGCACCGCAGTACTTTTGTCGGAGACAAGCTGGGCGGTGTACTGGTGCGCCACGGTTAAGTTCAGCCTGTACTTGCGAGCTTCGGATAAGATGCCGGCAAAAGCATCTGTCACAAAGTTCTGGAATTCATCCACATATAGGTAGAAATCGCGTCTTGACTCTTCCGGCACGCGCACCCGCTCCATAGCGGCTAGCTGAATTTTGGTAATAATCATGCCGCCCAAGAGACCGGAATTGTCTTCACCAATGCGACCCTTAGAAACATTCACCAGAAAAATTTTGCCCTCATTCATCATATCGAAAATATTTATCGTGCTCTTGCTCTGACCGACGACATTCCTGATTATAGAAGTGGAGAGAAATTGCCCGACTTTGTTCTGAATCGGCGCGATAGCTTCATTCCTAAATTTGTCCTGCCAGGCTTCATACTCGTGCACCCAGAAAGCCTTGATGACCGGGTCTTTCAAGTTAGAAATTATTTTTTGGCGATAATCTTTGTCCACTAACATTCTCGGAATGCCGAGAAGCGTCGTCCCCGGAGTGTCAAGCAATGCTAGGATGCAATTGTTCAAAATATATTCCATTCGGGCGCTCCAAGCATTGGCCCAAATTTTAGTAAAAATACCCATGAGCCCCGAAGCCACCAAATGCTTGTACTGCGGGTCAATAAGTTCTAAAACATTAAAGCCGATATGGTGGTCGGCATCAGCCGGATTGAAATAAATCACATCTTTCATGCGATGCGGCGGGATAGCGGAGAGAATCGCTTCCACATTTTCGCCGTGCGGGTCTACCATACAAACACCCTCGCCGTTCTGAATGTTTTGAATAATCATGTTAAACATCAAGGCAGACTTACCTGTGCCGGACTTACCAAGAATATAAACATGCTGGCGTCTGTCTTTGCGCTTGATACCAAAAAGAACATTTTTGTCCCGATAGGTACTGACGCCAAGATACGTCAGCTCTTTATTTTGAGGTATTTCCGGTAAATCACTCATTTGTTAATTGTACCTTTTTTATAGATTTTTTCAAAATAAATACGTTATAATTATAAATGGGAGGTACCTATGCAAGAAGAGAAACAGAAAGAGCTTGAAAAAGTGATATTGTGGAAAACCATTGAAGGAATAAGTGTGAATGAAAATGGCAATATCTGCTTCATATTGGGAGGAGGAGAAGTTCTCCACTTCAGGGCTGAGAATTCCCGCTTGATTGTGGAATTCAACGGCAAAGAAATATTAAAAACGTGAAATCAAGCACTAGAAAGCACACTTCTAGTGCTTTCTAACTTATAACGATATTGGCGAATTCTTTCAGAGTTTCCACGCAATATGTTGGGTTGGTTTGTTTTAATTTTTCAAAGTCATAAAAAATTTTGTTTTCTTCCGGTAAAAAAAGACAGGAGTCTATGCCAGCGGCTTTAGCAGCACTAATATCATGAGGTGAATCCCCTATGATAATAGTATTTTTTGGGTCTAGCTTTGCAACTTCTATAATATACAAAAATGGTTCAGGGTCGGGTTTGTGTTTCATAATATCGTCGAATCCAGAAATGGCAGAGAAAAATTTAGATAAATCTGTGAGTTCAAGAACTTCTTCCAGTAATTTTCTAGGGCTTGAAGAAACCAGCGCCAGCTTGATATTATTTTCCTGCAACTTTTCTAATGTTTCGTGTACTCCTTCGTATAGCTTCATATGGGAGACATGGCTAATCATATACTTTCGGACATTCTCTATAAAAGCATCGAAGTCCATATCAGGGTATTTCAGCATTGTCTTTTTATGCTCATAGAAAAAGTCATCTATGATAACTTGGTCTGAATATTCGCGCCCTAACTTTTTCAATTCACTTTTATATCCTTCAAACCACAAATGCAAAGTCATCCCCAATGTCCCATCCCAATCAAAAATCACCGAAGAATATTTCATCCCGTTAGAGATAGGAAGCGCCTAATCTATTTTTTAGATAACGCTTGCCCATTCCCGATTTTAAAAATAATTCTCTCGACCTTGCTTTATCTTCCAGTAAACACGCTTCATAATATATTAAATCAAATGGGCCTCTATCTTTCGTGTAGTTAGACAAACCTTTGTTATGTTGACTAAGGCGCTTCCGTAGGTCCTCTGTATAGCCAGTATACATTTTACCATCCTTTTGACTTTTTAATATGTAAGTGTAGTGAAACATAAGTTATCTCTAACGGGATTTCATTTAGAAATTATAGCAAAAAATAGCCACCCTAAAAAGCCTAGTTATCTATTGCAAAAAAAAAGAAAAAGTTGTATAAAAATCAGGAAGTTTAAGTTTAGCTAAAAGGAGATCTTTATGTCGTTGAGTGAATCGGGAAGAATTCAGCAACCGGTTAAACAGGGGTTCTTTGACCAATTTGTGCTTTGCGTAGCCTATGGAATCTGGCGCTGGCGAGCGGAGACTGGGCGAGTGAACACAAACGAAGAAGAAATGGAACGACGGGTCGATCATCACTTCGCGTGGATGTTGGTATCACGCGAATACTATGTGCCGTCCTACTATCAAGGCTCGCTTCGACTGGCTCGGGACCGTCACGTAGTGACTCCTGAATCCTTTTCGAGCACAGCTCGACACGTTGCTCTATGTATCTCACAAGCCAGGGCACGGTTCGACTGGGCTTTGGCAGAGTATCAGCTTCAGAATGCTACTGTCTCCGAAGACAAAGTTCAACAGCGAGCGGCAGAACTGTATGCGGCCAGACAAGAGTTCAGCGACTCCCAAAACTGGGAGCTAGGCAAACTCTGTATTTCCTACAATCACGTAATTTCTAACGTGGCTTAACGAACCAAACAGGGTACATCTCACGAGCCCTATTTAAAAAATCGCGAGAAAAATACCAGCATCAGAAGCATTGCTCTCTGATGCTTTCTGATTTATACGTAAAACTTATTTAGAAAGTAAAAAATCTTCTTTAAGAAGGGAAGACTGACGAATGATTGAGTGAAGGGTTCCCATAGGAATTTCTTTTTTATTGGCTGGAACAATTACTGTCAGATTTTTATTCCCGTATTTTCTGAATTTCATATGGCTTCCTTTTTGGGAAATAAAAACGAAACCTTTTCTTTCAATGATACTTATTATTTGTGCGGAAGACAGAAGTTTAGGCATACCTAAAAGCCATAGGGAATATTTCCGGGCTTTTAACCTCTTGGAATTTTGGAATACTTTTTTCTTCAAAATACAAATCTAGAGCTTCACTTAAATTTTTAAGCGCCTCTTTTTTTGTCTTGCCAAAACTAGAGACATCTACATTTAAACACTGAGAAACATAGTATTTCCCCTCTTTCCAAACTATATTTTGTAAGTTTAATTTCTTCATAGCTATATGATATCACAAAAACTTAATTGCAACAAATCAAAAATACTTGATATATCTGTGTGTGTGTGTTAAATTTTTGAACGAAAGGAGTTAAAAGTGGCACATTCGCAAGTCCCAAACGCTGGACAGAAGTATGCAAGTGCGCGCAAATCTGGGTTGATAACAGGAAAGAAACTGTTGGATCTCAGAAATGCGGCTTGTGTGAGTCGCAAACGAGCCAAAGGCGCTCCCATAGCCGAAGATTCGGCGACAGTAGCGGCACGCATTGAGGCCGCCAACCGAGCGCATCAATCAAGCAGTCGCTGGTACTAAGCCAGCAAAATGCCGTTCACATTGCAAAACATCGCAAGTGAACGGCATTCCTTTTTATTTTTTTAACATAATTTACGCTTTTGGTTCTTCGCCTTCCTTGAAGTCGGCATCTTTGGGTTCGACCTTTGGCTCTTCAGCAGAAGCTCCAGCAGGAGCTTCTGCACCAGCTTGCCCCGCCTCGGCGGTGGCTTTGCTTATCGCTTCCCCTATTTTTGACATTTCGGCAGAAAGTTCTTCGGTGGCTTTTTTGATTGCTTCAGAATCAGTTCCATCTTTCGCAGTTCGCAATGTTGCGATTTTTGCGTTTACGCTATCTTTGAGTTCCTCGGGAATTTTCGCTTCATTGTCTTTCAGCGCTTTTTCGGCAGTGTAAATTATCATCTCGGCAGTATTTTTCACGTCCACAACTTCCTTTTTCTTTTTATCTTCCTCGGCGTGAAGCTCCGCATCCGCCTGCATTTTTTTGATGTCTTCGTCTTTTAGTCCGGAGCTTGCTTCTATCTTGATAGACTGTGTCTTGCCGGAAGCTTTGTCTTTGGCAGTCACGTTGAGGATTCCATTCGCATCCACATCGAAAGACACTTCGATTTGTGGCATACCTCGTGGAGCCGGTGGCACGCCGTCTAGGATAAATCTACCGAGAGATTTGTTGTCGGAAGCCATTGGGCGCTCACCTTGCACTATATGAATCTCCACACTAGTTTGATTGTCGGCAGCCGTAGAGAATACTTGCGACTTGTTTGAAGGAATAGTTGTATTTCTTTCTATAAGCTTCGTTGCCACGCCACCGAGAGTTTCGATGCCGAGAGAAAGCGGAATAACGTCTAGGAGCAGAACATCCCGCACATCTCCCTGCAACACTCCGGCCTGCACCGCAGCGCCGAGCGCCACCACTTCGTCAGGGTTGATAGATAAGTTCGGAGTCTTGCCGAAAACTTTTTTAACCTCGTCTACGATTTTAGGCATGCGAGTCTGTCCACCCACCATGATGATTTCATGCATATCTTCCATCTTGAAGCCGGATGCAGTCATAGCGCGCTTGGTTATCTCGATAGAGCGAGAAATATATTCGTCAGCAATAGACTCCAGCTGGGCGCGAGTCATCTTAAGGAGGAGATGTTGAGGGCCAGCAGATGTAGAAGTTATAAATGGAATATTTATTTCGGTTTCGATAGAAGTAGAAAGTTCTATTTTTGCTTTTTCTGCCGCTTCGTCGAGCCTCTGTAGAGCCAGCTTGTCATTGCGCACATCCACACCCGTAGTCTTTTTGAATTCTTCAGCAATCCAATTTATAATCTTGTGGTCAATGTCCCGGCCACCTAAGTGACTGTCGCCATCGGTAGACTTTACTTCCACCACGTCATCTCCGATTTCAAGAATAGATACATCAAATGTTCCACCACCAAAGTCATAGACCACTATCTTTTCATTTTTCTTTTTATTAAATCCATAGGCCAATGCCGCCGCCGTAGGCTCGTTGATGATGCGTTTTACATCCAGCCCGGCAATAGCACCGGCATCCTTGGTAGCTTTTCTCTGCGCGTCATTAAAATATGCCGGCACGGTGATTACCGCATCAGTAATTTTTTCTCCCAATTTTGCTTCTACGTCTGCTTTTATTTTCCCTAAAATCATGGCCGAAATTTCTTCCGGACGCATCCATTTGTCGCCAATTTTTACTTCCACTCCGCCATTAGCAGATTTCTGAACTTTGAAGGACGCATTCTTCAAATCTTTCTGCACTTCGGGGTCGTCAAAATTGTGTCCCATGAAGCGCTTGATGCCGTAGACTGTATTTTCCGGATTGGTAACTGCCTGACGCTTAGCTAAAAGCCCCACCAGCCTGTCGCCATTTCTCGCAACAGAAACGATTGACGGCGTAGTGCGAGCGCCTTCAATATTTTCTATAATTTTCGGCGCGCCACCCTCAATGACGGCTACTGCCGAATTCGTTGTACCCAAGTCTATACCTATAATTTTTGACATATGATTTATATAGTTATTATTAATAATTAAGCTAATTTGACAAGTAGTTCGTGAACACGAAAAACTTGTATAAATAGAGTATATATGATAGTCTATAAGCATGTCAAGTAAAAAAGACTATTCAAATAAAATACTTAAGATTCTAGGACAAAAAACAGCTGTTTCTTTACCTGAATTTCGTAATTTAGATGTTGAAAATAGATACGCTATCACTCGCTCCCTCAAAGGGCTTCGAGATGCTGGGTTAATAGAGAATATTTCTTCTCCACAAAATGAATATGCACGACTCACTAAAGAAGGTAAGAAAAAAGTGAATACTTTAAAATTAGATAATGATACGACACTGGTAAATATTTCTTGGGACGGACTCTGGAGAATAATTTTGCTCGACTTGCCGGAAGACAGAAAAAGCGAACGCGAAAGTTTGCGTTATCTTCTGAAAAAAGCCGGTTTCGTCTGCCTGAAAAATTCCGCTTGGATTTCCCCATACCCGTACGAGCATCTATTCACGAATATAAAAAAAGATTTAGGTCTGACGACAGAGATGATGATAATCACCACCCAATTCATAGACGAAGAAACTAAAAAATTTCTCTTCGACGCTTTCGGGAGATAGAAACTTTTTAAAAAGTTTCTAGTAAACTTCCTGCTGATAGCATTTTTCGCAGTAAACTATTTCGGGACGGTCTGGGGCATAGGATGTAGTAATTGATATGCTGCATTTATCACACGTGCGGTCATATGTCTCCATAGGATTTAATTGTTTAATACGAGCTCGGTCTCGACATAGTGGGCAATGGCTCGGTATAGGAAAATTAAAACGGCGTAAAAATACTAATTCTTTGGATATAATTTGATAATTTTTGCCACAAGCAACACATTTCAAAATCGCTTTCAAAATCTCATCAGTTACATCTTTGATATGTTCCGGCACTGTAATAGAAGCGTCCAGATATTCCCGCGGGTCAGAGTCACGCCAAGTAAAACCTTTAGCGATAGCTTCCTCTTTTGTGATTGGAAAAAATTCATAAGCTGTGGACTCGTTATATGCCCACGGACAAAGATCAATAGGAATTTGCGTGCCATATTTGTGTTCCAGCCCCCTTCTATCTACAAAAGGCATCTGATTCATTTGTTTTTTAATTTTTTCAACTAGTGGGAAATATTCTTCTTTCGTGTATTGTTTATTAAAAATACAATATGACGCTTTAGTCAGACTGACACAGCCAAACAAGTATTCACTGCCATGACAACCAAAAGTATACTCCGTATCGTGATTGCGATAATTCCAGACACTGAATTTAACATTGGAAGTATTAAGACCAGTCCATGTAGCCTCATAAACCCATTCACTGGCAGAACCAAAAGCTGTAAAGTCATAACAATTGTGTACTCCTCCTTTTATAAACAACTGGGTATACCTTATATTTTCAGAGTCGGATATAAAATAGACATTTTTGGCATTTCTTGAATTATACACATAGTCTCCGGAGACATTCGTATTGTTTCTGCCTTGAAATGCCCTTCGGGGAGAACGCAGAGAAAGTTCGTAAGCTTTCTTTCTAAAATCTTGTAAATTTTTTACTGAACCCAAATCAAAAGTCGAAAGTTTCTTGTAATATTCTTCTCTGGTGTATTGCTGATTGAAAATGCAATAATTTTTATTGCGAAGTGAAGTACAGCCAAAACAATCCCCACAATTCATTAAATCTCGTGAGAAATAAATATTCTGACAATTTTCACAATCCTGTGAGAAAAATACCTGGAAGCATTTACGGCAGTCCACTATTTCATAGCAAAGTTCAGGATCTAAAGAATAAGCTACATCCAGAGAATCTTTTGTATTTGAAACAACGTTGGTGTAGGCAGAATCCTCCCCTGTAATGTGCTTAAAACAAAGGTAGCTATTTTTCAAGTAACTTGCAGCATTACAATATTCACTATTTATCATAGTAGTATATTCTGTATGCAGAGCCGCCTTTGGCACCTCATCTAGTAACTCTTTAAACTGCTCGAAAAAAGGCCGCGAAAAATCATACTCCCGGCCATAACTCTTTGGGTCCCACTTGTCACTCCACCAAATATCTTGTTTATAAACTTTGTAAGGCAAATCCGGATGATAGATTGTAATAATATTCTCACCGGTAAAATCACATTTTCTTTTATACAGAATTCTATAACTATACCAATTCATTCTGCGAAGTAGCCTGCACTGCGGACACCATACTGGTGGGGGCACTTTCATCTGTTCATAAAACCCAAAATCATCCGGTTCGATGACGAAATCACCTTTACAGTTTTGGCAATTTTTTGTTTCACTCTGCATATATAATGACAATTTATTGTTACTATGTACTAGTACATGGTAGCTGGTGCTGTTTACTAATAAACTTCTTTGTTGTAGCAGCTTTCGCAATACACTTTTTCAGGTCGTTCGGGGGCATAAGTAGTTTCAAATTCATTTGGACACTCCTCTTTCATGCACTGTCTATGCCATAACTTTCTCGGTGGACGTAAATCAAATCTTCTTTTATAGCGACAATTCGGACACTTCCTAGGGAGTGGAAGAATTTCTTTGCGGTAAAAAAGAAGCTCGTTTTGGGTTATATTGTAATTTTTAGAACAATCAATACAAATAAAAATTTCACTTAAATAGCTGTCCGACACATCTTCAATTTTGTCTGGAATGGCTCCGCTCTTAATTGTCTCCTTGCCGAAAGTCCTCGGAACATTGTCCTCCCAATGCCAGCCTTTTGCTAAGACTTCATCTTTAGTCATAGGCATATATAAATTCCCCTGTGTTTCATTGTAATACACAGGCGCGATACTTGGTGGGAAAAATTCTCCATACTCACCTTCCTCTCTGCCTGTCTTTTTCATATGTTCGATAATCTTTTCTTTTAGTGTCAAATATTCTTCTTTAGAGTACTTTTTATTAAAAATCATATACTCGCCCTTTTTCACTGAGACACAGCCGAATAGATTCTGGCTGTTTTGGCAAGTATCGCAGTACACTGCGTTCATGTTGTCATAACAAAGATGGCAGAATTGGCAATTGGATGTGCGAGTACAACCCTGTAATTCATAACACAGTTCTAGATTTAGCCCCACATGATATAAATCCATACAATTTTTGGGGTCGATAGTAGAATACAGATATTTAGAATCTTCACCTTTATTAACTTCAAAAGAATCTTTCACATTTTTGCAGTCAAAAATTAAAGACCCAGTAGAATTCACATTCCTCTCACTTATCACATATCGATGAATTGCATCTTTTTGCATCATGTCTTTCCACTCTTTATTTAATCCTTCACGAACAAGGTGAGAAGATAAATCGTATTCCTTTAGTTTTTTCAAATATTCAACTCTCGTATATTGTTTATTTTTGAAGACATAACTTTTGTTTCGCAAGTTGCTGGACATAAAGCAGTTGTTGCACCCTCGGCAGTCATAGCAGTAGTAACAAGATGAACAGTCTTTCAAGAAAAGCCCGTATTGACATTGATAGGATGTGCGAGAATCAATAATTTCGTATAATCGTTCACCTTTTTCATAAATAAAACTAGAATCCATGCAGTCACGGGAATAAAAAACCCAAGTACTATACATCACATCTTCAGACCCCCACGTAGAAAAAGAAAGGTAAATATTTTTGTTGTCACCGGAATGGTTGGTATAGTCGGAATTTACACTATTTTTATTGAGGAGCGCCATGCGGGGCACTTCGTGCTGTAGTTCTGCAAATTGCTCGAAGAATGGCCTAGTAAAATCAAAATCTCGCCCATAGGAAGAAGCATCCCAGCCGTCGCCCCACCAGCATTCATTGCAGTAAACTTTGTACGGCTTGTTTGGAGAATAAATCGTCACCGTGCTTTTTTTACACAAATCACAATTTCTCCTATATAGTGTCCGTTCATTTCTCCACGCATAGCGCCTCTGTTGTCGGCACTCAAAACACCTTGTCGGTGGCGGAACTTTTATCTTTTCGTAAAAATTAAAATCCTCCGACTCTATGGTGAAGTCTTTTTTACAATTCTGACAATTTTTTGTTTCTTGGTTCATTTGCATATATACGCTATAGCGTAAATGTGTATTAGGCTATGTTTTGCTTGTAACATTCTTCGCAGGCTATTTTCTTATATTCCCACTCCGGCGGATAATAAGCACTTATCTCTTTTCGGCAGTAAATGCACGTATAAGGATAACTTTTAATAACCATTTTTCGCATCCGATTTAAGATTCTTTGGTCAAAATGAGTGCGGGGTAATGCAAAACCTTTTCTTTTATGAAATTCATATTCTGCAACTGCAATATTGAATCGATAGTGTGTTTCAGGACAAATCAACGCTTGAGAGGAAATTTCCGGAGAGGTATCTAATATACTATCTGGAAGTTTGGAAGATGGTATGCCGTCAGTTTGCGTAAGATCTTCTTCTAACCAATAACCGCCTTTTCTTAAAACTTCTTCTTTGGTTGTATCGGGGAAATATATTATACCATTGGATAAATTGTAATAGCCGGTTCCCATGGAATAAGGAAAAAAGTCTCCATACTCGCCTCGCGTTTCCATGCTGGTAATAATTTGCGCTTTTAATTTTTCATATTCTTCTTTGTTGTACTGTTTATTTAAAATGCAGTATTTCTTTTTGCGAAGGCCAACACAGCCGAAACAATACTCAACCTCTTTGCACAAATCAACATATTCACAGAATCTACCGGTCGAAGATCCGCCGGAGTACTTTATTTGATATCCTCCGTCTACGACTCCATTGTTGCCTGATAGTTCGGTATTCCACGAAAAACTTTGATCGATACAGTCCTTTGCGCGAAGACCTCGCAAGCAATTGCGGCAATTTTGTGATTCTTCCCAAGAGAAAACATTTACGCATTTATCGCAATCAGTCATATAATTGCCTACTGAACTACTGGTTCGGACATTGAAATTTTCCCTATGGACAGCCTCTTTTTTTAATATGTCTTCAAATTCACTTTTTAGAGTTTCTAGATTTTTATGTGAATCTAATCTGATTTTTTTGAGTTCTTGTTTATATTCTTCTTTAGAATATTGTTTATTACGAATGCAATATTGCTTGTTGCGTAAATTGTAGCTCATGAAACAATTTTGACAATTGCGGCAATCGAAAAGAAAATAAGAATCTATGCAATCCCGAGAGTTTTCGGAAAAATTTAAATTAAAAGAATCATGGCAAAAAAGACAGTCGTAAGAATTTTGTAAGTTGAAACTGTAAGTTATATCGAACGAGTCTTTGCTATCAAGCACCCGATAGGCATAACTCAAGTTTTCACACTTATCCATGGAACGAGAAAGATAGCAATTTTTACAGTTCCAAGCGTCATCACACCAATCGCAATTAGTGTTATTTTGGCCTATTTGATGAGGTCGCGGAACCTTTTCTTGGAGTTGTTTGAGTTGGTCGAAAAACGAGCGATTTGGATCGTAATCTTGTCCGTAGGTCATCGGATCCCAAGCATCACTCCACCATTCATGTGATTTATATACTGGATATCTTGATTTATTTGGGAAAACTGTTATTAAGCTCTCACCAGATAAATCCGAAACTCCTTTTCGAAATTTGCCGAAGACAGAAAATATAAAATGCTGTTTTGTCCGGCAGTCGAAACACTTGCGAGAAATCTTCAACCCTACTTGTTCGTATAATTTTAAATCTCCTTCACCTATTATGAATTTATTTTGACAGTCTGCGCAGTTTTTGGTTTCTGTTTTCATTCTATAATTCTATAGAATATTAGAATAGATATTATTCCTTATATTCGTATATATTCACTCGAGCTGGACGCATAACACGTTCGCCCAGCTTGTAGCCTTTTTGAATAACATCTGAAACTGTGTGGTCGAGTTCTTTTTTGTCCGTTTCTACTACTTCTATAGACTGATGAATACTTGGATCAAAAGCTTCTCCTACCGTGCCTACTTGCTTGACCCCATAATCTTCAAAAATAGTATTCATTTGAGAATGGATATACTCCACACCCTTGCGCCAATTTTCGTCAACTTTCTCCCAAGCCTGCTTATTGGCGAAAGCCATATCGAAGCTGTCTATAACAGTCAAAAAGCGCGAAAGTATATGCTCACGCATTGATTCCGAAAACATCGTCTTTCTGTCATCTTCGCCTTTTCTATAATTAGCAAACTCTGCCCGCTCTTTCTGCCAGCCGGTCAGATATTCTTCCTTTTCCTTTTGGCAAGATTTTAAATCAGCTCGCAGCTTTTTCAGAGTTTTCTTTAAATCTTCCTCGCCGTCGTCATTGTATTCAAATTCCTCTACTTCCGTAGTATCTGATTCAACAGAATCATCCCGAGTAGCATCGAGGGATTTATTTTGTATTTCTTCTTCATCATTCATATGAACATACTAGCATAAAATAAAAAAATTCTAAAATAAACTTTTGAAGGGGTTTTGAGGCTGACGAGCCGAAAACTTCAGGATTTTTCAAGCTTCGAAAAATCCGTACCGAAAAAAGTTTGATTTTAGAATTTTTATCGCTTACTCCACTGCGGAGCCTTACGAGCTTTTTTGAGACCGAACTTTCTTCGTTCTTTTGCTCTCGGATCACGTTTTAAGTATCCTAGTGTTTTCATACTTCCTCGGAGTTCAGCATCAGAAGAAACTAAGGCTCGAGCAAGTCCGTGCCTTATCGCTTCAGCTTGTGAGTGGATTCCGCCACCAGAGACATGTACTTCTACGCTCCATTTACTACTTTCTTTGCCAGCCATTCCCTTGAGTATCGGGTCTAGAATCAAACGGCGCTGGTCTTCTGTTTTAAAATATTCTTTTGCATCTTTGCCGTTCACCACGAAACTCGCTTTGGTTGCCAGAGTGATACGCACGCGCGCAGTAGAAGTCTTTCTTCTGCCGACTGCTTCGACATATGTATCTTTTGATTTTTCTTTTGTTAAATTTTTTTCCATCCCAGTACTAAAATTTTAATTTATAATATTTATCTTTATGCCCCGTAATCAAAAATTTAGTACGGGACAAGTTATTAGTCTTCAATTTTTAAATTCTTCATCATGGTTCTGCGTAATTTGTTTGACGGTAACATATCGTAAGTCGCAAGTTTTATTAATTCTTTATACCCTTTGGTTTTAGCTGTGTGGGTACCCGTCAAGATACGTAGCCCGCCCGGAATACCGGAATACCTCGTATGATAAATCTCCGCCAACTTTTTGTCTGTAATACGCAATTTTGAAGCATTCACAACTGTTACCGGCATACCGGAATATTTATTACGCTCAAAAGAGGGTTGGGTCTTGCCCATCAAAGACATTGCGACTTCACTCGCAACTCTGCCTAAAGTTCTTCCACTGCTATCGATTATTACTTCTTTCCTCTCTTTTTTAATGTTTTTCGTATTTTTCATCGTGTGTTATCTTATATTATTTACTCAAATTATACAAACTCTATTATGGCCATCGGCGCACCATCTGCTTTTCTTGTGCCTAATTTCAAAACCCTAGTATAGCCACCTTTTGTGTCTTTGTATTTTGGAGCAATTACTTCAAAAAGCTTTTTTACCTCACGACTGTGGTGACCTCCTAATTTGGAAATTATTGACCTACGAGTAGCTAAGTCACCTCTTTTGGCGCGAGTTACCAGCTTTTCAACAAAAGGTCGCAATTCTTTGGCTTTAGGTAAGGTTGTTTTTATTTTTCCGCGCACAATCAAATTAAAAGCCAAAGAATTAACCAAGGCATTTCTCTGTGTTTTTTCTCTTCCGAATTTTCTTTTGCTGTTATGGTGTCGCATATACTTTTATTATTCTTTCAAATTAAGCCCGAACTTGCCTAAAACTTTTTTAATCTCGGTAATTCCCTTTTCTCCTATACCTTCTACCTCCAACAAATCTTCTCTTTTTTTTCTGGCAAGTCCCCCCAAAGTCCTAATATTGGCGGAGGTCAATGCATTCAATGTTCTGGTAGAAAGATCTAGACTGTCAGTTCTGGTCTTTAAAACATCAGCAAAAACGTCTCCTTTTTTCTCTTCCTCTTCTTTTTTACTTTCTTCTTTCTCTTCCTTAAGTGTCTTTTTTTCTATTTTCTCCTCCGGTTCTTTAAAATCAATAATAGCTTTAAGCTGATTGATCATGATTTCTATGGACTGCGAAAGTGCAAGACGTGGAGACAGAGTCCCGTCCGTTTCAATAGAAATTCGAAGCCGGTTATGGTTGGTTTTGTCGCCGACACGCATGTTTTCCACTTCATAAGATACTCGGCGTATTGGAGTAAAAATAGCATCTACGGCAATAGTACCAACATCAACTTTTTCTTTCTGGAAAATTTCTTTCGAAATAAAACCGAGACCTTTTTCGATTTTCATTTCAATATTTAAATTTACCTTACCTGTAACATGAGCTATATGTAAATCTCCATTTAAAATCTCTACCTGTCCGCCGGTTTTTATGTCGGCAGCTGTCACTTCTTTAGGACCCTTCACCGAAAGTGTTACCGTCTGGATTTCGTCGGAAAGCATTTTGAAACGAACTTTTTTCAAATTTAGAATCATTACAATGACATCTTCCTTGATGCCATCCATGGTTTGAAATTCGTGGGTTACGCCATCGATTTTAATAGATGTAACACTGGCGCCAGGTAGCGAGGAAAGGATGATCCTTCTTAGGCTGTTGCCTAAAGTATGACCATACCCCGGGTACAGGCCGTCTATCTCAAATACTCCCTTATTCCCTTCTTCCAAAACAACACGAGGCTTGGAAGGCATAATTATTTTAAATTCAGGCATAATGTTATACAAAGTTAATTTTTAATTTCTAATTTTGTTTTTTAAATTTTAGCGACTATAAAATTCAAGCACAGCATTCAAATCAAGGAAGGTTTCGACATTCTTTGGTTTGTCTAAAACTTTCCCTTCCATACTGGCCAAATCGAAGTTTAGCCATGACGGAGGATTATATTCTTTCAGTTTTTCTGCCATATTTGAAAAAATTTTCTTAGTCTTGGAACCTTCTCGAATTTTTATAATGTCTCCGGATTTTAATTCATAAGACGGGATGGTGACTCTCTTATCATTTACGATAAAGTGTCCGTGGGAAACCATTTGTCTCGTAGCGCGACGGCTAGAACCAAGACCCATTCTATAAATCACATTATCCAGACGAGACTCAAGCCCTTCATAGAGTTTTTCGGCTGTGCCTACGCCTTTAGAGAGAGTTGCCTTTTTAACATAATTAGAAAGCTGGCGTTCGGATATCCCATAAGAAAATCTTATTTTCTGCTTTTCTACAAGCTGGGCGCCATACTCGGTCAGAGCCTTTGGGCGACGCCCGCCTACTAGTGCGGTCTTCCCCGTGGAAATAGAAAACTTGGCGGTCTGACATTTATCATAGACTCCTGGACCTAATCTTCTGCAAATTTTAAATTTGGGTTTTGATATCATATTTAATTTCTAGTTTTTAAACTCTTCGTGGCTTTTTAGCTTTTGGTCCATTGTGAGGAACCGGTGTCGCATCCAGTATCGAAGTTACTTCAATGCCATGAGCCATAAATGCTCTGATGGCTGGCTCACGTCCAGACCCGACTCCTAAGACGACCACATCTGAATCTTTTACTCCTAGATTTGCCGCTTTGCCACCGATAATGTCACCAACTTTGGAAGCTGCAAATGGGGTTCCCTTCTTGGCTCCTCTAAAACCCAAACTTCCCGCGCTTGACCAAAAAAGCGTATTACCCGCCTTATCTCCGAAAAGCACTTTCGTATTGTTGAAAGTGGCATCAATGTGCAGAACTCCGGACACAACTTTCTTTTTTGGAGTTTTCGAAGGAGCCTTTTCAACCACTTCTACTTTAGCTTCTGCTTCTTTGTTTTCTTCATTTGTAATTTTTGTTTTTCCCATTTTTAAATA
This sequence comes from Candidatus Nomurabacteria bacterium RIFCSPHIGHO2_02_40_30, assembly GCA_001785445.1. GTDB lineage: Bacteria > Patescibacteriota > Minisyncoccia > Phycocordibacterales > UBA9973 > UBA9973. The sequence continues at coordinate 16,585 of MFTV01000010.1, read as the reverse complement.
TATTATGTCTTGCTTTCTTTTCTCTTTCCAGAAGCCATTGTCTTTCGCACATTCCCTCTTACAGTTCTGGAATTTGTTTTTGTCCGCTGTCCACGCACCGGCAACCTTTTCATATGCCTGATCCCTCTGTAACTTTTAATATCTTTGAGCCTCTTGATATTGGATGCAATTTCTCTTTTTAAATTTCCTTCTATCAAAATTCCTTCTACAAAGACGCGAATTTTATTTTCTTCCTCTGGTGTTAAATTTTGGGCTTTTTGACCGCGATCAATCCCGACTTGGTCTAAGATTTTGCGAGCTTTAGATATACCAATGCCGTAAAGGCATGTTAGCCCTATCTCTAGTCTTTTCTCATTTGGTATTGTAATTCCCAGTATTCTCATTTGATTCTCATAATTACTGTTTTTGTTTATGTTTGGGGTTAGAGCAAATAATGCGTAAATGCCTAGCTCTTCTGACTATTTTACAATTATCACAGATTTTTTTTACTGCTGATTTTATTTTCATATTGATTGCAATATTTTACTCAAAAAACCAAAAAACATGACATAAACACAAAAACAAGGAAAAACCCTTATTTTTTAATGCTTTATAACTTTTTAAAAACCCAAGAAACCGTAATAACTATAGTACACTATTATTAAAAAAATTACAACCTTTTGACTATTCTTCCCTTCCCACCATAAGAATCAAGGATTACTTCGACTTTGTCTCCAATTAAAACCTTGATTCTATGCATACGCATTTTACCCGATAAGTAAGCCAGAATTTCTTTTTCTTCTTCAGTTTTATCTTGATTTTTGTCCTCTATTTTGACCCTGAACAAAGTAGAAGGTAATGCTTCGGTAACAACTCCCATCGCTGTTAACAGTTTTTCGTCTTTTGAATCACTCATGTATATACATTAAACTAATAAAGGCGACCAATGTCAAGCATGAAAAAACTATTTCGGATAATTCACAACCACTTTTATATCTTTCTTTTTATCCGGAATAGACATTTTCCATATTGGACTCAACGCCAAACTGGCAGAAATAATATTCGGATATTTAGACAATATTTTATTGAAATTCTTTTTTTCCTTACCTAAAAGTTCAGTGGCCAGCTTATCTGTATCAACTTTCCAAACAATTTTAGTACTGCCTGATAGGCTAAAAGTTATGTTTTTTACGTCTTTAAAACTAGTGGTGGCAGGCAGAGAGAATTTCAAATCTCGGATATTTGGTATAAAAACTTCACTATCATCATAGTCAGCAATGGCATCTTTGGCAATTTTTTTTGTAAACTTTTTTTCATTGAAAAGAAAACCATATAACGAGCCTTTAACTTTGAGAGACAACGTATTATCTACCGCAAGTAAAGATGAAATATCTTCTTGATCTTCTATGTCAAGAAAGGTCGCATCTTTAAATAAGATAAATCCATTTGGAATCTGATCTGTCACTTTTTTAGAAAGTTTAACCTGAAGGGTAGCTTTGAGCTCATTTACTGCTTTTGCTTTATCAACTTCAGAAATAACCGGCGACTTTCCTATAAAACCGCCTTTAATTTCTCCTTTACTTCTAGCATAAAACTTAGCATATTTAGGAGTTCCCTTAAAACCAAAAATCTTAAAATCAAGCGGGGCGCTGTTGTATTCCGGCCCAGCTCCGGCCGCATAAATCCCCACTTCAACCGATCCTGTTTTGTCGTCTTTGGTCATGCCGGGAACAATAATCGCCTTCTTGGTTTTGTAAATTTTCCCATTGGAGCCTTCTAATCTTGTGTCTATATCGAGTCTTTGAGTAGACGTGCTAAAGGTGTTGTAAATGACAACAGTACCTTCAGCCTTCTGTGAAACTTCCTTTTCTCCTGTAGCTAAAACCTTTTTACTTTCTTCCCCAGAAATGACCACTAAATCAAAAAACAAATCGTCAGTACTCATGTCTTTACTGGCGGATAAACTTTCATTTAAAGTAATATCTTTGAATTTAGGATTAACTGTGACTGTTGCCTTCGCAAATATATAAGAAAGAGAGAAAATTAAAAAAACAACAGAAATAACTGCCACAGACCAAAGCATAAAACGGGGTTTTCTTCTGCTGTTTTTTGTTTCAATGTGTTTAAATGCAGGAGGGGTGGCATGTTTTACTTGAGATTTCTTATTAGCCCTCTCAAGGTAAACCTCGTTGTGCCTAGTAATATTGACTTTTTTCATATCTTCCAATAATCTTTTCGGCATATATTATATTTTACTTAGGAAACGATTAATATAGATAGACTCAATTATAAGAGAAGGGTCGCGAGCCGTATTATTTTCAAAAGTAGCTAGACTGTGAAGTAACTCTGTGTCTAAAAAAGTAATCTTATACTTTGATTCGGTCAAAGTATATTGGTTAAATTGTTCAGTTTTAATTGTTTCTATAAAAAAGTTTGCCAAGTCTTTATTGACAAATATATAAATAGTCGCAGGGATAGAAACATCATTGGAAATATTAACTAAAGATTCCTGAAACTTAGCCAGCCACTGCGATTTTAATTTAACTATAATAGAGTCGAGTTTTTTGTTAACAGATTCTGTCCCATGTTTATCTTTGTATAGTGAGATATATGATTTAGCTTCGGCAAGTGAACAAGCCATCCCCAACGCTACTCCACGGGTTATAAAATTAAGCCCTAATGGGAAAGAGACTGATTCACGCAATACGTTCTTTTTGGTCATCGAGATATCAGTCACTTCTCCGCCAATATCAATTATAAGGAAATTTTCCTGATTTATGTACATATCGCGCACCACGGCGAAAGAAACAAGAACGAAAGAAGAAAATGTTATGGGTCTAAAGTGAAAATGAGATTTTATCGTATCTTCCATTTTTTGCAAAACCTGTTCCCCGCTCATTGAAATAAAAATGGTCATTTCGACTTCCTTGGCTTTTTGATTCAAGGGGCTCGATGTTTCATAACCATTCAACATCGTCTTAATGTTTTTAAGTTCTATTAATCTAATAGGACTTTTAGCTTCGATGTATTCTTTGAAATGTTCTTCCTGGAAAAATGCTACTTCTTTTTGCACCAGATTGTCAGCGATTTTTGAAGTAAACATGAAAGACGTATTTTTTCTAAAACTTATAGTTCTGGTTTGAGAGATATACCAAGGAGATGAAAGAATACAGAAAATCGACTTCGGCGCGCCTAACTTTTTAGAATAAATCGAGCTGGCGACAACTTCCAGCGATTTTACTGCCAAAGACAAAAATTTCTCCACATCAAGATTTTCCTCCAGAATTATCGGCTCACGCATAGAAAAAATTATCTTAGGAATTCCGGACTCCTGCGTATAAAAAAGCGCCCCTCCCACCGAGGAAGACCCGACATCAAAGACCAGAACTAATTCATTCTTCCTTTCATTGTCCGAAAAAATTCCCATTGGCTATATTATACCATAAAAAATATAGAGAAAAGACTAATTTGCGAGACCACCTTTGAACATGCCAGTTGCGCCTGTGCGAGAAAGCTTTTTATGTTCTTCCATGTCTTGTTTAAAAACTTCTAAATCAACATCGAGCCCATTTTCTTTTGCTATTTCTGTAATTAACTCAATAGGAAATCCATCTGAAGTATATAAAGAAAAAACAATATCGGGTCTTAACGTTTTATCAGTAAGTACCCCGTTTAAGTATGTTTCAATTATATTGTTATTAAATTGTTTCAAACCACGTTCTAGAGTCTTCTTGAATTTATTTTCTTCTGTACTTATAACATCAAATATCATTTTGTCATTTTGCAAAATGTTTGAATAAGAGTTTTTATATTTTTCGATGAAAATTTCTACAGACTTTTTTACAAAGTCCGAGGTAAGATTAAGCTTATTTATTTTTAATACCGCCCGACGAATTAAGCGACGTAAAATATAACCTTGATTTTTATTTGAAGGCAAAACTCCATCAGAAATCAAGAAAATGCTGGTGCGTATATGGTCTGCCGCGATTCGAGCATTTTTTTCGTCATAATTTTTTGCTGTGTTTTTTATAAACTCCATAACCGCGCCAAATAGATCAGTATCAAAAATATTATTTTTGCCCTGCACAGCCATGGCAACTCGCTCCAGGCCGGCGCCGGTATCCACATTTCTCTGTTTTAACTTGCCAAATACTTTGCCGTCACGCTTTTCATACTCCATGAAAACATCGTTCCAGATTTCAATAACTTTCTGTTCACTATCGGCTTTAATATATTCTTCTTTAGTTAAGTCTCCTAATCCATCTGCAGTAATGTCATAAAACATTTCTGTGTCCGGACCACATGGGCCATTGTCTCCCACACTCCACCAATTCGTCTTGGCGTCCATATAATAAATATGATTTTCCGAAATATATTTTTTCCAAATACCAAATGCTTCCGTATCTTTCGGTGCATTTTCATCACCTTCGAATACAGTTACATAAAGACGCTTCGGATCTAGCCCTAGACCTTCGTCTTTAGATGTTAGAAATTCATAGCTCCACTTTATGGCTTCCTCTTTAAAGTAATCTCCGAGAGACCAGTTGCCCATCATTTCAAAAAAAGTGTCATGAGTATTGTCGCCAACTTCGTCAATGTCTTGTGTACGAACACATTTCTGTATATTTACAAGGCATTTACCAGCAGGATGCACTTCCCCTAAGAGATACGGCACCAAAGGCTGCATACCTGCAGTATTGAATAATACCGAAGGGTCGTTCTCTGGAACTAAAGAAGCAGAAGGAATTATTTTATGCTTATTCCTTTTGTTATTTTCAAAAAATTTCAAAAATCTTGACCTGATTTCATCTGATTGCATATTTTTACTTAACTATTTTTCGGATGATCAATCTCATCGGAAATTTTCCTGATTGGTTTTTCAAGAATATTCATAAGAATAAAAATCATAAGTACAAGGACAGTTGCCACTAAGGCAAAGGGAAGCATACCAAACCCAGCAGCCATGCCAATGCCTGCGGTTACCCACAACCCGCTTGCTGTAGTGAGTCCAGAGAGCCGTGAGCCCTGAAGCATTATTAGTCCTGCGCCAAGAAAGCCTATACCGACGACTATCTGTGCCGGTATTATGGTAGGATTCAACCCTGGTAAATTTATATATTTTTGAACCATGGCTTCGGAAATCAAAACAAAAACAGCTGCACCCATGGCCACAAGAGAGTGAGTTTTCATTCCCGCTTCTTTGTGCACCAGAAGCCTCTCGGCGCCTATTAACATACCAAAACCTATAGCTGACACCAACCTTAAAATAATATCGCTATTTTGCATTATAAATCTAGACATGGGTATATTGTACCAATAAAGTTTTTATTTTACCACTCCGCCACCAAGGCAAACACTCCTGTCATAGACGACACAGGATTGTCCGGACGCAACTAATACGGCTTTACTAAATAAAATTTCAGCTTTTGTTTTTGAAATAATTTTTACTTTGCATGGCAAAAACTCCCCGTGATAACGGATTTGGGCAGTGTACTCTTTATTTGCTTTTGGATTTTCGTTAATCCAGTTTGTATTTTCTATTTTATAACTCTTTAGAGTACTAGAATAAGAAATATCTCTATTTTGAGAAACAGTCAAGATATTTTTTTTAACGTCTTTGGCAACTATGTAATATCTGCCATCACTGGTGCCTTTTTTAGTAACAACAAAACCATGTCTCTCTCCGAGAGTGTGGAAATGAGCTCCATGATGGAAACCAATTTCTTCCCCCTGTTCGTTCACAACTTTCCCTTTTTTTTCTTTAATGTAATGCTTTAAAAAATCCTTCAAATCGACTGCGCCCAAAAAGCAAATGCCTTGGCTGTCTTTCTTCTCGGCAATCGGTAAATTTAATTTCTTGGCGAGCTTTCTTACTTCAGTTTTCTTCAGATGTCCTATGGGAAATAAAATTTTCTTTAATTGCTCTTGTTTTAACGTCCAGAGAAAATATGCCTGATCTTTTGAAGGATCTACGCCCTTAGCCAAAGAAAAATTCAAAAATTTTAGGAGTCGTGGGTTCCCTGTCCTCTTGTCTCCGAGGGCGAAGGCGGGGAAATTTTTGGAATTTTTCTTTATAGAATAATGCCCAGTAGCTACAAAGTCTGCCCCCATGGAAAGTGCTTTTTTAAGAAAGGCACCGAACTTTACTTCTTTATTGCACATGACATCTGGGTTCGGTGTCCGGCCTCTCTTGTATTCCCGAATCATATAGTCCACAACTTCTTTTTTGTATACTTCCTCTAAGTCAAAAGTAAGAAATGGTATATCTAAGTGCGCCGCAACACGCATGGCGTCACGCCTCTCTCCTTCTTCGTTGCAGACTAAAAAATCAGGGTGCCAAGTTTTAATAAAAACTCCGACAACCTCATAGCCTTGTTTCTTGAGTAATGCTGCAGATACTGCAGAATCAACCCCGCCGGACAAACCAACAAATATAATTTTCTTTTTCATAATAACTACTCAAAACATACGCTTTTTTCCGGTACGGATTTTTTGAAGCTTAAAAAATCCTGAAGTTTTCGGCTCGACAGCCTCAAAACCCCTCCAAAAAGGTATGTTTCAAGTAGTTTAGAGCTCCATGAGTTTTTTGTAAAGGAGATATGTCGCTCGGGCGTCTCCGAGTCCGGTATGCGCATCTTCATTTTTTATATTAAAACGCAGACATAACTCGCGCAGAGAGAAATGTTCGAGGTCCGGCTCTCGGTGCAGTTTCGCCCAAGCGACGGAAACAGTATCAAGCTTATGATAATGCATGCTATTCCCTACTCCGGTAGAAACAAAGGCATGTTCCAGAAATCCGGAATCAAAAGCCACATTATGCCCAACCATAATGCAGTCTTTAACTTTTTCCGAAAAAATTTTCATAGCTTCGGGTAAACTATGTGCCGACTTCCATAGAGTAGAATCATAGTGATTTATTTTCATAGATACTATATCGGCATCTTCTATATGTTCCGGCTTTATTTTTAATTCAAATTCTTCAATTACTTCAAGATTTGCTGTAGTTAATACACAGCCAATTTCAATAATTTCGTGTTTCGTAACATCTAGTCCGGTAGTTTCGATATCTATAAAAGCAAAATTATGTTTGCGCATCCCATTAGAAATTTAAAATTAATAAGTAAAATTATTATAACATGTATGTTGAATTTCTAACGGGACAAGTATTCTCTATTTTAAGTATTTTAATATATTTTGCCTATGCTCACTGAATGATTTTGCATAATGAATTAAACCATTTTTGTCATGTAAGTAATAAAGATAGGGTGAACTTTTTGGATATAAAGCTGCTTTAATAGACTCCAAACCTGGGTTGGCTATAGGAGCTTCCGGCAATCCTCGGCTCTTATAAGTAGATGGAGCAGCATCAACCTGCAGGGGCATATTCATGCTTAGTCTCTTCCATAGAATTCCAGAAATAAATACTCTGTCAGTCTGACCTCTAATTTCCCCTTTCCCTTCCCTTTCAATAAGAGAGGCCATGGTTATAATTTCTTTTTCGCTTTTTTTAGAAAGTGCGATGGCTGGTTTTAGAAGTAATATTTTTTTATCAAAGTTTTCCCTCATTGACTTTATTACATCCATTTCCGTGTCAGTACTTAAGAAAAAATAAGTATCTGGGAAAAGATATCCTTCTAAACTTTTTGCTTCAGATAAAAATCTATCTTTGCTAAAGTTCGAGAGCTTTGATGTGAAAGCATCCGCAATCTGACCAGTATCAAAGCCTTCCGGAATAGTAGCCACGACTGGCGCCATATTATGCTGCCCTCTTGATATACGTCTGGCAATTTCGTACACAGGCAATTTATTTTCAAAATAATAGTCCGCTGTTCTTACACGCAACTCCGAGCCAAAAAGTATAACAAAAGCCTCAAAAACTGTTCGGGACCGTATAATGTGATCGGCTTTTAATTTATAAGAAACACTGTGCAAACTGTCTCCTTCGGATATTTTTAATGTAGTGCCAGCAGGAAAGTTGGACGGTGGGCTGAAAAGTAAAACATAGGAAAATATAAAAAATGCAATTATGCCAAAAACATAAAATAAAAATCTATTGGCGTAAAAATAATCTCGCATAAATTACAAATAGACTATATGGGCAAATTCGGGGGTGGGGAAGCTTCTTTAGACTCGATACGGGTAAGTGTTGGAACTTTCAATATCTGCCCAGGGAAGTGCCATAAAGTAGCAAGCTCTTCAGTATTTAAAACAAAAGTTTTATGGTGAGCATATGCGTTAATTAGGCCATCAAACCCAATAATTCCAGGAAAAGGCCAAGCCCAATAATGCTGGGAAAAAATATGATGCCGAAGAGGCAGGTGAAAAAAGGAGCGTTCGCGATACTCATGGAGCATTCTGTTGGCCAGCATCATCACAGTTTCCTTTGAGGCTGGAAAATAACCACTATAAAAATCTCCTTGGGCAGAGTTGAAGCGGTAAAGCTCATTGCAATCCGGTCTGGCATACTGTCGGAACATAAGACGAATGTCTCTGGAGGCATTGGTTCTGGTGCCGGGCTTATGTATTTCTTTTTTGGCTACATACATAACTCTAATTCCGGTTTCAAAACCTAGCTTCGCAGTCTTGGCGCTCATGGCTTTGACGGCATTGTCTAAAAATGTTGGTGTTCTGAATTCCCTTTGGGCACGACTCTGGTCTTGTTTATGGAATGGGTCTGGGTTTATACGACCATAGGGCTTTACTAAGTCAATTATTACTTGTTTAGATTCTTGAACCCAGTCATGACGCCCGAACCAAGTTCCCTTGGTATGCCAAGTTTTCTTAGTGGGAGTAACCACAATCTGCACCCATGCTTGTTCTCCTTTTTGCAATGAGCCGAAAAATTCTACCACCGAAGAAATGGGGTCTACTTTTAGTTCTTCATCTGGGTCTTTATCTAAACCAAAATCAACATAAGTTTTTATTGGATATGCCTCGGGTCTAGTGAGTCTAAATTCACAACCCCAGCCATTCCATGCGCTATCGGGAGATATTTCAGGAACAGCTAGAGTGTAGTCTTCCGCTTCTTTAACTTGAGATTGAGGATATTGAGCATACATTTGAGTCTCAATAAGACCCCTGATGCGTGTAGGTGTACGTATATAAAAATGCACCTGCCCGTCAATGGAGGCAATTTCCAGCGAAAACCAAAACCAGACTGCTCCCTGCCAATATTCCTCTTTCCCGCCTTTCATGCTCCAGTGATAAAGCGCATTGGAGAGAAAGAGCTCCATCGCCTTAGGACTGCGCAACACATCGCGCGGCGGTATGATTTCCAGCAATACAAAATCTATACCGGAAATAAAATCCTGCTGGATATAGTGAATCCATACTAGCCAAGCAATGCGTCCCAATATAATTACTCCAAACAAAGGCAAAAGACCTATGAAAAGTTTATATAGGGAATATATTAAACTATCAACCATACGACCATTTTAATACAAATTTGAGAGAAAATAAAGCAATATGGTATGATTAAATTATGTTTGAAATCGTTGTTGTAATTTGGTATCTGGTAGTCCTTTTGCCTTTTTTCTTATTTATGGAAGGAAGCAAGATGCTTTCTGATTTTTTGAAAGAAAAAAAGATCTACATGCACTGGGACATCTGGCATTCTTTTATCGTTGTTTTATGTATTCTTTTGATAGTCTTGTGGATAAAGGGATACCGTTAGACCAAGGTATAAAGTCCGGCTTTATTTTTCTTGAAGTACTTTTGATTTACAAGGTTGACCAGAATAGTATTTTTTTTGAAATATCTTTCTTTGTTTACTTTCTCTATTATAGCCTCCTTCCCTAAAGGCCCTTCCCTCTTTAAAATCTCGCCTATGACTTCACGAGCAATACCTTTTTTATAACCCCATTCAGCGAGAGCGTACATGCCTCGGCCAACTAATACAAATCTGGAATCTTTAATCAGCTCATTGTGGCAAGTGGCATAGTGAATTTTTTTATTGAAAGTTTTAGAAATGGCATCGGCAACTTCTTTGAAATGCATAGGTGAGCCATGTCGCCTCATAACAAGAAAAGCGTAATCTTTCACCCCGCGAGTGCGTATATTCGGAGAAGAGCTTTTACCCCATTCGCCGAGAGGATTCTTGGCAACGGTCTTCGACATAGACAGCCATCTTCTAGCCATCTCTTCGTTCCTGTATTGCTCTGATACATCTTTCATCTGATCAAAAAACTTCTTAATCATCTCTGTCTCCGGCACGAGATCTTCGTCACTTAAACTGGCATAAAGCTTCCGCAGTGTTTCATGTATCTTGTCCGAAAGCTCGTCATCCACGCTCCATCTGGTATGAAAATGGCTGTCTTCGCGATGTCTTTTAAAAGAATCGTTAAGTACGAGCAGAAAATGAATATGGTTCTGCGTTACTTTATCTTTAGAAATATAGGGCAGTAATTCATGTTCTGCTACAATTGAGCCGAGGCTCCTGACTAATTGCTTCAGTTCGTCAAAGGAGGCCTGTTCGTTTTTGTAGTGCTCCGACTTCTTTATAAGAGTCATGGCCGCATCTTCAACCTGACGAACCCGCTCTCTGGTAATGTTATATTTCTTGCCAATCTCCTCAAGAGTTTTCCTTTCTCCAAAACTCCCCAAACCAAAACGGTTCATGATAACATCAGATGCTCGGTCGGCAAGATGTGAGGTTATTTTTTTAGTTACATTTTTTGGTTTGAAAGATAGACTTGGCATAATTTTTTAAAAAATACATTAATTCTTTTCTGCACTTCCATTCTTTTTTCTATCAAGTTCAGTCAGATACTTTTTTCGTAATCTGACGGATTTAGGGGTAATCTCCAAATACTCATCTCTATTCATGACTTCCAAAGCCCTTTCAATATTCAAAACAAAAGCAGGATTCAAGGTTATAGCTTCGTCAGTACCCGAAGCCCGCATATTAGTCAGTTGCTTACCCTTCGTGGGATTCACTGATAGTTCATCCCCTTTCAAAACATTGCCGACAACCATCCCTTCATATACTTCCGTTCCATGTTCTATGTACAGTATACCACGATCCTGTAAATTTGCAAGAGAAAAGGCAACGGCCTTGCCAGCAACCATGGAAACCATAGAACCGTATTCTCTCTTTTTTATTTCTCCGGCGTATTCTTTAAAGCCAGTAACTCTGGAGCTCATTATCCCCTCGCCCTTGGTGTCGATAATAAATTCCCCACGGTAGCCCAAGAGTCCGCGTGTCGGTATATCGAAAATAATTCTCCCTATGCCGTTTTTCTCTACCATGTCTTTCATGATTCCGCGTCTTTTGCCAATTTTTTCAATAACACTACCACTGGACTCCATAGGAACATCAATCACCAATTCTTCATAAGGTTCGGTTTTTATTCCTTTCTCTTCTTTAATAATAACTTCCGGCTGAGAAACCTGCATTTCAAATCCTTCTCGGCGCATATTTTCTAGTAGTATTGCAATATGAAGTTCTCCCCGTCCGTAAACTTTGAAGAATGAGGGTCCTGATTTCTGCTGACCGTCTTTTGGGCCTTGGTCCGGAGAAAAATCAACCTTAAGTCCGACATTTATTTCAAGTTCCTTTTCCAGTCTTTCTTTAATTTGTCTTGAGGTGACAAATTTCCCTTCTTTTCCTGCGAAGGGAGAATCGTTTACTAAAAAATTTAGCGAAAGCGTTGGCTCATCAATAGCAATGTGTGGTAATGGTTCTACGGACTCATCTTCACACAATGTTTCCCCTATGTAGATGTCCGGAATTCCTGCCAAAAGAACTATATCCCCAGAATTAGCTGTAGTAACTTCTTTACGAGCTATCCCTTCAAAAACGAAAAGCTTTACTATTTTTCCTTTCCGTATTCCTTCCTGGCCGTCAATATTGCCTTTCACAAAAATAGTGCTACCGGATACAATTTTTCCAGAGTAAATTCTAGCCACAGCCATTCTGCCTAAAAAATTGTCGTAACCTAAATTGAAAACTTGGGCAGACATTTTTCCACCTTCATCAACTGAAGCTTGCGGAACTTTTTCGAGTATTACATCTAGCAAAGGAGATAGATCAGTAGATGCATCTCCTAGCTTTTTAAATGCTTTGCCTTCCCGTCCAATAGCATACACTGTTTCAAAATTTGCTTGCTCTTCATTGGCCCCTAATTCAAAAAATAATTCTAAAATTTCATCATGCACCCTCTCTGGGTCAGAAGCAGGCTTGTCTATCTTATTTATTACCACTATCGGCTTTAACCCTAACTCCAGAGACTTTTTTAGAACAAATCTTGTCTGTGGCATAGGACCCTCCACGGCATCTACTAGGAGAAGCACGCAGTCTACTGCACGAAGCACCCGTTCTACTTCGGAGCCAAAGTCGGCGTGGCCGGGAGTATCAACAATGTTAATTTTGTTGTCTTTATAGTAGATAGAAGTATTTTTAGAATAAATAGTAATACCACGCTCTTTTTCCAGAGCATTGGAATCCATTGACAAACCTTCATCTTGAAAGCCACCATTCTGCTTCATTAAAGCATCAGTAAGTGTAGTCTTGCCGTGGTCCACGTGAGCTATTATTGCTATATTGCGTATTTCCATCCCGTTAGAAGTTATTGAAATAATTTTTATAATATATACTCCCGAAAGTGGACTTCTAACGGGATCCATAATTTGATTAAACAAAAAAGCCCTTATTCCCCTTGGGCCATTTTATAGTCTTTTTATAATAACACTATTTTAAATAAATAGCAAATCTTATCAAAACACCCTTCATTTTTTCTTTTTCCAAGAACGAAGTTTAGGATTTCTATCTACGAACCATTTATCTTTGGCGTTAAAATACCAGTTGTCCGGATGTATTTTAAGGAGCAGTTTGCCCACTTTTTTTCCAGCTGGTGTTTTGAGTCTTTTGTAAGTAATTTTCCCCCACTGTCGCGCTTTGATATTGCCCTTGGCTTCTTCTTCACGCATAGTTGCCAGCCACTCAATGTTGTCTGCATCTTTCACAAGTTTTGCTTCTAGTGTCTCTCTGGCTTGCTCCTCTAAAAAAAGTTTCTGGATTTCTTTACCAAAAGGAACAGACTCGGCAATATCTGAAATAGCCTGAACCTCTGCCAGTCGTCCGTACTTTTGGTGAACATAATTTAAATCAGATGTTCTAGCTTCTCCCAAATCATGCACAAGAGCCATGAGGATCGCTCGCTCGCGGTTAGCCCTAGGTGTCAGATAACACAAACAATACGTAATGTACGCTGTGCGTAAAAGATGCTCGGCTACAGACTGATTGCCGGTGCCCAGAAACCAAAGCCCCGAACGCGGCGTCCGACTCAAAATGCCTACTTCGTAAATAAAATCGGTAATTGATTTTAGGTCGTTTTTATTTTTCTTTATTTTTGGTATTAGCACTTTCATTTAATGATTTTTTGTGTTATTTTACCTAAATGCGTCGGTGGTAGAGTGGTCAATTACAACAGACTGTAAATCTGTCGCCTTCGGGCTACGAAGGTTCGAATCCTTCCCGACGCACCAATACGGAACCAATCGGTTCTGAACGAACTAAGGAGTGGGCGGCGCAAAGCGCCGCCCACGCTGTTTGTGTTTGTTTTGCGGGGGAATTCGGAAAATTCGGCGCGCTTGCGCGCACTGTTTTGTTTTGGAGGAGGAGGTTCGAGCCAAAGATTTCTTTGACTTTGACCTTTTTAGAAAAAAGGTCAGTATCCCGTGCGATTCCATTCAGGTTTTGTGCGTCTTTTATCCATTCTTTCATCGGTTCGAGCCAATTATTTTGCTTGCGTGAAAGATTGTAAATTTCTTCTTCGAGCGACTTCTTTTGCAAAAGTAGTTTTCCTTTTTCAACACGATATATTTCTTGTTCAATATCCTGTTCTAAATATCCATTAAGAAGTCGCTCTAACTTTTGCGACAAAGAAGAAATTTTATTTTGTTTCTCTTTCACACAAGCAGAATTAGACTGGGCGGAATTTTTGAAATCTTTTTCTGCCATTTTCAATAATTCTTCCGCCCAGTCTTTTGGTAAAGAAACTGATTTGATAAGTGATGATAACTGCTTGTCTAGTTCTTCTTGGCGAATACAAGGTTCAGGACATTTCATATCTTTGCGTTTTTTCGTGCAGTGATAATAAGTATAGTTATGCACATTGCCATTCTTTTGTTTCTTAACCTTGTATTCGCCAGTTATCATCATTCCGCATGAAGCACAGGAAATAAGTCCGCAATATGCTTGAGGTTCATTTTGTGGTTTTCGTTCAGGTTGACCACGAGACTTCAACATTTCCTGTGCTTCATCAAAAAGTTTCTTTGAAATGATTGGCTCGTGTTTGCCTTCGTGAAGTTCACCGGCGTAGTTGAATAGTCCAACATAGAACGGGTTGGCTAGAATGTAAGCCGTTCTTGTTTTGGAGATTCTCTTTCCACCTCTCGAAACGATTCCTGACTTCGCCAAAAAGTTTGCAATATCTTCCAGTCGTTGATTACCTTTCGTGTATCTTTCAAAAGCCAAGCGAATAATGCGAGATTTCTTTTTCTCAACAACGATTGTCTTTGTTCGCGAATCGTTGATATATCCGATGGGCGCTTGGCTTGGGAATATTCCCATTCTCACTTTTTGGCGAAGGCCTCGTTTCGTATTTTCGGAAAGAGAATCTATATAATATTTGCTTTGGACAAATGCCATTGATAAAGTAAATTTACCTTGTGGAGTATTTTCAAACCACACATTCGGAAATTTCAAGCTCGCAATTTTTCCGATGTCGAGGAAATATACAATCTGTCCTCCGTCCACAGAATTGCGCGCGAGGCGATCGGGGTGCCAAGAAACGATACCATTTGCCTCTCCGCGCTCAATGCGCCGTAGCATTTGCCCGAAAATAGGTCTGCCAGGGATTTTAGCAGACTGTTTCTCAATTAACTCCTCGATAACATCTAAACCCTGCTCTCGGGCAAATGAGTGCAATTCTGTGAGCTGTGCCTCAATACTTAAAACCTGCTTGTCCTCGACATCGGTGCTCTTGCGAACATACAAAAAGAATTTTTCATTCATATATTTTATGAAGCAGAAATGGCTATTCCAGTGTTGTAACCTTAACGCAAAGTTAAGATAGCCGGAATAGCCATTTCTGCTAACTTTGCTAATAATAATTGGTTACAACATTTTTAGTATACCAAAAATTCTTTTTGTATCCAAAGCAA
>MFTV01000010.1:0-1407 GCA_001785445.1 Candidatus Nomurabacteria bacterium RIFCSPHIGHO2_02_40_30 | reverse complement strand
GCTTCTTGGCGAAAAAACAGTGCGCGTCGCCGAAGGCGACGCTCCGAATTCGTTAGGGAAAATGGGCGGAAATCAGTGGGACGCGCTTCGCGCGTCCCACCTTTTGGCTTTGAAAAAGCCGTTTAGTTCTGTATTGGTGTCCTCGCCGGGAGTCGAACCTGGATCAGCTCGTTAGGAGTGAGCCGTTCTATCCATTGAACTACGAGGACATCTCTACACCTTGGACTTAATCAAATTTATCATACTTATTATTAATTTGAAATACTTACCCCCTTTTTTAACTCTTACTCTGCACATGCCATATTCTAACTTCCCCACTTTCTTGCCTTTTATTACATCAATCTTTTGTATAGTTCTTTGTGGCAATTTAAGCGTACGTGTCCAAAAAGAAATCGCTTTTTTCCTATTAATACCACTAAACAATCTTAAACTTATTTTGAGCTCGTTATCCCTTACACCTAGATCTTTCAAGCAAACGAGAAAAGTCCTGATCAGCAGTGGGTCGCTATTTATTAAATTTAATTCTGCTTTACTGCCCTCTCCCCAGTATAAACAAGAAAGAATTAACATCTTGTCTCTAAAACTGATGTGCCTAATTATACTGGCAGCTTTATATTCAGCTTCTTTCCACTCCCGTTTAGATTTTGCCTTACTTCCTCCTTTTTTAGCTTTCCATTTCGCCAAGTATTGATGGAGAATCTGAACATTTTTTATATATTTCCATACTGTTCCATTGGCTCTTTTTGTAAGATTCTTTATCTCGTATAAAGTATGACCAGTTTTTCTTAGATTGATTATCTTAATAATTTCTTTTGAAGAGATACGCGGTTTAGGCATATGAACATAATACCATAACTAGGAAAAGAATACTATATCCAATATAAAGGGAGGGCCAGGGATTGGTTACGTAGCCACCTCTTAAACCCCAAGCAACTTCGCAATCATCGGCTTGTTGAAGCCGACTACTAGATCATTGTCAATTTGAATTACCGGCACTCCCATCTGGCCACTCTTGTCTATCATTTCCTTTCTTTTCTCAATATCCGAGGCCACATTGTAGTCGGTAAAAGCGATACTGTTCGCAGTGAAAAAGTCCTTGGCCATGTGGCAGAAGTGGCAGGTCGGGGTGGAATAAATGGTTACGTTCTTCATAAAATTTAATTCATTTATATTACCTACAGTATATCATACACTCATCATCACGAGCTATTCCTACTTGCCATAAAGGCCGCGATCACGGTTGTCAAGGGCACAGCCAGCAAAAGTCCGGAAGATGAAATCAGAGTTCTGGCAATTTCTTCCGTCACAGCTTCCAAACTGACAAAATAATCCAGGGACGACCTTTGCACAAACCAAAGAAGGATAAGCGGAAGTGACGCGCCGGTATAGGCAAGCACTAAAGTATTG
>MFTV01000009.1 GCA_001785445.1 Candidatus Nomurabacteria bacterium RIFCSPHIGHO2_02_40_30 | reverse complement strand
ATATTGTTTTAAGGCCTAGGGCCTTTTGAATTAAGATGATTAACCTTTGTCACCCCAATTCTACCTTAAGTGTCACCCCATATGGGTAACTGTACAAAAGTATGATAAAATGAAGATGGTCGTTTATTATCAATTTTTTAAGCTCAATATTTATGATTAAAGGAGACCACTAAAAGTGACTTACTTAAAGAAATTTTAAAGAGACAGCCATAAAAATTATGTCTGTCTCTTTGTTGTTTAATCCAATTTTATGTCGCAAATAAATGAACCACATGTAAAACAAAGCTCGTGCTCCTACTGCGGGGATGCTCCAATAAACCATACTTTTTCTTTTATCGAAAGCTGGGTGGCGTTTAACGTTGAGGCCCACCTGGTGAAACCTATAAAAATTTTTCCTAACTTATTAAAAGATTTAGTTGACCTCATACCTGTTTTTTTATTTGAAACACTGGCACTTTTGAAAATGACAAAATTTTCTTCGGATATTAACAAGGCCAATACTTTCCGCTCCAAAATCATCTGGGAAGAGGCAAAAAAGAGGGGAATACTCATGGAGCAGGTAATATTTTTTGGCAAACCTTTAGACCAATATCGCCTAATCTTTAAGAACAAGAACAAGAAAAAAAAATTTTACTTTGAAAGCATACCAATCCGGCCGGAATTTTTAGACATGAAACAAAACTGGGATGACAAAGTCGCATTAAAGCAGGAATTTGAAAAACACGATATACCGATTCCGGCCTACTTTGAATTTCCTCTTTGGCATTTTAAAAATACAAAAAAAAATATAAGAAAAATATTTTCTAAAATAAAAAACCCCCTAGTAGTCAAACCGCGGATTGGGTCCCGAGGCAGACATACGATTACCAACATTAATAGCTTACAACAATTACAAGAGGGTATTAGTATCGCAGGGCAGATATGTTCCCATTTGATTATTGAAGAACACTTAAAAGGGAATGTTTGCCGAGCAACTTTAGTGAATGGAGCCATGGCCGGATTCTATATGGGGCGAGCGCCAACTCTGTTTGGTGACGGCCAAAGAAGCGTAAAAGAGCTTATTGAAGAAAAAGATAAAAAACGTCAAAATCGGGTAGAGCCGATACGTATTTCAAAAGAATTGCATGACCATATTGGGCGTTCAGGATTCGCGATAGATGATATTTTACCCGATGGAGTTTCTTTGCCTCTGTCTCACCGCATAGGCAGGCTCTTTGGTGGCACAACCTGTGAGATGCTCGATGAATTGCACCCCAGCTTTATTTCAATTTTAGAAAAGGCTACGAAAATTTTAGGTCTATCTGTGGTGGGTTTTGATGCTATCATTCCAGATCCGACAAAACCGGCTTATTCTCAACATTGGGGCATCATCGAATGCAACACGCTACCTTTTATAGACTTGCATTATTATGCTCTAGAGGGCACACATAAAAATATTGCCGGAATGATTTGGGACATGTGGGGAGAAGCCTCTCTTTCTTAGGCTACGGCGTCCAGTTCTACGTAGAAAGTGGATCCTTTACCAGTGCCTTCGGACTGCGCCCAGACACGGCCTTTGTGCGCTTCCACAACTAATTTCACAGTATAAAGTCCGTAACCGGTGCTGTCGACATTTATTTTTACCGAATCTCTTCCCCGACCCCCCTCGGTAAATAAACTCTTTTTGTCTTCGTCATTTATACCTACGCCTGTATCTTTGACAGAAAGTACAACCTTTCCATTGCCATCGGAAAGTCCGACTACGATTCCTCCAGTTTTTGTGTATTGAATGGAGTTTTCAATCAAGTTATGTACTGCCTCTTTCAACCAGAAAGTGTCGCCAAGGATGGTGTAGTTTCCGTCTTTAATGGTATTTTCTATTTTTAGACCCTTCATTTCTATCGGACCCCTTTTTTCCTCTATTGCCTTAAGCACTATTTCTTTAAAATCAATACTCTTCATGTCGTATTTTACGGTACCCTTCTGCAAATTGTCAGCATTTAAGACCAAATCAACTGTTTCTATGCCCATGTTGTCTGACTCTAGCCCCTGCTCGGCGTATTTTTTTATACTAGGAGACACTATGCCGAAAGTACCGTCGATTATTCCGGCAAAAATATATTTCGAACGAGTGAACGAACCCTTAACTTTATGAGTGACTAGATGCACCAAGGATTCTCTTTGCTTGATGGAATCTTGCAGTTCTATATTAAGTTTCGCCAATTCTTCTTTTCGTTCGATTTCTTTTTTAACTGACTTGACCAAAAGATACCCCACAACAGTTACCAAAAAGAGAGTAAACAAAGTTACTACTCTGACGTTGTTGATATTTCTAATAAATAAAATTCCTAATACTAAAAACCACAGACTGACCATCAAAACTTGGGTGGCAATAAGTTTGATGTTGAAAGTGTGGAATTTTACTATTAAGTAAGCTAAAAAAGCCACAAATATGGGCATACCAATTAGGCCAAATTGCGCCAAAGTCCAATTATCGGTAAAGCTGCCGATGAGATTGCCCCAAGAAAAAGCCAAGAGAAACGCTACGACCCCCAAACCGAAAGTCAGGATTTCTCTTTTTCTGCTGATATTTTTTCTGTATTCTCTGTCGGTTAACACAAAGATAGAAATTATAAATACAAGCTCAACAATATAAGTAAAATATTGGGCTACTACTCCCTCTATGGCTGTGCAGTAAACTAACTCTACGCCCACTAAATTATAAGCAGAAGGTAAAAGAAAGACGATTGGGGAGTAGAGTGCTAATCCCAGCAGTTTTGCCTTGAATCCTAGGTCTTTGTTGGTAATAAAAAGATAAGTCAAATAGAAACCCAGTAAGTAGATTAAAGGCTCTATGAGTATTTGCAGTGACCAAAAGAACATGACTATATCCGGTCTGTTGGTAGCCCATAAAATAAGGTCAAAAATAGACCAGATAGAAAATAAAAGAGTAATTAGAAGGAGCGTTACACCAACTCCTGATTTATTACTTTTATAAAATACTAAAAAACCAACTAAAAGTGCTATTATAATAGCTGGTATGTGAGAGTAGAAAAAGAGAGTGGGTATATTGTCTGAATATATAAAGTATTGAGCTTGTTCCCAAGGGCAGAATTGTTCCATAGTTGTATTCTACACAGAAATTCTATTAATTGGAAGTAGTATATAGGAGGTAACTACCTATAATTATAATTATTATTGAAATTAATTTATGAAAAAGATGTTTTCTTGAAATTCTTTCTGTAGCTATTTTTGGTAAGAAAATTGTTAAGAGGACGCCTCCGATAAATACAAAGAGTGGCTGATAGCTACTTACCACTAAGACAACTGCAACTGGGGCTAGGAGTGTTGCAAAGTTGTTTGCCAAGTTGCCTAGAATGTACAATATTTCACTCATAATATTTACAAAAAAAATCTTCTTCCCCATATTGTTGAAAAACATCCCAAAAAATTCCTTACGGAATTTTTTGATGCCTACCAGAATGAGCAGTCCAAAGATTGTCAAACTGGCATATTGCCAAAATACCGAAACCCAAAAATTTTCTACAATTGCAACTTTTTTGAATAAAGTGTCATGCAGAGCAAATAAGAAAGACGAAGTTGCTATTAAAATTAATACTTTTGTTTTAAATTTTAACTTATTTTCCTCGTCAATTTCTAATGAAAGTATCATAATACCGGACATAACAAGCAAGGCGGCAAGAATTTGATAAGTATTTAATGATTCGCCCAAAATAAGATAACTCAGAAAGTAACCAAATACAGGTATTAACTGAAATAATGGCACGACAATTGAGGCTTCTTCCATTTCCATTCCCGCTAGGTAAAAATAAAAAGCTCCTGAACTTAAAAATCCAACAAAAATTAAAATCAAAAAATCCATACCTGAAATATTGAATATTTCGGAGCGATAGAAAAAAGCAATGATAGGCAGTATCAGCACAGAAGAAAGCGCCGAGAAAATAAGCAGAGCCCCTACTCCTCTATCTTTTAGATACTTGGACAGCATGTATTTATCAATATGATTGACTATGCTCCACAATATCGGGGCTATTAGAGCCAGCAAAAACCAATTTGACATAAATTATTCCATTTCTTCCACTATCTCTTCTGTTGTTTCTTCAATAATAAAGTCCTTGTCCACAAAGGATCTTTTATAAACAAGAAAAATAGAAACAAGGATAGCGACCAGAAAAATTAATACTAAAACTTTCGATTTCTTTTCCATTCTAGTATTATAGCATAATAAATGTTAACTTTAATGCGCCACGGTGAAAGCGATTATTTTTCTCGCGCCGGCTTGCTTTAAAGTCTTTTTTGCTTCATTTAAGGTGGCGCCAGTGGTGGTAATGTCATCTATCAGGATGATGTTTCTGCCTTTTATAATACTTATATTTTCCTTTGCATTTTGCTTACTACTTTTTATGGTGAAAGAGCCAATAAGATTCTTCAGTCTTTCACTGCGGTTTTTTATATGCGCTTGGTGCTTTGTTTCTTTATTTTTGATTAAAACATTTTTTTCTAATTTGAAATTAATATTCCTGTCTAGCTCCACCAATTTTTCACAGATCAATTCTGCTTGGTTGTAACCACGTTCCCTGTACCTTTTAGGTGAGAGGGGAATTGGAATTAAAAGTGATTCACGAAAATTTTGCATTATAGCCAGGTCGGATAGTTCTTCTAAAATTTTACCGTACATAAGTTCTGCAAAAATATTTGCCAGTCTTTTTTTGCCTTTATATTTTAAGAGCCACAAGGCTTTTTTGAGCGGTGGGTGGCGATAATCGAAAAAAGAGAAAATCCACTTGGCGTTTTCACGTTCTGCTTGTGGAAAATTTGAAGTGCACACCAAACACAAATCCACTCCAGCATAACCACACGATAGGCATTTCACTGGGAAAATTATATCCAATATAGTGTTTAAAAAAAGCATCCCATTAGAAATTTTACTAATAATGTTTTGTAGTTTATTTGAAGCATAGTGTATTTCTAACGGGACACGTATATGCTATACTTAAGGAGTATTTTAGCATAAATTCAATAGATTAATGAATAATCCGTTTAAAAATTTTTTTTCTAGAATTACCAATTTTGCCGCTGGCACAGAAGATAGTGCTGTCGGTATTGATATCGGTTCTTCGTCCATTAAAGTGGTGGAGATTAGAAAAAAAGCAGGCAAAGCAATCCTTGAAACCTACGGGGCCATAGCCCTCGGCCCATACGACAGTCTTGATGCGGGAACTGTTACTAATCTTCCGGTTGACAAAACAGTCGAGGCTTTGAAAGAAGTGCTGAAACAGTCCGGGGTAACTAGTACGGGAGGAGCATTTGCTATTCCTGTGCAGTCAAGCTTGGTCTTTACCATCGAACTTCCTTATCAGGTAAAAGAGGCTGAAATATCATCCATTGTGCCGACAGAAGCCCGCAAATATATTCCGGTTCCAATCACAGAAGTTTCTTTGGATTATTTTATCCTACCGGAAAGAGAATTATCTTTCGAGGAGATGAATACAGAAGTGAGCAATGCTGACGCTCCCCCAAAGCCGAAAGATAAAAAGACAGTGCTGGTGGTCGCGACCCAAAATGACGCAGTTTCCAAATATCGTTCCATCGTTTCGCAGTGCAGACTAGCTGCTTCTTTTTTTGAAATTGAAATATTTTCTTCCATAAGGTCTAATTTTGAACACGAACTTTCCCCTGTACTTCTATTAGACCTTGGCGCATCGCGGACTAAGCTTTCTATTGTGGAATTTGGCATGGTCCGAGGCTATCACACCATAGAGCGGGGAGGAGCGGATATAACGCAAGCCATCTCACAATCTTTAAGCATTCCTTTTTCCGAGGCGGAGAAGATGAAAAAAGAATTTGGTCTTTTTGGCAATGGCGCAGAAAAAAGTTTGCCTGATATCATTAAAGTGCATATAGATTATATATTTTCCGAAGCTAATAATGTATTGCTAGGGTATGAAAAAAAACACAATAGAACCATAAATAAGGTTATATTTACCGGCGGCGGGGCGCTCCTCAAGGGGCTCTCCGAGGTAGCGGCCAACAATTTCAGAGCCGAAATAGAAATCGGGCATCCATTTTCTAAAGTCAGCGCTCCGGCATTTTTAGAAAAAGTTCTTCTTTCTATGGGCCCGGAATTTGCGGTTGCCCTCGGTCTCGCCTTGAGAAAATTACAGTAAATACTGGAGAAAGTTATACACATTTTACTTCGTTAAAAGTTGCTTTTGTAATATAATTAAAGGGCAGAATGGAGCAAAATTTTCAAACATCATTTATACCTAAAAAGCCCATGATAGAAGAGCGAGCTATTACAGCGCGTCCGGTCGGTTTTTTCTTTGTTATTTCTATTTTTATTTTTTTTACCATCGTTTTAGCCACCGGTGGTCTTTATCTGTATAAGGCAAATATTTCAAAGAATATCGCGGTCATGAAAAATGACCTAAATTTAGCGAAAAATCGCTTTGAACCTTCCAAGATAACTCAACTCCAAGTTTTGGATAAACGTTTGCGGGCATCGAGCGAGATTCTTTCGAAGCATATAGCTGTTTCTCCTATCTTCCAAGAGCTTCAAACTTCCACGATGAAAACAGTTCGTTACACCAAGTTCAGTTATATTTTTGGAGATGAAAAAAATGCGAAAGTGAACGTAAAAATGAGCGGTCAAGCAATTGGCTATCGCTCCATTGCCCTGCAGTCAGATCTTTTTACCAAGAACAAGCATTTTGTTGACCCTGTTTTTTCTAATCTTGCTCTTGATAATAGCGGTAATGTTCTCTTTGATTTAGACTTTTCAGTTGACCCTTCTTTTATTGATTACAAACAGGTTCTTTTAACAGAAAATAACGAAAACGGAGAAGTATTTACTCCCTAACTATATTTATTATGTTTAGATTTATTATGCCAGTTATTTTAATAGGAATTGCAGTCACGACTTTTTTCATGTTCACCAATCCTGTCTACAAAGATATATCCGAGCTTCGCGCCGAAGTTGCTTCTTATAACGAAGCGCTTGATAATTCTAAAGCCCTTGAAAATGAAAGAGACAAGTTGACCGCTAAATATAACTCTATTGACCCCGATAATTTAGCAAAATTACAAAAACTCCTACCAGAGAGCATTGACAATATTCGGTTGATTCTTGAAATAGAAAAAATAGCATTGCCTTACGGTATGGTGCTTCGAGATGTAAAGTACAATGCCACAGAGAAAAAACCGGCGACAGTAGGTGTGTCAATTCAGGGGGGGGCTGCCGCTCTAGCCGCGAACAAAGATTATGGAATTTGGAATTTGGAATTTTCTACAGAAGGGTCTTATAATAATTTTATTAATTTTACGAAAGACTTGGAAAGTAACCTTCGAATTGTTGACATATCATCGATCGATTTCATATCAACAGATACAAGGGTGAATTCATCTACCCCAGCCATACCATTTTATAAATATACTTTCAAAATCAAAACTTACTGGTTAAAAAATTAAAAAAATGTCAAAAATAAAAAACATAATAATATTGGTAGCAGTCGGCGGAACTCTAATTCTAGTTTATGTTTTTTTTATAAAAAAATCTCCCGATCCAGGCTCTCTGGTTGTTTCTTCCCCTCTAGTTTCCACAAATCCAGACACAAACAATCTTGATGCCAATTCAATAATTGCCGGCGACTTCCTCTCGCTACTTTTAAATGTTAAAAACATAAGGTTAAATGATGCTATTTTATCGGATATTGCTTTCACCAGTCTGCATGATTCTAGTATTACCCTTACACCAGATGGCAGTGAGGGAAGGGCTAATCCATTTGCTCCGCTTGGAAGTGACAGCGCAACATTCACGAATACAAACTCTACAGTACCGCTAGGAGCTGGAGGGAATTAATTTACTTATGAGTTTTTTAGAAGAATTGGCAAAAAAGGGCGTAATCAAAGAGAGCCAGATAGGTGAGATCAAAAGTCGCGCCACCGAGAAGTACAACGGCGATATTGATGAAGCCTTACTTGAGTCTGGTGTTTCAGGAGAAAAAATTCTTGAGGTAAAAGGAGAATATTTAACTATGCCCATAAAGAAAATAAATGCAGGGCAGACTTCCTTTGATGCTCTCAAGTATATTTCTGAAGATTCAGCAATGCATTATCACTTTGTACCCATTGAATTACACGACGGAGTGCTCCAAGTTGGGGTTACTGATCCAGAAAACATACAAGCCATGGATGCTCTACAGTTTATTTCTGTAAAGCTTGGCATTCCCTTCAAAATATATCTGATTTCTAAAAGTGACTATCAAACTATTCTGGACAGTTATAAAGGTCTGTCTAGTCAAGTAGAAGAAGCGCTGAACCAGCTTAATCAGGACGAAATACTTGACTCTAAGTTGAGCGAAGACAACTTAAGCAAAGAAATAAAAAAAATAAAACCTGAAGAAGCGAAAATAGTGGAAGATGCGCCAGTCATAAAAATAGTCGCTGTTATATTGCGCAACGCCATAGAAGGAAATGCTTCCGACATACACATTGAATATACGGGAGAAAAAGTGAAAGTGCGTTTTCGGGTGGATGGAGCTCTATATACCAGCATAGTATTGCCGCCGAATGTCTATAGCGGAGTCATTGCTCGTATAAAAATTCTGGCTAAATTGCGCTTAGACGAAAAAAGGAAGCCCCAAGATGGTTCGTTTTCGGCGAATTTTGACGGACGCAAAGTTGATTTTCGTGTTTCTACGATGCCCGCATATTACGGCGAGAAAGCCGTTATGCGAATACTTGATTCCGAAAAAGGAGTTAAGCCGCTCAACCAGCTGGGTTTGTCAGAGACAAATTTAAATTTAATCAAAGAAGCATTAAAGAAACCTTACGGTCTTATTTTAATTACCGGCCCTACCGGCTCTGGAAAGTCAACCACCTTGTATTCGATGATGAATGAACTTGATAAAGAAAAAAGCAACATCGTTTCCCTAGAAGATCCGGTGGAGTATCATATGCCTGATATTAACCAGTCACAGATGATGCCGGAGATAGGCTATACTTTTGCTTCCGGACTTCGTTCTATTCTCCGCCAAGACCCAGACATAATCATGGTTGGAGAAATTCGCGACAAAGAAACAGCCCAGCTTGCCATTCAAGCGGCTTTGACTGGGCATCTTGTTATTTCGACACTGCATACCAATAATGCCATTGGAGCAGTGCCCCGCTTGGTGGACATGGGGGTTGACCCATATTTGATTGCGCCGACTTTGATACTCTCGGTTGCCCAGCGTCTGGCTCGAATGACTTGCGCTACTTCACGAAAACTTGTACCAATGGACCCAAGCATTAAGCTTCAAATTGAAGAGCAAATGAAAGATTTGCCGGCTGAATTTAAAAAAGCAATTGGAGGCGAAGGTAAGATGGGTCAAATGTACGATACGGTGCCATCGAGCGAGTGTCCTTCCGGCACCCGTGGCCGTATTGCTGTTTTTGAAATGTTCAAAATAGATAAAGAAATGCAGAATGTAATATTAAAAACTCCCACCAACGGAGCAATCTATAAAGTGGCTCGGAGCCATGGCATGCTCATGATGAGAGAAGACGCCATGCTTAAGTCTATAGAAGGGATCATCCCTTTCACGGAAGTGTATAATTTTAGCAATGAGAATGAGTAGCAGTCTATTGTTTATAAATAATTTTAGTAGTATAATTATAATATATGGATCCCGTTAGAAATAACGAAAATATTTAAAACGGGCTGTCGAAAAGCATTACTAGTTAATATAAATTTCTAACGGGATGGAAGGAGAAAAAAGAAAAATTTTAATAGTTGATGACGACAATTTTCTCTTGGACATGTATGCCCTTAAATTCAGCCAAAATAGTTTTGAAGTCTATACAGCTACCAATGGTTTACAAGCGATAGAAAAAATCAAGGGCGGACTTAGCCCAGAAGTTCTTTTGGTAGATATAATTATGCCTGAAATGGACGGTTTTGAAATGTTAGAAAAAATAAATCAAGATAATCTGTCTCCAAATTCCACCAAAATAATTTTGTCCAATAAAAGCGAGCAGAAAGATATCGACAAAGGCAACACGCTTGGAGTCGCGGGCTACATAGTCAAGGCGAACTCTACTCCAGCAGAAGTAATCGACCAAGTAATAAATATTTTATCCAGTAAAATTGT
The DNA here is from genome assembly GCA_001785445.1 of Candidatus Nomurabacteria bacterium RIFCSPHIGHO2_02_40_30. Classification (GTDB taxonomy): domain Bacteria; phylum Patescibacteriota; class Minisyncoccia; order Phycocordibacterales; family UBA9973; genus UBA9973. The sequence continues at coordinate 51,370 of MFTV01000009.1, read as the reverse complement.
AGTTCCCAAAAAATAATTATGGACTATAAGCACAAACTAGAAGAACTTATTTTGACTGTTATTCACGAGGGTGGCTCTGATTTGCATTTGGGTGCTGGTCGGGTGCCGGTAATTCGTGTTTCAGGGGAGCTTATCTTTCTTGTAAAACATCCGGTTCTGACCAAAGAAGATATGATCGGAGTTTTAGGAGAAGTGTTAGAAAAAACTAAAGTCGGTAAATTTATGGAAAATCAAGAAGCTGATTTTTCTTACGATTTTCGCGGCGAAGCCCGTCTGCGCGGCAATGCTTTCTTTCAAAAGGGTCTGATCAACGTAGTTTTTCGCCTAGTGCCGAAAGTAAAGACTCTGACGGAGTTGCATTTGCCTCCGATTCTGGGAGATATAGCGCGGAGGAAACAGGGATTTTTCCTAGTTGTCGGTCCGGTTGGTCAAGGCAAGTCCACTACTTTGTCTGCCATGATTGATATCATAAACAACGAACAGGCGCGTAATATCATCACCATTGAAGACCCGATTGAACATGTATATATACCTAATAAGTCCATAATTAATCAACGCGAGGTTGGAATTGATACCGAAGATTTTCACATAGCTCTGAAGTCAGTATTCCGTGAAGACGTGAATGTGATAATGGTTGGAGAAATGCGTACACCGGAGACCATAGCGACTGCAGTGACTGCGGCTGAAACAGGGCATTTAGTATTTTCAACTCTGCATACTAACAATGCCTCTCAAACCATAGATAGAATCATCGACTCTTTTCCAGGTAACCAACAGGACCAAATTCGATCCCAGCTTTCAGCCAGCTTGGTCGGTATTTTTTCCCAGAGGCTTGTTCCGAAGATTACCGGCGGTCTTATACCTGCGTATGAGCTACTTTTAAATAATAATGCAGTGTCTAATTTAATTCGGGAAAAACGCACGCATGAGATAGATGTAGTTATAGAAACTGGGGCCGAGTCCGGAATGGTTGACCTAAATCACTCGTTGATGGAGCTGGTGCGTTCCGGAGAAATCTCAATAGAAACTGCGAACCAGTACTCGCTTAATCCTCAAGGCCTTGAGCGGATGATATAAAAAGCCATGTTATTTAAATATAAAGCAGTAGATGACAGAGGAATAAATAAAGAAGGGGAAATTGACGCTCCTAATCGTGATATGGCCATTAGCGGACTGCAGAGAAGGGGGCTTGTTGTGATTTCCATAAAAGAAGAAGGAGAGAATAAATCAATTTTCTCCATGTCTTTGTTTGAAAGAGTCTCGACCAAAAATATAGTTATACTTTCGCGTCAAATATCAACTTTATTTGAGGCGCAAGTTTCCGCTCTAAAAGCTTTTAATCTGCTGGCAACTAATACGGAAAATAAACTTCTAGCTCGCAAGCTCACTACTATCGGCGACGACCTTCAAGCGGGAGTTTCTATCTCTGGAGCTTTAAGCAAACATCCGGATATATTTTCCAATTTCTATGTAAATATGGTAAGAGTAGGCGAGGAAACAGGTAAACTCAATCAAACCTTTCTGCATTTGTCAGAATATCTAGACCGTCAATATGCCCTAACTTCCAAAACCAGAAACGCCCTCATTTATCCGGCTTTTGTCATCGGCACCTTTTTTGTGGTTATGACTCTTATGTTCGTGGTTGTTATTCCGAAACTTTCGGCAATTATTTTGGACTCGGGTCAGACAGTTCCTCTGTATACCAAAATAGTTATTGCAATTTCAGATTTTTTTGTTAATTACGGCTTTCTGGCTTTGATTTTTCTAGTTCTTCTGGGTGTTTGGGTTTGGCGTTTGTCTTCAACAGCTAAAGGAAAAATTTATATTGATGGGATGCGTCTTTCTATGCCGGTAATAGGCAATCTATATAAAACTCTTTATCTTTCCAGAATAACAGATAACTTGGAAACAATGCTTTCCGCCGGAGTTCCGATAGTAAGAGCCATTGACATTACTGCTGAAGTTGTCGACAGCTTGGTGTATAAAGAGCTTCTAAAAGAAGTAGCCGATGGAATAAAGTCAGGTTTGGTTTTGTCCGCTACCTTTGAAAAACACAAAGAAGAAATACCAAGTATTATGGTGCAAATGATAAAAGTTGGCGAGGAAACAGGCGCTTTGGGCTCAATTTTAAAAACCTTAGCCGAATTTTATAAACGTGAAGTTGATGATGCTATAGATACCTTGGTCGGGCTGATTGAGCCGGTAATGATAGTGGTTCTTGGTCTTGGGGTAGGGGTTCTCTTGGTATCTGTGCTTATGCCTATTTACAACTTGGCTGGGGGGATAAGCTAAAAATGACCTGTGGACAGGGTAGTAGAGCTTGGCAATGCTTGCTTCGCAAGCGCACTCTGTGCTTTGCCAAGTCTCACTACCCTGTGGATAACTTTCTTGTGTATATGTTATAATAAGAGGTATTAAAAATAAGTCGAAATTACAAATTATTATAAAAATAAAATTATAAATTATGAAAATGAATTTTAAAAAAGGTTTTACGTTAATCGAACTTTTGGTCGTGGTGGCTATTATCGGTATTTTGGCTTCAGTAGTGCTTGCTTCGCTAAATACTGCTCGTGCAAAAGGCGCTAATGCCGCTATTAAGGCAAACTTGGCAAATATTCGTGCGCAAGCTGAAATTGTATATGATGCGACACCTAATGCATACGGTACTGCTGCAAATGCTACTACTGCTTGTGCGGCAACGGGTTGGACACCAACAGCAGGTTCGCTTTTTGCTAACACAACAATAAATGCCGCAATTATTGCAGCTGCTACGTCTGCTGGCGCAGGAGGTGCCTGTTTTTCTTCAATAGGCACTGGATCAGCTTGGGCCGCTTCTATGCCACTTAAACCTGGAGATTCTGCAGGTGCATACTGGTGTGTTGACTCAACTGGTGTTTCAGCAGGCAAAACAGGACCTGCTACTACTACAAACTGTCCCTAATTCAGTTTTAGTTTAGTTACATATAAAAAACCACTCTACAAAGAGTGGTTTTTTGTTTTTGTGTGTATGGTATAATGTATTGGTATGAATAACTTTTATTTTATTATGAATCTATATAAAAAAGGTTTTACATTGATTGAACTTTTGGTGGTTGTAGCGATTATTGGGCTTCTAGCTAGTATTACTATGGGATATTTGGGTAGCGCCAAGAAAAAGGGTGATGATACTGCTGTGAAAACCAATTTGGCTACTATGAGACAAGTAGCTGAGATTTTTTATCTTGATAATAGTAATTCATATTTGCCGGCAGCCACAGGTGTAACATTTCCAATTGGTACTTGTCCTACATATATCTCGTCTGGAACCAATATGTTATCAAAAAATAAAAACATCGCTGATTCCATAGCCGAAGCTCTTAAAAGAGGCAATGGGAGTTCTTGTTATAATTCTGACAGCACTTGGGCTGTCGCCGTCGGATTGAAGTTAGTTCCCAATACTTCTTGGTGTGTAGATGTTACAGGAACAGCAAAAGTTGTAAATTCTATTCCCTCGGGAGCTATTAATACTACAACCTTCACTTGCAATTAGTGGATATATGACATTGATTCTGACAATTATTTTTTTTATTCTTGGACTCATTATTGGAAGTTTCTTAAATGTTGTTATTTATCGCCTGAACACAGCTAGGTCTCTCGGTGGGCGAAGCGCCTGCATGTCTTGTCAAAGTAAACTTTCTTGGTATGAGCTTATACCTGTATTTAGTTTTCTGGGACTTCGGGGTAGATGTAAAAGTTGTAAAACAAAAATCTCAATTCAGTATCCACTAGTAGAATTTATCACTGGATTAGTTTTTGCACTACTTTTTGCAAAACTCCAAGCGGAGTACGATTTTTTCAGCTTAGCCTTTTTGGGGGTGTACGCATATTATGCGGTCACGTTTTCACTTCTCTTAGTTATCGCAGTGTATGATTTAAGGCACAAAATAATACCCGACTCTCTTGTTTTTATTTTTTGTTTGTTTGCTTTTTTGGGCCTATTTTTTATTCATACTCCAGGCTTGTTAGAGTTTTTGGCGGGACCACTCATAGCACTGCCTTTTGCTCTCTTTTGGCTTATCTCGGGTGGTAGATGGATGGGATTAGGAGACGCTAAATTGGCTCTTGGTATCGGCTGGTTACTGGGCCTGTCTCTTGCCTTTTCTTCTTTGGTTATAGCTTTTTGGTCTGGGGCAGCCGTTGGGCTAAGTCTTATTGTTTTTTCCCGCTTAGACTCGGCGAGGCTGGCAAAAAATTATGGAATGAAAAGCGAAATTCCTTTCGCGCCTTATTTAGTTCTCGGTGCATTCTTAGCATTTATTTTTGACCTACGTCTTTTTCCACTATGAAAAAATTAATGAAAATTCAAAAGAATAAAGGCATGACTTATGTGGAACTCATAGTTGTTTTATCTATTTTTTCCATAATGACCTCCATTGTTCTTTTTAATTATGGAGAATTTCAAGCGAAGGTAGATATTAGAAACTTAGCTAGCGATATTGCCTTAAAAATTGTTGAAGCGCAGAAGTCATCTTTGTCTGGTAGATTTCCTCCGGCCACACATACACTCTCGGATCCCAGTACATGGAAGCCTTCTTACGGACTTTTTTTTGACGTTTCCACTGCTATCGCCAAAACAAGTTTTATTTACTTTACTGATCTTGATTATACGGATCCTCCTCCTAAACAGAACGGCTTTTTTGAGGGAACTGCTTGTACTGATGAATGTTTGGAAAAAATTGATATTACAAAAGGCAACAATATTACGAGATTGGATGTTTTTTACCAAGACAGCAGCACTGCCTCCTTGAATTACTTGACAGTAAGTTTCAAAAGACCTGACTCATCTGCAGTTATAAAGTCAAGTCCGCCCCTAAATCCGAATATTTCTTATGCTCAAATAACTATTTCTTCACCTAGCTCATCTACTGCTACTATAAAAATATATCCTTCCGGCAGAATCCAAATAAATTAAGAAATAAATGAAAATTGTAAAATTGAAAATTGAAAATTGTAAAGGAGGCTATACCATTATAGAAACAATGATTGCCATCTCTCTTTTCTTGGTTATTATCATGGCCGGCATGGGGGCGCTTTTAAATGCCAATTTACTTCACCAGAAATCGCAAAATATGCGCTCGATTATAGACAATTTGAGCTTCATTATGGAAGATATGTCTAGAAATTTAAGAACAGGGTCCAAGTATTATTGTATTACAGGAGCTGATAATTTATCTAATGTTAGCACGGCAAAAAGTGGTCCTAGTTGTTGGGGAGTTGCCTTTGAATCTTCAGGGACTCCAGCTAATCAGGTAGCTGACCAAAATAATCAATGGGTCTATTATATAGATAATTTTGGTAAAATTTTTAAAGCAACCCAAGGCCCTTATGCTGCCGCTAGTTTTGTTCAATTAACCCCCGAAGAAATTGTAATTACTGGTCAAGTTGCCGGTGTTCAAGTGTCCGGGTTTTCGGTCCTAGGCGCCGAATCTGTCGCCACCAACAGCCAACAGCCTTTTGTTACTATTAGATTAGTTGGCAAAATAACTTTCAAAGATGTCGTCACGCCTTTTTCTTTACAAACATCGGTGTCTCAAAGATTGGTAGATATATAAAAAGTTATGAAGTTGAAAGTTCATAAAGTTATAAAGACATGAAATCATTTTTAAAAAAAAATAATAAGTTAAATAGAGCTTTTACCCTAGTCGAGACGCTTATCGCCATTTCAATTTTCTCCATATCAGTTTTAGCGTTGATGTCAGTTCTTGGTCAGGGAATTTCTAATACAAATTACGCCAAACAAAAAATACTGGCTTCATATCTGGCGCAAGAGGGCGTTGAATACATTAGGAATATGCGAGACACTTATGTACTCTATAGCGCCACAAGTACCCTCGGCTGGAGTGCATTTAATACAAAACTTAATGACGCTTCATGCGGGGGGGTTAACGGTTGTTATTTTGATAACAGAAATGTTTCCTTTTCAGATACAACTATGCCAATGACAGACCTTATCTTATCTGCTTGCCTTTCTTCAGGTTGTCCTCAAGGTATTTTACTTTACGACTCTAGCACAGGTAAGTATAATTATGTTTCCGGCACTAATTCCGGTTTTACTCGCAAGATTCAAATAAGTCAGCCAGATGGCAATCAAACTAAAATTTCCTCGACTGTCTCTTGGACGCAAGGCTCTGGAGTCTACAGCACAACTTTCTCAGAGAGTTTATTTAATTGGGTGCAATGATAAAAATGAATTTTAAAAAAATAAAAAATAATAGAGGTTTTGTAATACTCTTTGCGGTTACAATTTCCAGCATTCTTTTAGCCATAGCTTTGGGCGTAGCCAATATAGCTCTCAAAGAAATAAAATTTGGCACAGGAGCGAAAGATACGAATGATTCTTTTTTTGCGGCTGATACCGGCGCAGAGTATGCGCTTTTTAGTGATAAAACTGGTAGTAGTATCTTTGTGCCGACCCCAAACCCGGGCGCAAAGATGTCTTACCCCACTATTTTTATTTCCGGTCTGGGTAGCACTGGTCTTAGTTGTGCCATAGTCAATGTTGAAAAAGATAATATTAGTTCTCCTATGGCAACTACAGTTATTTCCAAAGGATATAATGTTGGAGGGAGTGCCCTAGGAGTTCTTCCTGTTTCTTGTATTCCGCCATCAAACAGCATCGAACGCGAAATAAAAGTATCTTATTAAATTTGGTATGGGAAAGATAGAAGACCACAAAAGAATAATAAAATTAAGACAAGAAATTGCGCGACTAAGGGATGCATACCATACAGAAAATACTCCAAATGTTACTGATGATGTTTATGATTCTTTAACACGTGAACTAAGGGAGCTTCTTAAAAAACGTCCAGAGTTTAATGATATTAATGCGCCAGAAAACAGGATAGCAGGGAAGCCACTTGATAAATTTCTCAAAGTAAAGCATCAAAGTAGGATGCTTTCTTTGAATGACGCTTTTTCCTACGAAGAGCTGTATGATTGGGAAAAAAGGATAAAAAAACTTTTACCGCAGAATTCTAAATTTGAGTATTTTTGTGAAGTAAAATTTGATGGTCTTGCTGTATCACTTATTTACGAAAATGGTAAATTTGTAAGGGGAACAACGCGCGGAGATGGATTGGTTGGGGAGGACATAACTCAAAATTTGAAAACAATAGAGTCTATACCACTTTTTCTCCCCCCTGATAAGGGGGGATTTAGGGGGGTTTTAGAAGTTCGCGGAGAAGCGTTAATGTCTAAAAAAACTTTTACTGCACTTAATAAAAAAAATAAAAAAGATGGCAAAACACTATTTGCCAACACCAGAAATGCCGCCGCCGGTAGCCTGCGTCAGCTTGACCCACAGCTTGCCAAAGAGAGGCATTTGAATTTTGTTGCTTATGATATGTCTTCGTTACCTTTTACTCAAAATCATTCTCAAAAACACGAGATACTGCGAGAACTAGGTTTTAAAGTTGAAAAACTGGAAGCCAAGTGTAAAAGTTTGCCGGAGGTCATAAAATTTATTGAAAAATTCGCCAAAGTACGGGAGAAATTTCCGTATGGTACGGATGGGATTGTCATTTCTATTGATGATTTGAAGTTGCAAGAAGTTCTGGGTGTTATCGGCAAGGCTCCGCGCTTTATGGTGGCGTTCAAGTATCCGGCGGAAAAAGCAACCACAATAGTTAAAAATATCATTGTAAATGTCGGGCGTACCGGAGCGCTTACACCACTGGCTATTTTCGAGCCGACACTTGTGGCGGGCTCGACGGTGTCTAAGGCTACCCTTCACAATATGGACCAAATAGAGCGCCTAGGCTTGCGGATAGGAGACACAGTAGTAATAGAGAAAGCGGGGGATGTGATTCCGAAAGTTGTGGAAGTCCTGACTCGATTGCGTACGGGTAAAGAGAAAAAGTTTATAATGCCAAAAAATTGCCCAGTTTGCGAAGGGAAAGTAGAAAAAAAAGAGCTTGTCGCATATTATTGCGTAAACAAGAAATGTCCGGCAAAAAATGAACGATTCCTAGACCATTTTGTATCTGTATTTGAAATATATGAGTTGGGGCCGAAAATTTTAAGAAGATTTAAAGATGAAGGTTTGATTACAGACGCAGCGGACATTTTTACACTTACAAAAGAAGATATTGTTCCCCTAGAACGCTTTGGAGAAAAATCAGCAGAGAATATTATTGAAGAAATAAAAAATAAAAAGAAAGTTTCGCTTGCGAAATTTCTGTGGGCACTCGGCATACTGCATGTAGGGGAGGAAACGGCGCGGGACTTGGCGGTAAACTTTGGTACTTTAGAAAAAGTTATAGCTTCCGCGAGTCTTGACCTAGTGGAGATAGATAGCATAGAAAATATAGGCCCCGCAGTGTCTAAAAGCTTGCATTCTTTTTTTACAGATAAAAATAATCTGCATTTTATAGAAAAATTAAAGAAAAACGGTGTAGTTGTAGAAAAAATGGAAAAAGTAAAGGCAGGTAAGTTTACTGGGAAAACTTTTGTTTTAACTGGCACCCTTCTTGAAATGTCGCGTGAAATAGCCAAAGAAAAAATTCTAGCCTTAGGCGGCAAAGTATCAGGCTCGGTGTCAAAAAATACTTCTTATGTCGTTGCTGGTGTTGACTCCGGCTCGAAACTAACCACTGCCCAAAAACTGGGGGTGAAAATTCTGGACGAGAAAGAATTTTTGAAACTACTCTAATTCCTTAATCTATCATATATGATATGTTAAGAAAGGTACGTAATGTATTACGTAATAGATTATGTAACTGTTTTATTTTGAAAATATGGTAGAGTATTTTAGTATATGGAACCGTCGCATAGCGGTCTAGTGCACCACCTTGGAAAGGTGGCAGGCTCGAAAGGGTCTCGAGAGTTCAAATCTCTCCGGTTCCGCCCGAGTCACCATCAAAAGGACAAAAATCGGAAAATGGAGTAAAATACAATAATGCTATTTACTGCTTTTATCACAATACTTGGCTTGTCGCTTTTTGAGGCGGTTTCTTCTGTTGATAATGCCATTATCAATGCTGAAGTTTTACAGACTATGGGGGCGAGAGCCAGAAAATGGTTTTTAACTTGGGGCATGTTTATTGCGGTGTTTCTGGTTCGCGGAGCCTTACCCTTTTTAATCATCTGGGCTTTCAACACATCACTTACCCCGATACAAATTTTATCCGCTGCTTGGTCCAACGATCCTTTGGTTTTGGAGTCCATAGAAAAGTCAGCGCCGATACTCTTGGTTGCCGGTGGCGTATTTCTACTCTTTCTTTTCTTGCATTGGCTCTTCTTGGAGGATAAAAAATTGGGTTTACCAAGAACAGAAAAGTTTTTTATGGCGAAGGGGGTCTGGTTCTACAGTATTGTATCAGTCTTGCTTTCAATCATTGCTTGGTTTGCCCTTAAAGAGAGTAGTCTAATGGGCTTCGGTGCGGTGGTCGGGTCAAGTTTGTTTTTTATTTCCCATGGTTTCAAACAAAATGCCGAAGAACAAGAGAAAAAATTGTTAGGTAGTACGCACTCGGATTTGAGCAAGCTTTTTTTCTTGGAAATTATAGATACTACCTTCTCTATTGATGGCGTGCTGGGCGCTTTTGCCTTTACGCTTTCAGTGCCACTTATTTTACTTGGCAACGGCTTGGGCGCGCTCTTAGTGCGAGATCTAACAATACGTAACATAGAACACATAAAGAAATATATTTATTTAAAAAACGGAGCAATGTATTCAATATTAGTATTGGGTATTGTAATGATATTACACAGTTTTAATTTCCATATTCCGGAATATATTTCTCCAGTTGCCACTTTCCTTATAATTGGATTTTTCTTCTGGAAATCAAAAAATGTTTTAAAACATGGCTAATATAAATAATAAAAATTTTGAAACAGAATACAAAAAGCTTAATAAAGAGCAAAAAGAGGCGGTAGATTCTATTGATGGACCGGTGATGGTAGTGGCGGGTCCAGGTACAGGGAAAACCCAGATTCTGGCTCTTCGGATTGCGAATATTTTAAATAAGACAGACATCGGGGCTAGTGGAATTCTGTGCCTCACTTTTACCAACTCTGCAGTGGAAGCTATGAAAGAAAGACTTGTCCGCTATATAGGTGATGCGGGGGAGGCGGTAAATGTTTTTACTTTTCACAGCTTTGGTATGCAAGTTATAAGTGAACATTTTAGAGTTTTGGGTTTTCCCGAAGCGCCGAAACTTCTCGATGAGACTGAAGCCGCGCTCTTTTTTCATGAAATTCTAAATACACATGATTGGGTATATCTTCGTCCTCGTGCTGACAGTACTAGATATTATCATGACCTTCGCTCTCTCATCTCACTCATGAAGCGTGAACGTATATCACGAGAAGATTTTGAAAAAGCTATTGAAAAAGAACTCACATTTCTACAAACTGATGAGAGTAGTATTTCTTCGCGGGGTGAAACGAAGGGTGGAATAAAAAAAGAAATACAAAACAAGATTGAGGGACTCCAAAAAACCAAAGAAGTTGCTAAATTTTTGGAGCTCTATGAAGACGAAAAGATACAGCGAGGCATGATTGACTATGATGATGTTCTCGAATATTTAGTCGAACTGGTTGAAATAGGAAGTGAAGTCCGGGCACAAATACAGGAACGGTATTTGTATGTGCTCGTAGATGAACATCAGGATTCTTCACGAGCGCAGAATGAATTTCTTGCAAAAGTCTGGGACGAAGTTCCTAAACCAGATATTTTTGTAGTTGGAGATGATCGCCAGCTAATATATGGCTTTAGTGGTGCTTCCATTGACCATTTTAAGGGTTTTAGAAAAACCTTTCCTAGTGCAAAACTTATTCCCCTTGTCCAAAATTATCGTTCCACGCAGGTAATTCTCGATGCTGCACATGCACTACTTAAAAGTGTTATGACGAAGGAAAAGTTGGTAAGTGAAAATAAAGAGCATCATCCGATCAAGCTCATTGAAGTAGATACACCCTACGATGAAATTATGGCAGTTGCAGAAGATCTTAAGGAAAAAATAAAAGAAGGATTGAGTCCGAGCAGTTGTGCCATTCTCGTGCCAAAGAATCTACAGGTGAGAGATGCAATCCAGATATTACACAAAGAAAGATTGCCCGTCGCAACACACGAGACACTGAGCCTTTTTGACCAAAAAGAAACAGCTGCATTACTACGAGTTTTAAAAATAATTGATTCGGGTGATGTATCATCTCTGGCACTTTCTTTTTTTGATGAGTGTTCTCTTGTCGACCCTATTGATGCACACACATTTTTTGCTGGAGAAAAGATGCGTGAGTTTGGAGTGCAAGCCCTTTTTGATAGAGCCCCGAAGCTTTTCGAGGGGAATAGTGTAGAAAAGTGGATAGCGAAGCTTGCACATTTCAAACAATATGCTCTCCATGATGATGTAAAGACACTAATTCAAAAAATAACGGAAGAATTATTTCCAGAAAATAAAGAAAAATTGATTACTGGAAAAGAAATAATAGACACTATTCTTTCGCTTTTAGAAAAAAGACCGAGTACAGGTTTGCATGATTGTATATTATATCTCGCTCGACTGGAGCTCTATGGCGAAGTGATTCCTATTCTTTCAGACAAAAAAGACGGTATTAAAGTGCTCACTATGCACTCGAGCAAAGGTCTTGAATTCGACTATGTCTGGATAGCGCATATGGATGAAAAATCTCTCTCGGGTGGTAAAAGGCTTGGTTTTACTCTACCAGAAATTATTGCAGAGAAAATCGAAGAGCGTGACATTGATGCCATAAAACGCAAACTTTTCGTTGCTATAACTCGGGCCAAATGTTTTTGTACACTCTCATATGCCACTGGTTCAAAAAAGGGAATAGATCAGGAACTTGCAAAAGTTATTGTGTCGCTTCCTCTGGAGGTGTTTGAAAAACATACAGCAAAAATAATACAGAAAAAGAAAACAGTGCAAGATCTGTCAAAGCTCTCAAAACTTGTCATGCAAAAATACGCTGACAGATATATTTCGGCATGGCTTCTCAATAATTTTTTTGAATGTCCGTGGAAATGGTATTTCCAAAATTTATTACAGCTCCCTGAGGAGGGAAGTGAGAGCATGGAGTTCGGGGGTAATGTTCATAAAGCTGTAGATAAAATTTTGCAGTTCAAAGGGAAAATTAGCGCAGAAATTCTGGAAAAATATGCAGTAGGTGACAAGGCAGTACTGAAAATACTTTCGGGCTGGGTGAAAGATCGCTTACCTGAGATTGCAGTAGATCGAGCCAACGAACAACCAATATCGGTGCAGGATAAAAAATTTCCACATTTTAAAATGTATGGCAGGATCGATTTGATTGAAAAACTTTCTAGAGACAGTCTGCGAGTGACCGATTTTAAGACTGGAAGCCCACGCAAAAAATCTGAAATTGAAAAATTAGATGAAGAAGGGAGGTTCGGGAGCAACATGCGCCAGCTCGCCATGTATTCATATCTTTTAAACAATAGCCCTGCGTGGCGTGGGACTAACGTCTCGGAGAGCAGACTAGAATTTTTAGAAGCCAAAAGCCCAAGGGAATCCTTTTACGATACGTTTATCGACGATAAAAAAATTGATTTACTTCTCAAAGACATTAGCGATTACGATGCTCTCATCAAAAGTGGCGAGTGGCTAAAACGTCCATGTAATTACAATTCCTACGGTAAAAACATAGAGTGCCCATATTGCAAAATAGCTGAGATTTATGTATAACTTTTAGATAATGCAACATCAAATCATCCTATTTTACAAATATGTACACATAGATAATCCACAGGAGGTAAAGCTGTGGCACGATGAAACATGCTTTAGATTGGACTTGACTGGCAGATGTATCATAGCGCATGAAGGTATCAATGCTACCTTTGAAGGTACGAAGGAAAATATACAGGAATATATTAAAGAACTCCAGAAAAATAAGAAAGATGCAAGATTCCAGAATATTCATTTTAAGTTGAGTGCAGGCACAGGCGAAGCTTTTCCGAAACTTTCGATAAAGGTTCGCAAAGAAATAGTGTCACTAAACTTGGGAACTTGTGACATAAACCCAAATGAAATTACCGGTGTACATTTAAAACCAGAAGAATTGCATAAGTGGATCAAAAATAAAAAAGAATTCTACGTTGTGGATATGCGTAATGTGTACGAACACAAAGTTGGACATTTCGAAAATTCCATTCTGCCACCAATTGAAAATTTCCGAGATTTGCCGAAAGTGGTGGAGCAGATTAAGCACTTAAAAAATAAAACAGTGCTGACTGTGTGCACCGGCGGAGTGCGCTGTGAAAAGGCATCAGGGTTTTTAATTACACAAGGGTTTAATTATGTGTATCAGCTTGATGGAGGAATTGTGAGTTATATGGAGAAATACCCCAACGAAGATTTTAATGGCAAATTATATGTTTTTGACAAGCGTGTGACTATGGGATTTTACACTGATGACCCGAAACATAAAATAATAGGTAAATGTGATATTTGCGGAGGAAAGTCGGAGAATTATGTAAACTGTGCGAATCCGGTCTGTCACCGACACTTCATCAACTGTGTTAATTGCCTTAGTAAAAGTAACGGTAAAGCTTTTTGCAGGGGTGGGTGCGTACTTTCTAGGCATGGGAGGAAAATTAGTCCGGTTGAAACAAATTTGGTAGAATAAAATAATATGACAGAAAACAAAAATGGAAAACAACATCCACTTTCTATTTTAGCCAATGAGGCTTACCAGGCTTTTGCCGAGATGGGTTTCGAGATTGCCCTAGGTCCCGAGATGGAGACCGAGTGGTATAATTTCGATGCATTAAATATTCCTAAAGATCATCCGGCACGGGATATGCAGGATACTTTCTGGATCAAAGGTTCCGAAGGCGATGCGAGAAATAAAAAAGTTCTCCGCACTCATACCACCGGAGTAACCGCCCATGCTACAGAAGATGCCGTCAAGGCGGGGAGGGTGCCGAACGCATTTATTTCTGTCGGTAAAGTATTTCGTAATGAAGCCACGGATGCTACCCATGAAATGCAATTCTTCCAAGTAGATGGCTCGATGCTTGGCAGAGTAGAAGACGGGATTTCGCTTGCCCACATGAAAGCTATTCTTACTAATTTTTATAAAAAAATGCTCGGGGATGATGTAGAAATTGAATTTCGTCCTAGTTTCTTTCCGTTTACCGAGCCTTCGATCGAAGTATTTGCCAAGTTTAAGGGCAAGTGGTTGGAAATGATGGGTGGCGGAATGACCAACCCTGAAGTTATCCGCAATATGGGACTAGACCCGGCTAAATATCAGGGCTTCTGCTTTGGTGGCGGGCTCGACCGTATCGCCATGATTAAATGGGGGATACCCGACGTTCGGCTTTTTTATCAAGGAGACCTGCGACTCAACCAGTTTTAGTATATTTTTATGAAAATTTCTTACAATTGGTTAAAGTGGTATGTGCCTGACGCGCCCAAGGCGGAAGAGCTTGCTGATGTTTTGACATACCATCTGGCGGAAGTAGAGAGACTAGATAAACTGCCTGACGGAGATTATATTTTAGATATAAAAATTTTACCAAATAGAGGCCATGACTTGCTTAGCCATCAAGGAGTCGCACGTGAAGTTGCTTCACTTTTAAATATTCCTTTCGTTGACCCTACGCCGAAATATAAAATTCCGGAATCAAAACCGACAGATTTCAAAGTCGAGATAAAAACTCAAAAATGTAGACGACATGTAGGTCGAATTGTCAGAAATATTATCGTTGGGCCTTCACCAGAATGGATGGTAAAACATTTGGAATCAATAGGCCAGCGTTCAATAAACAATATCGTGGATGCTACCAATATAGTTATGTTTGACTGTGGCCAGCCAATGCATGCTTTTGATATGGATAAAGTTGGTGGGCTCAAGCTTGTCATAAGAGAGGCAAAAAATAAAGAAAAACTTACTTTGCTTGGCGGAAGTGAAAAAGTTTTGAATGATACCATGATGGTTCTTGCTGACGGAGAGGGAAACCCCCTTGATGTGGCTGGGATAAAAGGAGGAACTCATGCTGAATTAAACTCTGCAACAAAGAATATTATTCTACAAGGCGATAACTTTGATCCAGTTTCAATCAGAAAAACTGCTCAAGCCTTGAATGTTTTTACGGATGCAAGGAAAAGATTTGAAAACGATTTATCAGCGGAATTAGGGCTATATGCTATGGTAGAACTCTCGGCTCTTATTGCCGAGATGTGTCCGGAAGCAATCTTCGAGGATGTTGTAGATATTTATCCTAAAAAACAAGAGGAGAGAAAGCTTTCTTTTTCATCTGATAGGATTTCTAAAATTTTGGGTTTAGATGTTTCTATAAAAGAAATAGAAGATATTTTGAAGAGATACGTATTTAAATACGTACTTAATAAAAATGAATTTGAGATAATTATTCCACCCATGCGCCTCGACCTAGTCACAGAGGAAGACATGGCGGAAGAGATAGGCAGAGTCATAGGTTACGACAAACTAAAAGGAGAAATACCAAAAATAAATTTTAAGCCACAAGTAAATGAAACTTATAGTAAAATTTCTTTAGCGAGGAATAAATTGCTTGAAGACGGATACAGTGAAGTTATGACCTATGCGTTCGCTGATAAAGGAGAAGTTTCAGTTCTTGCTTCTGCGTCGGACAAAACCTTTTTGAGAGCAAACTTGGCGGATGGATTGAAAGAAAGTTTGAAACTAAATAAAATTAATTCGCCACTTTTGGGATTAAAAGAAGTTAAAATATTCGAGATTGGTGTAGTATGGACATCTGCCGAGGAAATACATGTCGCATATAATGAAGAAGATAAAGTAATAGAGAAAAATTTATATGATTTCGCAAAATAACAAATTCACAATGTGGTCACTCTTTCCTTTCATTGCGCGTGATGTGGCGGTCTGGGTGCCGGAAGGAACTTCAAGTGGCGATGTAGAAAAAATTATAAAAGATAATGCTGGTGACATGGTTGTCCGAGGTCCGGAACTATTCGACGAATTCAAAAAAGAAGGAAAAATTTCCTACGCATTTAGATTAGTTTTTCAGTCCTACGAACGCACTTTAACGGATGTCGAAATAAACGAAATTATGACCAAAATAACTAATAAAATAAAGAAAAAAGAAGGTTGGCAAGTGAGGTAAAATTTGCTATAATACCCTTATATGGCAAAAGAGAAAACCAAGGAAAAGGGTAGTGAAAAAGGTGCCGAAAAGGGGCACCATTATGATGCATCAGACATATCCGTTTTAGAGGGTCTAGAGCCTGTCAGGCGCCGTCCTGGCATGTATATTGGCACCACAGGACCTGAAGGCTTGCACCACTTGGTCTGGGAGATTTTCGACAATTCACGCGATGAAGCCATGGGTGGCTTTTGCAATGACATCGAAATTGTAATGCTTCCGAATAACCGCATACGCATAGCGGACAACGGCCGAGGCATACCTGTCGACATGCATAAAAAGACTAAAGTTTCCGCACTGGAAACAGTGATGACCACTCTCCACGCCGGAGGAAAATTCGGCGGCGAAAATAGCGGTTATAAAGTCTCCGGAGGTTTGCACGGAGTTGGCGCATCGGTAGTAAATGCTCTCTCAATTTATTGTAAAGCAGAAATACATCGAGATGGCGGAGTTTATATTCAGGAATATTCGCAAGGTAAGAAAAAATCTGCTGTCAAAAAAGTAGGGTCTTCCAAAGGGCACGGTACTATTATTACTTTTGAGCCTGACATTGAAATCTTTAAAGATATTAAATTCGACTGGAATATAATAGTCAGCCACATTCGCCAGCAGGCGTACCTCGTAAAAGGATTGAAAATTTTAATCATTGACGCAAGGGGGTGGAGTGACAAAAAAGGTCTGGATGAATCTGACGTTTTTTATTTCAGAGACCTCGGTCTCGAGCTTCCATCTACTTCTTTTTATTTTGAAGGCGGACTTATTTCTCTGATAAAATATTACAATAAATTTCAAAAGCCGATTCAGGACAGTATTTTTTATATTGAAAAAGAACTGGACGGGGTTGGCGTGGAGATTGCTCTGCAATATGTGGATGACATAGTTGACCGCATTATTCCTTTTGCCAACAATATTCATACTCCTGAAGGGGGCACCCATGTTACCGGTTTTAAAACTGCATTGACCAGAACACTCAACACCTACTGCAAGAAAAATGAAATGATGAAAGAGTCCGAGGGTGGCTTTACCGGCGAAGATGTTTTAGAAGGACTGACGGTGGCTATTTCGGTAAAGCTTCGGGAGATCCAGTTTGAAGGTCAGACCAAAGCGAAACTAGGTAGCATGGAAGCTCAAGGAGCTGTGGCAACGGTCTTCGGCGAGGCCTTTAATAATTTCTTGGAAGAAAACCCAGATGAAGCTAAAGCCATAATAAACAAGTCTATTTTGGCGTTAAAAGCTCGTAAAGCCGCTAAAGCTGCCAAGGATTCAATACTGCGAAAAGGCGCACTAGAAGGTATGACTCTGCCAGGCAAGCTCGCTGACTGCCAAAGTAAGAATGCCTCGGAGTCAGAATTGTTTTTAGTGGAGGGGGATTCCGCTGGTGGTAGCGCCAAACAAGGGCGCGACCGCCGAACTCAAGCAATATTGCCACTCAAGGGGAAAATTTTAAATGTGGAGCGTGCACGCATAGACAAAATGCTTGCTTCCAAAGAAGTGAAGTCTCTCGTCATTGCTCTTGGCACCTCTATCGGGGATACTTTTGACTTAGAAAAAATGCGTTACCATAAAATAATTATTGCAACTGATGCGGATGTTGACGGTTCACATATTCGCACGCTTCTCCTGACACTTTTCTATAGATATTTCAGGGCAATTATTGACGCTGGGTATATTTACATCGCCCAGCCGCCTCTCTATAAAATAAAAAGAGGTAAAGAAATTCTTTACGCTTACTCCGATGAGGAAAAAATAAAAATTATAGGCAAAGATGCGGACGTAAGTGAAATTCAAGAAGTAGAAAGTGAATCTAAAGAGTCCGAATCTGAACTAGAACCTAGTCCCTCGAACCTAAAACCTAATCGTATACACATTCAGCGTTTCAAGGGGCTCGGAGAAATGAATCCGGAGGAACTTTGGGAGACGACCATGGACCCGATGCACCGCATACTGAAAAAAGTAAACATCGATGATGCAGAAGAAGCCAATAAAATCTTTGACATCCTCATGGGCTCCGAAGTCCCTCCTCGTAAGTCTTTCATTCAAAGTAACGCTAAACTTGCCGAGATTGATTTGTAAATTTTAATGTTATAATTAAAATGGAGGTGTACCATGCCGAGTCAACCAGAAGTGCGTGTGGTAACGCCCACTCGCTCTTCGAGAAAAAAGTTCGATGCCCAATACTCTCTTAGAGGTCAGGAAATACTAAGAGAGACAAAAAAGGCCTACGGTCTAGGTGATTTTGAAGAAGTTGAACGACTAGCTCTTGAACTGGAGGTAATTGAACAAAATTGCAAATGTATTTTTTTTCGATTAGGTCACTAAGTCCCGCAAAGAAGTTCCTTCCGGAGCCTTTGTGGGACTTCTTTGCTTGTAATTTACTTTTTGTTTTTAATTTCTTCCAAAAGTTTTTTCAAAAGGTCTTCTTTAGGCATCTTTCCGAGTTGGCCACTGTCACGGGATTCGAGAGTAACAAGGCTTGCTTCTATTTCTTTGTCACCGATAACTACCCAGTAAGGGATTTTGTTATTTTTAGCACTGCGAACTTTTGTTCCTAAATTTTCATCTTCGTTAGCCAACTCGGCGCGAATATCCCCCTCTTTTAACATTTCAAAAATTTCCTTTGCATATTCATTATGATTAGTACGCACCGGAATAATCTTCACCTGTACCGGAGCGAGCCAGAGAGGGAAGGCTCCGGCAGTGTGTTCTATCAATATACCAATAAACCGTTCTAATGAGCCATAAATTACGCGATGTATTGCCACTGGGGTTTTCTTTTTTCCATCTCTGTCGGTATATTCTAGTTCAAAGCGTTGTGGTTGCTGGAAGTCTAATTGGATAGTGCCCATTTGCCATTCACGGCCGATAGCATCTTTCATTACTATATCTATCTTAGGTCCATAAAATGCTCCGTCGCCTTCTGCTACTGAGTATTCCTTACCGGATTTTTTCAAAACTTCTTGCAGAGCTTTCTCTGCTTTATTCCAAGTTGCAATATCTCCCAAATATTCTTTTGGTCTAGTGCCGAGTCTGAATTTGTATTCCAAATTAAAAATTCCGTAAAACTCTTTACATATTTCCATAATCTGTCTGTATTCTTCTTCTATCATTTCTTCAGTTACATAATTGTGTGAATCGTCTTGCTGAAAAGAACGGCATCGCAAAAGGCCATTTAAAACTCCTGACCGTTCGTAACGATGCAGACGGTCTGTGTCAGAAAGACGAAGAGGCAGGTCCTTGTAGCTCACTTGCATTGATTTAAAAACAATCATTGCGTTCGGACAATTCATAGGTTTAATACCGTAGACTTCATTTTCTCCCATGTTGGCTATGAACATGTCTTCTTTATAGTGGTCCCAGTGTCCAGAAATTTTCCAAAGTTCCGATTTATTTACCAACGGACTGGCGATTTCCAGATATCCCAATTCCGCATGTCTTTTGCGCCAATAATTTTCAAGTTCTTTATATAAAATTAAACCTTTTGGGAGCCAATATGGCATTCCTGGGGCAGTTTCATGGAACATCAACAGTCCTAGTTCCTTGCCCAACTTTTTATGGTCTCTTTTTTCCGCTTCTTCACGTTGAGTTATATATGCATCAAGCTCCTTTTTATTTTCAAATGCCAATCCATAAATGCGGGTGAGCATTTTATTTTTCTCGTCGCCGCGCCAGTAGGCGCCGGCGACGCGGTCGAGTTTGAAACAATCGGGAGCAAGTTCTTTATTTGGTTTTTCCAAGTGTCCACCCTTGCATAGGTCTATAAAGTTTCCGCATGTATAGAAAGTAAGATTTTTCCCCTCCTTCGCAAATTCTTCGATTAATTCAATTTTATAGGGATTCCAAGAAAATTCTTTTTTAGCTTCTTCTATTGTTACTTCTTTTCTCTCAAAGTCATTCCAATTCTTCAAAAGTTCACGCATTTTCTTTTCTATTTTAGGCAAATCTTCCAGTGAAATTGCTTGGGGCAAATCAAAATCTTGATAAAAACCATCATCCACAGACGGACCAATTGCATTTTGCGCTCCATCATACAATTCTCTGACTGACGCTGCCAACAAATGTGCCAAAGTATGTCTTATATTGTGTAACCTATCAGTCTTTTCCATTTGCTCTATAATAACACAATATTTTCAATATCAAAATTGCTTTTCAATGAGAATATGTTAGTATGAGCCATTATGGTAGTACGAATGAGACATACAAAATCGCATACGAAAAACAGGCGTTCTCACCACGCGCTCGCAAGTACGAGTTTTGCCAAGTGTGAAAATTGCCAAGCTTTGAAAAGACGTCACACAGTGTGCTCGTCTTGTGGATTCTATCGTGGGAAAAAAGTAATGGACTTGGTAAAAAAGTTGGAAAAGAAGCAAAAGAAAGCTAAAGCCAAGAAGGCCGCAACCGGTAAGTAATCCCGTTAGAGGCCGCGGTCGCGTTTTTTAAAATTAGTTATGAAAAAGATTGCACATTTTATTATATATAATTTAGGTGGGTCTAAAATCATACAGACCGCGACCTGCCTCTAACGGGATGGCAAATAGGCACCTTTCAAGATCAATAGTACTTCAAACACTTTTTGAGTGGGACTTCGTGCCCGCCATAGCTACCATTTCGGCGAGCGAGCCCAATGATAACACTAAGCTCAAAGAAACTTTAAAAAGAAATTTAAAAGAATTTGCTCCTGGGCTTGAAGATGATGCTTTTGTTTTTACGCTAATGGAGCAAGTATTAAAAAAACGGGCGACAGTCGATGAAATTATAGAAAAGGCCGCGCCAGATTGGCCAATAGACAAAATTTCCATAGTAGATAGGAACATTTTGCGTATTGGACTCACAGAGTTACTTTTTGGCGACAGGAAGGAAGTGCCTCCGAAGGTGGCTATCAATGAAGCCATAGAGCTGGCCAAAACTTTCGGTGGAGAAAATTCCGGAAAATTCATAAATGGAGTTCTCGGGGCTGTTTACAAAGAAATAGGCGAGCCCGGCAAAGAGCAAGTAAGCAAGAGAAAAAATCCAGAAGAAAAAGAAAAAAAAGTTGACCTTGCTGGATTGCCGGTTGAAAGTTTGGGCGGAGCATTAGTATATACAAAAAATGGAGAAGATATTTTATTCGCATTTGTGCACGATGTTTTTGGATATTGGACACTTTCCAAAGGTAAAGTTGAAGCAGGTGAAGACATACAAGCCGGCACCATAAGGGAAATAAAGGAAGAAATAGGTCTTGACATTAGCATAGAAGAAAAACTTGGAGAAAATGAGTATGTTGCTACTCACCCTGCCAAAGGCAAGACTTTAAAGAAAGTTGTGTATTTTTTAGCTAAGAGCGAGTATAAAGAATTGGCGCTAGAAAAGTCCGGAGGACTTGACGGAGCTCGCTGGTTCCACTTACGGGAGTTGCCGGAACTTCGCATTTACAACGACATTATTCCACTTATCAGCAAAGCGGTTGAAATTATTTCAAAAAATAATAAAGTAATAAAATGATTCAATTTTCAGATTTTGAGAAAAAGACAAAAATATTTTTTAAGAACAAAGATTTGCTGAAGCAAGCCTTTATCCACCGTTCTTACATCAACGAGAATGGCGGTTCTGGCTTTGCCCATAATGAAAGACTGGAATTCTTAGGCGATGCCGTGCTTGAGCTTATTGTCACGGATTTTCTCTACAAAAAATATCCTTCTTACACGGAAGGGGAGTTAACGGCGCTTCGTTCAGCCTTGGTCAATGCCGTCATTATTTCTGAAGTCGCCACAGATACAGGCATGAATGACTATTTGCTTTTATCCAAGGGCGAAAATAAGGATAAGGGCAAAGCACGGCAATATATCTTAGCTAATACATACGAAGCTTATATTGGAGCCCTATACATAGACCAAGGGATAGATATTGTAGATAAATTTATAAATAAATCTCTTTTACTTAAGACAGAAGAAATAGTGTCAAAAAAGCTCTGGCGCGACGCCAAAAGTTTGGTGCAAGAAAAAGCGCAGGAGTTTGTATTTGTTACACCCGCATATAAAGTTCTTCACGAGTCGGGCCCAGACCACGACAAACATTTCACGGTTGGGATTTATTTTGGTTCTAATTTAATTGCCGAAGGCAAAGGTCAATCCAAACAGGAAGCGGAACAGAAAGCGGCAGAAAATGCGTTAAAGGTTAAAAATTGGTTGGATTAAATATGCTAGAATAGTTACATGCGACTCAAGACTCTTGAAATAAATGGCTTTAAATCTTTCGCGCAAAAAATTCTTTTGGAATTCGATAACGGGATAGTTTGTGTAGTGGGGCCGAATGGTTCGGGGAAGTCTAATGTAGTAGAAGCTGTCCGCTATGTTCTAGGCGAGCAATCGATCAAGTCCATGAGAGGCAAGACCGGCTCGGACTTGATTTTCAAAGGCTCTAAAAATTTGGCCGGCGGCTCTCGAGCCTCTGTTACCATATATTTCGACAACACTGATAAAGTTTTTAAACTTTCAAATGATGGAGGCAAAGGAAATGAGTATATAAATTTAAATTATGACACCATCAGCATCACTCGGCAGGTTTTCGGAGATGGGCGAAATATTTATATTTTAAATGGCACGGAAGTCAGGCTCAAAGACATTCACAATCTTTTAGCTTCGGTAAATATCGGCTCCTCGGGACACCACATCATCTCACAAGGCGAGGCGGACAGAATTTTAAATGCCAATATAAAAGAAAGGCGAGAAATGGTGGAAGATGCTTTAGGGCTCAAAGTTTATCAATACAAAATAAAAGAATCCGAACGCAAGCTCGAACGTACCGAGGAAAACATGAAAGAAGTGGGGTTACTCCGACGAGAAAATGCCCCACATTTGAATTTCTTGAAAAAACAAGTAGAAAAATTTGAAAAAGTGAAAGAAATGCAGACTGAGCTAGCCACTCTGTACAGGGAGTATTTGAAAAAAGAAAGTATTTATTTAGACACAGAAAAAGAGAACTTGCTTCTTGAGAGAAATAAAATTTGGAGTGAGCTTAAAGAGGTAGATAATAAAATTTCTCTGACTGAAGATAATTCTTCTGTTAAAGGCGACAAAAAAATAGAAGAATTAAAAATAGTTGAACAAAAACTCAATTCTCTTCGTACACTCAAAAGTGAGCTAGAAAGGAAACTCGGACGTACTGAAGGCATGATAGAAGCAAAACAAAACAGAGTAAAAATTGGGGGTATTTGTCCGACATGTGGAAAAGAACTAGGAGAGATAGACAGAGAACAACTTGAAAAGAAAGAAAATGATGAGAAAGAATTAAGTGAATTAAAAAATTCTCAAATTAGTCTTGTCACAGAAATACAAAAAATTACAGCAGAAGAGGCGCAAATGCTAAAGGCTGCCGAAGCTTTGAAGCAGGAAATTAACCAAGCCATGGAAAACTTGCGTGACCTTGAAAAAGAGAAGTTTAAATTTAAAGTCAGGCACCAAGAACTCTCTTCTGGTCTGGAGCTAGTTATCATCAAAGAAGGGAATTTGTACAGTCGTAAAGAGGTTTTTGAAAATGAAGTAAAAGAGGGAGTGGCGCTTATCGGACAGGAAGTTTTATCTTATAAAAATTTTGAAATTGTAAAAAATGAAAATACACAAGAAGATTTGAAGAGAAAGATAGAACGTATAAAAATAAAACTAGAAGATGCAGGCATGGGTTCTGGAACTGAAATCGTAAAGGAGTTTAAGGAAGTATCCGAGAGAGATGCATTTTTGGCTAAAGAAATGGAAGATTTGACCAAAAGTATAGAATCTTTGAAAAAACTTATTGCAGACCTGAAGGAAAAAGTCGATATAGAGTTCAAAGAGGGTATTAAAAAAATAAATGTGGAGTTTCAAGAATTTTTCTCGTTAATGTTCGGCGGGGGAAATGCAACACTTTCTGTTGTTGTCGAAAGTAAAAAGATAAAAATGGTTGACGAAGACGAATCCCTCGAAATTTCTCGGGATGATTCTGCTGAATCAGAGATTGTCTTCGAGCAGGGGATAGAAATAAGTGTGTCTCTTCCGCACAAAAAGGTTAAAGAGCTTCATGCGCTCTCTGGCGGGGAACGTTCTCTGACATCCATTGCGCTACTTTTCGCTATGTCGCAGGTCAACCCGCCACCATTTCTTGTCTTAGACGAGACGGACGCCGCTTTGGATGAAGCAAATTCCCGCAAATATGGGGACATGCTGGAGAAACTTTCCAAACATTCCCAGCTCATCGTGGTGACTCACAACAGGGAGACCATGTCCCGAGCTGGCGTCCTTTATGGGGTAACCATAGGGTCTAACGGCGCCTCCAAACTCCTCTCCGTAAAGTTCGACGAAGCCACTCAAATAGCGAAATAGAATTAAACCAAAACATAATCTATTGTTTTTCTCTCCAAATCTGCACTTTTTACTTTTATTTTGACTTTATCTCCCAAGCGATATCTTTTTTTCTTTTTTTGTCCGACTAATTCTAATTTCTTTTCATCAAAAACATAAAAGTCGTCACTCATGTCTCGCACTCGCACCAGTCCTTCGCATTTTGTTTCCATTTCTTCCACGTAGATACCCCATTCGGTAATACCGCTGATGACCCCCTCGAACTTTTCTCCGGTTCGTTTACTCATATATTCTACCTGTTTGTATTTAATAGAAGCTCGCTCAGCATCGGAAGCTCTTTTTTCCTGTTCGGAATTGATTCTGGCTATTTGCTCGTATTCCTGTAAGCTCTCTTTGCCTATTTTTTTATTTGCAAGGTGACTTGAAAGCAGTCTGTGCACGATAATGTCCGGGTAGCGCCGTATAGGGGAAGTAAAGTGCGTGTAATATTCAAAACCAAGTCCATAGTGCCCGATATTTTTTGTGGAATAAATTGCTTTCGCCATGGAACGTATTACCGCGCGATTGACTGTGTCTTCTTCATTTTTTCCAGCAAGCTTTTTAAGTAGAGCGTTTATCTCGTGGTTTGGAATAATTCCGTCCCGGAGAGTTATCTTGTGACCTAGGCTACGCAGAAAGAGTGCTAAGTCCTGCATTTTTTCTTGGCTTGGAGCATCGTGTATTCTGTATATAGAAGTATTCTTGGAAATAATTTTCGCTACTTTTTTATTGGCTAGTAACATAAATTCTTCAATTAATTTATTTGAATCACCTCGCTCTTTTTTTATTACTTTTATTGGTACTCCTTTCGAATCCAATATAAATTTCACTTCATCTTGCTCCAGTGATATGGCGCCGTTTCGGAATCTCTCTTCTGTTAATTTTTTTGCTAGACTATTTAATATAGATAATTCTTTATGGAGTGGCTCGCCAGTCTTTTTGATTGACTTCTCCGCTTCTTCGTAAGTAAATCTTTTTTGTGAATGGATTACTGTTTTTCCGAACCATTCGCTTTTTACCTCTGCATGTTTATCTATTATAAACACTGCGCTCATGGTGAGCCGGTCTTTATTGGGTACCAAAGAACATAAGTCGTTCGATAATATTTCTGGCAGCATGGGTATAGTTCTGTCCACTAAGTAAACCGAGGTTCCACGCTCTCGTGCTTCCTCGTCTAGGGGGCTGCCGACTTTTACATAATGCGAAACATCAGCAATGTGAATGCCTACTTCATACACACCTTCCGATATTTCTTTAAATGAGATTGCGTCATCAAAGTCTTTGGCGTCTGACGGGTCAATGGTGAAAGTAAAAATTTTCCTAAAATCTCTTCTCCCCACATAGTCATTTTCATGTATGCCGTGAGCTTTTATTTTTCTCGCCTCATCATCAACTTTCATTGGCAGTTCGTGAGCAAAACCTTTCTCCATGGCTATAGCATGCATCTCTGTGTCGTTGTCTCCCGGACGACCTAAAATTTTAACTACTTTCCCTTCAGGCGCTTTTTTGGCGTCTACCCATGAAACTATTTCCACGAAAACTTTTTGATTTGCCTTAGCCCCATTTAGGAACTTTTCCGGAATCAGAATGTCCGTGTACATTTTAGTATCGTCAGGTTTGAGGAATAGCATTCCATTTTCTGATTCCAACACTCCAGCAAAACGCATTTTTGCTCGCGTAATTATTTTTGACACTTCGGCAGTTTGGCGAGTGTTTCCTTTAGGATGCAGAATTATCTCCACCAAATCTCCGTGCAGGGCAGTATTCAAATGCTTGGCATCAATTTCTGGGTCTTCGCCCTTATTCTTTTCCGCGCCAATAGCTACATAGCCAGTACCCTTGGAGGAGATGGAAATAATGCCTTCTTTCTTATTTATTAAGTGTTTCACTCTATGAATATAACACGAATTTGCCTTTTATAAAATTTATGTTAAGCTAGTCTAATGTTAAAAATAAGACTGCAAAGAATAGGAAGAAAGAATGACCCATCATTTCGGGCTGTTTTGACTGATTCCAAGAACAGCACTAAGAGTGGAAGATTCCTAGAAATACTTGGCACTTACAACCCTAAAATGGGAGTTAAGGATTTCAAAAATGACAGAATAAAATATTGGATGTCAGAGGGCGCCAAGTGCTCCGACACAATGCATAATTTTCTAATTCATGATAAAGTTATTGAAGGCAAAAAAATAAACGTTTTACCCAAAAAGAAACCAACACAAAAAAGGAAGGAATTAAAAGCCAAGAAGTAGTATTATTAATTTAATATAAAATATATGCAAGACGCTGACAAGGTATTTCTAGAATATGTAGTAAAGGCGCTAGTAGACAATCCGAATGATGTGAAGATTGATAGGACTGTGGATGAAATGGGTGTATTAATTTCTCTAACTGTGAACCCTGCCGACATGGGCAAGATTATCGGAAGGATGGGGAACACTGCTAAAGCTATTCGTACATTACTTCGTATCATTGGCATGAAGAACAACGCCAGAGTTAATTTGAAGATAAACGAGCCTGAAGGAGGACAAAGAGAATACACAGCGCCACAGCAAGATTCTACAGGTTCTATGGGGCACGCGAATTCCGAAGCCCCTAGAAGTACTCCTAATTCATTCAAGACTGTTGACCAAGCAATGGAAGACTTAAAAGGAATCTAAAAAAATCCCCTTCGGGGGATTTTTGGTATCATATAAGTATGCGTTTTCATGTAATAACAATTTTCCCAGAGATGTTTGATTCTTATCTGAAAGAGTCTATTCTTGGGCGAGCGATACAAGCGAAAAAGATTTCTATAAAATTTTATAACCCTATGGATTTTTGTGAGCCTAAAAAGCGCGTAGATGACCGGCCATATGGCGGAGGGCCGGGGATGGTGTTGCGGTCAGAGCCTTTTCTTAAAGCACTCGAAGCTGCCTTAAGAAAGTTAAAAGTTAAAAGTGTAAAGTTGAAAGTAATAAATTTTTCCCCGTCTGGCAAAAAATTTACCACATCATATGCCAAAGAATCTGCGCACAAATACACTGATTTGATTTTTATCTGTGGGCGATACGAGGGACTTGACGCTCGTGTTGAAAAAATTATTAAAAATTGGAAATTAAAAATTGAAAATTTATCTATCGGGGACTATGTGCTCACTGGTGGGGAGTTACCAGCCATGGTTTTAATAGACTCGATATCCCGCCAGACTCCGGGAGTTCTTGGCAAGTACGAATCTCTTGAAGAAGAAAGAGTTTCCACGAGTGAAGTCTACACCCGTCCGGAAGTTTTAAAATATAAAAGCAAAAACTATCGTGTTCCGAAAGTCCTCCTTTCCGGCAACCACACCTTAATAGATAAGTGGAAACAAAGAAGTTAATCCCCAGCTGTGCTTGACAAAAAAGAGAGAATAGAGTAGGGTACTTGAGATTCATTGATTGAGTATCGGATGCAATCTCCTTATTATTAATAAGCCTTTTTAGGTCTTTTTTAATTTATGCATACCGAAATAAAGCGTCCGAAGAAGTATTTTTCAAGATACAAGAAATCTCTTGTGGAATTTCCGGATTTAATTGAAGCTCAAGTCAAAAGTTTCAAATGGCTGGTAGAGACGGGCATCGGGGAAGTGTTTAAAGAATTTTCTCCAATTGCCGACTATTCTGCAAAAAAATTCCAACTCGAATTTACCTCTTTTTCGCTTAGTGAGGCCAAGGGTGATGAGAACGATGCTAAAGTAAATAAACTTTCACACCAAGGCCTCTTAAAGGCTCGGGTAAAGTTAACCAATAAAATTCTCGGCACTGTGAAAGAACAGGAAATTTTTATGTCCGAATTTCCTTTGATGACCGCTCATGGCACTTTCATCATCAATGGCGTAGAGCGTGTGATTGTGCCCCAGCTGGCGCGAAGTTTTGGAGTTTTCTTTACCGAAGCTGAAAGTAAAGGTGCTAAATGTTTTGGCGCGAAAATTATTCCGGCTCGCGGCGTCTGGATAGAGTTAGAGTCCGAAGCTGATGGTGGCATTTATATAAGGATAGATAAAAAGAGAAAATTCCCTGCGACAGCATTACTTCGCGTTATGGGTTACGAGACGAATGAAATGATTACAGAGGCATTCAAGAATGCTGATGGAGTACCTTATGAAGAAGCCATAAAAGCGTGTCTAGCCAAGGATACTGCCAAAACTCTAAATGATGCATACATTGAAATCTATAAGCGTCTCCGAGACGGCGACATGGCTACAGCAGACAATGCCAAAGAGTTCATCAACTTCTTGTTTACTGCCGAACGTTATGACCTTTCTCCAGTTGGCCGATTCAGGTTTAACCAGCGCTTTGGCTACGCCATGGATGAGGTGGCCTTGGCTCGCCGAACTATCTCCAAAGAAGATGTAGTTACTGTCATTAAGAATATTATTCTTTTAAACAACACTCCTTCTGCCAAGAGTGACGACATAGACCACCTAGGTCAGAGGCGCGTGCGATTTGTCGGAGAAATACTCCAGCAAAAAATACGCACTGGCATGATGCAGATTAAAAGAAATATTCAAGACCGAATGTCTATTATTGACGTAGATACTGCGATGCCTATAGCCATCATCAACCAGCGTCCGCTCCAAGCCCGCATCAAAGAATTTTTCACTACCAACCAACTTTCGCAATTCATGAACCAAGAAAATGTCTTGGCTGAAACCGAACACATTCGCTTGCTTTCTGCGCTCGGCCCCGGAGGCCTTACTCGCGAGCGCGCAGGGCTCGAAGTTCGTGATGTGCACCCATCTCACTACGGGAGAGTTTGCCCGATTCACACTCCGGAAGGCCCGAACATTGGACTTATTTTGCACCTTTCCACTTATGCAAAAATAAATGAATTTGGAATTATTGAAACTCCATACATAAAGGTAAAAAATGGCAAAATTACCGGTGAAGTAGTTTACTTAAATGCGCTGGAAGAAGAAAAATATAACATTGCTCATGCTGGAATTCCATATGACGAAAACGGTAAAATTACGGAAGAAAAAGTAGCCGCCAGAATCAAGACAGAACCGGGGAAAATTTCACGCAACGAAGTTGACTTTATCGATGTGGCCGCCAACCAAGCTTTCTCCATAGCTACTTCAATGATTCCATTTCTAGAACACAACGACGCTAACCGCGCGCTCATGGGAAGCAACATGCAGAAGCAAGCCGTGCCTTGTGTCCTGCCTGAAGCGCCACTGGTGGCGACAGGCATTGAAGAACTGGCATCCCGAGACTCGGGCAGAATGGTGATAGCCACCGAAGACGGCGTCGTCTCTTATTTGGATGCAAAGAAAATAGTTGTCAAAGGCAGCAGTAAGTCTTCCTCGGATAAAACTTACAGCTTAGTTAATTTCATGAGGAACAACAACTTCTCTGTATTTCATCAGCGACCGGCAGTAAGTGTTGGTGATAAAATAAAAAAAGGACAGATATTGGCAGATACCAGCAGTACCGTAGATGGACAGATTTCAATAGGTCAGAATATTTTCGTGGCTTTTTTGTCTTGGTCCGGTTCAAATTATGAAGATGCCATCATTGTTTCCGAACGCTTGGTGAAAAAGAGCAAGTTTACCAGTGTCTACCTTGAAGAATTTACCTGCGTAGTCCGTGATACAAAACTGGGACCGGAAATTACTACTCGTGATATACCAAATGTCGGAGAACTCAAGCTAAAAGATTTAGACGAAGACGGTATTGTCCGCATCGGAGCCGAAGTTAGAGAGAATGATATTTTAGTTGGTAAAATTACCCCAAAAGGTGAAACCGAACTTACTCCGGAAGAAAGACTTCTCCGCTCGATTTTTGCCGATAAGGCGCGCGATGTGAAAGATACTTCGCTTCGAGTGGAACACGGCAAGCGTGGACGCATCATTGGTGTGAAAATTTTCTCTCGCGACCTTGGGCATTCACTCGAAGCTGGTATTATAAAAAAGATAGTCATCGAAGTAGCCCAGATACGCAATATTTCCGTAGGCGATAAACTTTCCGGACGACATGGAAACAAAGGAGTTATTTCTACAATTCTGCCGGAAGAAGATATGCCGTATATGGCAGACGGTACGCCCGTCGACATAATTCTTTCTCCGCTTGGCGTGCCTTCCCGTATGAACTTGGGACAAATATTGGAAATGCATCTTGGTATGGCGGCCAACAGTTTGGGATATCAGGCTATTGTTCCGCCGTTCTTGGGCGCCAAACACGAAGAAATCAGAGAGGAGTTAAAAAAAGCTGGACTGCCGGAGAGTGGCAAGTTGAAGCTTTTTGACGGACGCACCGGCGAAGCATTTCAGCAAGACATTGCCGTTGGTTATATGTATATGCTTAAACTGCACCACATGGTAGAAGACAAGATCCACATGCGTTCGATTGGACCATATTCGCTAATTACCCAGCAACCTCTAGGCGGAAAGGCTCAAGGCGGGGGACAGAGGTTTGGAGAAATGGAAGTCTGGGCGCTCGAAGGTTATGGCGCCGCTTATACACTCCGTGAAATGCTGACTATAAAATCTGACGACATACTGGGTCGTTCAGCGACTTTTGACTCCATTATTAAAAATGAAACAATCCGGCCGCCGAATTCTCCGGCCTCGTTCAATGTGCTTCTGAATTATTTGCGAGGATTGGCGCTTGACGTTAATTTAAAGAAATAAAAATATGAAAACTTTAAACACAACTGAATTTGATTCTATTGCGCTCCGTCTCGCTTCTCCGGAACAGATCAAAGAATGGTCATATGGCGAGGTGACCAAGCCTGAAACAATAAATTACCGCACTGGCCGAAGCGAGCGCGGAGGTCTTTTTGACGAGAAAATCTTCGGACCGGAGAAGGATTATGAATGTTACTGCGGAAAATATCGCCGAATTCGCTATAAAGATATTATTTGCGAAAAATGCGGAGTGGAAGTTACCCGTTCTATTGTCAGACGTGAGAGAATGGGGCATATCGAACTCGGAACTCCGGTTTCGCATATTTGGTTTTTGCGTGGTGTGCCTTCCCGCATGAGCATTCTCTTAAATATTTCCGTATCTGACCTTGAAAAAGTAATATATTTTGCCGGATATATCATAACCCGTGTTCATGAAGATGAGAAAGAGTCCGTAATTTCTGGGCTGGACAAAGAGTACAAATCTAAGCTGAAAAATGCGGCGGATGACGATACTCGTGAGAAGTTAAAGAATTTGCTTTCGGTTACCAAAAAAGAAATCGGCGAAATTTACGAAGGCAAAGTCTTAAATGAAATATCTTTCCATCACTACTCTTTGAAGTATGGAACTTGTTTTGAGGCTAATATCGGCGCTGAAGCTATTTACTCTATTTTCAAGAATCTGGACTTGAATAAGTTAAAATTACACACTGAAAAAATGGTTGAGAAGGCAAGTGTGGCGGAAAAAGAAAAATTACAAAAAAGACTATCTCTCATTCGCGCTATGACCTATGCCAGTATCCGACCGGAATGGATGTTCCTGACTGTTATTCCAGTTATTCCGCCGGTTCTTCGCCCGATGGTGGCATTAGACGGTGGACGTCACGCTACCAGTGACTTAAACGACCTTTACCGCCGAGTTATCAATAGAAATAACCGACTCAAAAAGTTGAAAGAAATTAACGCTCCGGATGTAATCTTGCGAAATGAGAAAAGAATTATTCAGGAAGCGGTAGATGCGCTTATTGATAACTCCATTGCCAAGCAAAATGACTCTGCGGCCATGAGTCAGTCTCAGAAGCGTCCGCTTAAATCTCTTTCTGACAACTTAAAATCCAAGCAAGGTCTTTTCCGTCAGAATTTGCTCGGCAAGCGGGTGGACTATTCCGGCCGCAGCGTTATCGTTGTCGGTCCAGAGCTCAAGCTTAACCAGTGCGGATTGCCGAAGCATATGGCCTTGGAACTTTTCAGACCATTTGTAATTTCTAAAATTTTGCAGGCAGAGTTAGCTTTTAATATTCGCGGAGCGAATAAGCTGATAGAAGAGCGTTCACCGGAAGTCTGGGCAATGCTTGAAGAAGTGATAGAGGGCAAATATGTGCTTCTAAACCGCGCGCCGACTTTGCACCGCCTCGGCATTCAGGCTTTTAATCCTATACTTATTGAAGGAAATGCTATTCAAGTGCACCCTCTTGTTTGTCAGGCCTTCAATGCTGACTTCGACGGAGACCAAATGGCGGTATATGTGCCTCTTCTAGAAGAAGCGCAAAAGGAAGCGAAAGAGTTAATGGCGGCAAACAAGAACCTGCTAAAACCCCAAAATGGCGACCCCATAGTGCATCCGAGTAAAGACATGGTACTCGGAAGCTATTGGATGACAAAGGTAGTTGAAGGGGAGTTAGGTGAAGGCAAATATTTTTCAAATCCCAATACCGCTATTAGCGCCTACGACTACGGCATAGTGTCTCTGCGCGCGAAGATAAAAGTTCTGGCTACTGACTCACAGAAATATAAAAAATTAAACGGAGGTGTTTTCGATACCTCTGTCGGCAAGCTTCTCTTCAATAGTATACTGCCGTCTGATTTCGCTTATGTGAATGAGGAAATGACCCAAAAAAGGCTGTCTTCTCTTTTAGATGAGCTGATTATGCATTTCGGCGTAGATGCTACTCCCGCAATTTTGGACAAAATTAAAGAATTTGGTTTCAAATATTCGACGATTTCCGGAACAACTTGGGGGCTCGACAATGTGCAGGTTCCGACTGAAAAACCCAAAATCATACAAGAAGGGAGACTTCTGGAAGAAGATATAATCTCACAGTGGAGCGAGGGGCTGCTTTCTGAAGAGGAAAAATACCAAAAAATTATAGAAATCTGGACGCTTAAAAAGAAAGATTTGGAAAAAGTTTTGCCGAATACACTTGATAAAAATGGCTCTACTTACGACTTGTTTACTTCAGGGGCTCGAGGCACCATGACTTCCTTGATTCAGATGATTGGCATGAAAGGGCTTATTCAAAACAATCAAGGTAAGACTTTGGAGTTTCCTATTATATCTTGTTATCAAGAAGGACTTTCGCCTATTGAGTATTTCGTTACTACTCACGGTGCCCGTAAAGGCGCCTCGGATACTGCGCTTAACACTGCCAAGGCTGGGTATTTGACGAGGAGGCTGGTAGATGTGGCGCAGGACGTGGTTATCACCGAAGAAGATTGTGGCACCCGCGAAGGGAAAATTGTTGTCAAAGAAAATATTTCCGGAATCGAGATAGCGCTTTCCAAAAATATTCGCGGACGAATATTAGCCAGTGATCTAAAAGATAAAGATGGCAAGGTTCTTTATAAAAAAGGGTTTTTAGTTACCAAAGAAGAGGCGCATAACATTGAAGGAGCGGGTTTTACAGAAGTAAATGTGCGTTCTCCTCTTACTTGCCGTACGGTGCATGGTCTATGCCAGAATTGTTATGGACTTGACCTTGGCAGAAATCGTTTAGTTGATCTAGGAGAAGCTGTCGGTATTATTGCGGCGCAGGCCATCGGAGAGCCGGGGACACAGCTGACACTGCGTACCTTCCACGCTGGAGGCGTAGCCGGTACTGACATCACCACCGGCTTGCCTCGTATTGAAGAAATATTTGAAAGACGAATTCCCAAAAACCCTGCCATTATTTCCGAGACGGATGGAGAAGTAATCTCCATTACAACCAAAGATTCTAAAGATAATGCAAAAGATAACATAAGAGAAAAAACAATTAAAGTGTTATCTGATAGTAAAGTTGATGGCAAGGCGAATGAAATAGAATACGATGTAGCTTTCAGGAGAACACCGGTGGTGAAAGTAGGCGATAAGGTAACAAAGGGACAACTTCTAACGGACGGCTCCGCTGATATTGCCGAAATATTTAAACATGGAGGCAAAGAGCTGGTGGAGGAATACATAATTAGAGAAATAAACAAGGTTTATGAACTGCAGAGCGCTTCAATTTCCAGAAAGCATACGGAAATCATTATCCGCCAGATGTTCTCACGCCGAAAGATAAAAGATGCCGGAGAGACGAACTTTTCTATCGGCGATATCGTTGAAAATACCTCTTTCATAGAAGAAAATAATAGAGTTGGCGAAAGTAAGGCTGCTAAAGCGGAGACGGTAGTCTTGGGTATTACCGAAGTGTCGCTGCGTACCAAAAGCTGGCTCTCGGCGGCATCTTTTCAGAACACCAACCGCGTGCTCATCGAGAACGCTATCAAAGGCGGAGTGGATTCTCTACGAGGACTCAAAGAAAATGTTATAATTGGACGACTCATACCAGCAGGTACTGGCTTCAAGACTAAATTTAATCCTGAAGTAGATAAGTAGTTTAAATTTATGAACTCTCCCGTAGACAAAATTAAGGAGAGACTTTCGATAGAGGATGTAGTCTCTTCTTATATAAAGCTAGAGCGAGCCGGCGCGAATTTGAAAGCCAAGTGTCCTTTTCACTCCGAGAAGACGCCGAGCTTTTTCGTTTCGCCTTCTCGGGGTAGTTATTATTGTTTCGGTTGTGGCGCCTCCGGCGACATCTTCACTTTTGTGGAAGAGTTTGAAGGACTTGATTTTAAAGGCGCGCTTAAAATTTTAGCGGATAAAGCCGGAGTGGTTCTCGAAGTTTACACCAAAGAAGCCAAAGAAAAAGAGAGTGAAAAAGAAAAACTTTATCGTGCAATGGAAGAGTCGGCAAAGTTTTTTGAGAGTAATCTAAAAGAAGCTAAAGATGCGGAAACATATTTAAAATCTAGGGGCTTGAATGAGCAAAGTATAAAAGATTTTCAAATTGGTTTTATTAAGAATGATTGGCGACTACTCTATTCTCACCTTAAAAATAAAGGGTTTTCTGACATTGAAATAGAAAAAGCAGGTCTCGCTAAAAAAACAGATAAAGGTTTTTATGACAGATTTCGCGGTAGGATTATTTTTCCAATTAGCGATACCAGCGGACGTGTCATCGCTTTTTCCGGCCGACTTCTCGTAGACGATGGTAAGTCAGCCAAGTATTTAAACAGTCCGGAAACCCCGATATTCAGTAAGTCATCTGTGCTTTTCGGGTTGGATAAAGCCAAAGAGTCAATCCGCAAAAATAATTTTTCTATTTTAGTCGAAGGCCAGATGGACTTGGTGCTTTCGCATCAAGCAGGGTACAGGAACACAGTGGCAACCAGCGGCACTGCTTTGTCTGATTCTACTGTCTCTAAAGAAAATGTGATAAATAATTTAGGTCTTATTCGTCGTCTTTCGGATAACATAGTGCTTGCTTTTGACGCCGATAAAGCTGGATTTAATGCCTCAAATAGAGCTGGGAAAATTGCTTTATCTTTAGGCATGGATGTGAAGGTGGCAAGCTTGCCAGAAGGGGTGGATCCGGCAGACTTAATTTTAAATGGTGGCCCTGATGCGTGGCGAGAAGCGATTCGTAACTCAAAACACATTATAGAGTTTATGTCGGCGCAAGTTTTGAAAAATAAAGATATGCGCAAAGCTGGCAGGGAAATAAAAGATCTGGTATTGCCTTTCGTGAATGCGCTCGATAGCTCTATTGAAAAAATGCATTTCATTAAAAAAATAAGCGACCTATCAGGCATAATGGAGAGTGCGCTCCAAGACGATTTAAAAAAAGTTGAAGCAGAGCTACAAGCTGAAACAGAAGATATAAAGACTGCCAGAGTGAATGTGGAGAAAAAACTTCGTAAAGACCCGATCGAACGCCGGCTCCTAGGAATAGCCTTTTGGCAAGAGAGTATACAGAAGAAAATCGTAGACCCGAATATAATTTTTGAAAAATTAGCCAAAGTAAAAGAAAATTATCAAAATATAAAAGAAGATTTAATTTACGAAATAGAGGAATTCTATGGGGGTAGTGAAAATTTAGAAAAAGATGTGCGGGAGATGTTGTTCAATATCGAAGAAGAGTATTTAAGTGAAGAATTATTGCAGATAATGGTGAAACTGAAAAATATAAAAGATAAAACCGAGGAAATGGAAATTTTAAAAAAGATAAATGAAATAAATAAAAGAAAAGAAGAAATTAAAAGTAAACGTTAAAAAATATGAAAAAGAAAAAGAAAAAAATAAGTAAGAAGAAGGTAGTTAAAAAAGTCAAAAAACTTAAAAAACCTAAAAAGGTAAAAAAGGTTAAAAAGTCTCGACTAAAATCCCGCTCTGGGAAAGCTAAAGTTAAAAAGCTGACTTATGCCGAGAAAAAAGCGGAAAATCTGGACAAATTGTCGCACGAGCTTATAGAGAAAGGACGCAAAAGAGGCTTCATTACTTATGATGAAATACTGAAAACTTTCCCTGATATTGAGAATAACATTTTGTTTCTAGATGAGCTTTATGAAAAGTTCTCCGAGGCCTCTATAGATGTCCTTGAAGGTGGGAATTTGCTCAACCTTGATATTGACCTCACTGACAAGGACTTAAACAAAGGAAGCATGCATGACTCCATTCAGATGTACTTAAAAGAAATAGGGCAGTATCCTCTCATTCATGCGAGCGCTGAAAAAGACCTTGCAAAACGGATAGAAAAAGGAGACTTGGAAGCGAAAAATCTGCTGGCTCGGGCGAACTTGCGCTTAGTTGTTTCTATAGCCAAAAAGTATGTGGGGAGGTCTGCCAACTTGACTCTTTTGGACTTAATACAGGAAGGTAATTTAGGTCTATTTAAAGCGGTTGAAAAATTCGACTGGACTAAGGGATATAAATTTTCCACTTATGCCACTTGGTGGATTCGCCAGTCCATCACTCGTGCCTTGGCTGACCAGTCTCGTACTATACGCATACCGGTACACATGGTAGAGACAATTTCAAAATACAAACAGACGCACAGAAGGCTTAGTCAAGACTTGGGACGGGAGCCATTAGCCGAAGAAATAGCTACCGAAATGGGCATTCCAGTGGAGAAGATTCATGTTATTGAAAATATTTCTCAAGAAACTGTATCGCTAGAACAGCCGGTAGGAGACGATGACGATAAATCAACTCTGGAAAACTTTATTCCGGATGATAAAATTCTTCGCCCCGACCAGGAGTCTTCCCGAAGAATTTTGTCCGACCAAATCCGCGAAGTTCTAGATGAACTCAATCCAAAAGAAAGAAAAATCCTTGAGATGCGTTATGGGCTTCTCGACGGCATCCAGCATACCCTCGAGCGAGTGGGGGAAGAGTTTGGCGTGACCCGCGAACGCATTCGTCAGATCGAAGCGAAAGTGCACGAAAAACTTCGTCAGCACGACAAAATCTCTCGTTTAAAAAACTATTTCGACTAGCGAGGAGCATGTGTAAGTTTACTTACACAATGTCCGAGTGAAGTCGAAATATTGTACCCAGTTATACTTCGACTAATTTATTTTATCTTGCCGAGTCTTTGCATCAACGTCTCGTAGGGCTGGGCGCCGGGGACAGTGTCTACGAGCTTGCCTTTTACTAAAATGAAAGAAGACGGTGTTCCATTTACTCCGGCTTTGAGTCCGTCAGCGACATCAGCCTGAACTTTTTCTTTGAATTTTCCACTTGCAAGACATGTGTTAAAGGCATTCACGTTAAGTCCCACGTATTCTGCAATCTTTGGAAGCTCACTTGCTTCGAGGCCATTGTTAGACTCTGTAACCTCAAAAATTCTGTCGGTATATTTCCAGAAGGCATCGTTGCCGCCTTGCTCGTAAGCGCACTCCGTGGCTTCTGATTCATGAAAAGCTTTTGGATGAAGTTCGGCAATTGGATAATGTCTGTATACCCAAGCCACCTTACCTCCGCTCCCTTCCACTATCTGGTGCATGGTGTTGTGGAATACTTTGCAATATGGACACTCAAGGTCCGAATATTCCACTATAATTATTTTTGCAGCCGCACTTCCTAGAATATGGTCATTTGCCGATACAGCTCTGCCGGAAAAAGTATTTTCCGTACTTCCGGAAGGGATAACTGACGGCGCCGATGTTCCTTTGAGTAGAATTGCTCCACCGATAATAATACCGGCTATAACTATTGCCCCAGCTATTTGTTTTTGGTTGTTATTTTCCATTTACTTATTGTAGCATTTTAAAAAAATAGTGCTATACTTCTATTATTATTAATAATAATTAAAAAATATATGTGTAATTCAATGGGTTGTGGTTGTGGTAAGAGTCGCTGCTCTCCGATGATGATTGGTAAGATTTTGTTAATTGTCGGAGGTTTGAATTGGGGTTTAGTGGGGCTTGGTATGCTTTTGGGCAAGCCGGATTCTTGGAATGTCGTTCACATGCTTCTCGGTTCATGGGCAATGTTTGAAGTTGTAGTGTATGTGCTAGTGGGTGTGGCAGCCGTTATGAAGATTGTTGGGTGCAGGTGCAAGACATGCATGAGCGCACATACTTGTGGCACTGATGGAAAGATGACAGGAGGCATGTAGTTATTTGCGTTTAAAGCTAGAAATGCTATATTGAAAAGAAGCTTATGGCTTCAATCTTTAGTGTGATATTTTATATATTGATCTTTTTATCTGTGTACGTACAGGTCTTTTTCTTTGTTACCTTTCTCCAAAATAGAAAAAAAATAATTATCCGGAATAGCAAGGTCAGCCTTAGTAGCTATCCTTCAGTCACTATTGTGGTGCCATGTTGGAATGAAGAACATACAGTAGAGAGGACAGTTAACTCGCTTCTTGATTTGACTTATCCAAAAGATAAATTAAAAATTCTTTTGGTTGATGACGGTTCCACTGACAGTACTTTCAACGTCATTAACAAATTCAGCCAATTTCCGAATGTAAAAGTTTTTCATAAAGAAAATGGCGGCAAATACACTGCGCTCAACCTAGGGCTTCTCCATACCGAGACTGACTTTTTTGGCGGTCTTGACGCTGACTCATTTGCAGACCGAGAGTCTTTAGTTCGCATAATGAGTTATTTTGATAAAGACTCGGAAATAATGGCTGTGGCTCCTTCGGTAATAGCTTATAATTCAAAAACTTTTATTCAAAATGCGCAGAAAGCCGAATACAATATGAGTGTTTACCTTAAAAAAATGCTTGGTTTTCTGGGGGCTATCAATGTGACCCCAGGGCCGCTGACTATTTTCAGAAAAAAGGTATTCGACGACTTGGGTCCGTATCGGCATGGTCACAACACGGAAGATATGGAAATTGCTTATAGAATGCAGAAGAATAAATATAGAATAGAGCATTGCAACGATGCTTATGTATACACCAATACGCCGACCACTATAAAGAAACTTTATAGACAGAGATTGCGCTGGATTTATGGATTTATTAACAACACCATTGACTACAGGAGTGTCTTATTTAAAAAACAATACGGAAATTTTTCTCTTTTTACTTTGCCTATGGGAGTTATTTCTATTGTATCCGTGGCGTATCTTTTCGTCCGAATAGTTTACAATATTGGAGATTTTATATATGCGAAGATTAATGTTTTTAATACTGTAGGCTGGCATTTCTCATCTGCTAATTTTTATCCCGATACTTTCTTTATAAATTCGCAGTCATTCATTTTTTTGGTTGTTTTTATTTACCTATTAGTTGTCTTTGCCATGATTTTTGGCAGAAGAATGACTGAAGGCAAGTGGGGGTTGTCTCTATATATGCTTTATTTTTTCCCAGTTTTTAGCTTGATTGCTCCGTTTTGGCTGATGAAAGCGGTTTATAATACTGTCCTGCAGAGGAAGCCGGCTTGGAGATAAAAATTTACCTGTCCCGTACTAAATTTTTGATTACGGGAAATAAAAATGAAAATTATTAATAAAATTTTAGTACTGGGATGATTGATTGGAAAAAATATTTAATTGTATTTTTAATTACCGTAAGTTTATTCCTTTCGGCCAGTTATGTGAGCAATTATTTCGGTGAAAGAAAAATCGATCAGCTTAAGTCAATTCAAGACAAAATAGCTATTGACATCCTTTCTTCCGAAACTCAATTTTCACTGCTTTCCGAACTTTCTTGTAAAAACATTTCTGATTCTGTTTTCTCCGGTGAGCTCGCAGAGCTAGGAAGTAAGCTGGAGTGGAGTGAACGTAATTTAGGCGCTACTGAAGAAGTGTCTTATTTGAAGAAATACTATTCTCTATTGCAGATTAAGGACTATTTATTAATGAAGAAAATCTCCGCGCGTTGCGGGGTCAAATCGTCATTCATCCTTTATTTCTACACCACAGCCGAGAATTGCAGTTTATGTGAGAAAGAAGCATTGGTACTGACCGAGCTTCGTAGTAAATATCAGCAATTACGGGTGTATTCTTTCGACTATAGTACTGACCTGTCCGCTGTCAAAGCGATGCTGCAAATTTATAAAATCAAAGACACGGCTTTGCCGGCATTGGTCATAGACGACGAAGTATTGACCGGCTTTCATGGCATTGATGAGCTTGAAGCTCTGATTAAAAAGTCTTTCAAGCTTCAGGAAACAAAGCCAGAAGAGAACACTCAAAAGAGCAATTAACTGGAGCCGGGAATAGGACTCGAACCTACAACCTACTGTTTACAAAACAGTTGCTCTACCATTGAGCTATCCCGGCATGAAGACATCCTAGCACATTTACAAATTTTCCTCTTCCTTAATTTTGTGCTTAATTTCCCTGATTTTGTGTTTATAGTCTCCTATAATCTTTAAAAATTTGGAAATTTCTTTCTTTTCACCGTCTGCGTGCTTGTCCTTGCCTATGTTATCTATTTTAATTTTAATTTTCTCGTAGCTATTTTTTAAAAGATTTGTCCCCCGAATATAAAATCGCAGAATAGTTACCACAGTCAAGTGTCCGTACTTTTTTGTGTTTACGGTAATTATTTCTTTTATATTTTGCATATCTCCCACGAAAGGATGCTTGTAGCCATTATCTGGCATCTGCCCGTTCTCCACAACTTCCAATTTGCGTCCGATCATGATGACGATGCCTATGAGCGACACAAAGAATGAAGTTAATATGATATAC
Source organism: Candidatus Nomurabacteria bacterium RIFCSPHIGHO2_02_40_30 (assembly GCA_001785445.1). Lineage (GTDB taxonomy): Bacteria > Patescibacteriota > Minisyncoccia > Phycocordibacterales > UBA9973 > UBA9973. The sequence goes on along the minus strand of MFTV01000009.1, from coordinate 9,971 downwards.
ATCCCGTTAGAAATAGGAAATGCTCTGCATTTCCGTACTTAAATTAATTTTTATAAAATTTTTAACCATATGATTTCTAACGGGATACATATTTTTAAATAGAATAACGCTTTACTTCTGTTATTTTAGCCTTGTTTTTCTCCAGAAGCTTGCCGACTGTCTGTTCTCCATCTTTAATAAAAGGCTGTTCCAGCAAAGTCTTTTCTTTAAAGTAGGTACTTATTTTGCCATCCAGCATCTTCTTTTTTATCTCTGCCGGTTTATCGATACTAGCAACTTCCTTTTCAAAAATTTCTGTCATTGTTTGTTTTGCGTCAGGAGTTATCTCATCTGCCGACATGTATTCTGGTTTCATGGCTGTTATGTGCATAGCGATGTCTCTCGCAAGTTCTTTATCTCCTCCTGATAGAGAGACAATCACACCTGTCTTGTTGTTGTGGGTATAAGTTCCTAAAATTTCTCCATTCACTTCATAAGTATCACCAAGCTGTATATTTTCTCCGGTTTTTTGAATTACTGTGTCTATCATCTCCTTTGCATTTGCTCTCATTTTCTCTACGCCGACAGAGAGAGCTAAATCTCCCAATTTATCAAGCAAATTCAAAAAGTCTTCATTTCTAGACACGAAGTCTGTCTCACAGTGCAGAGCCACTAGCACAGCTTTTTTGTCCTTATTTTTTATAGTCACTGCACCGTCCTTGGCTTCTCGGCCTACTTTCTTTAAAGCGATATCAGAGCTGGTTTTCTTCAAGATAGCCAAGGCTTTTTTCATGTCACCCTCGGCCTCTTCCAAGGCGCGTTTGCACTGCATTACAGATATGCCAGTAGCATCCCGGAGCTCTTTTATTTGCTCTGTTGTAATTTGTACAGACATATTAACTTAAGATGTTTTATCAGGCACTGTATGCTGACTTTCTTTGTAGGCTTTAGCGATAGATTCTGTGAAAAACTTTATTGAGGGTATACCGGAATCATTGCCTACTATCGGGTAGTTTATGCCTTTGATATTTGAATCAGAATTAACCAGAGAGACAACGGCGACATCTCCTTTTAAAGCTTCGGTTACCGCAATATGTTCCGCTTTCGCATCTATGACAAACAATGCGTCTGGAGTCTTTTTGAGCCCGATAAGTCCGGAATAATATTTGGAAAGTTTTTCCATTTTCTTGGCCAGTACCACTCTTTCTTTTTTCGTATACTTGTCCAGTCCGCCCTCCAAACTATCCTTGCGGTAAGTTTCTAATTCAGTAATCCTCTTTTTTATTTCTGTAAAGTTGGAAAGAGTGCCGCCAATCCAGCGGGTGGTTACGTAGGGCATGCCGATAGACTCTGCCACAGCTTTAATTACTACCTTTGCTTCAGGTTTCGTCCCGACAAAAAGCACCACTTTGCCCTGTGCTCCCAAACCTTTTACGAACTCACAAGCATTGTGGAGCAGGATACTTGTCTTTTCAAGATTTATTATATCGGTTTTGTTTTTTGTGGCATATATATACGGAGAGAGGCTCGGGTGTCTCCTTGTTTTTGAATAGCCATACTGGACGCCGGCTTTGAACATTTGTTCTACGGCGTCATTGCTCTTATTTTCCGTTTTTTGCATGAAAACAATATAGCAGAAACAGGCACAATTTGCAACTCTTTATTTTTTATGCTAAAGTCTAATTGTGAATAAAAATATAGGGGAAAATAGATTTTCTTTAATGACTGCATGTTGCTCAGCTTTCTTAAATAGAGAGCTGACTTTTGCGCTGTAAAAATCTAAAATCAATAGTAACAACCTAAATGCCAGTTCTCTAGTATAGAGGCTGGCGTTTCCGTATTAGGGCGGGGCGTTTGTTCCTTGAGGTTTATATGTGTGATGTTGTCGATCAGGTTAAATGCGAGGTCTGCGGAGTGTATGTGGATCCTACGCTTGATTTATGTGAATGTCCCTCGGAGGCAATACCAGATGGATGGAAATTCCAAAAATGTGAGGGAATTGAATGGGATTTCAAACTCATATTTTATGACTGTTCCGAGGAGCATTATGTACTTAGACGTGCCAGTGCTCAAATTGTAGGGGAATTTCTTACTGAAATTCCCGAGGGGGCATGTCTGTTAAAGAGGGCAAGAGGGGAATAAACTTCTCACAAACGAGCAACATCCGAAAGGAGGAAATGTTGCTCATTTTTATTTCTTTTTTTATCAAACTGCTAGGTCAAACTGCTAGGTCTTGCCTAGCAATTCATTGTTATAACTTAACCATTCAAAGATTTCTTTTTGAAATGATTTTTTGTTTGGAAAATATTCTGGAAAAGTTTCTATATTTAATAGCTTATTTTGAATTCTTTTTATCTCTAAAAAATCAAGATAGCTTGAATATTTGTAACTTTGTAAATATCCAAGAGCTTCTTTTTTATTTCTAATTCCAACTTCTTTCCAATCTTTTTGTATAAGTTTTATAGGATTTAGATGAATGTATGAGAATAAATATTTTAAATAGCGGTCATTGTTTAAATGCTCAGATTTAAATTTACCCTCAAATAGTCCACCTGTTCTTTTATATTTTTTGTTGTAATACATTACATAAGCAGTAGTAAGTTTCTGTATAAATTTACTAATACCTCTTTCTTCTGTTTGAGTAATAAGGATATGAAAATGGTTAGGCATAAGGCAATAAGATCCAATAGATACAATTTGCTTCCCTCTTTCAAAATCGTAAGGACTTTCTTCTTTAGCAAGAGTAAAAATTCTAAAATTATTTACAGAATTACAAGCATACATAAGACTTATAAAACGAAAGTAATCTTCATTATCATGAAAAATTTTCTGCTTACTATTTCCACGATTGTATACATGGTAATATTCTCCATTAACTAAATTTACTTTTCTGATAGACATAAATACATTATACATTTAGAAAACTGCTAGGCAAGACCTAGCAGTTTTCTTGTTTTGACCAAAAGGATTTTTTCGAGTAAGATAGGGGAATGTTGCAATCTAAACTTTTTACCAAAACTAGGAAGGAAGTTCCCGCAGATGAGGTGTCAAGGAGCGCCGAGCTTCTTATTCGGGGAGGTTTTATAAACAAGGAAATGGCTGGGGTTTATGATTATCTGCCGCTAGGGTTGCGAGTGCTAAAAAAAATAGAAAATATAATTCGGCAAGAGATGGATGCTATTGGTGGCCAAGAAATAATCATGTCGTCTCTGCAGAGACAAGAATTGTGGCAAAAACATTTCAACCAAGACAGATGGGACGATGCCAAAGTAGATATTTGGTTTAAAACTAAATTAAAAGATGGCAGTGAGAAAGGTCTTGCTTTTACTCATGAGGAACCTATCTCCAACATGATGGAACAATTTGTATATTCTTACAGAGATTTACCCTTTTCTGTTTACCAGTTTCAAACAAAATTCAGGAACGAACTTCGGGCCAAAAGCGGCATCATGCGTACCAGAGAATTTGTGATGAAAGACCTGTACTCCTTTTCAAGAAACGAAAAAGAGCACTTGATTTTTTACGAGAAAGCGAAGCAGGCTTATATAAATATATTTAAACGAATAGGCATCGGGCATATTACCTATCTGACTTTTGCTTCCGGCGGAGTCTTCTCAAAATTTTCTCATGAATTTCAAACGGTGACGCCTTCCGGAGAAGATACGATATATATTAACGAAGAGAACAACATAGCTATTAATAAAGAAGTATTTACCGACGAGGTTAAAAAAGACTTAGAGCTGGGAGAAAATTTTAAGGAAGAAAAATCAGTAGAAGTTGGCAATATATTTACTTTAGGTACAAAGTTTTCGGAGCCGCATCTACTTTTCGAAGACGAGAAAGGAGGTAAAAGTCCTGTTTTTATGGGGTCTTACGGCATAGGTCCGGCTCGCTTGATGGGTACGGTGGTAGAAGTTCTCTCGGACGACAAAGGCATCATTTGGCCGGAGTCCATTGCTCCGTACACTCTTCATTTGCTTGTCTTAGGTGAAAATGAAAAAGTTTTTAAAGAAGCCAATAAAATTTATGAAAGTTTATTAGAAAATAATATTGAAGTTTTATTCGATGACCGCACCGGCATATCTGCCGGCGAGAAATTCGCCGATTCGGATTTGCTTGGTCTTCCTTATCGCGCAGTTGTGTCAGAGAGAAGTATGAAAGAAGGCGGCATAGAATTAAAAAAGCGTACTGAAGAGAAGGGAAAAATAATTTCACTGAAAGAGTTATGTTCGATAAAATTTACAAATTAATTTCTAACGACATCGGCATAGACTTGGGGACCTCAAATACCCTCGTGTATTTGAAGGGTCACGGCATCGTCATCAACGAGCCTTCGGTGGTGGCGGTCAATATCAAGACCAATCAAATTCTGGCCGTGGGCGGGAAAGCTAAAGAAATGCTCGGCCGTACCCCAGGGCACATCCGCGCCATTCGTCCACTTGTCGACGGTGTTATTTCAGATTTTGAAGTTACCGAAGAAATGCTTTCATATTTAATCAATAAAGCGGACAGAATGTCTAAAAAATTAGCTCGGCCCAGGGTCTTGATCGGCGTGCCTTCCGGTACTACCAATGTCGAGACACGGGCAGTGTATGATGCGGCCAGAAGCGCCGGCGCCAGAGTTGTATTCCTAGTGGAAGAGCCGATGGCGGCGGCCATCGGCATCAGGCTACCCATCAAGGAACCTGTCGGCTCGATGATTATAGACATTGGCGGCGGGACTACTGATATCGCAGTAATTTCTTTGGGAGGAATAGTTAAATCAAAAAATTTAAAAATAGCTGGCGACAGGTTGAACAACGACATCATTAGCTATATGCGCGATGAATTTAAAATTCTTGTAGGGGAGAGGACGGCAGAAATGGTCAAGATTGCCATCGGCTCTGTCTTACCGGTAGGTTACATGGAAACAGAAGTTCACGGACGTGACCTTCTCACTGGACTTCCTCGAGCCGTGGTAGTCAACGATGCCGATATTCGGGACGCATTTTCTTCGTCCATAAAAGAGTTGGTGGAAGGCGTGAAAGATATGCTGGAGACAACACCACCGGAAATTCTCTCTGATATAATGCATCGAGGCATCACGCTCACCGGTGGTGGCGCGCTCATCGCCGGCCTCGACCAGCTTCTCCATAGTGTCCTTAAAATTCCAGTGTATGTAGTCGAAGACCCGCTTTCGGCAGTAGCCAGAGGTACAGGGGTGATCCTAGACAATGTTCCGTTTTATAAAGATGTTTTAATCGGGCAATTGGATGAACTGCCACCAAGATGAGCTATCATGAGTTACTTGGTAGATAAAAAAATAAAGAGAAAAAAGTTTTTTCAAACTATTTTTTTTGTAGTTATTTTTTTTGCCCTGTTTTATTTTAGGGCAGACATTATGGATGGAGCCTCATCTGTAGGTATTTTTATCTTTCGTCCGGTTTTAGTTGCGGGCAACTACACTGGTGATAAATTTTCAAACTTAAAATCTTATTTTCTGTTCAAGAATTCTCTATATTTAGAAAATGAAAATTTGAAAATGAAACTTATAGAAGATGAGGCAAAAATGGCCAATTATAATTCTATTCTGGACGAAAACATTTTTTTGAAAGAAATTTTAGGTAGAAAAAATACCAAAACATCCGTGATCGTGTCAGCTATTTTAGCCAAGCCGAATAAGAGTTTTTACGATACTCTGGTCATTGACATCGGCTTAAAACAAGGAGTGAAAGTTGGAGATAGTGTTTTCGCTTTGGGCAATATTCCCATCGGGCGTATTGCTGAAGTTCATGCGTATTCCTCAAAAGTAATTTTGTTTTCTAACAGTGGCGAGAAAACACAAGTGGTAATAAATAAGAATATCTTTATGGAAGTTGTCGGCCGAGGGGGAGGGAATTTCGAAATGGCTATCCCAAAAGACTTCAACTTGTCAAAAGGCAGTGAAGTGGTTTTACCGGGAATTATGCCACATGTTTTAGCAGTCGTAGAGACAGTTCTTTCTGACCCTCGGGATTCTTTTCAAAAAGCGCTTCTCGTATCTCCGGCGAATATACAGGAGCTGAAGTTTGTGGAGGTAGAGATAGAGCTTTAGACTCTATCTGGGATGTGGTACAATTTTTATATGAGAAAACAAACAATAGTAACAGGTGAGTATTATCACATATACAATCGAGGAGTAGACAAGCGCAATATTTTTAGTGACAAAAACGACATGCGTCGTTTTATTGAAAGCATGATTGAATTTAATCAAGTTGACGGAATAATAAGCTTATCAAATCTTAGAAAAACAGAGATAGAGTCTAAGGCTCTATCTGAGCCGTTGGTTGCTTTTGTGGCTTATTGTCTCAACCCGAATCATTTTCATTTTGTTTTAAAGCAATTAGTGGATGGCGGGATAGCTAAATTCATGCAAAAATTACAAGGAGGTTACACTTATTATTTTAATGTAAAAAATAGTCGTTCTGGCTCACTTTTTCAGGGAACTTTTAAATCAAACCTTGCCAATAACGAAAACTACTTTAATAAAATTATTGGCTATGTAAACAAGAACTACAAAGTCCATAATATTCCAAAAAATAAAATGCACCTTGTCTCTGCTAGTGATTATGAGTACGAAAATCATAATTTCAAGATTATTTCTGCAACAGAAGGAAAAATAGTTTTAGATACTTTTGGTGGTAGTAAAAGTTTCAAAAAACACTGTGATGAAATCGTTTCAATTGTAAGGGAAGAAAGAGGACAAACATCTCTAGTAGAAGAAGATAATTACCAGATAGAGTCTAAGGCTCTATCTGGGATTTTTGGGTAAAATTTTGCAATTTTTTGGGTGGCTAAAAAGGTGGGAAGTTATCCCCACTTTTTCTCTTTTGGGGCTAGTGTATTATTGCTATAATATAAGGGTCAAAACATAAAAAATGGCAAGTAAAATCTGCATAAAAAGATTATTACTCTGGAAATTTATTTTTAGATATTTCATCTTAGCTTTTTTTCTTTTCCCCACGATATTCCCCCTTTTTCCACAGCCGGCTTTAGCGGCTACCAGCAGTGATTCTCTAATGAAAGACTTTCAAGCTTACATGGAGCCTGCGTCTGCGCCCCAGGTGGCGGTAGATCAATCGGACTTATTCAGTGCCTTCAAGAGTTATGTGGCTGAGCCTAAGCCTGAAGCGGTGGCGGTTAATATTAGCCAGTCAGAACTTTTCTCGGCTTACAAAAGTTATGTTGCGACCACGCCGCTTAATAACCCCCCTCCTTCACAAGGCGGGGAGGTTTCCTCTCCTCCGCCTTCGGCTCCAGCGAGCCAAGGAGATGGTGAAACTGCAGTAATGGTCAACCAGATAGAGTTATTTAAAGCTTTTAGAAATTATGTGGCGCAAGTTCTGCCTCCAGTTATAGAAAAATTAAGTTCGCCTGATACAGGCCAGATAGCTTCAAATTATGACCCCTCTCTGCTCTCCACTCTGCAAACTTTGCTCAAGAAACCGGAATTCCTCTCCCTGCTGCGTGGTCCCAAGGGACTCCAGGGTGAACAGGGAGCGGAAGGTCCACAAGGCTTACCTGCTCCCTCAAGTCTCAACAATGTCCAAGGTCCAGTAGGCTACAACTTTGGCACCACGGCTCCCTCCGCTCCACAGAACAATCCGATAGGCACCCTCGGCGGCTTCACCGCTCTTGGAGCTCAAGACTTAACTTCCACTATCCTGCATGTTACTGGAACTTCAACTCTCAACAATGTTACTGTCTCTGGAAATGCTAGCATTGCTACCCTCGCTGTCACCGGCACTTCCACTCTAGCTGGAGGCATTGTTTTCAACGGCACCACTGACTTCGACATTGATGACAACACTGCTTCTGCTTTAACCATCTCCGAAGGCTCTAACAATTACCTTAATGTCACTACTACTAACTCCAGTGAGAACATTTCTCTCGGTAATACCACTACCAACCCTACAGTCAACTTCCTGGGCACAGGACTCATTACTCTAGCTGGAGCTGGAGCAGAGACAGCCACTCTCACCCTCACCACCGGCTCGGTTACTTTAACCGATGGCGACCTCACGATTTCAAGTGGTGAGATAGCAGCCACCAGCGATGATGCTACCGGCACGGCTTTTTCTTTCACTGGAGTTTCGACTACTGGCACAGTACTTGGGGTAACTGCTAACTCTTTGACTTCGGGTAGCGCTTCCAATATTACTTCTAGTAACAACTCTGCCGCTAACACCGCCTGGAGCGCCAACCAACTCAACGTGACTAATGCTCAAGGCACCACTGCCGTCTCCACCGGCTCCATCGCTGGACTCGATGTGCAGTTCACCCAGAATACTTCCGTAGCGGGAAATACCGAAACCGCGGGAAGAGTTGCCGTCAAGCAAAATGATTCGTCATCCACCGACGCCGCCGTGGCTTCAATACTTTCTCTGGAAAACAACGACACGGCAACAGGCAACCAAATAGTGGCAACTGATGGATTGAAAATTACTGCCGGCACGGCTTCAAACATTACCAACGGCATTAACCTCTCCGGCACATTCGCCACCAACTACATCACCTCGAGCAACTTCGTCGTCTCAAACGCCGGCGCCATCACTGGGGTGGGAGTAAATTCCGGCACCGGACTCATTCAAGGTACGGGGGGGATCACGGTAACAGGGACAGGAAATATTAATGCCACGGGAACGGCTGCGACAAACATCGGAAATTCCACCGGCGCCTTGGTCATCGCTTCCGGCGGCACTTCTTCTTGGAACAATACTTCCGGCAACCTGACCATCCAGACGGCCACTTCCGGCACGATGACCGTAGACTCAGCCGGAATTTTAAATTTGGGAACTACGAACTCGACTGCGACTAATTTAGGTAAAGCTGCTACTACTTTGACGATAAACCCAACTGCTTGGACGGCTACTCCGACGATTTCGGGATTGATTACGGCCACTTCGGGAATAACTTCGAACGGAACAATGACGGTGGCTGCCGGATTCACACAAACAGGAGCAAATACATTTTCTACTGGCACAGGAGCTATCTCTTTGAACGGGGCGACTACAGTCACAGGCAGTAATACCTTTGCTACTGGCACCGGCGCAACAACAATTAATTCTACTTCTGTCGTCCTGGCTGGCAACAGCGCAATTTTAGACATGACTGGCACCGGCACTCTCGGCATCAACACCACGACCAACCGAGCAGTGACTTTTGGCTCGGGCACGGTTACCATTCCGACTCTCACTGCTTCTAGCTCCATCACCAACTCCGCCCTCACAGCCGGCAGAGTCACCTTCGCGGGCACTGCTGGACTTCTGGTGGATGATGCGGATATGACCTTTGCCACAGACACTCTTACAGTAACCAAATTTGGAGCGACTACCTTAACCGGCACTATCTCCGGCGGTGGTCAGCAATTAAATAATGTAATCATCGGAACTACCACGCCGCTGGCTGGCGCCTTCACCACTTTGACATCCAGCGGATTAACGACGGTGACAAACACCACCGCTTCCACTTCTTCCACCACCGGAGCGCTTGTGGTTTCTGGCGGGGTGGGTATTGCTTCAGCTTCCACCACAGCTTCTTCCATGGGTTTGAATGTGGCTCATACCGGAGCTATCACCGGCACCGGCTATGCGGGATACTTCAGCAAGACCGGAGCTTCCACCACTAATGTGGGACTGTACGCCACCGCCACTGGGGCTACCAACAATTATGCGGCTATCTTTGAAGCCGGCAACGTCGGCATCGGGACGACAACTCCCGGGCAAAAGTTAGATATTGAAGGCAGTATTGAATGCGGTATTGCCGGTTCTAACGATTGTTCAATTATCTCTCCAAAAGGAATAATGCTAGATACGGGTGGCAGTTCCGAGCCGATCACATTCGTTACCGACACGGAAAAAGTCAGGATAACAGGCGGTGGCAATGTCGGCATCGGGACGACGGGGCCAGTTGGTAAGTTAGATATTATTACTGGAGCAGTCACCGCTGTTGGCGCATTAGCAAGTTCAGGTATT
>MFTV01000008.1:13353-19653 GCA_001785445.1 Candidatus Nomurabacteria bacterium RIFCSPHIGHO2_02_40_30 | reverse complement strand
CACTCTACTTTGCTACAAGAGATGTAACTACTGATACAGCACCGACGGAACGAATGAGGATTCAAAGCAACGGCAATGTCGGCATCGGGACGACGGGGCCGGGAACGCAGTTGGATATTGTGAACGATGGAGGTGTGGCAGATGGCATACGAGTAGGAAACAACCGAACCAATACCACCCGTAAATTTGGAGGACTGCAAGTGGCGCATTACACTAACTCGGAAGAAGACCTTGGACTCATCTGGGGCGATAATAACACTTCCAGCAACGACATATACATCGGTGGTGGAACATCGAGCTTTAATGCGGCTACAAGCATCAACTTCTATACTGCGGCAAACAGTACCACGGTAACCGGCACAAACCGCATGGTCATAGACTCCGGAGGCAACGTCGGCATCGGGACGACAGTCCCTGGCGCAATGTTAGACGTGAACAGGGGTGATGCAAATTATGATTTGTACCAAAATGGAGCACTTAATCTTCGTGGCGGTATCGGTGAACATTTCGGTTTCGGCATAGACAGCGATTTGGGTTCTCTGGGTGGGGCGTGGATTTCAGCGCAGCAGGCTGGGGTTGGAGCCCTGAATTTGTTGTTACAACCAGAAGGCGGCAATGTCGGCATCGGCACGACGGGGCCGGATGGACCACTGCATGTATTCAAGGCCTCGGCGGGAACTATCACGGCCAATAGTATCGCCGATGAGTTAGTAGTGGAAACAAATGTTCAAGGAGGCATCTCAATCTTGACACCAAACAGCGTTGCTGGAGTCCTCGCATGGGGCGACCCGGAAGATAATCTCGCCGCTCTGATGCAGTACAGGCATGACGTGACCAGGCTTGAAATATCTACGCATGAAGCAAATGGTTCTATTCAATTTGCCACAGGCGCGGAGTCAGTCGCCATGACTATAAATAGCGGAGGCAACGTCGGCATCGGAGATGCGTCACCGGACTATAAGCTTGAACTTTCTGTGGCGGCAGGCAGTGATTTGGCCTTCGGTATATCTGACGGAGATGTTGCTCACGGCTTTACCGATAATTTCCAAGCAGACACCTTCTTGCATTTTGGCCCTATTTCTTCAGAGCAGGGCGCGGGGATCATTACCGGCCTTTCTGACGCGGTTGGCCGACAGGGGTTGGTTCTAAGAGGATTGATTGGCAATACTGATCCAACTGATACTGTACCCGCGGTAGAATTCAGGGCGGGCAAGCTTTCCGCCGCCACTCTCGGTGATTTGGGGGCGGCTGAAACGGCATTTCAATTTAATGACAGCGACGCTAACACATCTTTTCTGACTATTTTAGGCAACGGCAACGTCGGCATCGGGGAAGCAGGACCGGAGACGTTGTTACAGGTTACCGGTGCGCCAATATCAGAAGGTACGATACTTGGTCAGGTGTTGGTTAAGAGTGCAGCTGCTTACAATGCTTCTCCCCAAGCTGGCATTATTTTCAAAAACAGATATAACGCCGCTGCCGATTCTGCTTATATGGGTTCTATTCGAGTTGGCAAGACAACCACTGGTGATGGAAATTATGGGGGGTTCATGGCTTTTGACACGCGCACGCACGGTTCAGTTGGGGCAGAGCGAATGAGAATAGATACAGACGGCAACGTCGGCATCGGGACGACAGGGCCGAATCAGAAGTTAGTTGTTGGAGATGATATGGGCGTTATAACGGGTGAAAATGCGATTGTAGTGGGTAGTGCGAATGGTGGAACACTGTTGCTGGGCACAAGTGCCACGGCTTGGAGTTTGATTAATTATAATAATGCAAATTCTTCACTCGATTTAGGTGTGAGAGGTGCCCAGCAGATAATGAGTTTAAAGAGCGGCAACGTCGGCATCGGGACGACGGGGCCACAGGGTCTATTACATCTGTATAAAAATGGTGGCGATGCCGATTATGTTATTGGAACAAACACAAGCGGTGATGCCCGTATAATATTAGATACTGATAATGGTATAGCAGATGGAACAAATTACTGGTTTATGAAGAACGATCGAACAAGTCAGGATTTGAGATTTTGGTATGGTGGCAATAATTTGGTAACTTTCCAAGACGGCGGCAACGTCGGCATCGGGACGACGGAGCCCAGTGAGTTGTTGCATATAGAGTCGAGTTCAGCCAATCAACCGGTTCTACGAGTTGAAAACACCAATGCAGATGCGAACCCTCCTCGTTTGGATTTGGTTAAAGATTCAGCTTCACCTGCTGCAGGTGATGAATTGGGAAGGATTTATTTTATCGGGGATGATAGCATTGGAACAGAACATGCTTTTGCCGGCATCTTAGGAATTTCAAATGTTGTAACCGATGGTTCAGAAGAGGGACATCTGGCGTTTCTTACAAGAAATGGAGCAACGTTTGGGGAAGGGATGAGAATCACAAGTTCAGGCAACGTCGGCATCGGGACGACGGGACCGAATCACAAGCTTCATGTGGCATGGACTTCAGGGTCGCAAGGCGCGGCGTACTTCTCCACTAATGATTGGAACAACACAAACACGGGCTCAATGTTCCGAATCAGACACGGAGCTGCTTCTGGAGACACATATTCAGAATTGCAAGCGTTCTCAGTTGGAGGGACCGCGGCAAATAGTCTTGTCCTACAACCAGACGGCGGCAACGTCGGCATCGGGACGACGAATCCGAGTCAGTCTCTGGAAACCGCTGGTTCAATTCAGGTGACGGGGGGCGGTTGTATCTACTACGGAGCCACATCACAGGGGAGTCTCTGTCGAAATGACAGCACTGCGGAACTGACGCTGGCTACGCAAAATAATGCCGCCGCAGACTTAATATTTTCCCTGGGGAATTCAGGCGCGCATTTTGAATTTAACAACGGCAACGTCGGCATCGGGACGACAGGGCCTGACCGTGTTACAGAAATAAACTCGGCTACGGGAATAAATCTAAGACTTACATATAACGACAGTAATGGAAGCGCGACGAATTATGCAGACTTACTAACTACCAGCGCCGGACTTCTACAAATAATTCCTAGCGGTAACGCTATGGAAATAGGTGGCGGAACCACCGCAACTGAAATGAGGTTTATGGAACCTTCTGCTTCGGGAACAAATTATTCCGCATTCAAAGCTATCGCGCAGGCGGCAAGCATAACTTACTCCTTGCCTCCAGCAGTCGGAGGAGCTGGAACTCAACTCACGGACGTCGCCGGAGACGGAGTATTGACTTGGGCCGCGGCCGGATCTTTGCGCAGCATGAAAAATATTGTTGGAACAATAACTGACCCCAATGAAGCCTTAACTCAAATTCTTTCCACGCCGATATATCAATTCCACTACAAACCGAAAATGGGTACAGGAGACAGCGCTACCATGTATGTCGGTGTGATGGCGGATGAGGCTCCTTGGGCAATGCATTACGGTGGTAACATCATTAACCCGGTGAATACTTTAGGATATATGGTTTTAGGTTTACAAGCTACCAATAAAAAAATAGATGAGTTGGATTTAAAAATTGATGGCGTAGAGGAGAGAGTAGTCACACTGGAAGCGAATGCCATTGGGGCGGGGCAGGTATCAGATTCTCTCTCTACGGCTCTATTTGATGCAATAATGCTTAAATTAGAGGATGTTTACGGCGTAGTCTGGGAAAATGGCGTAATGAAAATAGCCAATATTATTACCGACACAATAACCAGCAAAAAAGTTGTAACTGAAGAATTGCAAATGAAAGATTCAGAAACTGGAGAAATATATTGCGTAACAATTAAAAATGGGGAGCTTGATAAAACGCAAGGAGTATGCGCTCCAGCGTCTGAAGTTGCCTCGGCGCCTGCGGCTGGGAGTGGGGAAAGTGCCGCAGGCGCAGGCAATGTCGGCACTGGAGACACAGTACCTCCCGTCATCACCTTAACCGGCGAGGCAATAATTAATTTGAATGTCGGCGAAAGTTATAACGAACTTGGCGTCACAGCTACCGATGAAACAGACGGCGATGTGGCGGTAATTATTTCTGGCTCAGTGGACACGAGTACAGCGGGAAGTTATGAAATAAAATATAACGCTTCCGACACGGCGGGAAATGTTGCCCTGGAAGTAATTAGAACCGTCAACATCGGCGCTGGGGCGCCTGCATCTGAAGAACCGGCAACTCCGGCAGCGGGAAGCCCAGAGCCACCACCCGAATCGGAACCTGAAGCTCCTGCGCCAGAACCCGAGCCCACTCCGTAAAAATTAAAAATCACAAAAAATAATTTCCAAAAAAGACTAATTTTTTGTTAAAAATATTAAAAAATTTACGAATTTTTGTATCAAAAACGTATCACAGATAGGCATCGACTGGCAGTTTTTACAACACAATCGTGATATTTCATCATGCGGTTTCCGTGATATGCTCCGTGAGATGGATTTATTGCATAATACTATACATGTATGGTATAATATAAAGATGAAAGAATTAAAGGGTAAAAATTTAATATTTTCTATCATCATCGAAAAAGATTCAGATGGGTATTTTGCTGAATGCAGGGAACTTCAAGGTTGTTATACGCAAGGCTATACATATGAAGAAGTTATGAAAAATATCAAAGAAGCAATAGAGCTTCATGTAAAGGACCGTATAGAGCGTTCTGATTTTGTCGTTCCTATTTCAAATCAGAACCAAATTTCTCTCACTACATTTTCTCTCGATATCCCCTATCATGTCGCCTAGACAAGTACCAAAGAATTCTAAAGAATTAACTGTCTTAGCAGAAAAAGCTGGCTTTATACTTTCTCGCCAGAGAGGTTCTCATATGATTTTCTATCATGAAAAAGGTGTTCGACTAACAATTCCCCATCATGGAACAAAAATACTTCATCCGAAAATAGTGAAAAGTATTCTAAAAGACATAGAAAGCGTAAGTACATAGTGCATTCGAAGGTTATTTAACATGAAAAAGTTAAATACAAAAAAGGAATATCCGATACTTGGCCGTCCCAGCGCCGATGTTGCGGGAATAAATTCTGACACGGTTCCAGTTGTAAGAGTCGAGCAGAATACCAAGATGGCCTGCCCCTTCTGCCAGAGCATGGACTTCGTCCGCCGGGGCACCCGCCAGAAAAAGCACGAAGTAGTGCAACTGTATAAATGCGGCAACAAAGAATGTGGCAAGACTTTCACCGACAGCTCGGTCAAGGGGCGCCGGTACCCCATCGGGGTGATCATTGACGCCATCAGCTATTACAACCTAGGCTTCACCCGGGAAAAGGTCTGCGGCATCATCAGCCAACTGCACAAAAAGGTGCGACCCGAGCCGGAGACTATTTCGAGGTGGGCGGAGGAATATGCCGGACTCTGCGCCTATAATAAAATGCGTCCCTACGGGCTGAAACTTTTCGGTCCGATGGAAGTGCTGGAGGTAGTGACCATGGCGCATCATCAGCTATACCGTTTCCGCTACCATAAAGCCAAGATTCTCTTGATGCTCGAGGATTACAAGAACCGCAATTTTTATCCACTCAAGGAATACCTCGACGCAGTGTCGACCGAAACCCCGCATCAGTTTTTCAATTCCGGCGAACGCATCTCGGATGTGCGCAGTATGTTTAGCACCGCCGACATGGTGGTGACCAGCAAGAGCAATTACGCCAACCGCCTGGCGGAGTTTGCGCTCAAGGGCGTGTCAAAGAACAAAGACCGGCACGAAGGAGTCCAGAAGTTTATGATTGCCAATGACTCGGTGACGGTGGCCACCGAAGTGCCGGTGTATATCCGGCGTGAAGATATAGAGTATATGCAGAATGCCTTAAATTTTCAGATTGTGGGCGAGGAAGGGATAACTTTTAGACGTCATAGTAAGAGAGACGAGAAAGGGAAAAATTCGGCAAAAGGAAAGAATTTAAAGAAGGACAACGTCGGCACTGAGACATTTCAAATTCCTTCTTTGCTCACTGGTCATATTGATATCGTGCAAGTACGCAACGGCCAGATTCACCTGCTTGACTACAAGCCCAAAGCAAAGAAGGAGAAGCCCATCGAACAGCTGACCTGGTACGCGCTTGCCCTTTCACGTCTGACGGGTTTAAGATTGTACGAATTCAAATGCGCTTGGTTTGACGAGACGGACTATTTTGAATTTTACCCCCTGCATGTGGTCAAGAAAATCATGAGTAAAAAGAAGCGGAATGTGCATTATCGCTCCGGCATCAAGACGGAAATACCGCAGGATGATATAATAAAAATTATAAGGCGTCACAGCTACCGATGAAACAGACGGCGATGTGGCGGTAATTATTTCTGGCTCAGTGGACACGAGTACAGCGGGAAGTTATGAAATAAAAT
>MFTV01000008.1:0-13326 GCA_001785445.1 Candidatus Nomurabacteria bacterium RIFCSPHIGHO2_02_40_30 | reverse complement strand
CGAGTACAGCGGGAAGTTATGAAATAAAATATAACGCTTCCGACACGGCGGGAAATGTTGCCCTGGAAGTAATTAGAACCGTCAACATCGGCACGGGGACGACACCGTCACTTACAATGCTACTGATGCTGCCGGGAACCATGCAGTGGAAGTGACCAGAACCGTAAACGTGAACGCCGGCGAAGCTCCGCCAGAGCCGCCACCAGAAGAACCGGCGCCGTAAGTAAAAAGTGAAAGTGCTTGACTTTGTATCTACATTGTATATACTTAAACCATGACAACAAAAATACAAAAATGGGGAAATAGCTTGGCTATGCGTTTGCCAAAAGAGTTGGCCAATAGTTTTAATTTGAAAGCTGGTTCAGAGGTTGTTTTTATTACAAATAATGATAGTTTCTCGATTCGGCCTCAAATTGAAGTAAAAATTCCTAAATACACTTTAGAAGACATGGTAAAGGGCATAACTAAAAAAAATCGGCATAAAGAATTTGATTGGGGTAAACCTATGGGTAAAGAAATATGGTAAAATCTGATTACATTCCTGACCAAGGTGATATAGTTTATTTTAATTTTTCGCCAAGTGCTGGGAGAGAACAAAAAGGTTTTCGCCCCGGCATAGTTATTAGTAGAATCTTTTTGAATCAGCCAAGTGGCTTAGCAGTTATTTGTCCCATTACTTCAAAACAGAAATTCTATCCTTTTGAAGTTTTAATTAAAACTGATAAAATTTCAGGTGTTGCTCTTGTCGACCATGCAAGGTCAGTTGACTATGAAGCAAGAAAATTCAAATTTATTATTCGCGCGAGCGTTGAGACAGTTTTAGAAATAAAAGCAAAGTTTATAACTCTTGTGCAGTAATTTAAATGAGTAAAAAAAATCTTGCTTCTTTTGCCATAGTTCTTATTTTTATTTTAGTATCTTATCACTTTTTCAACTCGCAAGGACCGTCCTTGCGAAAAATAGAATATGTAAAACTCGCTGGGGTTGTTATAAAGGTGGAACTTGCCAAAACTCCAGCCGAACAAGAGCTCGGCCTTTCTGCAAGGCAAGACCTTGCAGAAAATGAAGGCATGCTTTTTATTTTCGCAGAATCCCGCCAACATCCATTCTGGATGAAAGATATGAAATTTCCAATAGACATCATTTGGCTTAACGAAAATATGAGTATAGTTTACATAAAAAAAGATGCCAGACCCGAATCATATCCAAAAATTTACAGTCCAGACAAAGACTCTAAATATGTGCTAGAAGTAGTCTCCGGTTTTGCGGAAAAGCATGCACTTAAAATAGGGGACAAAATCGAATTTATCCACTAATGGCTTTACATTTAGAACTAGCCTGATATACTAATTTTACTTACTTAAATGGCAAAAACAAAAACCCAAAAGCGCAAGAAAATTCAGAAGAATTGGAAAAAATTTTGGAAACTAGGAGCAGAGGAATTTAATACTCAATATTTCGACCTGAGCCGTGACGGAGAGCTAACGGCTACAGAGGGACATCATGTTTACAATATAAATGACATTGCTCAAAAGTATGGCACACCACTTCAAATAGTTTTCCCCTTTATCATTGAAGACAGACTCAAGGATTTAATAGGCTACTTTCAGGCTTATATTAAGATTTACGGATACAAAGGAAAATTTTTCTATCACTATCCGATGAAAGTAAATCAGAATAAAGAATTTATTCTTTCACTTCTCTCTGAAGGCGCGAACTTAGAGGCTACCTCTGCCAATGAGCTTTGGTTGGTAAAGAAACTCTGGGAAGGAGAGAAGTTTAACAGCAAAATTCGCGTGCTTTGCAATGGACCAAAGACAGATCAGTACTTGGACTTAATAGAAGAGTTACGTGGCAAAGGCATGAACATCGTGCCTATTATCGAGAGTTTGGATGAAGTGGACAGGCTTTCTAAGTATAAAGGCGACATCGGAGTGAGGGTAGACTTGGATATTAAAACTGACTCTCACTGGGACAAAAAGTTTGACCGTTTCGGTCTTTCTGAAAAAGATGCTTTGAATTTGAGTAAGATGAAAAATCTGAAAATCATGCATTATCACATGGGCTCCCAGATTAAAACTCAAAAAAGTATCTTTGAAGGCGTAAAATACGGATTTAATATTTATACCCAATTACAAAAGATACATCCTTCACTCGATACGCTTGATATCGGTGGAGGCTTCGGTGTACCTTATGAAAAGAAAAAGTTTTATACTGCCAAAGGTGTTTCCAGTAAGATTGTAAAAATACTCAAAAATTTATCAGACAAGGCAGGCATCAGACACCCGAATTTAGTAGTGGAATGGGGGCAGTACATTGTTGCTCCTGCTGAAATTACAGTTTACAAAGTTCTTTCCGAAAAGCTTATACCTAAGGCTAATGCCAAGGCTTGGTATGTCGTTGATGGTAGCTTTCAAAATGACATCAAAGATACTTGGGCTATACACCAGAAATTTCACACTATACCGGCAAATAATATGCAAAGTCCTTTGAAAACCACTTGGCTTGCCGGCAGTACTTGCGACTCTGACGACAAATACACAGCCGGAGGAAATTATATTCTTTTACCAAAGCTTCATGAGAACCAAAACCAGTTTGTGGCAGTCCTAGACACTGGAGCTTATCAAGATGCCCTAGCTTCGCACCACTGCTTACTTTCTGCTCCAATAAAAGTCCTAGCTCAAGATGGCACGGTGAAAATAGTTCGCAAACGCGAAACTGCAGACTATATAGGCAGGCTTTTCGGCTGGACCAATGGGGCACAAAACTGAAAGTTTTGTGAGTCCGCAGCACGACGGTGCGAGGAGCGGGTAGCGAAATTTTTCAGCAGAAAAATATTTGTAACCATAAGTAAGGCTCCGCTTCTTCACATTTTTCGTCCCTGCGCCCTTCTCCTGCGGAGTGGGACCCTCGGGAAGCTCAAAATGTAAAGAAGCTTCGCCTTTATTATTATCTTCTGAATTTATAGCCTATGAGTTTGAAAGCTAATTTGGCGACAAGAAAATCGTATCCATGGAATCCCGGCGTAGGTATCGGCGAGCATTCGGCAATATCGGCGCCGACTACGTTTTTCTCTCTGGTCACCGCTTCGAATATTTCCATGGCTTGATACCAGCCTATGCCCCCCGGCTCGGGTGTGCCTGTGGCCGGCATTGTGGATACGTCGAAACAGTCAACATCGAATGAAATATAGACATTTGGTGAAAGCTGGCTCAAGATTTTTTTCAAATCGTATTTATCTCCATAGTTTACCTGTTCTTTGTTTATATATTGCTGTTCGCCAAGAGACGTATTTCTTGTGCCCACCCAGACAATATTTTTAATACCGTGGTTGTCTTGTAAGCGTCGCGCGGCGCAGGCATGAGACCATTTGGTGCCATCCCACTCTTCCCGCATGTCCGTATGCGCATCGAAGTATAAAATAGATAAATCAGGATATTTCTTTTTATACTCGCTGACTATTGCCGGAGTTATAGAGTGTTCTCCACCCAAACTCAAAAGAAACTTATTAGTCCAATTTTTTGCAACATTAGAAATTATATCTTGGGCTTTTTCCGCATTTTGTTCAGGAAAATTAATTGCCGGCAAGGTCGCTATTTTCACTTTTTGATTGACTTCATAGCCAAGCTCGTGGTCATATTGTTCAACCTGTTGAGATGCTGTAATTATTGCCCTCGGACCCCTGCCTGTACCTTTACCATAGCTCACGGTAGCCTCAAGTGGGATAGGCAAGACCAAAACTTCGGCTTCTTCTGGTGGAATCTCCGGTATCCCTAAAAAATTATCTGGTATAAATTCTTCCATATAATTCTAAATTATAAATCCAGTAGTACTGCCGCTATCCAAGGGAAAGCCACAGTTACATCGCTCTGAATAATTTGATAGTAACTCTCTGTGGAAAGTTTGTCCCAAGTGATTTTTTCTTTGCCACCCGCGCCGGAATAAGACCCGTAAGACATCGGTGAGGAGCCGATCTCAATGAATCCTGCCCAGTCTCTGACTTTGCCGTGCAGTTTTAAATCATGTTTTAGCGAAGGTACCACGCAAATAGGGAAGTCGGCTGAGATACCGCCACCAAGTTGCAAAAAAGCAATAGGCGCATTCTTGGACTCTTTCATATACCAGTCGTACATCAAGTGAAAGTATTCCAATCCATTTTTCATAATATTGCCGTCTAAAACAGTGTCGCCTTTTTGCTTGTGCGGACCGTTGTATACATAGCTGGAAAAGATATTGCCCATGGTCGAATCTTCAAAGCCGGGTATAACGATAGGAATATTTTTCTCATATGCCGCCAAGACCCAGCAATCGTCTGGGTTGGCTTTCGGGTCGGGCTTGATTAATTTTTCTTTGAACAGTCTGCGGAAATATTCGTGTGGAAAGTATTTTTCTCCCTTCATCTGCGCTTCTTGCCACATTTTCAAAAGATGTGGTTCCATGATACGAACGCTTTCATCTTCCGGCAAAAATGTATCGGTAATTCTGCGTAGCCCAGCATCACGCAGCTCGGCTTCCTGATGCGGAGTCAGCTCGGTATAACGGGGGATATTGGCATAATGCGAATGGGCAACATATCTATAATAAGACTCTTCATGGTTCGCGCCGGTAGCCGAAACCAAATGCACCTTGTTTTGCCTTATGAGTTCGGCCAGCATTACGCCAACCTGAAAAGAGCTCAACGCTCCGGCTAAAGTTACCACTAGTTTGCCTCCATTTTTTAAATGTTCCTTCAGCCACAAAGCCGCCTGCAAAGTAGAGCCACCGTTGCAATGCATCAGCGTCCTCTCCGCAAATTTGCTAATCGGCGCGGAACTTTTTTTAACATTTACACTCAAAGTGCCCTTCGCTTTAGTGTCGTCCGGAACAATAAGCTTCTTTAACCCTGGTGACAATTTATTTAGTGTGCTTTTATTCATATGATTAATTATATACTTAACCTTTATAATATCAACCTAAAATCAATCCAACCTATTTAAAGCTAATTTACACGAATATATTACTGTAATCAAATTTTTTAGCCTTGGTGTACTTTTTTGGTTTTTTATAGTATAGTATTTTGGTCCTGTATTGGATAGCTACTCCGACTTTGGTCGGAGAGGAAAGTCCGAACACAGACCAGTTTAATCTGGAAAGGTAAAGGGTAACGCCCTCCTGCAGCAATGCAGAGTTGCGAACAGTGACGAACCGATTTAGTTCGGGTGAAACGGCTAAATACTTACCCCTGTGCAAGATCGTGCTCTGACGCAAGTTGGAGAGAATCGCTTGAGCCTAATAGTAATGTTAGGCCTAGACAAATTGCTGTCTCTCTCACTTCGGTGAGTGAACAAAATTCGGCTTATAGATACAAGACAAAAACATGAAAAATCCTCTCGCAAGAGAGGATTTTTCTATTGGGCTTGCAATTTTTATTCCAATATGCTATACTATACGCGTGAGTGTGAGGAGCAATTCTGACGTCTTCTCGCATTAATCGTAAACAACATAAGTGCCGCAAAAAACACCGCAAGGTGTTTTTTGTTTTTCTCTGATATAATTCTTTTATGACTAGAAAGTCTAAAAAAGTAGTCATGGTTAGCGGGGGTTTTGATCCTATTCATATTGGCCATGTGCGGATGTTTGAAGAAGCTAAAAAGTTAGGGGACGAGCTGGTGGTGCTTATCAATAATGACAACTGGTTGAAGTTTAAAAAAGGCTATGCTTTTATGCCGGAGCATGAACGAAAAGAAATTATAGAGGCCTTTGCGGCAGTGGATAGAGTTATTCTAAGCAAGCACAAGAAAAATACAAAAGATATAAGCATTAGCGGAGAATTGCGATCTATTCGTCCGCATATTTTTGCCAAAGGCGGGGACAGGCATAGCGGCAATATTCCATCTCCGGAAGTATTGGTTTGCAGGGAGATAGGCTGTACAATAGTAGATGGTGTCGGCTTTGGCGGCAAGGTCCAAAGCTCTTCAGAGTTAGTAAAAAAAGCGCATAAGAAATTAAAGAAATAATAAAGTGAAACCTTTAAGCCAAATGTCAAAAAAAGAAATTAGTAAAATCAAAATGATTGTTTTTGATGTGGACGGAGTGCTGGTGCCTCGAGGCACGAAAATAAAACAGACAGGCAACACTACCACCTTACAAACAAAAGTTATTGCTAAAAAACAGATAGAACAAATAAAAAAACTCAATAAAAAAGGATTTTTAATAAATATTAGCTCCGGTAGAGGACTGTATATGATGCAGGAAATGTTTCGCGAGGTTTTGCCTTTTACGAGCCTTACATATGAGAATGGCAGCGCTACTTGGTATAAAGGAAAAATCTTTCAGCATGTCAACAGCTTCGAAACTCTGCACAGTATGTTTTCAAAATTAAAAAAAATTGCAATTAAAAATAAGAGTGTAAAAGGATTCGAACCGAAAGAGTTTATCATAACTTTGCATTGCAAGAAGAGAATCAAAGAGATTGAAAATATGGTAAAGACAAATAAAGTTCTTGCCACCAACTGGAACGGGGAGGCATATGACGTAGAGATTAAAAAAGACCAAACCAAGGCTGTCGGCTTAAGACGCGTTATGAAAATTTTTAAATTAAAAAGACAAAATGTCATGGCCATAGGGGACAACTATAATGACCAAGAGCTTCTGAAAGAAAGCGGGCTCCCGATATCAGCTGATAAAACTAGGGTAAAAGGAGCATTTCATGTGCCATTAAAGGGTAAATTTCTTCCTGCAGATATTTTGATGCAGAAAATCTTGGCATTATAAGCTCTCAAGTTATATAATAAGTAGACAATGGAAGAATTCAAACCCTTTACAATAGAGCGTCCATGGGGGAACTTTCGGCAGTTCAATCTAAATACTTCCGTAACGGTAAAAATTCTCACACTCAAGCCAAATGAACAGTTGAGCTTGCAAAGTCATGCTAAGCGTTCTGAATTTTGCCGTGTCATTAGTGGCAGTGGTGTTGTCGAAATAGGAGAGAATAAATACAACGCCAAAGAAGGCGACGAATACAATGTTCCTGTAAATACAAAACATCGAGTCATCGCCGGAGATGCAGGACTTTCTTACTTGGAAATTGACACCGGAGACTTTGACGAAGAAGATATTATTCGTTATGAAGACAAATATGGCCGCATTTAAAAAAACAAAAAAAAATTCTGAAAGAAAGAGAACATCTAAGCGTCTAGATGGGTCAGGGTCATCCCTGAAAATAGAAAAAATAACTAAAAAAACAATTAAACGCGTTGGCGCAGAAATTCGTCCTAGAAAAAATACTAGGAAAGTCAGAAAAGTTTCTGTCCTTGATCTTCAGCGGTCAAATAAAAATCCAATTATCGAGCCAAATGCGGAGTCATACTGGGAATCAAAGGCCACATTTAATCCCACCGCGCTGGAGCATGATGGCAAGGTTCATATTATCTACCGAGCAATCGGAGACACTGATAATTCAGTTTTGGGTTATGTTAAAAGCAGTGACGGACACAGCATCGAAAAAGACTCAAAAAAGTTGGCATATTATCACAAAAATATTCAACCTGTATCAAAAATGGCGACTCACATTAACTACTGCTCTGGTGGCGGCTGGGGCGGGGGATGCGAGGACCCGCGGCTTACACTTTTAGGCGACAAAGTGTATATGATATACACGGCTTTTGACGGCTGGGGGTCAGTACGGATGGCTCTTACTTCCATAAGTCTTGACGACTTCGTATCTAAACATTTTGACTGGAAAAGACCAGTACTTATTTCTCCTCCTCATCAAATACACAAAAATTGGGTTCTTTTTCCAGAAAAAATTAATGGCAAGTACGCTGTTCTTCACAGCATTTCTCCCAAAATAATGATTGATTATTTTAAATCTTTGGACGAACTTGACGGTAATAATTTTATATATAGCGTGCACCAAGCGAGTCCGTTGTGGCAGACTCGAGATAGATTAGTACGAGGTGTCGGACCGTCTCCACTAAAGACTCCATACGGCTGGCTGGTTTTGTATCACAAAATGGACAAACATGAAAACCACAGGTACAAGCTCTGGGCAATGATTCTAGATGCAAAGGATCCGACTAAAATTTTATACAATTCCCATCAAGCAATTCTGGAACCAGATGAGTGGTATGAAAATGAGGGATACAAAGGGGGAGTAGTATATTCTTGTGGGGCAGTCGTCAAGGACGGACAACTATTCGTTTATTACGGAGGAGCCGACAAAGTATCTTGCGTGGCGACAACCAACCTTGATAAATTTCTGGAAGAACTAATACATTCCAAAATGTCTTCGTTAAAAAATAAAAAAATGGTTAAATAATTTATGTTTGTTGTAAAAAGGTCTCATCATAACCCAATTCTGGTGCCGGACAAAGATCACTACTTCGAAGCTTTTGCCACTTTCAACATGAGTGTCATTAAAGTTGGGAAAATATTTTACGGTGTATACCGAGCTGTCTCTGCCGTAGACAAACTGCGTACTCTTGAGCAGATTTCTACCATTGGCATCGGGGAGAGTAAAGACGGCACATATTTTGAAGAACGCCGGCAATTTATTAAACCCGAAGAAGAGTGGGAAAAGTACGGCTGTGAAGACCCGAGGGTTACGTATTTCGAAGGGCAATACTATATATTTTATACAGCGCTCTCCAAGTATCCTTTTGAGGCTAGCGGTATTAAAGTCGCGGTGGCTGTTTCCAAAGATTTGAAAAAAGTAAATGAACGGCATTTGGTCACGCCTTTCAATGCGAAGGCCATGACACTTTTCGGAGAGCGGGTGGGGGGCAAGGTCACAGTTATTGTGGCCGTCAATACAGACATGCCTCCGGCGAAAATAGCTATAGCCCAAATGGATAGAATAGAAGAATTATGGAATGTAAAATTTTGGGAGGAGTGGTATAAAAATATAGATAAACACGTAGTTGACTTAAAAAGGTTTCCTTACGACCATGTTGAAGTCGGCGCTACGCCGGTAAAAACTAAAGAAGGTTGGCTGCTCTTATATTCACATATTCAAAATTATTTTCCCGGTAGCAACTTAGACCGGATATTCGGCATTGAAGCAGTCTTGCTCGATAAAAATAATCCGCTTAAAGTTCTCGGACGTACGGGAGGGCCGCTTATGGCGCCTCGAGAACCTTACGAACTCTTAGGCCACGTTCCCGATGTGATTTTTCCTTCAGGAGCGTTGGTAAAGAAAGACACCCTTTTTATATATTATGGAGCAGCTGACATGACAGCCTGTGTTGCCCATGTAAATCTAAATGACCTTATTTCTACGATGCGTTCGGAAACGAGTGAACGTTGGAATTTTAAACGCTATCTTAAAAACCCCATCATTACACCGAAGACGACCCATCCATGGGAAGCGAAAGCTACATTCAACCCAGCTGTATTGCGGCTAGGGGATACAACCCACATATTATATCGAGCGCTTTCCGCCGACAACACATCTTCTATCGGTTATGCGGCAAGTAAAGACGGGGTGAATATAGATGAAAGACTGTCGGAGCCCATATACAGCTCGAGAGAAAGCTTTGAATCAAAAAAAGTTGCCGGAGCAAATTCAGGCTGCGAGGACCCGCGGCTGACAAAAATAGGCAAAACTATTTATATGTGCTATACGGCCTTTGACGGCATTGGGCCAGCAAGAGTGGCCATCACTTCAATTAGTGAAAAAAATTTTCTGCAAAAAAATTGGAAATGGGAAAAACCTGTTGTCATAACTCCGGAAGGATTTGACGACAAGGACACTTGCATTTTTCCGGAAAAAACCAAAGGCAAATATTTTATTTTACATAGGGTCGGGGACCAAATATGCGGGGATTATTTCAAAACGCTGAACTTCAAAAATGAGACAGTAAAAAAATGCATCAGGATTATAGGACCCAGAATAAATAGCTGGGATAGCTCGAAAGTCGGCATAACCGCGCCACCCATAAAAACAAAATACGGCTGGCTGCTCTTGTATCATGGTGTGTCAAAAAGTCATAATACTTACCGTGTAGGAGCCGTGCTTTTAGACAAAAATGACCCAGCGCTTGTAATTTCTCGCACCACTGACCCTATCTTTGAACCTCGGGAGCCGTATGAGAAATTGGGCATAGTTAACAATGTTGTTTTCCCGTGCGGTATGGCTCTTCAAGATGATTTACTGTATATTTATTACGGTGCGGCAGACAGCGTAGTCGGAGTTGCTACCGTAGAACTTAACATCATTTTAAAAGCTTTGACCAGAGATATAAAGAAAAAAAAGTAATTGGTGGACCCCAGGAGACTCGAACTCCTTACCTCCTCATTGCAAATGAGGCGCTCTACCAGATGAGCTAGGGGCCCATAATTCAATTTTGTTTACTAATTTTAAATCTTCAATTAGTATTGCTATAATATCTTATTTTACCAATAATGCAAATTTATGCGCTATAAATTTTTTACTAACTCGGAGAAAACATGGAAGGCTATGTTTGAGGCCATATCTGGCGCCAAAGAGTCTGTTTATCTGGAAATGTATATTTTCACAGACGACATGAACCAGTATGATTTTTTGAAATTACTGAAAGAAAAAGCTAGAAATGGACTTCGTATCAGAATCATCCTTGATTCTGTGGGCAGTATGAATTTCAGCAACGATGGCGTTGTTGGGCTCAAAGAAGCTGGAGCCGAGCTTTATTTTTATAGTTATTTCTTGCATCGCACGCATCGCAAGATTTTAGTCGTGGACGAAAGGAGAGCCTTCATCGGCGGAGTGAATTTCGGGAAGAATTATAGGCATTGGGATGATTTGGTTGTCGAAGTAAAAGGAAGATTAGTAAAGCACATTATCAGATCCTTCGCGAAAGTTTATATTGAGTCCGGAGGCAAGGACCAGCGTATTCTTGCTCAAAATAAAATTATTATTTTAGATAAAACTCGCACTTGGCTGGTGGAGCATTTTCCAAGTAAAATATCTTTGAAAAAAATTTACAAAGAACACATAAATGCCGCCAAGGAAAAAATTATTATCATTACGCCGTACTTTGTGCCCAATCGTTGGCTGGTGGGGACACTCCATCAGGCAGTATTGCGGGGAGTCAGGGTGGAAGTATTAGTGCCGAAAACCACCGAAGATATATATTTTCTGGTTAACAATATAAATTATTTTTATATGCTGAAACTCTCCCGGCTTGGAATTAACTTTTATCTTAGTCCCACCATGAACCACTCCAAGGCCATGATTATAGACGGCAGGGAGGCGATAGTTGGCTCACAAAACATTGACTTTTTGTCTTTTGATTTCATGAATGAAATCGGAGTATTTTTAAAGGATGCAAAAGCAGTCAAAAAACTTCTGGAAATTTATGATAAATGGAAAAACGATGCGAAGTTATTGGATTTTAAAACTTATAAGCCGAAATGGTTTGACTACATTATCTCACCAATCTTCAGTATTTTTTCCAGTATTTTTTGATATAAACTTTTTGGTCAACTATTTCAATAACTCCAAAAGCGGTGCAAGAGCAAGACCAAGAAGGCTCGTCTCAAACCTTCGAGAATGCGATTCGGTTTCCATTTGTGGCGGGGGGTAGTCTACTCCATCTGGTGCTGGTGGATAGACAGGGTTTGGTTGTGCTGCTGGGTATGATTCTTCTCTAGGGATAAGTTCTTCTGATCTTTATTGAAACTGTTGTTCACCTTGGGAGCTATCTTGTCGTTGAAGTGTTTCTTCACGTTGTTCCTCATACTCCCGTTTGTATTCCTGATCGTATTGTTTTTGAAATTCTTGCTGATACTGCTCTCCACTTTCATGTTGGAATTCCGACTCTTCTCGGTTTCGAAACTGATTATCTTCCCCCCTAAATTCAATTGGCGCAGAATTCTCTCTGTTATTAAATCTTTCTCCTTCATTTTCTCTATGCATTTCTCTACCCGCTTCTTCTTGCGGTGGAGCGAATTTTTTACATTCTTCAGGATTGTCTTTACAATAAACCATGCATTCTTCCGGCCCTGTGCACCCTCCAGGACCAACAAATTCTCCTTCTCTTTGTCCGCGATTCTCTTCTATGTGACGAATGTCTTCTTCGTCAATTAGTCCGTTTTCCTTTGCCCACTCAAAGCACGCTTTCTGGTGGTCTGGCTGCTCGCAGAAAGTTTCACATTGCCTGCCCTTGCATCCTCCGGGGCCTCGGCCACCTGCTTTTTTAAAAGCTTCAATATTTTTTTTATCTCCTTCGGGGATCATGTCATGCTTTTCGGCGAAAGTAATGCACTCTTCAAAATTGGCGTCATTCTCGCAATAAGCCTCACACTCGTCTTTTGACTTGCAGTTCCCGGGAGTTTGCCCACTTTTCATAAGTGGCATAAATTTTCTGGCTTGTGCGAGCTCTTCTGAAGAAAGAAACCCTGATTGTTCGGCAAAGGCTAGGCATTCTTCCATATGTTCTCCATCTTGGCAGTAACTTTCGCAGGCATTTTTATTTTTGCAATTGCCTGGAAGTTTGCCTCCACTTTTTAAAACGTCGCGAACTTTTCTGGCTTCTTCCAAATCTTTTCCTTTCATAAGGTCGTTCTCTTCAGCAAACTTTAAACATTCTTCAATATTGGAGACATCATCGCAATAAGCCTCACACTCGTCTTTTGACTTGCAATTTCCAGGACCTCCTCCCACACTCTGCACTTTTTCCGCAATGCGGATTTCTTCTTCGGACAAGAGATTATGTTCTTTAGCAAAAGCCAAGCAGTTCTTTTCGTTTTCAGGAAGTTCACAAAAAGCGAAACATTCAGTCTTGTCCTTGCAGTTGCCGAGTTCTGCCACCGGAAAAGTAATCTCCGGCGCCTCTTCTGCCAGTACAAAAGAGCTAGAAAATATTCCCAAAGGTAGAATTAAAAATATAAAAAGATTTATATAAAATTTATTCATTCAAAAGGATTTTTAGTTTCAAAAGGATTAGTTTTTTCTGTAGGGTTGAGATCCGGTACATTTTTTACTGGATTGGTTTCTGTCTGTAGCTTTGTTTTATTTAGCGCCTCTGTTTCCTCGGGAGTCATCACTGTACTCTCTTTCTTGGTATTCCTAAAAGAAAAATAAAAACCAACTGCTATTACCATAGCTACAGCAACTCCAACATAAACTAAAAAATGGGGCTTACTACTCATACATCCATTTTACTTCTTTTTAAATTATTTTGCCACTAACTGGCTCCCATTATACTACAAAATCCGAACTTTTTTCGCCAAAAATCCAAATCAAGAATTCTAAAAATGGACTCGGCAGGGCGAAACAATATTTTCTGGGATATGGATTCGCCCTGCCTCGGCTTTATTTCCGCGCAGGAGGGTCTGGGAGGAATGCGCGGGAGATTCGGGATGGGA
>MFTV01000007.1:2525-6816 GCA_001785445.1 Candidatus Nomurabacteria bacterium RIFCSPHIGHO2_02_40_30 | reverse complement strand
AAACTCTTTATTCCCACTTATTATTCAATATTGTTTCCGCCGGCTGGCATGTAGTGCAAGGCCAGGTTATCGGCTATGTCGGCTCCACCGGCAAATCCACCGGCTGCCATGTCCACTTTGAAGTCCGAGGGGCCAAAAATCCATATTAACCT
Organism: Candidatus Nomurabacteria bacterium RIFCSPHIGHO2_02_40_30; assembly: GCA_001785445.1. Taxonomy (GTDB): domain Bacteria; phylum Patescibacteriota; class Minisyncoccia; order Phycocordibacterales; family UBA9973; genus UBA9973. Next base: position 6,664 of record MFTV01000007.1, on the reverse strand, counting down.
CACAACATTAGAGACTTCTTAATATCTCCCTCGCCGCTATTCTGTCGTCAAAAGGAATTTTTTTGCCGTTGGCTATCATCATTGTTGACTCGCTCCCTTTGCCGGTAATTATCACGATGTCCCCTTCTTTGGCCAGACTGATGCCTTTTTGTATCGCTTCTTTTCTGTCTATAATTTTCCAAAGTTTTGAGTTTTGAGACCTGCCTGCCGGCAAGGCTGGTTTGAGATTTGAGATTGAAAATCCTGAAAAAATATCTTCAATAATTTTTTCGGGATTTTCGTCGTACGGGTCTTCGTTGGTCAGAATTATTTCATCGCAATATCTTTCGGCGATTTTGCCATATTCCGGCCTTTTCCATTTGTCTCGACCTCCGCCAGTCGCCCCAAAAATACAGATGAGCTTCGCGCCAGCCGACAATTTTGGCTTTAAACTTTTATAAACCGCTTCCATAGAATCGGGCGTATGGGCGTAATCCACGATAACTTTGAAATTCTGGCCTTCATCAATCAACTCCATCCGGCCGGGCAAACTTTCAATGTTTTCCAAAATTTTTCCGGTTTTTTCCTCGTCAATTCCGTAAATTTCCGCCGTCTTAACGGCCGCCGCCGCATTGGCGACATTGAAGTCGCCCCATAATTTTAATTTAAGATTTTTATAATCCCCCGCCGAGTAAGTTATCTTGTTTTTGGCGGGAACATTATAAAATTCTTGAAAATATTTATCGTCTTTGTTTATGACGTGATTATTTTTTACGTATTCAAAAAATTTCAGCTTGTATTTTTTATAATTTTCAAAAGAGCCGTGCGCTTCTATGTGTTCCGGCGCCAGTTTGGTGAAAACCGCCGTATCAAAGTTTATAAATCTGTGCCGATTTTGAAGAACTCCCTGCGAACTGACTTCCAAAACGGCAAACTGGCAACCGACTTTTACCGCTTTGGCAAGAAAAGATTGGATGGCAAACCGGCCCGGCATTGTCATCTTTAGGCTGTTTGGCCATTCTTTTTCGGCGATTTTGAATTGAATGGTGGAAATAGCCGCCGTTTTGTAACCGACGCCTTCCAAAATCCGACTTAAGAAATAAACGATGGATGACTTCCCTTTCGTGCCAGTCACGCCTATCACCTTAATTTTGCGCGAAGGGAAACCGTAAAAAATCGCCGCCAAATACGCCAACGTCAAATGATATGCCGGTTGGAAAAATTCAAAAACCGTCTTGGGAATTATTTTACGGCCAATGTTTAGAAGCTTTTCCATTTTGCGGGATAGGAGAATCGAACTCCTGACCTCAGTTTGGAAAACTGATGTTATACCATTTAACTAATCCCGCGAATTAAATCAAACTTCGGCAACAAATGTGCAACACCGAGTGTTGCACATTTGTTGCCGAATCATTGCTCTTCCCCGCCGCATCCGCCGCAGACTCCGCACGCATCCGAATCCGGATTAAATTTATGCTCTGCGTCTTCAGTTGTTTCTTCTTCTGTTTTCTTTTGTTCTTCGTCTGCCATATTTTTAAAAATTTTATTAAAATTAATAATTATTTGACCTTTTAAACAAATCTTTCAACCCTTTATTTATACAACCAATCAAGCAAAAGTCAAAAAAGAAAAATTAAGGGGTGATGGAAACATCACCCCTTTTTGTTTTTTTATCAACCATTAAACCCTGCTGATTATTTTTATTGAACCCTTTAGAGCAATTATCCTGTCTTCAATACTTCCAAAAGGATCAACAAATTCTCCTCTAAAAATTTCCTTTTTGTTTGTATCCTCTCTTCTTTCTTCGTCTACTTGTTCCTTTGTCTCCATATTTATATCTTCAATCAACTCTTTAGAGTTGGCTAAAGTTCCATCTATCTTTTTTATCTTTTTCGTCCCAATAATGAAACTTAGGTATTTTTTTACCGTATCATCAGGTAAAATTACATAACCGCAAATCCTTTCCACCAAAAAAACTCTTTTGCTGTTTTTAATTTCCTCTAGTATTGTCTTCCAGCTTCTTATTATCCCATGTTTTTCCAGAAAAGCGGATAGTTGTTTTCCCGTCCAACCTTCTCTGTTAAGCCTTTTTTGCAAGCTATTTCTCATTTCCCCCTTCCTTTCTTTCTTTTCCTCAAAAAATTTAAACTACAAATCAAGAACCAACACAATTTTTATATAAAATTTATTTCAAAAAACTGCTTCTTTGTTCTGTTAATCGTTATACCTCAAAAAATTATCCTGTCAATCGGGGTGCCGAGAATCGAACTCGGCCTACCTGCTCCCAAAGCAGGCGTACTACCAATATACGACACCCCGCATCACACCATTTTATCTTAATTTCAACAAAAAACCACCTGTGTGTTTCATATGAAACCTATATGATTATATTCTCCGTAAACCTAAACTTCGCTTTTTTATTCTCCAAGTCCAAAAAAACGGCTAAAACATCAATTTGCCACTCTGTTTCATATGAAACTTTCTTATCCAGTAAATAAGTCTGAATTACTCTAGATAATCTCTTAAGTTTCTGATAATGAACATTTTCCTCCGGCCTATACCTATTTGTTTCATATGAAACAATGCTTTTAACCTCTATAAAACGAAAAATCTTGTCTTTTTCCGCCACAATGTCTATTTCTCCCCATTTTTTGCTGTAATTTCTATCTAAAATCCTAAAACCCCGTTTCACGAGAAACCTACAAGCCATATTTTCTCCAAGGGCGCCTATTTTCTTTTTATGTTTTGGATCATTAGTAGTTTTATCCATATTTTTCTAAAAAACGGCTAAAAATAAGGGTATTTTAATGGACGTTTTTATCGTCCTTTAACGAAACTTAATGGACAGGCTGTTTTATGTCTTTTAAGGTAATGGACAATGTCCTTTTGCTTGATTTTATGGCTGTGTATATAACTTGTGAACAGTGTGGATAACTTTTAGACATTATCGGACGGTTACGGTCAGGAGTTATCCACAGTCCATAAGCTGTCCTTTGTCTTTTTGTTTTTGCCCTTAATGCCTCCGGAGGGACTCGAACCCCCAACAACGGTTTCGAAGACCGTCATGATATCCATTTCACCACGGAGGCGTTTTAGAAACCCTATCTAATTTAACACAAAAATGCTAAAATATGTAGCCAATGCAAGAAAAAATAAAAAAAATTCCTCTACTGGTAAAAAACATAGCCGACACCCTTATAAAAAACGGCTTTGAAGCTTATTTTGTGGGCGGATGCGTTCGCAGTCTGGCGTTGCACATGAAACCGAAAGACTGGGACATTACAACCAACGCCAAGCCGGAAGAGATTCAAAAACTTTTTCCTCATTCCGTTTATGAAAATAAATATGGCACCGTTGGCGTTATAAACGACACAGACGATGAAACTTTGAAGGTGGTGGAGGTAACCCCTTATCGCTTGGAATCCGGCTATTCCGACAAGCGCCGGCCGGATGAGGTGCGTTTCACGTCAAACATTGAAGAAGACCTGAAGAGGCGCGACTTTACCGTCAATGCTATGGCTTTAGCCCTGCCTGCCGGACAGGCAAGCGATGAGGCGGAATATGAACTTATTGACCTTTTTGGCGGACAAAATGATTTGGAAAAGAAGATAATAAGGGCGGTGGGCGATCCGAACAATCGTTTCAACGAAGACGCTTTGCGCATCTTGCGCGCCGTCAGACTTGCCGCCGAACTCGGCTTTGAAATAGAATCGGCGACAAAGAAGGCTATTAAGAAACACGCTGGACACCTTAAAGAAATCGCCCAAGAAAGAATTCATGACGAATTTGTAAAAGTGATTATGAGCGACCGGGCCAAAGAGGGAATTGAATTGATGAACGAAACTGGGATGCTGAAATACATTATGCCGGAATTGGAGGAGGGAATCGGCGTGGAACAAAACAAAGCGCATAGTTTTACCGTTTGGGAACATAATCTTAAAAGCTTGGAACATTCTGTGTCTAAAAAATGGCCGCTGGAAATAAGGCTGGCGGCTCTGCTTCACGATGTCGCCAAACCCGCCGCTAGAAGATGGGGCGAGGAAAAAGGGGATTGGACATTCTACGGCCACGATGTGGTGGGGGCCAAAATGACGGCCAAAATGCTGGCCAAATTGAAGTTTTCCAAAAAATCCATTGATCTGATCGCCAAACTCGTCCGT
>MFTV01000007.1:462-2515 GCA_001785445.1 Candidatus Nomurabacteria bacterium RIFCSPHIGHO2_02_40_30 | reverse complement strand
CAAACTCGTCCGTTATCATTTATTTTTCTCCGATACGGAAAAAATCACTTTGTCCGCCGTTAGGCGGCTTGTCCGCAATGTCGGTCCGGAAAATATTTGGGAATTAATGAATGTCCGTTTCTGCGACCGCATTGGTATGGGCCGGCCAAAAGAAAGCCCCTATAGATTGCGAAAATATGAATCAATGATAGATGAAGCAATGCGCGCGCCGCTATCCGTTACCGCTCTCAAAATAGACGGGACCAAACTTATGGAAATACTGAAAATCCAGCCCGGCCCGAAAATCGGCCAAATTTTAAACATCTTGTTTGAAGAAGTTTTAGACGAGCCGGAAAAAAACACGGCGGAATATCTGGGGAAAAAAGCCATGGAGTTAAACGCGCTTGACGACAAAGAACTGGAAAATCTCGCCAAACAAGCCAAAGACAAGAAAAACGAGCTGGAACAAGCCGAAATCAAAGAAATCCGCCAAAAATGGTGGGTGAAGTAGTGAAAAAAATTTGACTATTGCGCCTTTTTATGCAAAACTGGGCTTGATTTATTGTACTTTAATAGTTCAACTTTTTTATTGGGGGATATAAGATGAAAAAGGGATTGAGCAAGCATTTGGGCAGGGAAATAAGTATTTATAGTAGCCCTGACCATCTATTAATTACCGGGGTGGTGCAATCCGCAACATGTGGTTTTATTGTTGTCGGCACTAATCCAAATGGGCTTCAGCTTCCTAGACAGGCTTTTATTTGTAAAAGGAAATTGATTTTAAAGAAAATTTATAATTGGAAGCAAAAAACCCCTTTTTCCCCATTGCGTTATCGGTTTTTTGTAAAAACGGGTCATAACATATTTACAGCGCCCGTTCCTAGAATGGGAGGATTTAACTATCCAATTTAGTTATACTCCAAATAAAAACTTTAAAGGTATTCATACCTGTGTAAGTATTTGTTTTAAAGGTGGTTAGTTTTACAACTAACCACCTTTTTTGTTTTTTTGTTATTAAAAATAACTTAACTTGGACATTGAATGTCCAAGTGGCGATTATCCCCATGCTTTTTTATGGGAAATAAGCTTTGTTTCGTCAACATCTCTTTTTGATACAACTTCGTCCAACAATTGATCAGATTTAGATATTTTTATCCACTCAATCGGCGTTTGGTTGTTTTTGAGAAGATAATCGTTAGTTTTAGAGAAATGCTTGCAGCCGAAAAAGCCGGAGTTGGCGGAATAAGGGGAGGGGTGAGGGGCTTTGAGGACAAGGTGCTTGCTGGCGTCTATCAGACTTTCTTTTTCTTGGGCAAATTTGCCCCAGAGAAGGAAAACGATATGCTCTCTTTTGTCGGAAAGCGCTTTGATGGCGGCGTTGGTCAATTTTTCCCAGCCGAGATCACAGTGAGAAGCGGGCTGGCTGGCGCGGACGGTAAGAATGGCATTGAGTAATAACACGCCTTGTTTCGCCCAACTTTCCAGATTGCCGTTTTGTGTTATCCAAGGACTACCCTTGGATTTTTTCACGCCCAAGTCGCTTTCTATTTCCTTAAAGATGTTTACTAATGACGGCGGGGGCTTGACGCCGTCCGGCACGGAGAAAGAAAGCCCGTGCGCTTGTCCGCGCCCGTGATAAGGATCCTGACCGAGGATGACGACTTTGACTTTATCAAAAGGCGTGAGATTGAAAGCGTTGAAAATCTGTTTGGGCGGAGGATAAATAATAACACCAGATTCCAATTCCTCCGCAAGCTTTTTCTTCAACTCTTTCATATATTCCGCGCCAAACTCTTCCGCCAAAGCCTTTTTCCAGCCCTCTTCTATTTGGGGATTGAGCGTTGTTTCAGTGGTCATAGATATAAACCAGTCTAACACTTCAAATAAATTTTCCCAAAACAGATACTTGCTTTATATTTATGCAGTGCTATAATTCACGCATAAGTTAATTATAGCGCCAAAGACAAAAAACCTATGTATATCAAGCGAAATTTGGAAGACAAAATCATAAAGTATTTGGAAATGCCTGAAATTATCGCCGTGGTTGGGTCAAGACAATGTGGCAAAACAACAA
>MFTV01000007.1:0-447 GCA_001785445.1 Candidatus Nomurabacteria bacterium RIFCSPHIGHO2_02_40_30 | reverse complement strand
ATACTCAAGTATATTTTTGACACGCAAAAAATAAAAATAATAATTTCAGGCTCTTCGGTCGCCGATTTGACAATCCATGCCATAAAATATTTGGTGGGCAGGGTTTTAGTCGTTAACCTTTACCCGTTTGATTTCAGAGAATTTTTGTCATACAAAGACATCGCTTATCTTAAAATCTACGATGAATGCAGAAATAAATTCAGTTTAAGCGAAGAAAAACCGTTGGAAATTGGCGTTCCCGCGCGCGAAAAACTGCTTAAGTATTATGAAGAATATCTTACATTCGGCGGGTACCCGCGGGTCGCGATTGAAGAAAACATTGAAACAAAGAAGGAGCTCCTTAAAAATATTTACAATACATACTTTTTAAGAGAAGTGAGGGACATACTGGGGCTCATTGATGATTATAAACTCGGGGTATTTATAAAAGGATTGGCTCTGCAAACA
>MFTV01000006.1 GCA_001785445.1 Candidatus Nomurabacteria bacterium RIFCSPHIGHO2_02_40_30 | reverse complement strand
TCACCATGCCCTCTTTCCACGGAATCTCTCCTCGCAACCCTTTGGGATTTTTTCTCTTCAGCACTATAAACAAAAATGTTTAAATCAGCAATTCCATCGAGCTCGTCCTTTAATGCAAATATTCCCTCGACGAAAAGTATACCTTCCTTTACAGGCCCCACCTCCTCTCTATTTTTGATAATATTTCCATCTGTATGATTGTAAATATTTTTTATTATTGGTTTACCTTCTTTCAATTCATTTATATTTTTTTTTAGTGACTCAAAATCAGTTAAAGATGGGGCGTTGCCTATTTCATATACTAGTAGATCTTCATCACTCATTGTTCCTCTTTCTCTCAGCGTGTCAACCTTCTCTTTTCTTTCTTTTCTGGAGAGTTTGAGGTAGTCATCCATCGCGAGCACTATGATATGTATTCTATCTCGAAGTAATTTCTTGAATTCATTTACTAGATAGGTTTTTGCGGTTGCTTCTGCTCCACCAACCGCTATTACAAAAATACCACTTGCTGATTTTTCTTTGAAATGATCATATTTTTCACAGAAATTTATAATCAAGTTTTGAATATCATTCGGGGAGTCGTGTCTTAACATCAAATACTCTACATTTGATTTGAGTTCTATATTTGCTGGTGATTTTATATTTCCTGGTGATTCGAACATGGTAGTAGATTATTTGTTTAATTTTACCATAACTTCATTTAAAAGAATCACACCCTGTAGATAAATGGCCTTTGCTTTAGCCACATCCTTAATATGGAAAGGCATCATGCTGCAAAAATGACAAGCTTGAGCAAAGAGAGATTTGAGTTCCCAATCAGGCTCTTGTTCCAGTAATTTAAATTTCTTATTTTCCAGAATATTCTTAAAATTCTTTTTGATATAATTGTAATTTTGATTAGTCTCAATGTCTAACGTTATATCTATTAAAGTATCACTTTTTTCTTTCAGTTCAAATCTATTGAGATATATGGTGTCATATAAACCATAAAATGAATGATATAGCTTCCCAATATCATATGTGAAATTTGATGCTTCGTGTGCACCTGGATCTATTAATTTGAATCTAAGATCTTCCTTTTCCTTCGAATACAGGATATTTCCAAAATGCAGATCCCCGTGTGTTAGATTTGACGTTCTCAGCTTCAATTTCTCTAATATCCTTTTATCTTTTTTTATTTTTTTAATAATCGGGGCGACATTTTCATACTCAACACCATTTATTTTCAGCTTTTCTGCCTCTATTAGCTTTTTAAATTGTGGGCAATGAAGCATTGTTTCCTCTAATCTATTTTCGACTCTGTCTAGATGGTAGTGCTTGAGTTGGTCTTTTATCTCACCTCTACCCTTTTTCGTATAAATATTATTAAATACAAGGTCTAGGAGCTCACTCAATATACTATCTATCTTATTTTTGCTAATTATTTTATTACTCAAAAGTATATTAAGTGGTGTATATTTTTTATAGAAAGGAGTGATATAAAAGGGGGTATTGAAATCTAAATTATAATATACTAGCTCCGGAAATAGCTTTAATGTATCTTTGTCTAGGTTTAATATCCAAGAGATTTCCCTTGCAAGTTTATCTTTATTACGAGATGTGTCGAATTTAATGATATAACTATTGTTATCTTTCTCACCCCTTTTTTCATGGTTTGTTGATATTTGCTTCTCAAAAAGCCGTACATTTGCGAGTGACCCCCCACTATTTACAAATGATTTAATTTTCCACTCACTGACAATAGAAATCCTTTTATTTCCGGTTTTAATCAGAATTTCACCTGCATTCGGATATATTGCTGATTCTAGCAACGCATTGATGATATCTGCATTGTTTTTAACAATCAGATCGATTAGCTCGGAACTTATAAGTTCTCTACCTGGCCTTGATTGATTTAATTTTAGTTTCATTTATAGCCTTTTCTAGGTGAAAAAGGAAATTATCTATATCTTTTTTGTTGATATTACCAATATTTGCAATATGTATAGCTCTATTATCTAAGTGCCCTTTTCCTGCATATATAATAAATCCACTCTCCCTTAGTTTTTTGTGCAAAGGTTCGTAGCTAATATTTTCAGGAAGCATCGCATAAACAACCATTCTTGAGTGGTATTTTTCTGGAAGAAAAAAAATGAGTCCCATTTTTTTTAAGCCTTTTCTCAAATAATTTGCATTTTTTTCGTATCGTCGCAATCTACCTTTAATGCTCTCCTCAAGTATATTGTCAAGAGATTGGTTTAGAGCAAAAAAAAGGGGTACTGCTGGTGTATAGGGTGTTTGGTTTAGCTCTTCTTCATACCGATAATGTTTGAGAAGATCTAGATAGTAACACCTCGGCTTTATGTCTGAGATGGCTTTGATCGCTGATTTCCTCGCGCAGACGATTCCCAGAACAGGCATTGATTGAAGCGCTTTTGCGCTTGAGCCGATTGCAAAATCAATATTGTATTTTACTACATCCAGAGGCTCACCTCCGACAGCGCTTATGCAGTCAACAATGAAAAATTTATTATATCTTTTTGCCAATTTGCCGATTTCTTTAACTGGATTTAGTATTGCGATACTTGTTTCGTGGTATGTCATTACTACAGTTTCGATGTCTGAATCATTTTTTAGAATTTTGTCTATGTCATCCAATTGGACAGGCTCCCCCCACTGATATTTCAAGTGCTTGTATTTGATGTGATGTATATCTGCTATTTCTGCAAATCTTTCTCCAAATTCTCCATTGCTGACAATTAGAGCTTTTTTTCCTTCATGCACATTGGCGGCCATGACGGCCTCCATCGCACTGGTACCGCTTCCTGTAAAAATCAGGACAGAATATTCCTCTTTATTTGCTTTAAAGACTATCAATAATTTTTCTCTAATACCCTTCAAAAGTTCTACAAATTCTAGTTCACGATGACCAATATCTGGTGAATTGTAAATTGACTCCCTGATATTATCATCGAGATTTACTGGACCTGAAATGAAAAGTTTGTGACCGCTTTTTTTCATTTCATTTATTGATGTCATTAGCAATTTACTTTATCAATAATTCCCTTTTTAATAACTAGAACCTTTACATCTGCATCTTTCGCAATAATTTGATGTCTTTCTTTTGTATCTAGGATGAGGATATCATAAGGATGCATATCATAATCTTTCCCATTAACCCTTGATATACCTTTTGTCAAAAAGAAAATAAATTCGTTAACTTTTTCGTGGTAATGTTCTTGTTCAACAACTCCACTCGGTATTGTTACTGGTATTATGACGAGATTGTCACCCTCTCTTGTGATAGGTTCATCGAAATACCTATAGATAAATCTACCATCCTTGCTTTTTTCGGCTCCAACTTCGTTGAATTTTAGTATTTTCATTTTTATGTAAACCTCTACTCACTAGCCACTGATCATTATTTATGATATCACAAATACAGAAAGAACACAACGATGGGTATAGGCTGTTCCCTTTTTCAATTGATTTCTTCGCGTTTTAACTATATACTGTCTCTATGTGTGGAATTCTCGGGATTATTTCTAAAAAACCTGTCACCAGCGAACTCTATGAGGGTTTGATTAATTTGCAGCATCGCGGCCAAGATGCCGCAGGAATTGTTACCTTTAATGGTAGATTTAATATCGCTCGCGGCAAAGGTTTTGTCCGAGAGGCTTTTGACAAAGAATCGCTTGCGAATCTTCACGGTACGATTGGAATCGCGCACACGCGGTACGCAACTACCGGTTCGGCTTTTAATCTTGGCAATGCCCAGCCGTTTCTTGTTAATTCTCCCTATGGCATCGCGCTTATCCATAATGGAAATCTTACTAATTATCAACAACTTCGCCGCGAACTGCAAGAAAACGAACATTTCCACTGCAATTCTGATTCAGATACAGAAGCTTTATTGGGCATATTGGCAACGGAATTGCGCAAAGCCTCGGGACATCCTGACTTCTTTACTGCATTAAGCGCCGCAGTAAAAAATGTATTTAAACGGGTTAACGGAGCTTATTCGGTCGTAGGCATCATCGCTGGCAAGGGTTTGTTTGCTTTTCGCGATCCCCATGGAATCCGGCCGCTTGTTTACGGGGTCCGTCAGAATATTGACGGACAAAAGGAATATATTTTCTCTTCTGAAAATACGATGTACACGTTGCTTGGATTTTCTCTCGTCGGCGATGTCGGCCCCGGTGAAGTGATGTTTGTTGATATGGACGGGAAGCTGCACTCGAAAAAACTTGCTAGCGCTGAATTTACTCCCGACGCGTTTGAATATATTTATTTCGCCCGGGCCGATGCGCTCATCAATCAGGTAAGCGTATATCGTGCTAGGTTGCGAATGGGGCAAAATATGGCGAAGAACTGGAAAAAGCTTCATCCCGATATAACACCCGACCTAGTAGTACCGGTTCCATTCACCTCTAATCCGATTGCGCTTGCATTTGCGCACGAAATTGGCGTCCGCTATTCTGAGGCGATTTATAAAAATGCGTTCATAGGACGTACTTTTATCATGCCGGGTTCGGAAACGCGTCAGAACGCGGTTCGGAGGAAGCTATCGCCGCAAATTACAGAATTAGCTGGAAAAGATGTCGTGATTGTTGATGACTCCATCGTCCGTGGTACGACCAGCCACGAAGTAATACGAATGGTACGGGAGGCCGGCGCGAAAAAAGTGTATTTTCTTTCCATGTGTCCGCCGCTTCTATACCCAGATTTTTACGGTATTGATATTCCAACCAGAGAAGAACTGATTTCGGCGCGTTTGTCAGACGAGGAAGTCTGCAAATTTATCGGTGCTGACATTTTGATGTTTCAAACCGTCGAAGATCTTTCGGAGGCTATCATGCGCCGCGGCGAACATCATATCAGCCGTCTTTCCATGCCGTATTTTAACGGCGAATATATTACTGGCGATGTGGATGAACAGTTTATGGAGACAATTCGCCAAGTACGATCGCGAGAGCGCGTCGAAGATCAAGTCCGGAAATAAATTTGCTAAATGGGCTTACTAAATGGAACTAAATGGGGTCAGCCACCATTCTTTTTTGCCCTGCCATCCGAGTCCGCATTGAAGCCCCGCCACACTGCCCGAATACTTGGAGGGCAGAACCCCAAAAAGAAAAATGTCCTTTCCATTTTAGAAAAAACCACCCCCGCGAAAACAAAAAGCA
>MFTV01000005.1 GCA_001785445.1 Candidatus Nomurabacteria bacterium RIFCSPHIGHO2_02_40_30 | reverse complement strand
TCTGATTGCCGTCTCGATAGATACGATAGCCAGTGACGCCTACATTATCGATAGAAATGTTCCACGTGAGATTAATTTGGGAGATAGAAACAGGAGTTGCTGAAAGATTAGCTGGTATAGAGGGAGCTTCAGTATCGGGCTCTCCCGGCACGGTATAATTAATAACAAGTTTTGGTCGTAAGGTAATATCTGTGGTGTATTCGGAAGAGTAAAACTGGGGAGTGGGTCCACCACCACCACTTCCACTATTATTCGAATATGTCACACCATAGTTAGGATAAGTTCCATTCACCCAATTTTGGACAAGAGTAGCCACATTGAGATCTACCCACATTGGTCCTGCTGGAGCATAACCTGTAACTATCGTAGCTGTCGGACTGGAAGCTATATCAGTGCCATAACCAAGACCTGCTGTGGTCCAATTGTTACCAGCACTGTAGATATTCCAGTTGGCTTGGGATTCAATCCAACTTTTGTCCAAAACCCGATAGATGGTATTTTTGTTGCTACCACTATTGCTACCCCAAGATGAAGCGTACATGCTCAATGTGGCAGAATTGACTACAGCATCAGCTGGAATAGCAGAAAGGTCAAAGCGAATGATAGGTTTAACGTTTCCGTAAGGATATAAAGCCAAGATGGTAGCAGGACCATAGTTAGTGGTCTTTGACCAGTTGTTGATATGAGTGTCAGTCGTGCCAGTGTAGCCAGAGAGGCCATCTTGGAGGGTGAGGGTGAAAGTTTCTGATGCTGATGCTGATAATAGTGGTAGCCATTGCCCAACCAGTACGATGCCGACTAAGAGAGTTACTATCAGAAAAGCCTTTTTGTTTGTCATAAATTTTTTAATTTAAACTTAGTTAACAGTTAATAATAAATCAAGCATAAAATCGTACAAGTACTATATGTATTATACTATACAAAACAATTCCTAGTGTCAATTTTTTATAAACACACTGCGTCATCGAAAGTATTGTTAAAAACATCTCATTTAAATACCAGACGTTTTTGGTTTTATGATATAATATAGGTGTATACCTCAATATAAAAAATAAAAAAATGATATATAATAGTCTTTGTAAAAAGATTGTGTTTGTTGGAGTCGTTTCGAAGATTTCTTATTTTTCTGTTTTTATTTTTTTGAATTTCCTTTTCACACCGGAAGCTTTTGCCGCTCTTTCTTGTTCTGTTAGTGCCACTTGCGCTAGTCCAGATGTGGTGGTTTTGCGAATGGCAAGCACAGCAAACTCTCACGCCGAGCTTCCCAGTCAAAGTAATTATTCTCAACTAGTTTGTTGTAGTGGCGTATCTGGACTTTCAAATTCTTGCACTGGTACTTTTGCCACTGTGCTCCGGCTCTCGGGGACAACCAACGCTCATGTAGAAGAAAACACAGAGTCAACCGCAGCTTACAATGGCAATAATGCTTGTCTTTCTGTATCTTCCGGCACTGTAACCTTAGGTTATCAAAATAGCAACTGTAGCGGTTTTGACACGACAGTGGCTTCTATATCACAAACCCCAACCAATGCTCATGTGGGTGACAGTAGTACTTATACTCGAAAAGTCTGCGCATCCACGTCAGTTAGTGATACTTCGTCAGTTGGTAGTGGTGGTGGACAAAATAATATAATTATTGTAACTGAAAAAGAAAAAAAACAAATTCTCGCTATAGCTGATTTCAACAATGATAATAAAGTAAATATTTTGGATTTGAGTGTTTTACTTTACTATTATGGGAAGTCTGGATCTAGCATAGATAGTTATGATTTAAAAAAAGACGGCGTCATAGATTTTAAAGATGTTTCCATTATGTTTTATTATTGGAATCTTTTACTTTAATTTATCATTATGAAGAAAAAGTTTCAAATTAGTAAATTTTTATTTATACTTCTCTTTTTTCTATTGGCAGGCCAAACAGCCTTAGCCACAGATAATCCCAGTATTTACTTTGAAGGACCTATTGAGTCTTCGATATTCCTATCAGATTTTGTAGTTAATGTTTTTATTGATACAGATAAACCTATAAATGCAGTTGATTTAGAAATTTTTTACCCAAAAGATAAGTTAAAATTTTTAAGTTTTGATAATACAGGTTCTATAGTAGATATTTGGCAGACTACACCCAAGGTGCTTTCCAATGGCAATATTGGTTTGACAGGCGGACTTTTTCGATCTTTTGTGGGTAAAGGGGGTTTAATAATGAGTCTTTCTTTTAGAGCGCAAAGTAGCGGGCAATACAAGCTTTCTCTTGCAAAAAGCAATATATATATGGCTGATGGAAAGGGGACCAAGATTCCCGTCGATATTTCTGCGTACACAATTTCAGTAAAAGAAAATAAAGAAATAATTTCTTTGCCTGTTTCCTCGCACAGTCAAACACCTTTTAATTCTGATAAATCTATTCCAGAGCTCTTTGTAGAAAAGGCTCAAAGTCCAGTTGAGGGTTCTTCTTTAATAGTTTTTTACGCCACTGACGCAGAATCTGGAATTAAACAAACTCAAATGAGAACTAAGAAATGGTGGACGTTTTCTTCTTGGCAAGATGTTGTTAATCCAGTTTTGTACCCCAATGGCGCTTGGAGCATAGAGTTTAAAGTCGCAAATAACACTGGTCTGGAAAACATTAAATCCATTTTTTATTTTCTAGAGCTTTGTAAAAAAGTGCTGATAGTGCTCTTTTTCGTTTTTATTTTAGTGTTTATTGTTTTTAAGGTGTATAATAACAGAAAATAGAATTTATGAAGCGTTATATTTTTATTATATTTTTATTATATTTAGTTTTTTTGCCTAAAGCAAGCTTGGCCTCTTCTGTGTTTTTAAATCCAGATTCCGGAGTTTTTTCTGTCGGAAATACTTTTAGTGTATCGGTGTTGTTAGATACAGAAGGAAAGTCTGTAAATGCTCTGCAAGTTTTTTTAAGTTTTCCGCCGGATAAACTGCAAGTAGTTTCTCCTTCTACCGGCTCGTCTGTTGTTGATGTTTGGACTGTTCCGCCAAAGTTTAATAACATTGCGGGAACAATAAACCTAGAGGGCGGTATTCCTGGCGGTCTTATTGTTTCAAAAGGGATTCTTACCACCGTAACTTTTAGAGTTAAATCGGTTGGCGATGCGCTTATTAAGTTTTTAAGCGGATCAAAAATATTTTTAAATGACGGGTTGGCTACGGAGGATATTCTTCAAAGTCAAAACATTGTTTATCAGCTTAAACTTCCTCCACCCGAAGGTCCAGCCGTAGTTTCTCCAACCCATCCTAATCAGTCAGCTTGGTATTCAGACAACAATGCCGTATTACGTTTTACCAATGAAACTTCCGGCGTAGAAAGTTTTAGTTATGTTTTAAACAAGGACCCTATCACCGTTCCCGACAATATTGGAGAAGGAAACAGACAATTGGTTTCATATAGCAACTTAAGTGATGGTATTCATTATTTTCATATTAAAGCGTTACGGGACGGAATTTGGAGCGGGGTGACTCACTTTGCCGTAAAGATTGATACTAGTATGCCAGCTGATTTTCCCATTGAAATATTGCCTTCGAAACGCACAACAAGCGCACAACCAATAATTCAATTTACCACGACTGATGCGCATTCCGGTCTAGATCACTATGAAATAAAACTAGAACCAATTTCAACTGAGGCTATTGCCAGCCACCCGAATGATATAAATTTTTTTGTTGAAACTACGAGTCCTTCTATTCCTGCTTCTCTTGCTCTCGGTTCTTACGACGTATTTGTGAGAGCATACGATAGAGCTAACAATTACAGGGAAGTTACAGAACGTATTGTTGTCACGACTTCCATTTTTAAATTTATTGGAGATCATGGGATTGTTATCAAGGATTTATTTATCGTGCCATGGTTGCTAGTTTGGTTTGTTGGTATTTTGCTACTGCTGGTACTCATCTTCCTGGCGTATAAAGTCTTGAACTGGCGTCAGATTGTACATGCGATAGAAAAAGAAAAAAAATTGCCTGAAGAAGTTAAGCGTAAACTTGAGGAGTTAAAAAATTATCGCAAAAAGTACGGTTTCAAAGTATTGGTTCTTTTGTTTGCGCTCTTATCTACAACTTTGTTTGGCGGTACTTTACATGCGGAAAATCCGGAACTCTCTCCACCTATTATTAGTACTGTTTCAAAAGACATATCAAATAAAGATATATTTTATGTGGGGGGCATAGCTGACATTACTAACGATGCGGTCGTTATATATTTGCAAAATTTACTCACTGGCGAGACTATTAGTGAAAATGTCGTACCAAACACACGCGGAGATTGGTTTTATCGTCATACTGTATTTTTATCACCGGGAGACTATCTTTTATGGACTCAAGGCAAACACGGAGAACAGTTAAGCCCCCCAAGCCCCCAAAACAAAATGACAGTCAAAAGAACTGCGATAGAATTTGGCTCAAACCGTTTAAGTTACGAAACTATATATCTTTTTATGGTTGTGATTTTGTTGTTGGGAATAACAGGACTTGTCATTTTTATTCTTTTTCACCTTTATCACGGTCGCAAAAAACATCAAGGGTTTAAAGAAGAAATAAAAAAAGTGGAGGAATCAATTCGTATTGGCTTTGCAGTGTTACAGCGAGATATCGCAGACGAACTTATCGTCTTACATAGGGCAAAATCAGTTGAAACTTTTTCAGACCAAGAGAGGGAGAAAGAGGCCCAGCTACTTAGAGATCTAGATGATATTTCTAAACGTATCGGAAGGGAAGTAGAATATATTGAAAAAATTGAACGAGAAGAACAGCAACCCTGAAGTGATTTTAAACCTGATTTGGCTGCGCAAAAAAGCTAGTTAAAAATGCTTGACAATACCCCCTAGGGGGTATATACTATAGCTATGCATACAAATAAACAAAAGCTTGCACGAAGGCTGAAAATTATAGAAGGCCAAGTGCGGGGCATACAGAAAATGGTTGATAAAAATGCATATTGCATTGATATTATTACTCAAACTTCAGCCATCAAGCAAGGGCTATCAAGTATAGAAGACTCTCTTTTAGAGGGGCATTTAGGACACTGCGTGGTTAACCAGATTAAGAGCGGGCAGACAGACAAGGCCACCAAAGAGATTCTAAAAGTTTATCAACTAAAAAGAAAATAAAGTTAAATAAAATATGAAAAAAGAAACATACAAAATAAAAGGAATGCATTGCGCCTCTTGCGCCAGTATTATTGAGAGAACTGTTAAAAAAATTGACGGGGTAGAAAGTATTGCAGTTAATAATGGTACAGAAAATGCAAAAATATCTTTTGACCAGAATAAAACAAATCCGGAATCTTTTAATCAAAAATTAGAGCCACTTGGATATTCACTAATTGTGCCTCAAATGCATAATATGAATATGTATGCAAAAGAAATGGGGATGAGCGAGGATGAACATGCCGAACATCTTGGGCTAAATCAGTCAAAACAAGAAAAACTTGCTGAAATCAAGGAGATGAAAATAAAAGTGATGTCTGCGATTCCGCTTGCCGTATTCAGTATTTTTGTGATGGGTTGGGATATCTTGGCAGAGTATAATCTTGCTTCTTCGATGAGTTTTACGATAAAGGAGTTTTTCCACCACCTCTTGCCTCTCATGGCTACATATATTCTCTTTGTAGTGGGGAAACCGTATCTTCTTGGTTTTTATAGGTTTCTTCGCTATGGCAAAGCGAACATGGATTCCTTGATTGGCATTGGCACAGTCGCAGCCTATCTATATAGTTTTGCTGTAACTGCATTTGAAGATGTTTTAAAACCTTTTATAAACGTAGATGCAACTTATTATGATGTCACTATTATTGTCATAACTTTTATAGCGCTTGGTAAATATCTGGAAGCTAGGTCAAAATTAAAAACTGGTGACGCTATTGAGAAGCTTTTAAACTTGCAAGCCAAAACAGCCCTAGTGATTCGTGCCGGAAAAGAAATTGAAATTCCAGTTGACCAAGTAGCGCATGGGGATCTGATTATTGTAAAACCAGGAGCAAAGATTCCTGTTGACGGAACGATAACCGATGGATCATCATTTGTTGATGAGTCCATGGTTACAGGCGAGCCGATGCCAGCTCAAAAGAAAATCGGAGATAGTATTGTGGCAGGCACGATTAATACTAGCGGGTCATTTACTTTCAAAGCAACAAAAGTTGGTTCCGAAACATTGCTTGCTCACATTATAAAAATGGTTGAAGAGGCGCAAGATAGTCGTGCACCGATACAAGCTTTGGCTGATAAGATTTCAAGTGTCTTTGTGCCAACAGTACTTGTTATAGCCTTTGTAACTCTAGGAGTATGGCTTTTATTCGCTCCCTCACTTGGGTTTTCACAAGCACTTTCTTTTGGCCTAGTTTCTTTTGTTAGCATCTTAGTTATAGCTTGCCCTTGCGCTCTTGGACTCGCTACCCCAACCGCTATTATTGTGGGAGTAGGCAAAGGCGCCAGAGAAGGAATTTTAATCAAAGATGCGGCAACGCTGGAAAAACTTCATAAAGTCGATACTATTGTCGTTGACAAAACAGGCACTATTACTATCGGCAAGCCCACTCTTGTTGATATTCAAAACTTTTCAAATTTAAAAGATGAAGAATTTATATCAATTCTTGCATCGCTGGAGAAAAAATCGGAGCATCCAATTGCTCATGCCATTGTTAGTTATGCACAAGAGAAAAATATAAATATAGTAGATGTTTCAAATTTTGAAATCATAAAAGGTAAAGGATTGAAAGGAACAATCGGTGGCATAGAATATTTTGTCGGGAATGCTAAGCTTGTACAAGATCTTGGAATTGCATTTGATAATTCAAAATTAGAACAATACACGGCACAAGGCAAGACCCCTGTTATTATCGCTATGAAAGAAAAAGACAGTAGTTCTATTTTGGGTTTTGTCATGGTAGCTGATGAAGTAAAAACTGAATCCAAACAAGCTGTTAGCGATCTTCATAAGCTTGGAATTAAAGTTGTCATGCTTACGGGGGATGATGAGAAAACAGCTAAATATATTGCATCTCTCGTTGGTATTGATGATGTGGTAGCCCATTTATTACCGCAAGATAAATTAGAAAAGATAAAGGAACTTCAGTCGCAAGGCAGAATTGTGGCGATGGCCGGCGATGGCGTAAATGATGCACCAGCTCTGGCTCAAGCAGATGTGGGTATTGCTATGGCCACAGGCACGGATGTGGCTATTGAGACAGCTGGTATTACACTTCTCCATGGAGATATTTCGAAGCTGGTTAAGGCGATTAAACTTTCCAAAATAACTATGCGTGGAATAAAGCAGAATCTTTTCTGGGCGTTTATTTACAACATTGTCGGTATTCCATTGGCATCAGGAATTTTCTATCCATTTTTCGGTTGGCTACTTTCACCAGTATTTGCAGGATTCGCCATGGCCATGTCTTCGGTGTCTGTGGTCGCTAATTCGCTTAGAATAAAAAGTAAAAAATTATGAAAAAATTTACTATAATTATAGCAATATCATTTCTAGCGGTTGGGTTTCTGGTATTTTGGTCTTTAAACCAAGACAAAAAGCTTAGTCGGTATAAAGCAATTACCAACACAGAAAACTTAGGCCCAATTGGGCAAGTATTTGAAAATCAAGGCCAAACACACATTAAACCAAATGAACCTCATCCAGCTTATAATTCTAATCCCCCAACTTCTGGTTGGCACTGGTTGAACCCAGCAAGTTGGGGAGTTTACAACAGGCCGTTAATTGACGAACAAGCAGTGCATAATCTTGAGCATGGCGGTATATGGATTTCTTATAAAGATATAGACGAAGGTACGCTTGAAAATTTAAAAAAGATAGCTAAAGCCAATGCGCAAAGTGTTATACTTTCTCCTAGAGAGGCAAATGACACCAAAATAATATTGGCATCTTGGACAAGGTTAGAAAAAATGCAAGAATATAATGAAGCAAAAATATTAGAATTTATAAGTCGAAATAAAAACAATTCACCAGAACCATTTGCTAAGTAATTAGTTCAAAAACATCTGGAATTTAACTAATAAAAAATTATAAAGGTCGAAATTATTATAAGTAATAATTAAAAAATAATTATATGATGGGATATTATGGATATAGCGGAATGATGGGAGGGGGATGGGGTGTAATTTTAGGATTTATTGTTTTGGTTGATCTCGTTCTGCTTGGCATCTGGCTTTACAAACAGATTAATAAATAAAAACTGTTTTTAAAAATAGTTTCATTATGAATAAATACACATTCCATGTAACCGGTACTCATTGCGCGGCATGTAAAATTCTTATTGAAGATGTTTTGAAAGAGCAGGTATTTATTAAAAATGCAGAAGTAAATTTAAAAAAAGAAACAGTAGAAGTTGAAACTGATAGTGAACAAAGTATTGAAGAACTGGCCGAGGCGCTGACAAGTAAAATAAAACCAAACGGCTACACACTTAGTGTCGTTAGGCAAGGCCTAACGACTGGTGGCAAGGAAATTATTTGGAAAGCCATACCAATTGGTTTAGCATTTTTGGTACTCTTTTTTATACTGCAAAAATCAGGCATCCTCAATATCGGCATCGGAGGGCAGGCAACACCCACAACAAGCTTCATCATTGGACTTATCGCCTCCGTTTCAAGCTGTTTGGCAATAGTCGGCGGGTTGGTCCTCTCGCTTTCGGCTAAAATTTCACAAGACAATGTTAGCGATACTAAAACTTTTCTGCTTTTTCATATAGGAAGATTAGTCAG
This sequence comes from Candidatus Nomurabacteria bacterium RIFCSPHIGHO2_02_40_30, assembly GCA_001785445.1. GTDB lineage: Bacteria > Patescibacteriota > Minisyncoccia > Phycocordibacterales > UBA9973 > UBA9973. Next base: position 47,138 of record MFTV01000005.1, on the reverse strand, counting down.
CTTTGCTCTCTTGGGTGGAGTTCTTGGATTAGTCGGTAACGCGATAGGTATTAATTTTACCTTTACAGCCATACTAGGACTTGTCGCATCTCTGGTAATGCTCTTGCTGGGGCTAAATTTAGTGGGAGTATTTAAAAAACATAAAGTTACCCTCCCGTCTAATATTTTCAATTTTTTTAGAAAAATAGAACATAAAACCTTTACTCCGCTTGTTATAGGATTCGGAACATTCTTTTTGCCCTGCGGATTTACTCAATCAATGCAAGTAGTGGCATTTTCAAGCGGCTCATTTATGTCCGGCTTTTTGATTATGTTCGCCTTCGCTCTGGGTACTTTGCCAATGCTTGCTTTTCTCTCCTTTGGTTCGGCATCTTTCGCCCACGGGAAACACGCGCCACTCTTTTTTAAATCTGCCGGAGTGGTTGTGATAGGTCTCGGAATATTTGCATTACTCTCTGGGCTGGCAGGACTTGGAATTATAAATCCATTATTTAATATATAATAACAGTATGCACAAAGTAGTTTTAATCATTGTTATATTCAGTCTTGTTGTTGCCCTAGGTGTTATTTTTGCTGGTGGAGAAAAAACGTCAGTGCAGAATGTTGAAATAAAAAACGGCGTCCAATATATTACCATTGACGCTAAAGGTGGATACTCTCCGAGGACTTCCAGCGCCAAAGCGGATATTCCAACTAAGCTTATTATCAAAACAGACGGCACCTACGATTGTTCAGCATCACTTGTAATTCGTTCAATCGGTTTTCAAAAGATTTTACCCCAAACTGGAGAAACAGAAATTGATTTGGGGACTCCAAAAGCCAGAGAACCATTACAAGGAGTTTGTGGCATGGGGATGTATAGTTTTGTTATTAATTTCAGTTAGTGATTTTTTCTATTTATTCTGGTATATTCATTTCAGTATGTCTAAACTTTCAGTTGGCATAGTCAGAGCTCTATACGACATGAGACAAATGACTATTCTACTAAACTAATACCTTTTGAATTTACGATCATGCTTCCGCCCCCTCGCTATGAGCGGATGATATTAAGTCGTAATCAAAAGGGGAGGATACTTCATTCCGTACCGCCAGCACCTCGCTAGGGGCAGATTATGGCTTTAGGTTGGCTAACAAGATACAGTAGTTGTTTTTTAGGTAAATTTTTAGTTTTCCACACATTATTTTCTAAACTCTTTCACGATGATATATAATAGGGTTATATAAATAATCTTTAATTAAATGTACCCACAAAAATTACGTTTTTTCTTTGTTCTGTTTATTTTTGTCAGCATTTTTTCTTTTACCCCGAAAGTTTTTGCTTCTACTATTATTACTACTGATATTACCGCAGATACAACATGGACACAGGGTCAAAGCCCCTATATTGTACAAAATGATACACATGTGGCTTCAGGAATCACTCTAACTATTAATCCTGGAGTTGTTGTTAAATTTTCCCAAGATAAGATTCTGTGGATTGATGGAAAGCTTTTAGCCGAGGGTGTTTCAGACAATAAAATAGTTTTTACCTCAATCTACGACGATTCTTATGGTGGTGATACGGGTGACGGTAATTTATATAATACTTGGTCTATCATTTTTACCCAGACATCATCTCCAAGTACTTTTAAATATATTGTAGAAAAATATGCCTATACAGGTTTGCAATTTAGTTACAGTTCAAATTCGTTGGTTGAGAATATCGAGATAGATCATAGTTCTAGGGGTATTCTGATAGTAGAATCTGATACGACAATAAAAAATATAAATATTACAAATGCAGGCATAGGACTGATTATTTTACAAAATAGTCATGTAAATGGTTCTAATATAGTAATAGAAAACGTTTTTGAATCTGCTATTACGGTTCATCAAAATTCTAACTATCAAAATTTCCCCAACATATATTCATCAGCAGAATTAGAAAATGTTTCTTTAAAGAATGGTACTAAATATGGCATTTCTGTATCACAGAACAGTAGATTAAAACTTAAAAATTCAGAAATAAGTGGCTTCAGTGATTCCGGTATAAATTGTAATTATGGTTCTTCCTCATATTCTCGTAGTGCTATTGATGTAACTAATACGAAAATAGAAAATAATAAATATGGTATTTATTCTTTTTACTGCGATGATATCATAAAAAATAATTCCATAATAAATAACTTGAATTATGGATTTTTTAACGTCTATAACAGCACTTTTCACGCAGTTGTTGTGGATGCCAAAAATAATTTCTGGGGTTCACCTACGGGGCCTTATCATGCTACAAATCCAAGTGGTTTAGGTAATAAAGTTTCCGATGGAATTTTATTTTCACCTTGGCTTTTAACCGATCCACTCCTACCTCCACCACCATGTTGTTCCAGTGTTCTTTTCCTGCCTGGAATCAAGGGAAGTGTCCTTGAGAAGGGTTCTGACACACTTTGGCCGCCCACTTTCTTTAGTAATGACATATCTCAACTTGCTCTGACACAAGATGGTGAAAGTGTAAACGACATTCACACTGTCGGCATCTTGAATACATTTAAAGGCACTCCGATATATGCTCCATTCTCAAGTTTTATGAATAATCTTGTTTTGGATGAGACAATGGAAGAATGGTTGCCACTTGCTTATGATTGGAGATTTTCACCGGAGAAAATATTGAATAATGGCATCAAAACAAAAACCGAGACACTTGATGTTATAGGTGAAATTGAAAAGCTTGCGGCTAAGTCAAAAACTGGCAAGATAACCATCGTTACTCACTCTATGGGAGGTTTATTGGGGAAAGCAATAATTAAAAAACTCAGTGATGAAGGAAAAGATAGCTTAATAGATTCTTTCGTAATGGTTGGTACACCACAACTTGGCACACCGCAGGCGATAGCTGCCATACTTCATGGAGACAGTGAAGGTATTGCCGCTGGATTTATAGTTAATCCTATAGGTATACGCAGGATAGCACAAAATATGCCGAGTGCTTACAATTTACTTCCTTCTCCTCGCTATTTTACTGAAGTGTCAGATCCAGTTTTCATATTTAATGAAAGTGCTCCATTTACACAAACATGGCGGGATTTCTGGGGAACAACAATAAACACTTTTCCTAGTTTCCTTTCATTTATTACCGGGACAGGCGTAACACGTACTAAACCAGCAGAAACTGAATTAAAAGATCCCGAAGTATTAAGACCTGAACTTATGACAGATGCTATTAGTTTTCATAATATGTACGATAGTTATCAACTTCCGGAAAATATTCGTGTTGTACAAGTTGCAGGATGGGGCAGTCCGACGACGAAAGCCGTTGAGTATAAAATGTATCACGGGTATCCAAATTATGAGACAAAATTTACTGTTGAAGGTGATAGAACCGTTGTTTATCCAAGTGCAATTTCGTCGGTTGCCGATGAAACATATTTTTTTGACATTGGGAAATATAGAAAAAATGAGAATATTACTACCCAGCACAGAGATTTATTGAGTTCTGGTCCAGTTCAGACTCTTTTGATGTCTGTTATAAAAGATCAAACTACGGCGGAGTCTAATTTTATAACAAAAACAAAACCACAAGTAACAGATTTAGATGATCAACTTATTGTTGGCACTCATTCTCCCGTTATCCTCGGCGTATATGACCAGTTTGGAAATTTTACCGGTATTGATCCGAACCAAGACCTTTCAGCTGATGTTCTCTCCATTAAAGAAGATATTCCGGGGAGTGTGTTCTCCTATACAAGTGAAAGTCAAAATATCTTTCTGCCAAAAGATGGTAACTATAACTTTATTTACAAAGGAACCGGCAATGGACCAACTACCGTGACAATTGAAAACTTTATTGCTGACACAACAACTCCAATAGTCTCATACACCGACATTCCAACAACACCAAATACTGTCGCAACTTTCACAGTGCAAAGTTCTACTCCTGAAAATACCGTAATAGCACTTGATGCAAATGGTGATGGCGTAACAGATAGTACAATCTCTGCGGATAATACTGAATTATCTCTTAATGAACTCATTATACTTATTAAAGAAAAAATTTATACACTTGCTATTAAAGATAAACTAAAACAAAATCTTCTAAAGCAAATATTAAACCTAGAAAAGAAGATTGATAATAAAAAACAAAAGAATGTTAAAATACTTGCCAATCTGCAAAAGAAAATATCAAAACAGGAAATGAAAGGAAAGATAAATACCGCTGATGCCACGGAACTCGCAAACTTACTTGATATTCTTGAATCGCAAGCAGAAGATATTTCTCTTGATTCCGGTATCTTAACTGACCTTAAAGTAAAAATACAATCGCTTAATATCAAACAAAATCTTAAAAATGATCTCTTAAAACGTGTTGGGATGCTTGAAAAGAAACAACAGCTCGTTAAAACTCTGTCAAACTTATCAAAAAGTATAGTGAAGAAAGCTGATAAAGGGAAGATAGCCGATAGCGACGCACAGGCACTTATTGATCTTCTTAGTCAAATTCAAGGTGTGATATAAAAAACATGAATACAAAAAAAATCACTTTCGGTTTACTAGTTATCTCTTTAGTTGGTTGGGGAATAGGTGTTTTTTTGTTGAAGTTCTATGATTGCGGAAATAGTATCTTTTGTTACAACCTCACCACTCGATCATTTGCCTTATACTACGGCATGCCTGCGTTAGCATTTATATTCTTTATACTAATTTTTACGCAACAAGCTTTCTCCGCATGGAAAAAATTCGCAATTTGGTTTTTACCTCTCGCAATACTGCTTTTTATTTTTTACCCAGACCCCGCATCCGGTGATTATTTCTCCCCGTATCCTGAACAGATATTCAAATGGGTAAGTATTCTTTATGTCGTAATCAGTATTCTAATTGTTGCTTTGAAAACAATCAGACAAAGAACCGAGAAGTATGACTAATTTTTACAAAAAAGCCTACTCGCCCGGAAGCATCTTGAGCAGGCGGGGAGTAACTATTATAGAATTGCTGGTGGTGTTGGCAGTATTAGGTATTATAATTTCAGTTGTAATTCCCCAATTTTCAAAGACACGAGAAAATCAAGTGCTTAAAAGTGGAGTGCAAGATATTTTGTCTTCAATAGACAAGGCTCGTTCGCAAACTCTTGCATCTCTAAACTCTTCAGAATATGGTGTGTATTTTGAACCTGACCAAATTGTAATTTTCAAAAGCAATGCTTTTAATCCCGATGCGGAAGATAATGAAATAATCAATATTGTAACACCTGCAAATATTTCAAATGTTACCTTAAATTTGGTTAGTGGCACCACAGGCGAAATATATTTCAATCGCCTTTCTGGAAGTCCAAGCAAGACTGGTACGATAACTATTTCCACTACAAATTATTCTAAAATTATTACAATTTGGGCTACCGGAGTTGCAAGCGTAGATTAACTAGTGAAAACCGTTCTTGCTTTATAAAAGAAATACCCAAGTGGTTTGCTTGAGTATTCCCCAATATTATAATATTTGCTATACTATGGTTAGTTGATTTCAATGATACTTGCTGAGCCGGACCAATGCTTCACATTTTGGGCTGACTGTATTGCGGAACTTCGTCTGGTATAACCCTCACTGGTGGCAACGATTTCACCATTGTTCGCTTTGAGCCTCCAACGGTGTTCACCTGCAGTATCTAAAAAAACTTCAAATTTACTTATAAATTTTTTAAGTTTATTTAGCTTATAATCAAAGTAGTTTGTACGCAAAGACCATCGACCAATGCCTTTACCACTCTGTGGAGTCCATTTTACCAAAAGATGAACTCCCTTGTCAACACATTTTAGGAAGTATATAATAACAATATGGTAAAAGAAGAAAAAAAGTATGAGTTTATTGGGGGAAATATTCGTAAGGCTAGAGAACTATCGGGTCTTTCTCAGAGACAACTAGCCGAAAAATTAGGGTACGAATCTTCCACTACCGTTTCGTACATAGAATCTGGAGAAAGAAAAGTATCTATAGTAGATTTGGAAAAAATTGCTACTCTGCTAGATAGAGATATTCGCTACTTTATAGGCCAACCGGAAGAACAATTAAATGTTAGAGTGGCTTTGCGAGCAGAAACTGGTTTAAAAGAAAAAGATAAAGATGCAATTTTACATATTATAGAAATGGCAAAGGATCGAACTAGAGAAGATGGAGGAAATAAATGAAAAAGCAAGGATCGGAGCATCTAGGAATCTTGCTCGAGACTTAATAAAAAAATGCAAAATAAAAGAAATACCAATTTCTCTTAGGGTCATAATTACTTATCTACAATCAACACATAATCTTGGTGTTTATTCGTCGGTCAATTTTAGTGATAAGTTGTCTGGAATACTGGTAACCATTGAAGACGAAACAGGAACGAAACGCAGAGATGAAATTCACTACAATGAAAACCATAATTGGCATCGCAAAAGATTTTCTATTGCCCACGAAATAGGCCATTTACTATTTAATACCTCTTGTGGAGAATCTAGATTCGATTTATATAATTCAAAATCTCCGAATGAAACTGAAGCTAACCAATTCGCCTCAGAATTACTGATGCCACTATCTTTCCTAAAAACTGATTTTAAAAAGGGGAAAATTAATATCAAAGATCTCGCATGGAAATACATTGTCAGCGAAGAAGCTATGGGATGGAAAATAGCGAGCACAAACTTACTTGGAAAAATTTAATAGATTAGATACAACTTTTCCTTATCTCCCTATACATGATTGTATCTTAGTTCTAGTATGTTTTAGGAGTTGAAAAATGGCTTATTTTGTGGCATTATTAGGCTATGAGTATTAGTTTATCTGATAACGAAAAAAGAGACGTAATAAAATACCTAGAGGCAGGAAAACCGTTACCAGAAAAGTACCGTTTTTTGCTATTTGACGATGATCGTGAGGTTGAGCTTGTTTGGAATGGTAAAACAAATGAGACAGAAAATGTTGTGTTGCCATTTCAAGTGATAGAACAAATAGACGAGCCAAGAAGCGATGAAAAATTCGGGAATCAGGATACGCTTTTTGACACAGGAGGCAGGCAGATTTCAGGTTGGACTAATAAATTAATTTGGGGAGATAATAAACTAATTCTATCGTCTCTTAAAAATGGACCACTTCGCAAAGAGATAGAGGCACAGGGAGGGTTAAAGCTAATTTATATCGACCCACCTTTCGATGTCGGTGCTGATTTTTCTATGGATATAACCATCGGTGACGGAGAAGATGAAGAAAGTTTTACCAAAAAGCCATCAGTGATAGAAGAAATTGCTTTTCGTGATACATGGGGCAAGGGTGCAGATAGTTTTATCGCTATGATGTACGAGAGATTGAAACTTATGCATGATTTACTTGTAGAGGATGGAAGTATTTATGTACATTGTGATTGGAGAGTTAATGGTTATATGCGATTAATACTAGATGAAATTTTTGGTAAAGATAATTTTCAAAACGAAATTGTATGGCAAAGATTTGGTGCCCACAATGACGGTAAAAAATATGGGGTTGTTACAGATACAATTTTTTATTACAGTAAGTCTTCTTCAAGGATTTATAACCAACAAACGGAACCTTATACGGAAGAATATATAAAAGAGAGATTTACAATGCAGGATCCAGATGGTCGCCGTTTTTATCCAAATGTAATTACAGGAAAGGGTTCAGGACCCGCAAGAATCTTTCGAGGGGTGTCTCTCTTACCCGCCAAAGGCAGACACTGGACATATACCCAAGATGGGATAGACGAACTCGAGAAACAAAATGGAATTTATTACACGAAAGAAGGTACTCCTTGCTTAAAACAATATTTAGATGAGTATCCAGGCAGACCAGTTCAAAATCTCTGGGCTGATATATTTATGACGAAAAGTGGTTCTGAATTGTTAGGTTACCCAACACAGAAACCTGAAGAATTACTTACAAGAATAATTAAAACTTCCACTAACGAAGGCGATCTCGTTGCTGACTTTTTTGTTGGTTCAGGAACAACTGCTGCTGTTGCAGAAAAGCTAAATAGGAAATGGATTGCCTCCGATTTAGGTAAATTTTCTGTTCATACAGCGAGAAAAAGATTGATTGGTGTACAGAGAGAATTGAAAAAGGAAAACAAAAATTTCAGAGCTTTTGAAATTTTAAATGTCGGAAGATATGAACGAGAAAATTATATTTCTGTAAATAATGATTTGCGAGCCGAAGAAAAAGCTAAACAAGCACAGCAAAAAGAAAAGCAGTTCATTGCACTTATTCTTACCGCCTATAAAGCTGAACCGGTAGAGTCTTTTGTAAATTTAGCAGGAAAGAAAAGAGATAGACTGATAGCAGTAGGGCCTATCAACATGCCCGTGTCTTCAAAAATGGTTAAAGATATTTTTACAGAATGTCGGAAAAAAGGAATTACGAAAGTTGATGTGCTTGGTTTTGATTATGAAATGGGATTGGATTTCAAAGAATACAGCGAGCAAGGAATGGATATTGTTTTTAAAATAATTCCGAGAGAAGTTTTTGATAAAAAAGCTGTAGAAAAAGGACAAGTAAAGTTTTACGATGTAGCATACGTTGAGTGTAGACCAATTATAAAAGGTAAAGGCAATGCAAAAGAGCTTTCAATAGAATTGACTGACTTTTCAGTTTTTTATAATCAAGATAATTCAGGTGAAATTGAAGAAGCCTTGAAACCGGGAGGATCAAAGGTGGTTGTAGAAAATGGTCAAGTAGTAAAAATCAGTAAAGATAAACAGACAGAAATTGTTTCAAAAGAAGTTTTGACAAAAAAATGGGGAGACTGGATTGACTACTGGGCAATTGACTATAATTTTACTAGCCGGAAAGAAATTATACGAGTACCGAAAACTCATGGAGATAATTTGTTTGAGAAAGGCAAAACACAGGATCTGCTTGAATACGAAGAGGTTTGGACCGGAGATTATATTTTTGATAACGAGTGGCAGAGTTTTCGCACAAAAAAGAACAGGACTCTAGAGTTTGTTTCAGCACCCAAAGAAATGCCAAAGGGAAATTACAAGGTCGCTGTTAAAGTAGTTGATATTTTCGGCAACGATACTACTAGAGTAATTGATGTTAAGATATAAACAAAATGACCAATAATGAATTAATACAAAATATCCTTTCTATTCCCACAGAATCTCGCACTATGGAATTTAAGCGTCTTGGCAGTAGAAATGATGGAGTTGATAAAACACTTCAATCTATTGTGGCTATGGCTAATACTGATGGCGGAACTATAATTCTTGGAGTGGATGATCCGCAGAAAACCACACTTAAAGGACTAAATAGAATTTTTGGAATAGAGGAAAATATAGAACTTTACGATGAAATTGGCAGATCCGTTAGAAAGATTTATCCTCCAATATCTGGAATTTGGCCACCAAAATTAATAGATGGTGGGAATGGTAAAAGAATTGGACTACTTTCCGTACCAAAAGTTGGAGATGGATTTAGACACTATGAAAATCATGTATGGATTCGTCTAGAGCGAGGTAATAAAATGCTAAATCCTCAAGATATTTTACATCTTGCATATGTAAAGGGATTTTCTAGGTCAGACAAAGAGCTCGTAGAAGTTGATTTCAATTTACTAAAAACTAATTTTTACGAGGATTGGAGACAGAAAAGAGGTATTAGCGATAAACCAATTGAATTCATTTTAGAAAAAACAGGACTAGCGAGGAAAGATGACAGTAAAAATTTGTTACCAACTAGAGCTGCTGTCTTATTATTTGCTGAATTTCCAAATGACCTTTTAGAGACAAAGTGTTCAGTGCGAGTTTTTCAAGTTCAAGGAAATCGAGAAACAATTACTAGAGAAACATTAAATTGGATAGGGACTCCAAAAAATATAAATGGTCCAATTGCAAAGCAGATTACCGATGCCCATGAGTATGTTCTTGGATTATTGAAAGCCGGAATGCGAGTGCCATCTGGATTTAGAACAACGTATAGTATTCCTGAGCGTGCAGTTAAAGAAGCCATAACCAATGCAGTAATTCATCGTGATTATCATACAAAACGAGATATTGAAATAAGAATTTTTGAAGATCGTATAGAGGTTGAAAGTCCTGGGTTATTACCATTTAATATTACTCCTTCAAATATTGGTATTGAACGATCCCATCAATACCGCAATGATTTATTAGTAAAACATTTGCGTGAATTTCCGGATCCACCCAATCTTGATCAAAATGAGGGTGTGAGAGCGATGCGTCAGACTATGAAAACAGCGAACCTTTATCCGCCTATTTTTTTCACATATCCGAATCTTCAGGATGCGGTAAGAGTAGTTTTATTAAACGAAAAAGCTCCCAATGAATGGGATAAAGTTTCTGATTATTTAATTAAAAATAAATATATTACAAATACCGAAGCTAGGGGAATCTTACTTACAGAAGATACAGTAAAAGTATCTAAGAGATTTAATCGGTGGGTAAAACAGGGACTTCTTACTAAAATTACACCACGGACTGGAGCTAAACGTAATGTGCGGTATCGACTACCAACTGCCGATGAAAGGAGTTTATTTACCAGCGACAAAAGTAAATAACTAGACAATCCCATTTTATAAGCACATTTAGAACATTCATTTACCCTATATGGCATTACACAAAAATTTCCCTAAAAACCCATACGAAATACTAGATCCTGCAATTAGGTGGTTTCCGGCTGATGAAGACCTGCGAGAGCAGGGATATGAAAAGTTATTGCCTCCTCTTGTTGCAGAACTTCGTAAAAAGGTAAAAGAATGGCGAGCAAAAAATTATGAAGGTGCGAGTGAAACTTCTAAAGCACTTTTGAACTGGTGGTTTAAGGAGGAACATATTTTATACGATAAAGATGGAGTGTCTTTTAATTTCAAATACTATTTCGCACAAAGAGAAGCTGTTGAGACAGTGATTTGGCTTTATGATGTCGCTAAAGTAAAAGATAAATACGATTTGATTCGTTACAATTCCACAGGCATAGTAAGTCCTCAGATGTTTACTGAAGACTGGCTTCGTTTTGTCATAAAAATGGCGACCGGAAGCGGAAAAACAAAAGTCATAAGTCTAATAATTGCTTGGGCCTATTTTCATAAGCTGTATGAAAAAAATTCCGAACTAGCAAAAAACTTTCTTTTAATTACACCCAATGTCATTGTTTTTGAACGAATCAAGAATGATTTTGAAAGTTTAAAAATCTTCTTTCAAGACCCTGTTCTGCCTGATAACGGTTTTCTAGGACAAAACTGGTATAACGATTTTCAAGTAACCCTACACTTGCAGGATGAACTAAAAAATGTTTCAGATACCGGAAATATTTTTCTAACAAACATACATAGAGTTTTTGAGGGTGATGTTTCTATCGCAAGCGTTGATGACGAAGATACAAGCGAATACTTCCTTGGTGAAAAACCGGTTGTAAAAACAAGTGATTCTAAAGTGGACCTCGGATCTATTGTTCGTGATATAGATGAACTCATAGTAATAAACGATGAAGCCCACCATATCCACGACGAAAAAATGGCTTGGTTTAAGTCCATCCAAGATATTCATAATCGCTTAAAAGGTAAAGGTACAAAATTAGCCTTACAAATAGATTTAACTGCTACTCCTAAAAAGAATGATGGATCAATCTTTGTGCAGACCATATCAGACTATCCTCTCGTTGAAGCCATACATCAAAGAATAGTTAAAAATCCTGTTGTGCCGGATGAGGCAAGTTTTGGAAAATTAAAAGAAAATCAGAGCTCACTATTTAGTGAAAAGTATCGTGATTATATCAATCTTGGAGTAGAAGAATGGCGAAAAGCATATAAAAATCTTGAACCGACTGGTAAAAAATCAATTCTTTTTATCATGACTGATGATACAAAAAACTGTGACGATGTTGCGGAATATATTGAAGGAAGTTTCTCTGATTTAAAAGGTGCTGTTTTAACTATTCATACAAATAAAAGTGGTGAAATTTCTGAGAGTACATCGGGTAAGAGTAAAGAAGAATTAGATATATTACGTAAGCAAGCTAATAACATAGATAGCTTAGAAAGCCCCTATAAAGTCATTGTGTCTGTTTTAATGCTGAAAGAGGGTTGGGATGTCAAAAATGTGGTAACAATTGTCGGTTTGCGACCATATGCTTCTGATTCTAAAATTTTACCTGAACAGACACTTGGCCGAGGACTTCGTAGGATGTATTTTGGCAAAGAAAACGTAGAAGAATATGTGAGTGTGATAGGAACACCTGCGTTTATGGATTTCGTTACATCCATTAAGGGCGAAGGTGTTTTACTTGAAAAAAGACTCATGGGAAAGGGTACAAAACCAATTACACCAATGGTTGTTGAAGTTGATAAAGATAATCCCAAAAAAGATATAGCAAAACTGGATATTGAAATACCGGCGATGTCTGCTAGAATTCAAAGAGAATACAAAAATCTAGCAGACTTGGACCCGTCTAAATTTGAAAATAACAAGCTAAAAGTAAAAATATTTAGCGAGCAAGAAAAAAGAGAAATTATTTTTAAAGATGTGGTGGGGGAAGAATTCCATCACAGTACAGAACTTACCGGGGATATTAACCCCAATTATCAAACTGTTATAGGATTTTTTGCACAAGCAATTATGAGGGAGCTTCGTCTTTTTGGTTGCTACGATGTTTTATATGAAAAAGTAAAAATATTTATAAAAAATTATCTTTTTGAAAAAGAGATTGATTTAAATGATTTGAATATATTTAGAAATTTATCGGAACAGCTATCAATTAAAACAATCAAAGAGTCGTTTAAAAAAGCTATTAATGATCTAACTATTAAGGATAAAGGAGACACAGAGATACGAAACTATATAAAAGTGAGTGAAGCAAGGCCATTCGTGGTGAATAACAAATCTTTCTTCATTCCCAAAAAGTCCGTATTTAATCGAATAGTCGGAGATAGTGATTTTGAATTGGTATTTTCTGAATTTCTAGAGAAATGTGATGATGTTGTTTCGTTTGCAAAAAATTATATGAATAAAGAAGCAAATGCTTTGCGAATTGAATATAAAAACGCCGAAGGATTTATCGCTACATATTATCCTGATTTTTTTGCTAAGACTGACAATAAAACAATTTATATTATTGAGACGAAAGGCAGAGAAGACGAGGATGATAAGATTAAATTTGATAGATTAAAATTGTGGTGCGAGGATGTGAATTCTCGACAGAGTAGGTCAATATACAAAGCATTATATGTAAAACAGGAAGAATGGGAAAAATACAAAGCAAAAGATTTTAAGGAATTAATTAATTTACACAATAGTAGTTAAAAAATCCCATGAAAGTTTTTATTGACACAAATGTATACTTATCTTTTTTTGGGGTAGATCCAAATCTTCCCGCTCTTTTAGAGTTTAAGAAATTACTAAAGGATAAAAATTCAAAAGTAGAGTTAATAGTAACTCAACAGCTTTTTGACGAATATGAAAGAAATGTTGGAAGCATAATGGATATGTCTAGACAGCAACTTGCAAAGGAAGCATTTGACCTAAAATTAGTCGCACCTGAATATCTTGAAAAAGAATTTAAAAACGATATAAATAAAATCATAGAAAAAGCAAAGTTGCTTAAAGAAAAGAAACTAGAAAAATTAGAAAAAAGTTTCTTGGAAACAGAAAAAGTAATAAGTGAAATTTTCTCACTAGGTATTAACATACCGTTAACAGATGAGATTATTCTAAAAGCTAAAGAAAGATGTGACAGAGGAAACCCGCCAAGAAAAATCAAAACATCCCCGGAGAATAATACTTCTTATGGTGATGCAATTAACTGGGAATCTATACTTTCTTCCGTTAATGATAATCTAATTATTATCAGCAACGATCCAGACTACGCTGAACTTTTTAAAAAGCAAAAAATTATAAACCGCTTTCTAAAAAAAGAATGGAATAAAAAAGGTAAAACTATACACCTATACACTCAATTGGGTATATTTATAAATACTTTAGAAAAGGAACCTGTAATCCCAAAAGAGGCTATAGAAAAGGAAATAAGAAGTTCGGATCTAATTTCCATCGAAAAACCATTGGCTTACCATATACTCACAACCGAAGAAAGAATCTTTCCACTATCAGGTGCAGTCTCTAATGTTTTTTCTACTATACCGAGTTTTTCAGAACATGCAATTCGAGTTGATGAAAGTGGTTATCTTAGGGGTGTTGCAGACATAGGATCTATAACGAACAGATTACAAATTGAAAGCATTACGGACCCTAGAGCAACAAAAATAGAAAGACTGGATTTACTTTCCGGCATAAATCAAGGTGCATTAACTAATATTTCCAAAAATTTTGATATTACTGATATTTTGGGAATAAACAAAGGCATAAATTCTCTAATAGCACCAAAAGATGATAAGAAAGATAATGACGACAAACTGGCTACATAATTTTTATGGAAATTGAATCAAAACAACAAATTCTTGAACGGCGAAAAGAAATTGAGCAGGAACTTGTGAAAATGCTCAAAGAAACGGAGAGCAGTTTTTCCTTGCAACATGTTAAAGATGTTATTTTCCATGAAGAAGAACAAGACGATATGATGAAAGTTGTGGCTATGTTTGACCGTGGCGGAGACACTTCGGAGTTGAGCAATATTCTTGAATTAGCAAGCGATGCCTGGAATTACTTTCCGCATAAAGCAATCAATGGTCTTTCCCCGGCTGAGAAACTACTGGAGTATCAGAATAAAAAGGATAAAAAATAATTCATGAAACCACAATTAAAAATTCTCCAAGATTTTATAAAACCATATTTTAGATATAAGTGTCCTATCGTAAAATATAAAAAAGAAGAATGGAATGGATTAGCAAATACAGAAAAGAACATTATCTATATAAATTCAGAGAACGATCATTTGGAATTGAATTGTATGGTTGGGGAAGTAACTTATAAGCCTTCCTCAAAAATAAAATTAAAAGGAAGTGAGGGCTATTTCTTTACTCTTTTGCACGAAGTGGGTCACTTTAAAATTCCTTTTAAAGTAAAAAGTAGAAAATTTGAAAAAATAAAAGCAGATATTAAAAAAGAATTAGGTGTAACAAAAACTTCATTAGATAGTATTACTTATTCAGCGGAAGACTATTTTAAAAAAGACAGTGAATATTTCGAATTCAGATCTTGGCTTAAAGGGGGTTCAATGACACAACATATCAAGGTTAATGAATGGGCAATTAAAGAATTTAGAAGAAAAAGGAAGGATATAAATAAAATTATAAAAAATATAAAATAATTCGTGAAACCAGTTTTAACAAAAAAAGCACACAAGGAACTAAAAGAAATACTACGAAAGCAATTTAATGGCACTTCCGTTGTTTACCCCGATGAACTAGTTGAAGATTTTGGTCTAACATTACTTAATCTGACAGCTACAGTGCTTAAAAGAGAGATCAGATTAAAAAAATTACAACATAGTAATACTCAATAATGTATTATCTTTATATCCTTTTATGTGCTGACAAAACCTTATATACTGGAATTACCACAGATTTGAAGCGAAGAATTGTCGAGCATAACAGTGCTAAGTTGGGTGCGAGATACACTTCTTCTCGTAGACCGGTCAAAATGGTTTATTCTAAAAAATTCAAAAACAGATCCGCCGCATCTAAGGAGGAAGCCCGAATCAAAAAGTTGAAAAAATCTAAGAAATTAGAATTGATTAAGAAATAAAATGGAACTTAAGCCGGAACAAATTGAGAAATTCAAAGAACTTCACAAGGGGTTGGATGGTTTTGAGAAGTACTCTGAAGATGAAGTTAGAGAAATTGCTAATGGAGTTGCTAATTACTATTTAACACTTTTTAAGATCTATCAGCGTGTTAAGAAAGAGAAAAAATGGTCCATAGACGAGGACATATTATAAATAATATTTTTCTAATTGCAATTTAGTGCCTTACGCCAACCGGCATCAATAGCCTCTTTTTCGGAACAGAACCACTTCTCACCCTTACTTTCGTCTATTACAGTTTTGTTGTATGAGCCACATCCAACCACATGAAAGATTTTCTCCTTACTTGAGCCGATATTGCCTTTGATTGTACAAGAATCTGCATTGTTAGTTTGTGTTGAATTAGTAGTGCTTGTCTTAGTCGTGTCGCCATTACAGGTACTAGGAGACCATAGACCTGCTTTATTAGCTTGTGCTTCTTTCTGTGCGTTTTTAAACCCTGTTTGATACTTATATGCTGTATTGTATGTATATTCGTGAGCATAGCCCTGTTCAATCATGTATTTATTGTAAAATAGACCGTCCTCACGATAGATATAGCCCAGTAGACGGTTATATTTATCATACGTTCCTTGGGTAGCATCTGTTTCTATTCTTACCCTTTTACCTGACAATAATTCTTTGGCCTTACTTGATGCCTCTACCCCAAAACATTGGACATCTTTTCTAGGATCAACTGTTTCCGGTGTATCTATTCCAATAAGACGGAAAGTTTCTGTTTTACCATCCATATTTAGTTTAATTGTGTCACCATCAACGACGCTTACGACAGAATAAAATTTAGATGGAGTAATGGAAGTTTCTGTTATATCTGGTGCCAGTAATACAGAATCCGTATTGGTAATTATTTGGACATCTTTAGCTGTGTTATTAAACGCCGCCTTTTCCGCATCAGGAGAAAAAATGCCTATAATTATTAAAATGGCTATTATTCCGCCGATGATATATAAATGGTTTTTTTTCATAATTTATTTATATTTTCTTTCGCTTAAAAATCAAAACAAAACTTGTGGTACTGCTTCCCCAACTTGAAGCACTAATACCTGCAAGCGGAGTTATAGCGACAAGCTCCCATCCTTGATTGCCCATCTCATTTAAAGATTGCTCCGCACCAGAATCAATCTTTTTATTAAGCCAGCCCTTAACATTTGGCTCTATAATTTTGTATTCCCATTTATCCATAAATAATTCGTTTTATCAGTTTATAATATTATGTATAAATCAAGGATGTATATCCCATTGGACCATACATCCTAAATCTTTCATTCTTGTATTTTTTATCTAATTCTTTAGGTGCTTCTTTAGCATCAAATGCCCATCTTTCTGGAGCTTTATAGTCTTTATGCCAGTTAGACATTTGGAACATGCCTTTTACTTCACTATCAGCAATAGCTAACACGTATTCAACATCTTGAGATGGTTTTCCTTTCCATGCTCGACTAACAGCTTGTTTTACGCTCATGCCTTTTCTGTAGTTATTACTGATATTTAGAAGCAATATTTGTTTTCCAGTTTTTTCTTTTATCATACTTCATAGAGTATAGCGTTTTTCAGTCCAAAAACAACAGTACTTAGCTTGTTTTGCTTTTTATTTTTGGTAGTTACGGTATCTTTACTGGTTTGTTGGTAGTATTATCCCATATCTCCCACTCTGTCATTATTGGCGATGCACGAAGATTAAATCCTACACCGTTAGCTATACTAGTTACATCCACAGTAATACCCTTTTGAGCGAGATAAATTTTTACATTTCTGCCTTGATTTGTTATATCCATAAGAGAACCAGTCATACCACCGATTGTTACCACACCACCATCACCGCAAATAGGTATATTGCCTCCAAAATAAACAAAGGTGTTTGGACTTGTTTCCTCTAAGCTATATGTGTCAGATATCGACATATTTGCTCGGCGGGCATGAAGTGGGGGGAATACTGGCATAATAAGTTTTAATCCATCCGCTTCTAACCCTCCCAATATATTTATTTTTTGTAATTCACTGTCAGGTATTTTAAAAACAGCTTTTTTTATCACAATATCACGAGGAGTCATAGGACATGAAAGTCTACCATCAGTCCATTGATAGTTGAAATTATAGTCTGAGTAAGTATTTGGTGTTGGTGTAACAGGGCTATTACAAGATGCCTGAACAATTTTGTCTCTGTAAACTATCTTTTCCACCGGTTTTTCCACTATCCGGTCTTGATACACTATTTTTTCTACTAGCTTCTCAATTATTTTATCTTGGAAAACTATTTTTTCCGTCGGTTTTTCTACAACTCGATCTTTATAAACAATCTTTTCTACCAACTTTTCGATAATCCGTTCTTCATAAACCACCTTTGGCTTTTCCACTATCCGGTCCTGATAGACCACTTTTTCGATTACCACTTGTTTACATTGTGGGTTCTCCTGTGCAAGATTTTTTTGTAACTCCGCTAGTGTTTTTTTAAGGGAATTAATCTCTGTATTTTTATTTTCGATCTCCCCTTTTACCATCTGAAGTTCAGACTGTAAGTTGCTTGCCTGTGCCGGTAGTTCCACTTTTGGTGTTTCCTTATTTTTTGAAGAAGTATTTATTGTAGGTTTTTTCTCTTGCTTAACGACATTAGGTTTTTCTTCGCCAGTATCTTGTTTTAACTCTTCTTTGGGAACATCTTTTTTAAACCAAGTACCAGGATTCCACCAAACAGCGGACACAATCTGGGGTGTCAAAAAAATAAGCGAGATAAATAGTATTGATAATGTTTTTAGTGATTTTCTCCAAGATTTTATACCGGCATATATTGAACATAATAGGAAAAAGTAAAATCCGACTTTCATTATATTTACTACATTGTAAAAAATTGGGAATATTCCCAGATTAAATAATTTGGATTTAATATCCAATGCATTTGGTAGAGAATCTATAAAATCTCTTAGTAAGCTAAATGGGTTGTAGAAAAACCACGTAAACGCTACCACAAAAAAGATTATCGAGTAAAACAGTTCTTTGTTCCATTTTTGATTATTCATTGTTTTTCCATAAATTATTTATACTAATCAATTTTATGTGAGATGGGGCATTGCAATGGCCATATTACGACGGGCTGTTTCATTATTTTCGTCTATATTTATGACTTCAACACAAACCTCTAACATTTCCATATAACAACACATACGACGCAATGCGTTGCCCTTATTATTAAGAACAATCACACTTTTTGGATCTATCTTCAATGCTTCATTATATGCTTTAATTGCCTCCTGATAATTACCTAATTGATATAATGCGTTTCCCTTATCATTTAGGGCAATCGCTTCTTTTGTAGATTCATGCTCCATAAATGCCTTTATTTTAAATAAACAAAGAATATATAAAAATAATCACAACTAGAATAAATGTCCACATAAGTCGGTTTGCTGTAATAGTGGGAAACATTCCAGTTTTATTTTGTTCTTGTTGTTCGTCTGGGTGAACTTGATAACTTAAAACCAAAATTATGGCAAATATAGCTAACCATCTAACATCTTCCCATAAACGATATGT
The DNA here is from genome assembly GCA_001785445.1 of Candidatus Nomurabacteria bacterium RIFCSPHIGHO2_02_40_30. Lineage (GTDB taxonomy): Bacteria > Patescibacteriota > Minisyncoccia > Phycocordibacterales > UBA9973 > UBA9973. The sequence continues at coordinate 27,884 of MFTV01000005.1, read as the reverse complement.
TGCTATAGCTCCCAAAATCCATATCAATATCCACATAATTTTTTCTTTTGTTTTTAGAGATAAATCTATGAAATAGGCAACAAAAAGCCCACCACAGAGGTTAGTGACTTTCGTCACTTACGCCAGTTTCCCGGCGTAGCCAAGCAGGTCAACCCCATATGATGGGTTTTTTGTCCTGCTTGGACTTTGTTTGTCATGCTAGTATTGCTACTAGTTTAGACATCTCACTTATTCAGTTATATATAAAGAATAGCATATAAACCTATATTGCAAAAGTAGAATAATATGCGTTGAGCCAAACAAAAAAGGTGGTATCGGATTGATACCACCTTAATTATTCTCTATTTCCAACGAGCAAAGCTAAAATCAAGTATGCAATTTTCTGCCTCCGAATATGTAAGACTTTCTAACTCCGAAATACGAGATTCTTGTTCACTTTCTCCTTGGATATATGTATAGATCAATTCCGTGAGTACTCGACGTTGTCCTTCAGAAATCTTTTCTTCCCCTACATATTCTAAAGGGAAGATATAACCTCTTCTGGGACCTTCAAAACTAGCTATCGCTGTTTTTGTTGTCATAATTTTATGTTAGTTAATAATTACTATTTCACTTCATTGGGAGCAAACTCGAAATTAATTCTGAGGCATCGTATCGTGATAGGTGAGAGGAGTTTAATTGGCTCAGATATTCCTCTTTGGACGAGCTGCTACATTTCTCATTGATTAATTGGAGTAAGAAGGTGCGTTGCTTTTCGGTTGCAAATTTTGGTAAATCCTCGTGATTAAAACTTGCAATTCTGTCTCTACCCTCTAAGTCCGGTTCCTCTTTCTTATCCTCCGGTAGAAAATCTTGCGAGAACAAGAAAGACATCCCGGTTACTCTCAAGATTCCGTCCACAAATGCAGATTTTTGTGCGACCTTGATAGTGGAATTTATAGATTCGTCATGGTCTTTAGTTGAAGCACTGCCTCGACCTTCTCCGATTATTTTTCCTTCTCTCCGTAGAATGCAACGATAGGCTATTGTTCCGCTTGAGTTGCCAAAGAAAGCAAGAGATTCTTTGTCAGCAATGAATAATGCGGTTATGGAATAGATTTCTGCTAGACGTTCGGCACCACCTTTAGACAAAACCTTTCTTCCGTCGTCTGTAACCCAATAATCCTGTTCAGGGATCAGTGTGGGGAAGATTAACTCCGTAAACACCTTTCTTTTTTCTGCTAAAACATCAATACCCTTTTTGATATAGTTGATGTCCGGCTGTACTATTGTTTCTGGCATAAGTTTGAATCAATTTTAGTAATAATAATCACACTTGGAGAATATTCGACTGTCACTTTATCTCCAACTGAAAAACCACTCAATTTTTTAATCAAGTGGTTTGCTAGAGTAATTTTTTGAGCTGTTGGCAGATCACCTCTAGCCCCTTGCCGGTTTTGGTAACCAACGGTCATTTGCTTTTTCATTTTGCTGTACCAATCTTTTCGACTTGGCGGTAATAGAAGAGAAAAACAGGACGACGAAACTGTTTTAGAATATTGCCATTAGCATCTTTCTGCTCCACAAAAGTAATAGACTTAATCGCTTTTTCCCCTCTACGTATTTTCCAACCTAAATTTAACCAAGAATGGAATGTTCTCATATTGTGATAGCAGTCTAGGTTTTTTAATTCTGCCTTACCATATTTTGCTATGAGTTGCTCCTCAACCATTGATTTGGTTGCTTCTGACCCCTTGTAGGTGGTCACAGGACTATCTATGATTTCTTTTAGACTTTGCATAATAATAAATAATAAAAACATGACGGACTAGATCATGCTGAAGCGTTTTGTTATTGATAATATGCTTCATTATTACTATTCAAGTGGTAGTATGGGGGCTATAAGACGGTAGGAGCCATCCGGGGAGTGCTTTGGTAGCTTCAAGCGGTCAATCTGCAGAATAGGATAGGGTCATTTCATGGAGGGCGGACTCAAAAAACGGATTTGGTTCTTTTTCTGTTTTTTGAATTCAATGGTCCTAAAAATTTCTGCGTAATTTTTTCCATCTTCCTTGACAAATGGTTAATATGTACAAAAACACAAGGACTCTAATATAATCCATGGTATGAATACAGATTTATTTATAGAAAACAGTTTTTCTCTGACTCCTAACGACATTCTTCAGGATCGCCACCACGGGAGTCTCAAAATTAGTTATTGGACTAACGATGCTACAGATCTATCTGACGTGAGCGTGAGCGTGAAAGGTGGAGAACCGCAAAAAATAAACCTAGAGTGGGAGGAAATCACCTATGGCCAAAGAGCATATTTCCAATGCTCGTGTGGGTTGAGAGTGAATAAAATTTATCTTCCTGCAGATGCAAAAGAATTCAAATGCAGAAAGTGCCATAAATTGTTGTACCAGCTCACGACTTTTAATCGTCATACAAATGTTGGTCAATTTTTATACAAACAGAATCGTATGCAAAAACTCATGGAAAGCAGAGAAAAAATGGGTAGAATTTTATATAAAAATAATTTCACCAAAAGGTTCGAAAGATTTTTGAATTTATGCAACAAAGCTGGACTGGACGATGTCGTGAAGGGGGCTAATACTCTAAAAGAATTGATTGCACAGTAGCTATTTTGTTGAACACAGAATATTTTGTATTGTCTGCTTGCTGGGAAGTTTTTCCCTATTCATAGCCGGTTTTGTAGAAAATTACATTTTTTGAAATTGGTTGATTTTGAAAATGCTCCAATTTTGGGCAGAAATTTGGCAATTTGACTTTACAAAAACTGGAAACATAAATTTGGATAATAATTGAATGAATTTGAATTGGCATACAAATTATGGTACGGATGGAATCACACAAAACCTGAGCGTATGAACTGAAAATGAAATAATTAATTGAATGTTATTAGCACCACCGAATTGAACCAACCATCCTTTTTTCGGGCAAGAGGGGGGAATAGCCGTCCTTGTTGGGCTATGTGTCCTAGTGGCGTATTGCCTGTGGAATCTCATATCTTTTATCCCTTCTTTAATCTATGGGAAGATATTGTATTGATGTTATGTGCGTTTTTGTCCCAGGCTCAGACTGTAATTTTCAAGTCTTTTGATAGGGTGCATCTCTTTTCGAAAGGGGTAGGCCACAATACTTCGTTAGGTTCCCTTAGGTTTGCCAACTGATTGGCGGGGAAATCAGAACACGATCTCTATCATGTGCTAGTTTCCCCGGGGCCGGAATGCTGTCACGGCTCATCAGAGGGGGTCCAGTTTAATGGCGACCAGTAGGCGGATTGGACCGTGAAGCAAAAGCCTCCACACCCTACCAGTATTCCCGCAATGGCATTGCTGCCGTTGCAATGTGCCGAGCTTTGTTATCTTCGGTCACTCACCACCTAACATCCTATCTGGGTACTACGGAATAATACTGGCTAAGATGGTAAACAAGGCTTTATTTGCAATATAAATATCTAGGGTATTGACTTTAGTTTTAGACCACATATTTTTCGGGGTTTTCTTATATTTTATAAGGGTATTTTGTGCATACACCCATGTATGGTTATGTGGATAACTCAATGATAATAATAGGTTTATAGTGTGTAATCGCGTTCTACTATTCTATTTTTAGTTATATTTTATAACGATTTTTTGGTAATAATTATCCTTTATTCATATTAAAGAATGTCTTTTTTTCGATTTCTTTCCTTACCAATTTCCGTTGTGGGCCTCTTATATCGTGAGTAGATGCAAATCGGAGACATAGTAAAAATTGTAGGTCATAAATTCCCAGAGCTTCACCCTAAAAATACTCTTCAAAAAGTGGTAATGAAAACTCCTGAGGAGCTAAAAATGATTCACCACAAGTGTAAAAAGCCGGACGATCCAGAAATGAGCTTTTCTAAAAATAGTTTATTTGAGTATGAGTTAAAGGGAATAAATTATATTGGCATGACTGGTGTGATTGTTGAAATACGAACACAGCCTGAATGTGAATATGAAACAGAGACGGGAGATATTGCAAAATATGTTGTCAAAATTAAAAGTAACCTTTCTAGTTGGAACAATAAGATAGTTACTTTGTATCCATCGCAAGTACAAAAAATTGAAGAAACTTTTTGGCTGGTCGAACCGAATAAAGATAAAAAAGGGAATATTAGAAAGAAAGCAATTTTAATAGCACAAAAGAAATTATTTTAGAGGTTATAAAATTATATGAAATATAATCACGGAGAACATTGCGAGGGATCGATTTGCCAAGACGATAATAATCTGGATTGGCAAATCGAAACGTTGTGGTGTCCAGGAGAAAAAGTATGTACAAAAGAACCCCACATGAAGTTTCAGAAAAAGCAGTTGGCAATAAATAAAGAGGTAGAAAAAGGAACATTCAGAAAATCAGAGGAACCATATACCGCTTATCAGCTAGAGCATCAATCTATATAATGCCTCTATACGAAAACCATCATCAAACAAGCCTTATGGCATAAGGACTCAAAATCAATCACAAGACTTTGGGTCCATCAAACGAAGAATCATCCATTATTAGCTAAAAAATCAAAATTTATGCAATTACAAAAAGAAAATAAAGTAACAATAACGCTTGAAATTGATCGAGAATTTTATGAGGATTTGGAGGCAGAAGCGACACGGTGGAAAATACCTATCTCTAAAATGCTAACTAGGATATTTTATGCTTATTTCATGTCGCTGGCGAATACAGAAAGTGGTTATAAGTTAGAAATATAAATTTATGGAAAACTTTCTTTCATTGTTTGTACACGACGATATTGTAGTTTTCGAGGCATATGGGGCAACATCATGCTCATTCACTGTCATTGAGGGGATTAGTTACGGTTATCAATACATTAAGCCACAGGATTGTGAGGATAATCTGTCTCATGCATACGACATTATTTTTAACGAAACACTGAAGCGTCTTGAGTCGAAAGGCATTCATTTATCACTATAGACAATTAGGTATAAAGAAGTATATAATAAACATATGGAATTTAAAACGAGAAAAGAAGTTGCAGAATTTTTTAGAGTTAATCCTCGAACTGTGGAGAGATGGTTAAAGAGTGGCAAGCTTAAAGGATATAAACTTGGAGAAGGGAAGACTGCCCCATGGCGTATTGATATGGCGGAGATAAAAAAGTTTTTAGCAAAGAATAAGGTATAACATTATGGTTGACATCATCAACAACGGAATACATTGGTTTATTGCTCTCTATGGAAGAGTCTCGACTTCGCTTCAAGAGGACCAGGAAACTATTCAGAATCAAATCATGGCAATGAAGGATTTTGCCGATAAAAAATTCGGTCCCGGCAACTACACCATAGTCAGACAATATCTTGACGAGGGTTGGTCCGGCGACAACATTGTAAGACCAAAACTCGACGAGCTTCGTGTTGATTCAAAGAAAAAAATCTGGGATGCAGTAATGATTTACGATCCAGACAGGCTAGCTCGTCGGTATTCATTGCAAGAGTTGGTGATGGATGAACTGAAAGAAGCTGGTATTGAAGTATTTTTTGTTACAGTATCTACGCCAAAAAATATGGAGGATAAAATTCTTTATGGAGTACGTGGATTATTTTCTGAATATGAACGAGCAAAAATATCGGAACGCTTTCGTCTCGGCAAACTTCGCAAGGTGAAGAATGGTCACATTCTTACAACAGAAGCTCTGTATGGATATAGCTACATTCGCAATAATAAAGAGACAAAAACGCATGGCTACTATGTTATCAACGAAGAAGAAGCGGTGGTCGTGAGAATGATATTCGTATGGGTTGGTGAAGAGAAACTAACACTTCGCCAAGTGGTGCGGAGACTTCAGGAGCTTGGCATCAAACCAAGAAGAAGCAAAAGAGGTGTATGGGCCACTAGTACCCTTACCACTATGCTACGACACAAAGGATACACAGGACAGGGACACTGGGGCAGTTCTTATGCGGTAGTTCCAGTGAATCCTATAAAGACGGAAAAATATCGACAAGTAAAAAAGACTAGCCGAAGAATTAAACCGGAAGCAGAATGGATCGCACCAAATATCCCAATACCACGCATCATTGACGACGAACTTTTTATGAAAGTGCGAGCCCAACTAAAAACTAACTTTGTGTTGTGTCAACGAAGAACTAAAAATGAATATCTTCTTGGCGGCAAGATCCACTGCTCATGCGGTAAAAAAAGATGCGGTGAAGGTCCTCAACATGGCAAGCACCTTTATTATCGATGCAGTGATAGGATCTACAGTTTCCCACTACCTCCTACATGCATGGAGAGAGGAATCAATGCAAGGATCGCCGATAGAATGGTGTGGCAAGGAATTATAGGACTGATAACATCTCCGGATCGGATGTTGGCAGAAATGGATCGGTGGAGAAAAAATCGAAAAGATAAGATCAAAGCCTCCGGCATTGATATAGACACAATACAAAAAAATATCACAAAATTAAAGGAACAAGTGGATCGATATAACAATGCCTATGGTGCCGGATTATTTTCCTTAGAAAAATTAAAGGAGTATACAATACCAAGGAACAAGCAAAAAGAAGAGCTTGAGTCGCAAATAAGAAAGGTCGAACAAGAAGAAAGTAATATTAATGTTGCTACGATGCCGACTGAAAATCAGGTGAAAATATTTTCAGAGGAGATATCGGAAACCCTTGAAAATTTAAGTTTTGAGGCGAGACAAGCTATAATCAGAAGTACGGTAGGAAAAATTATCGGCACTCAGAAACAACTTCAAGTGTCCGGTAGCATACCCCTATCGTTATATCAAAATGTCGTATACAAAACTAACGATAGGCATAGTCGGTTTGCCCAATGTGGGGAAGTCCACGCTTTTTAACGCGCTGACTAAGAAGGGCGTGCCGGCAGAGAATTATCCTTTCTGTACCATTGACCCATCGGTGGGGATTGTTCCAGTGCCAGATGAGCGCTTGGACAAGCTTTCAGCTATATCTAAGTCAAAGAAAACTATTCCGGCTGTGGTAGAGTTTGTAGATATTGCTGGACTTGTTAAGGGCGCATCAGAGGGGGCGGGACTTGGAAATAAATTTCTATCTCATATCCGCGAGGTGGACGCTATACTTGAGGTAGTGCGCATCTTTGAAGACAAAGACATGATTCACGTGCATGACAAAGTGGACCCACTTTTTGACATTGAAGTTATAAATATGGAGCTTGAACTTGCAAATATTAAAAAACCCACGTTGTATGTTTTAAATACATCAGAGGCTGCTGATATAGTTAAAAGAGATTTCGTTTCTAAGTTGTCCGGCCCACATATAGAAGTCGACCCAATTTTCGGCACAGGATTAGATAACCTCATTAAAGCGAGTTATGATTTATTAAATCTTATTACCTTTTTTACCACAGGTGAAGATGAATCAAGGGCATGGACTACGCTCCGTGGAGCGACGGCGCCTTTTGCCGGCAAGTCAATCCATACCGATTTTCAGCAGAAATTTATTCGTGCGGAAGTCGTTTCTTACGATCAGCTAATAGAAGCCGGCTCTTTTTCTAAAGCGCGAGAAAAAGGTTGGGTGCGCACCGAAGGTAAAGAATACATAGTAAAAGACGGAGATGTGGTAGAGTTTCTCATATAGCAATAGTTATAGAATTTTTAGTACAAAATGCAAAACGAAATTAAAATTTTTTGTTCAGAGGAGTGGAAAGATTACGAACTTCTGGATACCGGCGAAGGGGAAAAGCTGGAGAGATTCGGCAAATATGTTTTTGTGCGTCCGTATGAAGACGCTGTTTGGCCTAAAACTTTAAAAAATGAATGGGAAAAAATAGAGGGTAAGTTTTGGAGTTCCAGAAAAGGCGCTAAGCCCGGATGGCAAATGTCAAAGGCTGTCTTTGACAAGTGGGAGATGGAATATAGAGGGATTAAATTTTTGGCAATGCCTACACCGTTTCGGCATTTGGGATTTTTTCCGGAGCAGGCGAGCCATTGGGATTTTATAGAAAAAAAATCAATAAAGCTGTGAAGGACCATCCTTCACAAAAGGTTAAATTTTTGAATTTATTCGGCTACACAGGAGTCGCGAGCCTTTTTGCCTTGCGGGCTGGCGCAGAGGTGACGCATGTGGATGCTTCCAAGCAGACTCTAAATTGGGGCAAAGAAAATCAAAAAGTTTCTGGATTGACAGACTTGCCTATGAGAGTAATAGAAGACGATGTAATAAAATTTCTAGAACGAGAAGTTAAGAGAGGTAATAAGTATGATGCCATAATAATGGATCCGCCGAAGTACGGTCGCGGACCAAAAGGGGAAACTTGGAAGATAGAAGAAATGTTGCCGAAACTTCTTTCACAAGTGCAAAAAGTTTTAAGTGATAAACCACTTTTTGTTATTTTAACTTCATATGCCACTGACTCGTCTCCATTATCTCTAGGCTATGCGCTTGAGCAAGCTATGAAAAATTTTAGAGGAGAAACAGAAGTAGGCGAGCTTTGTCTTTTAGAGAAATCCAACAAACGCAATATATCGCTTGCCAATACGGCAGTCTGGAGCGCTAAATAGGTTTTTCCCCGCCTGCGGGACGGGCAGGTTTTTCACCCTGAATTTCCTCCACGTCTTCTTGAATTTCGTCCACATCTTTTTGTATCTCATCCACATCTTCCTGGATTTCTTCAATACCTTCGGAAACTTCTTCGAGTTCCTGACTATGTCTATTTACCGACATCTGAATAAAAATCGAGAGGTAAATGGCTTCCAGTGAAACTACCGTAGTTAAAATTAAAAGTATATTACTCGATGAAATATTAAAAAAATACAAACAGAACATTGCCAAGAAAAAAATGGTATGTACTAAAATAGACTGGGGTGAGCCAATCCATCTTGTTAACTTTTCCGAAAAATCCTCGAATCTCTTTCTCATATTTATTATTTGTTTTTTATATGATACATTATAACATATGCAAACACAATCAAAAGTGCTCAAGTGGTCCCTTATTATTGGTATTGTCATTGTGCTCAATTTGTTTTTTAATTATGCTCTTTCTTTGGTTTATAAACAGCCCAATTATGAAGCTTTCTGTCCTAATACATCGCAAGTAGTTACTAACCCTGATACTCAAAACGAATGTGTAGCTAAAGGGGGGCAATGGACAAATAACACTTACTATGGCAAGCCTATAGTTGTGGGGGAAACACAGCCGACCGGGTATTGTGATTTACAGTTTACCTGCCGAAACGACTATAACGCTGCGCAAAAAATTTATGACAGGAACGTATTTGTGACTCTGGTTCTCTTGGGTGCTCTGTGCGTGGTTATTGGGAATTTCTTAAAAGGCAACATGCTTATTGGCATTGCTCTTTCTTTGGCTGGTGTTTTGTCATTTATCATTGCCTCCATGCGATACTGGAGTTCAGCCGATGACTTGATTAAGGTAGTTATTTTAGCGCTTGCACTCGCAATTCTCATTTGGGTAGCCTATAAAAAGTTTAAAGACAACTAAGATGGTATGAAATGAATGAAATCTTACGACCATAAGAAAATTGAAAAAAAGTGGCAAACTTTTTGGGATAAAAAAAAGACATATCAAGCAAGTAATAAATCGAAAAAGCCAAAATATTACAGCTTGATAGAATTCCCATATCCCTCTGGTGACGGTCTTCATGTGGGGCATCCGAGGCCTTATATTGGCATGGATGTTATTTCTCGCAAAAAAAGAATGCAAGGTTTTAACGTTTTATATCCCATCGGCTGGGATGCATTTGGACTACCGACAGAGAACTACGCCATCAAGACAGGCAAAGACCCACGGGTGGTTACTAAAGCCAATACTGACACATTTAGGCGACAAATAAAATCACTTGGCATATCTTTCGACTGGTCACGGGAGATTAACACAACAGATACTAAATATTATAAATGGACTCAATGGATATTTTTGCAGTTTTTTAAAAAGGGCTTGGCTTACAAAAAAAGAATGATGATTAATTGGTGTCCGAAAGATAAAATTGGACTTGCTAATGAAGAAGTCATCAATGGCGCATGTGAGCGCTGTGGAACAACGGTAGAGAAAAAAGAAAAAGAACAGTGGATGCTGGCTATTACCAAATATGCCGAGAGGCTTTATAAAGATTTAGATGATGTGGATTATTTACCACAGATAAAGTTAGGACAGCGCAACTGGATAGGTAAGAGCGAAGGAGCAGAGATAGAATTTGAAATTTCGGGTCTTGGACACCCGAATCGTATAAAAGTTTTCACAACTAGACCAGATACTATTTTCGGTGCGACATTTTTAGCCATTGCCCCAGAAGTCGCTAAGAAATTAACAGGTAAAGACTTTGGAATAAAAGTAGATACTGATAGAGAAAATAAAGAAAAGATTGGCGCTGATACAGGACTTACAGCCAAGAATCCTGCTAGTGGTGAAATGATACCTGTTTTTGTCGTTAATTATGTATCTGCTGACTATGGCACAGGGGCCATCATGGGTGTGCCGGCGCATGATGACAGGGATTTTGAATTTGCCAAAAAATTTAATTTACCCATAAAGCAAGTTGTCGCAGCTGTATCAAAAAGCACAGTTCCGCAAGAGACTCCTAGGGATGGTGTACCTCACGTAGACCGTGATGCAGTAATGTGTATTGTAAAGCACTGGGAAAAAGACGAGTACTTATGTCTGCAGTGGAGAAATCATCCGAGTATTCATTCTATGGTTTCCGGTGGCATAGAAAAGGGAGAAGATTTAATAGAAACCGGCAAGAGAGAGATACAAGAAGAGGCAGGGTACACAAGTGCCAAATTTGTCCGGCAAATTGGCGGCTTTTCGTTTATATACTTTTATCATCAAATGAAAAATAACAATACGCTTGCCCGATTTCGTTATTTATATTTTGAATTGCAAAATGGTGAACAAGTACCTATTTCAAAAGAAGAGAATGACAAACTCATAACTTTCTGGAAGAAAAAAGACGAAGTGTATGAATTTTTAAGTATTGTAGAGAGAGATTTAGTCTGGAATGGTTTTCTCGGTAAAATAAAAGAAGCTACGTATACGGGAGGGGGACTGCTCGTAAATTCTGGTAAATTTGACCGCATGGAATCTGAAAAAGCGAAAAAAGAAATTATAAATTTTGTCGGAGGAAAAGAAAAAGTAACTTTCAAACTTCGGGACTGGATTTTTTCACGCCAGCGGTACTGGGGCGAGCCGATTCCGGTTATAAATTGCGGAGAATGCGGGCTGGTGCCTGTGCCGGAGAAAGATTTGCCGGTGGAATTGCCCAAGTTAACAGGTAAGATGAAAAATTATCAGCCGACAGATACAGGCGAGAGTCCATTGGCGCATATAGAAAAGTGGGTGAATGTGAAATGTCCAAGTTGTAAAGGAAAGGCGAAGAGGGAAACAGATACCATGCCGAACTGGGCTGGCTCTTCTTGGTACTATCTTGCTTATTGTATGAGCAAGAAAGGTTTCAGTGGTTCTGCTTCATTTGAAAATTGGAAATTGCAAATTGAAAATTTCAGGCATTTTATGCCTGTGGACTGGTATAATGGCGGGAATGAACATACCACATTACACCTTCTATATTCACGTTTTTGGCATAAATTCCTTTTTGATTTAAAACTGGTGCCGACCAGCGAACCGTACATGAAACGCACTTCACACGGACTTATTTTGGCCGAAAATGGGGAAAAGATGTCTAAATCTAGAGGCAATGTCATAAATCCTGATGATATTGTGAAAAGGTACGGCGCTGATACACTCCGACTTTACGAAATGTTCATGGGGCCATTTGACCAAACTATTGCTTGGAGTGAAGAGGCCTTGATTGGACCTAGGAGGTTTCTGGAGCGGGTATATAATCTCCAGTACAAAATAAAAAAGAATAAAAAATATTCTGAATTTGAAGTCGAAAAAACAATAAAAAAAGTAAGTTTTGATATAGAAAATATGAAATTTAACACAGCTATTTCCACTTTCATGATTTTCTTGAACGAAGTTGGAAAATTAGATTTTATCTCTCGAGATGTGTATGAAAAATTTCTGCAGCTTCTGTCGCCGTTTGCCCCGCACATCACCGAAGAAATATGGTTTAATTTAGGGAACAAAAATTCCATTCATCTTTCTATTTGGCCTTCGTTTGATGAAAATTTAATTAAAGACGAAGAAATAAAAGTTGTAGTGCAGATAAATGGTAAAGTAAGAGCGGAAATGATGATTGGAGTTGAGGAAAAAGAAGAAGAGGTAAAAAATAAAGCTTGCAAAAATAGTGGAATTTTAAAGTATCTTGCAGGCAAAGATATCAAAAAGGTTATTTATGTAAAAAACAGACTTATCAACATTGTATTGTAGTTTTTGTTTGCTTTTTTAAATTAACAAGTAGTATAATAAGCACTATGACACGTTCAAATATATTTGACAGGCTTTCGTTTATCTCTCTTTTTTTATCAGTAATATTATTACCTGTTTTCTTTTTGCCTTTCACCAATATTCCGATTGAAGTTGGGAAAGGCTTTCTTTTGGTCTTGGGGCTTACTTTATGTGTTATTTTTTGGGGTCTAGCTCGGTTTGCCGATGGTCAAATTACATTCCCAAGATCTTCACTTTTATTCTCTGGCTTAGTTATTTCTATCGTCTTTCTTCTTTCCGCATTTTTTTCCTCGGCATCTTCCGTGTCTTTTTTCGGTACGATGTTTGATGTTGGCACTTTCTGGTTTATTTTTGCCGGATTCCTTTTGATGCTTTTGTCTTCTATTATTTTCCGAGATCCTAAAAATGCTCGCATAGTTTTGTTTGGAGCCATTCTATCTTCTTTTGCTCTTTTGCTCTTTCAGGCTATTCACCTGTTTGTGCCTGATGCTTTGTCTTTGGGAGTTTTGTCCGGCAAAACCGGTAACTTACTGGGTTCTTGGAACGCCTTTGGGATTTTTGCTGGATTTTCCACTCTAGTTTCGCTTCTAGTTGTTGAGTTTTTTCCAACTACAAGGATGGAAAAGTTATTGTTGCAAATATTGGTTGGATTCTCATTGATTCTGGTGGCAGCCGTAAACTTCCCATTCGTCTGGGAGCTTATTGGAATTTCAGCCTTAATTATATTTGTTTATAAAGTTTCAAGCAATCACCATAAAGCCGAAGGGGAAAAGATTTTTCCAGTTCTTTCTTTTATTATAATAATGATAGCTCTTTTGTTCTTTATATCAGGAAATTTTGTGGGGGGGGTCTTGCCTAGTCGCCTAGGATTATCAAATAATGAGGTAAGTCCTAGCTTGAGTGCGACAATGTCAGTAACTTGGAGCGCGCTCAAGGCCAACCCAATGCTTGGCATAGGTCCTAATAGATTTGGAGAAATTTGGGCAAGCTATAAGCCTCTTCCCGTCAATGCGACCAATTTCTGGGATGTTTCTTTTAATTCCGGCTCAGGCTTGCTGCCAAGCCTTGTCGCCACCACTGGAGCTCTGGGGATCCTGTCGTGGCTTGTATTTTTCGTTTTATTTATATCTGCTGGCATGCGTTCAATTTTTTCCAGTATTAAACATGGAGTTAATTGGGAGACAATGGCATTTTTTGTCCTATCTCTTTATTTATTTATTTCGTCCTTCTTTTATTCAGTGGGTTCAGTGATATTTTTGCTGGCTCTTGCTTTCGCCGGAATATTCGCCGGACTGTCAGCTTCTCATAGCGCAAATGAAGAAATATCAATATCGTTTTTAAACGATCACAGAAAAAGTTTCTTCTCGATGATGTTTATTGTTATTCTCTTAATTGTCTCCGCCGCTACCGCATTTAAATTCGTAGAACGTGTTGCCTCTATTTCATATTTTGGCAAAGCAGTCACAGCTACGGAGATTGTGGCCGCTGAAACTTCTATCGGCAAAGCTTTGGCGCTTTATCAAAATGACTTATATTTGCGCACTTATGCCCAAGTGTATCTTGCTAAATTAAATTCCATAGCTACCAAAGAGGGTGAATCTCTCTCCGACGAAGACAAGGCTACTCTGCAGACAAGCTTAGACCAAGCAGTAAATGGCGCGCAGTTAGCTACAACATATAATCCGAAAAATTATTTGAATTTCCAAATGCTTGGTTCTGTTTACCAAGCTCTGGCTTCAGTTGGAGTGAAAGATGCTTATAGTAAAGCAATTGAGGCTTATAAAACGGCCTCTACCCTTAACCCGAATAATCCCGGGATAAAGCTTGCCATGGCGAGCGCATCTATGGCCCTCAAAAACAATCAAGATGCCAAAGATTATGCCAATGCCGCTATTGCATTAAAGGCTGACTACATTGATGCCTTTATTGTGCTTTCGCAAATAGCCAAGAGCGAGGGGGACAATGCCGGTGCTCTGTCTTATGCCCAGACAGCTCTTTCTTTCGCTCCAGCCAATAAAGACTTAATAAAATTTGTTGATTCTATAAAAAATCCTAGTACAACTACAGCTGCTACTTCACCTACTACTAGTAAGCCTAAACAATAAATATAAAATAGGATGGATCCCGTTAGAGATTCTTATGTTAGAAACTTTTACTAAAGGAAATATAACTACGGAAATGCAAAGCATTTCCTATCTCTAACGGGATGGAGAAAATCCTAAGAATTTTTGGCAAAGAATCCATAAGTATAAATCAGGCTGCGCTTTTTTTAGGTTTTTTTACCCTTATTTCTCAAATTTTAGCGCTTTTTCGTGACCGCTCTCTGGCTCATTTTGTAGGTCCGGGACAACAGCTCGATGCCTATTACGCCGCTTTCCGTGTCCCAGACCTAATTTTTATCTGCGTAGCGTCTTTGGCGGGAGCTACGGTACTTATACCGTTTTTGGCAGCTAAAATGCCTGCCCGTCAACTCTCTGGCGGGGATGGGGATAAAACGGACGAAGCCAAGAAATATCTTAGCGATATTTTCACTGTTTTTTTTATTGTGATGATATCTGTTTCCATTCTTGCATTTTTACTCATGCCGTATCTGGTTTCTTTTATTGCCCCAGGGTTTACCCCAGTATTCCAAGCTAAGTTAGTTGCACTCTCGCGCATAATGCTCTTCTCGCCAATACTAATGGGACTTTCGAATCTTTTCGGCACTGTTACCCAGTTTTTTCATAAATTTTTTATTTATGCTTTAAGTCCTATTTTTTATAATATAGGCATTATTGTCGGCGTTGTGTTTCTGTATCCTATTTTTGATATTTACGGACTGGCCATAGGAGTTGTCTTTGGAGCTTTTATGCATTTTGTTATCCAAGTTTTCGCATCAAGCTCTTGTGGCTTTACTCCTAAGTTCTCCCTCTTTCCTTTTGCAGTAAATTTTAAAGATATTAAAAAGGTGGCTGTTACGTCGCTACCCAGAACTCTTGGGCTTGCCTTTAATAACATTGCTCTAATTTTTATAATTTCTTTCGCTTCATTCTTAAAGGTTGGCTCTATTTCAGTTTTCAATTTCTCCTTTAATTTACAGTCAGTACCGCTTAATATAATCGGTATATCCTACGCTGTGGCGGCTTTTCCTACCTTGGCCAAAGTTGTCTCACTTGGTAAAATGGACGAGTTCAAAAATCATCTTAAGTCTGCTGCGCGGGCTATAGTTTTCTGGTCTATGCCCGTGATTTTTCTTTTTATTGTGGTACGAGCCCAGATTGTGCGGGTAATACTCGGCTCTGGAAATTTTTCTTGGGACAATACCAGATTGGTCGCAGCGTGTTTAGCGGTTTTTTCTGTTTCAATTCTGGCGCAGGGGATGATTACTCTGTTGTCCCGCGCTTACTATGCCAATGGCGACACCAAAACACCTTTAATCGTTAATTTTTCCTGTTCAATTTTAATTATAATTTTATCTTATGTTTTAATTTATAGTTTCGAGAATGTGTTGGTCTTCCGTTATTTCATTGAGTCTATGCTCAAGGTTAGTGATATTGCCGGTACGGAAGTTTTGATGTTGCCACTGGCTTATTCTACCGGAACAATTCTTAACTCTATTTTACATTGGTTTTTCGTGAGACGTGACTTTATGAAAGGGGAATCTTTTATTACCAAGACTTTTTTTCAGAGTTTGGGAGCCTCGTTTTTCTTGGGTCTGGTAGCCTATATAGGCTTGAATATTTTCTCACCAATTTTTGGCACTACCACACTCTTAGGAGTATTTTTACAAGGTTTTATTTCCGGTATGCTGGGTATCGGAGCTGCTATTTTAGTCTTGTATTTGCTCAAAAATGAAGAATTAAAATATATTATTCAAACTCTTAAAACCAAGTTCTGGCAGGCCGATATTATCGCTCCGGCTCAAGAAGAGCTTTGAAATACAAGCTTTTTCTGCTAGAATGGCATGATGTTTTCGTTTAGGAAGATTTTTAAATATGTGTGGCCACAAATGCGTAAGCGCAAGTGGGTTTTTTTCTGCATAGTAGTGGTTTTCAGTAGTAGAGTCTTTTTTGGTGAGATAGTAATTCCTTTATATTTTAAAAAGATTATTGATATATTTTCCAAAGGACTCGGCAGTCCCGAGATTGTATCCTACGATATCTATAAACTGTTGTTTATTATTATAGGAATACACATCCTTGTTTTTTTTATAGCCAGAATCATAAAATTTGTTTTGTTAAAATTTGAAGTTGACGTTATTCGCGATCTTCGCAATTTTGCGTTTCAGAAAATAGAAAACCATTCTCAAACTTTCTTTGCCAATACTTTTGCCGGAAGCTTGGTAACTAAAGCTAGGCGCTTTGTAGGAGGCTTTGAAATAACATTTGAAATATTTTTATATAATTTTTTAAAGTTTTTTGTAATTTTAACCAGCGTATTTGTGGTGCTTATTTATCAATCTCAAATTATAAGCCTAGTTTTCGGCATTTGGGTAGTTGTGCATATGGCGATAGTTTCTTTTCTTGTTAAAAGAAAAGTTGCATATGATCTCTCTGAAGCTGAACAGGACTCGAGAATAAGCGGGCGACTTGCAGATGTGTTTTCAAATATATTGGCGGTGAAATTTTTTTCGGCTAGAAGTAAGGAAATAGATTCTTTTGGCAAATATACTGCAGAAGGAGCCAAGAGAAGTAAAAAAGCTTCATTCATGGGCGCCAAAATAGACCTAATACAACATTTATTGATAATATGCGTTCAAGGCATAACTCTTTACCTAGTGATAACTCTATGGTTGCAAGGCCAAATATCTACCGGAACGGTTGTGCTTATTGAAACTTACATGGTGATTGTCTCCAACAATTTATGGGAATTCGGAAATTCACTTACTAGATTTATGAAATCTATTGCTGATATGCAGGAAATGGTTGATATATTTGAAATAATTCCAGACATATTGGACCCTAAAAATCCCGAAGCATTGAAGATGAAAGAAGGACGTATTATATTTCATAATGTATCTTTTAAATATCAAATGGGCGAAGAAGTTTTAACTGATTTTAATCTAGATATTAAGCCCGGGGAGCGGGTGGGCATTGTCGGGCATTCTGGCGCCGGCAAATCTACCATCACGAAGCTTCTCTTGCGATTTAACGATATTACAGAGGGAAGCATAACCATAGATGGCCAAGATATTAGAAATGTTACTCAAGACGACTTGCGAAGTGTTATATCGTATGTACCCCAAGAGCCGATACTTTTTCATAGACCGATTAAGGAAAATATAAATTATGGTAAAATAGATGCAAGTCAAGAAGAAGTTATAGATGTTGCCATAAAAGCTCACGCTGATGATTTTATTTCAAAATTACCAAAAGGTTATGACACACTGGTGGGCGAACGGGGAGTAAAGCTCTCGGGTGGGGAAAGGCAGAGAGTGGCTATCGCTCGCGCAATGCTGAAAGATTCTCCAATACTTATGCTGGATGAGGCCACAAGTTCTCTTGATAGTATTAGTGAATCGTACATACAAGATGCATTTACAGAACTCATGAAGGGCAAAACCACAATAGTCATTGCCCATAGGCTTTCTACCATTCAAAAAATGGACAGAATTATTGTGTTAGATAAAGGAAAAATTGTCGAAGAGGGGACACACAAAGAACTTTTGTCAAAAGACGGCCTGTATGCCGATTTGTGGAATCATCAAACTGGAGGATTCCTTCAATAATTTATGGATTTAAGACGCATCCGAAACTTTTCAATCATAGCCCACATAGACCATGGCAAGAGTACCTTGGCAGACAGAATGCTTGAAATTACGCATACAGTAGAAACACGTAAAATGAGAGACCAAGTGCTAGACTCTATGGAGCTTGAACGAGAAAGAGGCATCACTATTAAAATGCAGCCTGTCCGCATGGAGTACGAATTAAAGGGCGAAAAGTATATTTTAAATTTAATAGATACTCCCGGCCATGTGGACTTTTCTTACGAAGTTTCTCGCGCCCTCAAAGCCGTTGAGGGATCCATACTTCTAATAGATAGCACTCAAGGGGTGCAGGCTCAAACCCTTACCACGCTTGCTATGGCGCGAGAGGAAGGGGAGCGGGGGCTTAAGATTATTCCTGTATTGTCCAAGATTGATTCGCCCTTAGCTAGGATACCAGAAGTCAAAGAAGAAATAGTTAACCTTTTAAATTGCAAAGAAGAAGAAATATTGGAAGTTTCAGGCCGTACTGGAGAAGGCGTAGACAATCTTTTACAGGAGGTTATAAAGCGTGTTCCGGAGCCCACGCACGCTTATGAAGGGGATGACAATTTACGCGCCTTGGTTTTTGATTTTAAATATTCCAATCACAAGGGAGTTATAGTTTTTGTTCGATTACTAGATGGACGGGTAAAGAAAGGCGAGAATTTAATTTTTTCAGTATCGAACGAGAAATTTACAGCATTGGAGGTAGGTACTTTTTCACCCGAAGAAACTCCACGCGAATATCTTTCTGCTGGAGACACAGGGTATATTGTCACAGGAATAAAAAAGCCAGGCATTGCATCTGTGGGTGATACTATAACCAAAATGACAAACCCTTTACCGCCGCTCTCCGGCTACATGCAGCCTATGCCGGTGGTCTGGGCGTCTATTTTCCCAGAAGACGCCGATGATTTCACGGAATTGAAGTTGGCATTAGGAAAGTTGAAGCTTTCCGATTCGTCTTTTTCTTACGAAGAAGAGTCTTCAGGGTCTTTGGGTAGAGGATACCTCTGTGGATTTCTGGGCATGTTGCACTTGGAAATAATTACAGAAAGACTTAGACGTGAATTTAATCTTGATTTGGTGATTACTACGCCCTCTATTATTTATGAAGTTTTGTACAATAATGGCAAAAGACAGAGTATCTATTCTCCATATTTTTTTCCGGATGACGGAGAGATTAAAACTGTATTTGAGCCTTGGGTAAAAGTTAAAATAATTACTCCGGCTAAATATTTGGGTAATATCATTCAAATCCTATTTGACCATGAGGCAGAGACAGGAGAAACGGAAAACTTTGGAGACAATCGCTCATCTATATCCGTGAAGATGCCGCTTCGCGAGCTTTATCGCAATTTTTTCGATGAGTTAAAAAGCATTTCCTCCGGCTACGGTTCCATATCTTACGAAATAAACGAAAATCGTGAAGCCAATGTTACTAGGCTTGACATACTGGTGGCAGACGAAGTGGTGGCAGCTCTCTCTAAAGTGATTTCCAAAAAGAGAGTAGAGGAAGAATCAGAAAATGCAGTTAATAAACTAGAAGGCTTGCTCCCTAGGCAAATGTTCACTTTGAAAATTCAAGCTAAAGCATTTGGGCGCATTATAGCTTCTCGTACGCTTTCGGGCATGAAAAAAGATGTCACCCAGCATATGTACGGGGGCGACATCACTCGAAAAATGAAACTTCGCGAAAAACAGAAAAAAGGCAAAAAGAAAATGAAGGAAAGAGGGCGAGTAAACATTCCCCAAGACGTCTTCTTGAAAATGATGCGCGGTGGGAATAACTAACTCAACTTCTTAAGACCTTCTTTTACTATAGGTTAAAAATAGGGGAGTAAAGTAAAATCATGCTTAAGATAATAAGCACGCAAAGCACTGCCCAAATTTTCTGTATTTTCTTTTGATGTTTTTTATTGAAAAACATATGCTATAGTATATCAATAAAATGAGAAATTTTCAACGAAAAAGAGGGTGGAGGAATATTCTTGAGTCGTGGCCTGTTTTAGGGTTTTTAGGTATTTTAATGCTATTTTTCGTTTGGGGCATTATCGGTTTCATGGGCAAGATGGAAGTAACAAGGCAGAATAAAAAAATAGCAGAAAATAAAGTTGCAGAGTTACAACAAGAAAAAATAAAACTATCTTCTGATATTGCTAAATTGAAAACAGAGGGTGGAGTAGAAGAGAGCATCCGCCTGAAGTTCGGCTTAGCCAAAGAGGGAGAGGGCTTGATCGTGGTAGTCGATGATAAAAATTCGCAGGAGGAGGCAATAGACAATTTTTCTCCAGGGTTCTTTTCATTTTTTACCAAGTGGTTTAAGTAGTTTTGTGCGGGATGGGGTAATCGAAACCCCGTCTAATCCTTGGGAAGGACTCATTCTACCACTAAACTAATCCCGCATAATATTAATTTATATTTCGCACTTATCTCTATAGACTTAGAAATACTATTCTACCACTAAAGATCCCGCATATAAAGAAATATATCGCTATTTTACCCAGTTGACAAGTATGATATAATAAAGATATTAGTAAATAATTTTTCAAATTTTCATGCAAAATGTAACCATTTATTCAACCCCTACCTGCCACTTCTGCCATATAGCCAAAGAGTATTTCAAAGCTAATAACGTGGCTTATGTGGAATATAATGTCGCTAGCGACCTAGAAAAAAGGAAAGAAATGATAGAAAAATCCGGCCAAATGGGCGTGCCGGTTATAATAATAGGCGACGAGCTGACTGTCGGCTTCGACAGAGCAAAGGTAGCCAAATTATTAGGGCTATAATGTGTCCTCGGCAGGAATCGAACCTGCAATTACTCCTTAGGACGGAGTCGTTATATCCATTTAACTACGAAGACTCATAAAACTAACCCTATAATAACATATAAAAAAAGTTATGAAAGAAGCTATCAAAAAAGAAGTTGTGAAAGAAAGTATGCAAGGTTTTGAGACTCCTGAATTTAAAAGGCTTCACAGCCTGATTATCGCTGGCAGTGAAGAAATTAATAGAGATGTCCTAGTGAAAGCTAGGGAAAAAGGGGATATTGATAATAGAGACTTTAACATATTAGTTGTCAAGCTATTGGAGAGAACTGAACTGGAACTAAAAGTATCAAAAGCTAAACTGGAAAAACTTGGCTTTTATCCTACAAACAGACCTCACAAAAGTAATTCAGGGAAATCTAATTCAAGCCATATAATACAAATGGGTCCAGATGGCGTGGTTTCTTAACACCTCTTTTATTTTTCGAAATATTGTGTTAAAATCTCGCCATGGATCCTGAATCCAAAAAGTTGCTGGAGGAAACTTTTGCTCTAGCAGAAGACAACAACAAAATATTGCATTCCATGAGGCGCTCCATGCGAGTCCAGCGCATCATGAGTGTTTTATACTGGGCAATTATTATAGGTTCTGCTGTCGGTGCGTATTACTTCATCCAGCCGTACATAGATCAGATGATGCAACTATACGGAAGCGCTAGTGACGTATTAAAGAATTTTAAGCAATTCAGTCCGTAATTTTAGTAAAATATAAATATGCCTGGGTAGCTCAGTAGTAGAGCTCTCCCCTGAAGAGGGATAGGTCGGGTGTGCGATTCACCCCCCAGGCACAAAAACAAAGTTTTTGTGAGCCGGAGCATGACGGTGCGAGGTGGGGTCGCGAGATTTTTCAGTAGAAAAATACTTGTGACCAAAAATTCTATATTTCTAGACTGACCGGACTCTGACGTTATTTTTCTTTTCTTTGTCAACTTTTTTGATTTTTACCGTGAGTAGACCGTGCTTTTCCGTGGCTTCCACTTCTTCCGGCTCCACTTCTTGGGGCAGAGAAATGCTGCGGGAGAATCTTCCCCAGTAAAGCTCCTTACTGAAATAGTTGTCTTCATCTATGGTCCTAGACTCCTCGCGCTTGCCACGGATAGTAATCATATCTCGAGCTATAGATAGCTCTAAGTCTTCAGGCTTAACACCTGCCACCATTGTCTGTACTACTATGTCTGTAGCAGTTTCATAAACGTCAACAGCCAATTCGGCTTCTTCAGTTTCATCTTCCATCCAACTATTATTTTTTTTACCCGTTCCCGTTACATGCATTACTTTCTTAGGTTCATCTCTTTCTTCTTCCATACCCATACTGCCTGTCATTCTCTCCCAAAAACTTCTTTTTTTATCCATAAATTTAATTCATTCTCCTTACTTTTTCGAAAAGTAAGATAACAATAATAGTAACGACCCACAAGAAACTAAACACTTTCAAAAAATCACTTCCACCATTCCTTATTATAAAAAAATTAAAGATACTATGCAAGGCTATGGCGAATAAAAAACCGATAAAAACATAGAAATACCGCTTTAGCCCTTCCATATATAAAGAAAGACCTAGCGCAATACCTAGAATTCCGCTGGAAATACTATGTAAAAGAGTAGAGCCAAGGAATCTAAGCTCGCCAGTCAGCAGGCCTACCGTGTTGGCGCCCATAGAAAGAGGTTTAACTAAAAATAAGGCATTCTCAAGCGCTGCGAAGCCCAAGGCTGCAGTAATAAGGTATATTGGCCAATCTATGGCATGGTCAATGTATTTTGTTCTATACAGTACTACTATTACGGCAAGGTACTTCATTATTTCCTCTACACTAGCCCACAGGACAAGTTGCAATTCATTTGAACCTATTTGACTTTGGATTAGCTTTTGAAGTGGCAGAACGCAAATCACTCCCACCGTACCCATAATGAAAACTACCGCCAGGATGCCTTTTGGTTCAGGATGTTTCTTATCTTCCCGAAGCCAAAACCAGAGCCAGAGCAGGGACGGTACAATTCCTCCCAAAAAAGCCATACCTAAAATTTTTGGGTCACTAGTCATTTATATTTTGGCCACTGCTCCACTATTAAAAGATTCTTAGTATTCGGCAACATAGACCATATTTCTTCGGTCACGAAAGGAATAAAAGGATGTAATAGTTTTAGTGAATTTTCAAGAATGTAATGCAGTGTCGCCCCGTATTCTTTTTTATTCTTATTCTCTTTGCTTTCCTCTATTATTTCGTCGGCGAGTCTGTGCCAAGTGTATGCATATAATTTTTCCGCTGCCATATAGAAACGAAAGTTGTCCATATCAAGAGTCACATCTTTTGCTAGCATATCGAACTCATCTTTTAATTTTTTATTTAATTCACCTGAATTTTCCATGCCCAGTATGTAGCGAGTTATGTTCCAGAGCTTATTAGCAAAATTTTTGTAGCCTCGAATTTTGAGGGGTGACAAGGCTAGGGAAGTACCTGAAGTATTACCGACTACCATTCCCATACGAAAAGCGTCTGTACCGAATTGATCTGTCAGTATTAAGGGGTCTATGACATTTCCCTTGCTTTTACTCATTTTTTGGCTCTTGGCGTCAAGTACCATGCCATGTAGATAAACTGTTTTAAATGGTACCTTGTCTGTAATATAAAGCCCCAGCATAATCATCCGTGTGACCCAAAAGAAAATAATATCGCCACCGGTTTCCATCACATCAGTTGGGTAAAAAGTTTCAAAATCTTTCTCATCTGGGTAGCCAAGGGTTACATACGGCCATTGCCCAGAAGAAAACCAAGTGTCAAAAGTGTCAATATCTTGCGCTACTTGTCCAGCACATTTTTCACATTTGTTAATTTTATTCTCCAAGTCCACCATGCCATGTCCACATTCTATACAGATTTTTGCGGGGATAGGAATGCCCCAGACGATTTGCCGAGAAATATTCCAGTCCATAATATTAGATAGCCAGTACGTGGTTATTTTTTTATAGTGTTCGGGTATATATGTTATTTCACCTACGTTTATTTTCTCCAATGCTCTTTCGGCCAAAGGTTTCATTTTTACAAACCACTGATTTTTTATTTGAGGTTCGATGACTGTTCCGCACTTATAGCAAGTTCGCACCACATGCTTATAATTTTCGTCCACTTTTTCCACCAATCCTTTCTCTTGTAGTTTCTTTATAATTAAAGGCCTTGCTTTTTTAATGTGTTCTCCGGCAAATTCACCAGCGATAGCTAGCAACTTTCCATTCTCATCAATAATCTGTTCTTTATCTAGTCCATGTCTCTCTGCGATTTCAAAGTCGGCAGAGTCATGCCAAGGTGTTATAGTCATCACCCCTGTGCCAAACTCCATATCCACGGCTCCATCTTTAACAATAGTTGCTTCTATGGGGCCATTAATCCACTCTAACTTTATTTTTTGTCCGTCAGTATACTCCTTGTAACGTTTGTCTTTTGGATGCATTACAACGTACTTATCTCCAAACTTAGTTTCTGGCCTTGCCGTTGCAATAATAAACGGTCCGTATTTTAAATAGTAAAAGTTATCAATACGTTCTTCGTCTTTTATTTCTAGGTCCGAAAAAGAAGTTTGATGCTTAGAACACCAGCTCACTATTCTATTGCCGCGATATATCAAGTTGTCATCATACATTCTTTTAAAAGTTTGATAGACAGTTTTTGTTACACTGTCATCTAGAGTAAATTTTTCCCGCGACCAGTCGCAGGATGCCCCCATTTTCTTAATCTGAGATTTTATATTTTTTGAGTTAGAGAGGGTAAAGTCTAAAATTTCTTTATAGAGTTCAAGCCTGTCCATGCCGAATCTTGTCCGCCCTTCTTTCTCTAACTTTTTTTCGTAGACTACTTGGGTTTCAAAGCCGGCATGGTCGAGCCCTGGCAGCCATAGTGTCTTAAAGCCTTGCATTCTTTTATAACGAATCATTATGTCTTCAATTGTCATAACTAGGCCATGTCCTGCATGGAGCGACCCATTGGCATTTACTGGAGGCATTATTATCGTAAAAGCTTCTTTCCGCTTGCCGTCTTTATTGTCTGGCAAGTTATCAGGGTTAAAAAAACCACTGCCTTCCCAGAGTTTATAGATTCTTTCTTCGGTTTCTTTCGGGTCGTAGGGCTTGAGTAATTTGGGATTCGCAGTAGTCATATTGCAAATGATATCATATTATAGGCTTAAATTACCAGTTGCTTTTATGTTGGAAGCTTTGGTAAATTTTCTTTTTCTCTTTAAATATTGTATATAGCCGGCTATGCCAATCATCAAGGAATTGTCTCCGGTGAATTTCTTTTCTGGGATAAGCAGTTCAACTTTTTTAAATTTTTCAATTTCTCGGCGTAAGTGTTCATTGCCAGACACTCCGCCGCCTACTATTATGGTTTTAATTTTATATTTTTCAATTGCTTTCTTTGTTTTATAAATTAAACATTCAATAGCGGCGTTTTCAAACTCCAAAGCTATTTCACTTTTTGTTTCTGAGTCGAGTTTTCTACTTTTTTCAATATCTCTAATCAAGTAAAGCACCGCTGTTTTTAAACCAGAAAAAGAGAAATCAAAATTCTTGCTATATAGCATCGGTCTAGGCAGAACTACAGGAAAACCAATTTTTTCGGGGTCGCTGTCTGTGCGTGCTCGCGCAGCGCTGCCTCTCGGCTCGCCAGCCTGCGAGACACCCCGCAAAAACTGTTTTCCTCTAGTTCTCTGTGCTTCTGATAATTTTGAAATTTCCGGTCCGCCAGGATAGGGTAGGCCGAGCATTCGCGCCACCTTGTCAAAGGCTTCACCGACTGCGTCATCTAGCGTTTCCCCTATGATTTTATACTGCGTCCACTTTTTAGAAAGTATTAATTGCGTGTGTCCGCCGGAAACCAGTAGTGCCAACATTGGAAATTGAAAATTAGAAATTGAAAATCTTTTCCGTTTTGCGAAAACGGAAAAGATGTGTCCTTCCATGTGGTTTACAGGTATTACCGGGACGTTCCATTTTTTCGCTAATTCTTGGGCAAAAGTTATGCCTACCCAAAGCGCTGGTTCCAGCCCAGGACCGTAGGTTACAGCTATTGCATCTACTGGTTTTTCTTTTTTTTCTAATTTTGACTCTTTCAAAACTTGTTCAAGTAGTATAGGCAAATTTTTCATATGCTCTCTTTTGGCAAGCATAGGGAAAACCCCACCATACGGTATGTGTATTTTAATTTGTGAATTCGCGCTGTCAGCGAGGACTTTAAAAGAAGCATTCTTAATGCTTCCAGTTGCCTCAACTATAGTTATCCCTGTATCGTCGCAGGATGTCTCAATACTCAAAATTTTCATAATTTATTTAGTGGGCGGTACAGAATTCGAATCTGTGGCCTTGTCTACGTCAAAGACACGCTCTAACCAACTGAGCTAACCGCCCATAACACTACTATACAGCAAATTTTTCTAATATTTCAAGTTCCTCTTTGGAATTTACGCCCATAGCTTCCTTTGGATTTATCTCAATGGACTCTATTTTTGCACCCTCTTTTTGTGCCATTTGGAGCAGGTCAGTCAAGTAAAATTCTCCTTGGGCATTGTTGTTGCTTACTTTTTCTAAATGGGGCCAAAGCCATTTCGCGTCAAAAACGTAGTATCCCGGATTTACTTCTGTAATATTTTTCTCGTTTTCGTTCGCATCTTTATATTCTCGAATGCCTATAATTTTTGTTTCACTACGAAGAATTCTTGCGAAATGAAGAAATATTTTATATTCTTTTTCAAAATTCGGAATAATTGCGCTGGCTAAAGTTATCTTAGCTCCTGTCTGCTTACTTTTCTCCAAAAGTTTTTTTGCTGTTTGCAAAGAAACAAAAGGATGGTCTCCGTAGAATACGGCAATTCTTTCCGCATTGGCGCAGGCGATTTTGGCGGCAAGCAGAGCATTAGCAGTGCCAAGCTGTTGTTTTTGTTCAGCATAAATCAAAGTATTTCCGAGAGTTTTTTTTATTTCTTCTTGTTGGTGCCCCACTACCGCAATAGCCCTATTTCCTGTTGCTCCCTGCACCACTTCCGCTAACCGTTCCAGCACTGATTGGCCGCCGATACTTATTAAGCCTTTAGGCAAGCCACCCATTCTTTTGCCCTTTCCAGCTGCTAGTATTACTCCAGTCGAATCACTTTGCATTATCGTAGTATACATTAAAATTATGGGTTTTCAATTTTCTCTAAGACTTTTGGAATTTTTCTAAAATCAGCCATTAAAATGTCTCGCATAGAGCCGTCATACAATGCTGCCGCAGGGTGGTAAAGAGGGAAGAAGTATTTGGGGGACATCCCTTTGAAAGCTTTGATTAATAACTTTCCATGAGCATTGGATATTTGTAATTCTGGGAAAAAGTTATTCATCGCATGGCGGCCTAGGAATATTATTAATTTGGGAGAAATGATTTTTAATTCTTCCAGCAGCCACTCCCTACAACTAGCTTTTTCCTCGGGGCTAGGATCGCGGTTATTCGGCGGGCGGTATTTCACAATATTAGTTATGTAGATGTCTTCTCTTTTCAAATTTATCTCTTCCAGCATTTCATCTAAAAATTTTCCTGCTGCTCCCACGAATGGGCGACCCTCTTTGTCTTCCGAGCGCCCTGGCGCTTCTCCGATAAAAACTATTTCTGCATTAGGATTTCCATCTCCCGGCACAGCCTGCGTGGCAGTTTTCTTCAGCTCGCATGTGCATTCCTCAAACCACTTTTTGTTCAGATTTTCAAGTTTCTCTTTTTTATCCATCTGTGAACTAATTATACACTTTGCACGAACTTTTTTCGAGGGGAAATCCTAGCGTGCCTCGCGCGTGCTACGCACGCCTGTGTGATACACAGTTTCTCCAAAGGAGAAAAAGCGAGGCACGCAATGCAAACGCACTCCGCCACAATCAATCTGGGGCTAATGAGGCGGAGTGAAGGACTCTCCCGCGCGGAGGCAGGGTCTGGGAGGGAATCCGCGCGGGTTTCGGCTTTTTGTTTTGGCGG
>MFTV01000004.1 GCA_001785445.1 Candidatus Nomurabacteria bacterium RIFCSPHIGHO2_02_40_30 | reverse complement strand
GGCCGTCGTCAGTTCGTGGTTTGAATTGTACCCTTAAGTGGGCTAACGAACGCAACCCTCGTTGTGTGTTACAAGTGTCACACGAGACCGCCCCCACCTTTGTTCGCGAAGCGAACAATTTTCAAGTAGCAATTTACAATTTTCAGTCAATTATCAATGATTCAATTTAAAAATTATTCATTGTAAATTAAAAATTTATTGAAAATTAGAAATTAAAAATTGAAAATTTGTTTATGCTTACGCATAAAGGTGGGGGAGGAAGGAGAGGATGACGCCAGGTCAGCATGTCCCTCTGATACCCTGGGCTACACACATAATACAATCGCCGTTACAACGCGCAGCGACGAGGTAACTCTGAGCTAATCGTGAAAAGCGGCGCCAGTTCGGATTGAGGTCTGCAACTCGACCTCATGAAGCCGGAATTGCTAGTAATCGCAGGTCAGCTAAACTGCGGTGAATACGTTCTCAAGTCTTGTACTCACCGCCCGTCAAGTCAAGGGAGCCGGGAGTACCCGAAGTATCCGCATAAGCGGGTCCTAAGGTAAGCTCGGTGACAGGGACTAAGTCGTAACAAGGCACGGCTAGCGGAAGCTGGTCGTGGAATAATTCAATTTGAAAAACGTCTCAATTTTAATTTATTAAGATTGTGTATCAGACCCGTTCTGATCAGACTTATTGAGTCGGTATTGTACGCCTCAATTGAGCGTGCAATAGTTTGGTAGAACTTAAAACTATACGACAAGCGTGGAAAGACATGCATTAAAAAAGTTATAGCCGCCGTCACAGAAATGTTATGGCGTGCCGAAGGAACGAAACAAAACAAACAACAGCAAAAACAAAAAATACCTCGTAATGGGGTATTTTTTGTTGTATACTTTATACATGAAAAGAGTTGGAATACTACGAGGTGGAGCGGGGGAACATTACGAATCTTCTCTGCAGAAAGGCGGAGATATTATTTCACATATTTTTGAAAATCTGGCGGACAAATACCAACCAATTGACATTTTTGTTGACAAAGACTACATCTGGCACATCGGCGGGCTGCCGGTAAATCCTGGAGACCTACTGCACAGAGTTGATGTGGTTTGGAACACAACGCACCCGAGTTTTTCAAATATGTTGAGCAGTTTATCTATTCCCACTGTCAGTACCAGCCCCTTTTCTTTTCTGTTAGAAAATAACCAAGCTCTTTTGAGAGAACATGTGAAGCAAATTGGGGTTGCAGTTCCTAGGGCTATTATTTTACCCGTCTATCAAAAAGATTTTGACGGTCCTAGGGAGAGATATGCAATAAAAAAAGCGAAAGAAGTTCACGAAAAGTTCGGTGCGCCATGGATTGTAAAATCACTTACGCCTGACGAAAGCATGGGCATACATCTGGCAAAAACTTTTCCCGAATTAGTCAATGCTATTGAGGATGGGTTAAAACATGAACAGAGTATTCTGGTCGAAGAGTTCATTGCCGGTAAAGTTGCCGCATTGCACTCTGTCGCCGGTTTTCGCGGGGAAGATATTTATACTTTTTCTCCGGTGGATGTCTTCGGCAATCTTTCGCAAGATGAAAAAAGCAAGTTATTGAATATTGTTAAGGACTTATATGAACATCTGGGTATTAAACATTATTTAAAATCAATGTTTGTTTTGAATCCTAGGGGGAAAGTGTACCTTCTGGACATACAAACAGTGCCGGATTTAAAACCAGATTCACATTTTGACCAAGTTTGCGAATCCGTTGGCGCCAAAATGCATCATGTGGTAGAACATATCCTCGAAAAAGCTTTGCCGCCTTAAGCTTTTTCTAAATCAGTGGCTTCCTTTGATAGATTACTCAAAAGCTTGCTTCGTGCCCCTTCATCCATAGTGTCGAACATTTCCGTCCAGAAATTAAGTTCATCTGCGTCTTCTCCGAGAGCAATCAGCTTTTTTATCAATTCCTCAAGTTCTTTTTTTTGTTCTTCGATATTCATATTATTTTTCCTCTTCTGTTTTAGCATCTTCTTTTTTAAAAAATAGTTTTTGAAGAGTCGCTTTATCCCAAGTATTTTTTATACTATGCAGCCCAGACGCTACGCTCTCATATCCTCTTTTTCTGGCACTATCTTCTATTAGTGAGAGTATATTAGATACCGTATTTGGATGATATTGCACTACGTCGAAGAACCAAGAAGCCATATACGCAGTGCCAGCTTTTGTAATAGTTGTGCCCGGGTCATCCCACCCTCCATTATAAAATTCCCATACTCCCATCCCTGATTCTTTTATCGCATAAAGATATAGGGCATGCACAATGAGATGGTTTATTCTTCCTAGTGCGGTCAGCTGTTTTCCGTCCCAAGTTCTCCCACGAATAGCTTCCGATGTCTGTTTATAAGTTCCAAATAAGAAAGCATCGTTTAAAACATTAGAACCTATAGATCGTATAGCTCTATTTTCCGTAATGAATTTTCTTATTGGTTCAAGGTAGCCCTTCAATATCTCTAGACGTCCATCGCGCGCTTGCTCCATTATTGCCTGTTTTCTTTCAAGCGTAGATTCAGGAGTGTTTTTCAGCATTTTGCCTAAAGGAGCATTTTTTTCTTTCATAATGGCTCGATCAGGTTGCATATGGGCTAATGGTACCATGGTATAAGTTATTTACAACACTACATTCTTTTGTTAGAGTAACTTTACTTGGGCCCATAGTAAAATGGTATTACGCGTCCATGGCATGGACGAGGTAGGAGTCCGATTCTCCTTGGGTCCACAAGGATAAAAACATCTCAAGTTGACACACATTTTATAATCATATACACTTAAGAGACAATTATGAATACGAAACTTTTCAATTTTAATGTGATTGTACCCGTACCGGCTCCTAGATAGCAGCCGGGGTATATTATTTTATCACACACGTTCAAGCGGCCCCGGTGAAGAAGGGGTTTTTATTTTTATTTATCCCTAAAGCTAAACGTCTAATCAAAATGTACAATGAAAATTATAACCGAAGAAATACTAGCCGAGCTCATAAAACGACACGGTTTCGAGAATTATCTTAAAGACTTGATGCAACAATTGAAAAATGATTTTACCCGTTGGCAGGAATTCAACAAAATTCCCCGCCCATGCATGCAAGTGCCTAATGGGGTAGAGGAGCTGATGCCAATTTGTGACGACAAGTATTTTACATTTAAGTATGTGAATCTTCATCCGAAGAATCCGCACCTCGGACTGATGACAATAGTGGCTACAGGTCAACTTGCGCGGATAGACACTGGATATCCGCTGATGTTTAGCGAGATGACGGTGCAGACCGCGCTCCGTACTGCGGCCACTACAGCGTTAGCCACAGATCTGATGTCAAGAAAAAATAGCCACATCCTCGCAATGGTTGGCACTGGCGCGCAAAGCGAATTTTTAGTCAAAGGTATATGCTTGGTGCGTGAAATTACCGAGGTCAGATACTTCGACATTGATTCTTCGGCTATGGATAAATTTGAAAAAAACATGAAGGGAAGTAGATTCAAGCTTGTACGTTGTCAAGATACGGAAGAAGCAGTGCGGGGAGCGGATATTATTACCACCTGCACTGCTTGCAAGGCGCATGTAGATGTTGTCAAAGACAAATGGGTAGTTTCCGGCGTGCACATTAATGCAATTGGCGGAGACTCTGTGGGAAAAACAGAATTGGAACTCCCAATTCTTTCCCGCAGTCGTATAGTTGTCGAGTACCTAGACCAATCTGTGGCCGAGGGAGAGATTCAACGCTGGAGCGAGAAGGAAGCCAGAGAAAAAGTGTATGCTGAACTCCATGAACTTATTACTGCTGCAAAAACAGCACGCGAAAATGAACAGCAGATAACTCTGTATGACTCCGTGGGTATGGCGCTTGAAGATTATTCAGTACTTCGTTTCACCTATGAGTTGTCGGAGCGCTATAATCTTGGGCAAGATATGAATCTAACCCCCGTTTTAGCTGATCCCAAGAATTTAATATCACTTTTACAGTAAATGTGTTAAAATAATAATAAATTATTTTTATCTGTAGCGAGTGATCGCACTCACATAGGCACATATGTTGGAGTTTCGCCATCACTCGCTTCAAATGGAAGTAATAAAATAAAAAACTCACAGAAAATATTTTGTGAGTTTTTTATTTTAAAAAGTTATCCACAGTTTTTACGAAAAAGTGTTGTGTTCTACTCTTATATGCGAGATAATTAACTTAGTTCTCCGTAGTGATTGTCTTGAAATTTATTTTAAAATATTTTCTTGGGTCGTAATCATTGCGAACTAAAATTAAAAAATTAATTTAAAATATTATGGCAAAGAAAAAGAAAAAGGCAGCAAAAAAGGGAAAGAAGAAGGCTTCAAAAAAGAAGCGAGCTTAGTTCTGACTAGAAAAACTCTCTATGAAAATAGAGAGTTTTTTGTTAGTATATAAACATGGGCATATTTGGCAATATATTTGGAGACGAAAGCTCTAAATTCATTAAAAATACTGAAAAAATAGTGCAGAAAATTAATGCTCTTGAAAGCGATATTTCACAGTTGAAAGACGAAGATTTCCCAAAGAAAACGGAAGATTTCAGAAACAGGCTGCAAAAAGGTGAGACCTTGGATGATATTTTACCGGAAGCCTTCGCTCTTGTACGGGAGGCTATGAAGCGCGCTGACAATAAAAGACTTTTTGATGTGCAACTCGTAGGTGGGCTGGCGCTCCACTCTGGGAAGATTGCTGAAATGAAAACTGGCGAAGGTAAAACTTTTGTGGCCGTTCTTCCTGCGTATTTAAATGCTCTAATGGATGAAGGTGTGCACATAGTTACAGTTAATGATTATCTTTCTCGCATCGGCGCAGTACTTATGGGGCAAGTTTATAATTTTTTAGGTTTGAGTGTTGGTGTCATCAACTCAAACAATGTTTCCTATTTATATGATAGCAAGCATAAAGAAGAAGATAGAGAACGAGACCAAGTCGGAGAATTTAAAATTGTCTATGATTTCTTGAAACCATGCGCAAGAAAAGAAGCGTATGCCACAGAGATTACTTATGGCACGAATCATGAGTATGGTTTTGATTATCTGCGAGATAATTTGGCAACGAGAGTTGAAGATCTAGTACAGCGCGGACACAACTATGCGATAGTGGACGAAGTAGACTCTATTTTGATAGACGAAGCGCGTACACCTTTGATTATCTCCTCTGCCTCAGGAGACTCCGAAGACTTTTATATAAAGTTTTACAATATTGCTAGGCAACTCAAGAGAGATGTTGACTATTCAGTGGATGAAAAGTTAAAAGCGATAACTTTAACGGATGAAGGTATAACCAAAGCGGAAAAGTTGCTCGATGTGGAAAATATTTACACGGAAAAAGGCATAAAATATGTGCATCATCTGGAAACAGCTGTGAAAGCGCAGGCTATTTTCGAAAAAGACAAAGACTATGTGGTTAAGGATGGAGAAGTTGTCATCGTGGATTCATTTACAGGCAGACTTCAGCCGGGGAGGCGTTGGAGCGAAGGCATTCATCAGGCCATCGAGGCCAAAGAGGGAGTAAAAATAGAAAAAGAAACCCGTTCCTCCGGCTCTATTACTTTCCAGAATTATTTTAGATTTTATAAAAAGCTTTCCGGTATGACGGGGACAGCATTAACTTCCGCGGAAGAGTTTTTAAAAGTTTACAAGTTAGATGTAATAGTAATTCCAACAAATAGGCCAGTAGTTCGTGTAGACCACAATGACTTAATTTTCCAAACAGAAAAAGGAAAGTTCCAAGCTATAGCTAAAAAAGTAAAAGAGCTCAATGCTAAAGGAGAGCCTGTTTTAATCGGCACTATTTCGATTGAGAAAAACGAACTTCTCTCCGCTTATTTAAAAGAAGTCGGCGTACCCCATGTAATTTTAAATGCTAAGAATCACGAAAAAGAAGGCGAAATAATTGCTCAAGCCGGCAAGCGCAGCGCAGTCACTATAGCTACCAACATGGCTGGGCGCGGTATCGATATTAAACTAGGGGGCAACCCGCACACCGAGAAAGATTATGAATTTGTGAAATCAGTCGGCGGACTTTTTGTTTTAGGCACAGAAAGGCATGAAGCTAGGAGAATCGACAACCAGCTCCGTGGACGTTCTGGCCGGCAAGGAGACCCCGGAGAAACACAGTTTTATGTATCACTCGAAGACGACCTGATGCGGGTATTCGGTTCGGACAAAATAAAAACTATGATGGGACGTTTCGGCATACCGGAAGACCAGCCCATTGAGAATAGATTTATAGGCAGAACTCTGGAAGGAGCACAGGCGAAAATAGAAGGCTTTCATTTCGATGCGCGAAAAAATACTCTGGAATACGATGATGTCATGAATCATCAGCGCAAAATTGTGTACGAAAGACGGGAGAAATTGATGCGAGCAGATAAAAATGAAGTCGAAAATCTTTTAGAGCAAGTATCTCTTGGAAGAGTTGACGATGCTAATAAATTAATTGAAGAAAAAAGAAAGAAATTAGGCGATGAAGCATTCTTTGAAACGGTGCGCAGGATAGCACTATACACAACTGATGCTCTTTGGATGGAACATTTAGAGGCTATGGATTACTTGCGCTCTTCAGTAAATTTGCGAGCTTATGGACAGCGCGAGCCAATAGTAGAATATAAAAAAGACGGACTCAAAATGTTTAAAGAAATGGAGGAATCTTTTAAGGAGCAAGTTCTAGCTCTGATTGGAACTATCAATACTGAAAACATTGTAAATATTCAAGAGGAAAATAATACACCTAAACAAACTCTTGTAGTGAGTCATACTGAACCCTCCGAGCTTGGCGGTAAAAAAGATCCCGAAGGAAAGGGTACTTCCTACGGGGCAGGTAATACTGTCGGCCGTAACGATCCTTGCCCCTGCGGTTCTGGCAAAAAATATAAAAAGTGTCACGGAAAGTAAATGAAAAGTTTTACAAAAAAATTAAAAACACTCTGGTGGAGAATTAAATCTGTCGTTGCAAGGTATTACTACGGCAATCCATCGAAGAAATTAAAAATTGTCGGGGTTACCGGCACAAACGGCAAAACGACCACGGCTACGCTTCTATATAGGATTACTACTGCCTTGGGTCACAAATCTGGTCTTATTAGTACGGTAGAAAATATAATAAGGGAAGAAAAAAGAGAGACTAATATGACTACGCCGGACTCTGTGGCGCTTACCAAGCTTTTTGCCGAGATGCTAGACAAAGGCTGCGAATATGTTTTCATGGAAGTTTCTTCACACGCGCTGGAACAGAATAGGGTAGCTGGGGTAAATTTTATCGGCGGAATTTTTTCAAACCTTACGCACGACCATCTGGACTATCATAAAACTCCGGAGAATTATTTTCGCGCCAAAAAGAAATTTTTCCAAATACTTCCGGTGGATTCCTTTGCTCTGTCTAATGCTGATAGTGAATATGGTTCTAAAATGCTGGAAGGCATTAAAGCTAAAAAATACACTTATGGTTTCAAAAATAAGTCGGATTTTAGCGAAGAATTGGAAACGAAGTTAATAGGAGACTTCAACAAATATAATGCGCTTGCAGTGTATTCTGCTTTGATACTTCTCGGTATGGACAAGGGCAAAGTAAAAGAGATATTGAAAAATGTTGAACCTCCGAAAGGGAGGTTTGATTATATAAAAAGTTCGTCTGGCGTTACTGCCATCGTAGATTACGCCCATACTCCGGACGCTCTGGAGAACGTACTAAATACTATCCAAAATATGAAGAAAGAGGGGAAGGTTATTTCTGTATTTGGCTGTGGCGGCGACCGAGACTCTATAAAGCGCCCTAAGATGAGTAAGATTGGCGCGGAACTTTCCGACATCGCTATATTTACTTCGGACAATCCTCGCAGCGAAGATCCTGATAAAATTATTGAAGAAATGAAAACTAATTTATCACCGGAGAATTTGAAAAAAGTAAAAACTATCCCAAATAGGCGTGAAGCAATTCTTGAAGCAGTGAAGCTTGCGCAAAAAGGAGACATCATCCTTGTCGCCGGCAAGGGGCATGAAGATTACCAAATTATTAAAGGTGTGAAATCACATTTTGACGACATGGAAGAACTAAAAAAAGCTTATGAAAAATTATAAAGAATTTTTTAAAGATAAAAAAATAACTGTTATGGGGCTCGGCCTTTTGGGCAGAGGTATTGGTGATGCTATTTTTCTGGCGCAATGTGGAGCTAAGCTTACTATTACTGACCTAAAAACCAAAGAGCAACTGAAAGAATCTTTGAAAAAATTGGCAAAGTTTAAAAATATAGAATATGTTTTGGGTGAACATAGACTGGAAGATTTTAAGGATAAAGATCTTATTTTAAAATCAGCCAAAGTGCCATTAGATTCTATTTATATAAGAGAAGCACAAAAAAATAATATTCCTGTTGAAATGAGCACAGCTCTTTTTGTAAAGCTTTCTAATTTGCCAGTGATAGGGGTGACTGGCACTCGTGGCAAATCTACCACTACTCATTTGCTGGAGCACATTTTTAATGTAGCGGGTAAGAAATTTATTTTAGGTGGCAATGTTCGCGGAGTTTCTACTCTCTCTATGTTACCAAAAGCTAAAAATGCAGACTATGTGTTGCTGGAGCTTGATTCGTGGCAACTTCAGGGCTTTAGAAAAAATAAAACAAGTCCTCATGTGGCAGTATTTACAACTTTCTACCCCGACCATATGAGCTATTATGGGAACGACATGAAAAAGTATTTTATCGACAAAGCAAGTATCTTTAAGTATCAAAAAAAGAATGATTTTTTAATTACAGGAGAACAAGTAATGTCTTTTATTAAAAAATGGGAAGGAGAAATTAAAAGTAAAATAATTACCCTCAAATCAAATCTTCCAAAAGGTTGGAAAATAAAAATCCCAGGTGAACACAATATACATAATGCATCTCTGGCCATAGAAGTGGCACGAAGACTTGGCATAAAAGATGTAACTATTAAAAAGGCTGTAGCAAGCTTTGGGGGAGTCGTTGGGCGACTTCAGTATCTGACTACTATTAAGGGAGTAAAAATCTACAATGATAATAGTGCAACTACAGCTGAAGCGACAGCGGCTGCTTTAAAGGCTCTTGGTGCTAATAAAAATATTGTGCTTATCGTAGGAGGTTATGATAAAAACCTCGATATGACTAATCTTGTAAAAAAGATTCCACACACATGTTCCAAAGTAATTTTATTTAAAGAGAAAGGTACTGATAGAATTCGGGATGAAGTTTTTAAAATGAAAAAAGATGGTATCGAAGTCTACGAAGAAGAAGGTTTAAAAAATTGTGTAAAAAGAGCTTTTGCAGTAGCCAAAAAGCGAGAGACGATTCTTTTCAGTCCAGCTTTTGAATCCTTCGGTAAATATTTCAAAAATGAATTTGATAGAGAAGCCCAGTTTTTAAAAATAGTAAAAAATTTAAAACCCTCCAGAGGTGGGCAAGTAAAATGAATCTAGATTTATCAAAAATTAAAAAAATATTTTTTATCGGTATTGGAGGCATAGGCATTTCAGCTCTGGCAAAATTCGCATTGGCGAAGGGCATGGAAGTCTCCGGAATAAATGATGAAGACACTCCAGATACTATTCGCCCACTGCAGGCCCATGGCGTGTATGTCATTTTTCAGAAAGATGTTAAAGGGGTATTTGAAGTACCTGAAGCTGATTTATATGTTTACAGTGACGCTTGGCTTTATCGCGGACCAGAGATTATTGAGAGTGCCAGAAAGACAGGCAAACCAACATTAAGTTATTTTGAAGCCCTTGGGATTTTTGCAAAAGATTACAAAGTCATTGCTGTTGCTGGCACACATGGCAAAACGACAACCACGGCCATGATAGCCGATATGCTTATCGAAATGGGCATGGACCCCACAGTTGTTGTCGGTAGTTTTATGAACAAATCTCTCTCTAATTTTAGAAAAGGAAAAAGTGAATATTTTATTGTTGAGGCAGACGAATACAACAGGCATTTTTTAAACTTCTTTCCTTTCGTTGGTCTTGTAACGAATGTCGAAGCGGACCATCTTGACTGCTACAAAGACTTAGCCGATATACAAAAAGCTTTTGACAAATTTTTATCTCAGTGCGAACACACAATTACCGAGTACTCGCAATATATCTCCAAGGTGCCAGAGCTCGCTGTACCTG
This sequence comes from Candidatus Nomurabacteria bacterium RIFCSPHIGHO2_02_40_30, assembly GCA_001785445.1. Lineage (GTDB taxonomy): Bacteria > Patescibacteriota > Minisyncoccia > Phycocordibacterales > UBA9973 > UBA9973. Next base: position 14,317 of record MFTV01000004.1, on the reverse strand, counting down.
GAGAGCACAACAGGATGAATGCTGCCGCTACACTTGCCGTAGCCGATATGCTTAATATTCCGCAGGAAGTAGCCCAAAAATCTCTTTCTCAATTCTCCGGCACGGCTCGACGTTTGGAGAAGAAAGGGAAGACACCAGAGGGGGCAGTAATCTATGACGATTATGCTCATCACCCCACAGAGATACGAGCTAGCTTGCAGGCTTTGCGGGAGTTATATCCGACTCAAAAGATTACTGTCCTTTTCCAACCACATCTCTATAGTCGCACCAAAGCTCTATTTGCCGACTTTGCCAAAAGTTTTAAAGATGCAGACAGAGTTTTGCTTCTGCCTATCTATTTTGCTCGCGAAAACAAAGACGAGAGTGTCTCTAGTGAAAAGTTGGTAGAAGCCATTTGCTTGGCTGGAAATGATGCCAAAGCAATGTCTGACTTTGAAACAGCAGAAATTTATGTAAAAAGCCTGAATTTAGATGCAAAAGACGTATTTGTCACAATGGGAGCAGGGGAAGCATATAAAGTAGCCGACAATGTTTTCAAAGTGAGCTAAAATTGGCTATCTTGACATAAAATCCAATTATTGTATAACCATTGACATTTAAACCGTAATATGCTAGTATATAAGTATATCCTTTTTGTATAGGTGAAAGCCTTGTAAATTAAGGATTTTTTAGTTTTTAGGGCTTTAAGCCCCAAAGATTATATGGAATCCAGATATGGAGTTGGCGGAGCATAACCGCTTATATATGAAAAAGAACAATCTAATACGTTTTATCCAGTCCTTGGTTATTTTGCCCGTTATGACTATGCCCGTTATGTTTGGGTCTATGAGTAGCACAGGGATCGTGGGGAACGTATTAGCTCAAAAATTTAATATTACAACTAATGGAACTATAGCTATTAACCAAGCTATCGATCCAATAGCTATAGCTTTACAAGCAAAGGCTGACGCCATTGATGCTTACTTTAAAGAGCGTAACATGCCACTTGAAGGTATGGGTATGAAAATGGTAGAGGAAGCAGACAAGAATGATCTTGATTGGCGTCTTTTGCCAGCCATAGCTATCCGTGAGTCAACTGGAGGAAAGTTCGAATGCAAGAAAGCTGATTTCAATGCTTTTGGTTGGGGTTCTTGCAAGATCAATTTTAGTTCTCACGAAGAAGCTGTTGAGACTGTGGCTAGAAATTTAGGGGGTAATAATCCAAACACTGCTAGACACTATGACAACAAAACCACTATGCAAATTCTCCGCGCCTACAATCCACCCTACGTTGTGAAGAGATATGCGGAGCAGGTATTATCTATCATGAATGCTATCGGTAAAGAAAATTTAGCAGAAATAGAAACAACGAATCCTAACGTTTAAACTAAAAATCCTCCGACAAGTCGGAGGATTTTTAGTTAGGCTACTCTAAATACACCAAGGTCATCTTCTGGTCTTTCGGTTCAAAAAGCGTAATTTGGAAATTATAATTCTTGCCAAGTTCCAATTTTTCCCGCAGCTTAGACTCCGAGATGAAAGTAGAATTGTGCACCAGTCCGGCTACGCCTTCCTTGATGGAAACTAGCGCGCCGTGTTTGTTGTACTTGATGACTACACCTTTGATGATGTCTCCCTTCTTTAGTTTGCCTTCGAATTCTTTCCAAGGGTTATCCTTCAGCGCTTTAATAGAAAGTGAGATTTTACCGTCTTTTATTTCGATGACTTTTGCTTCCACTTTGTCTCCTACTTTAAACATTGCTCTTGGGTCTTCCACTAGCCCCCAGTCCAGCTCGGAAATGTGCACTAAGCCTTCCAGTCCGTCTTCTAGTTTTAGAAAGACTCCGAAGTCCACAATTCCGGCGACTGTACAAGTTAAATTATCCCCCACAGTATATTTGCTCAATATTTCCTTTTTCTCTTCTGGGTTGTTGTCTTTTTCAGAGAAGATTAGCTTTCCTTCTTTAGGCAGAGTGGAAATAATCATAACTCCGATTATTTGCCCGACGAGCTTCTTGAGTTCTTTGAGTATTTTATCTTTGTCTGAATCGAGAACGCGAGGATAATGTTCAGCTTTCAACTGAGAAGCAGGCAAGAAGCCCTGGATGCCTTGCCACTCCAAGATCAGCCCGCCTTTATTGGCGTCTTTGATTTCCAAGTTCAAAATAGTTTTCAATTTTATGGCTTTTTCTGCTTCATTCCAAGCAAGCGCTTGCTTGGCTTCCTTTAGAGAAAGCTCGATATAGCCATCTTCATTTTCTACTTCTACGACTTTAGCCTTGATGATATCACCTAGACTTATTTTTTTGATTATGTCTTTGGCATTAATAAATTCACGACCGTAAATAATGCCGGTGCCGAATGGGGCGAGGTCCACATATACCGATGATTTTTCTACCAAGATTACCGGACCTTCCACTAGAGACTCAACTTTTGGTTTGTCGGCGCTCCTCGTAACGATAGATTTTAAAACTGGGTTTTCTTCCGCTATTATTTCTTCTTTAATCATAATAATTTTTTAAACAAAAAAATCCGCATAAAGCGGATAAAAGGTCTAGGTTCTCTGACGGAATGTCAAAAGTGTTACCCTAAATCCATACTTTTAATACTTTTAATCTAACAGAAAATATGCTAGATGTCAAAGGCACATAATAACATCAGTATTCGGACAATAAACAAGCAAAAATATGCTTGTTTTTGCTCCTCATTTGATGTTATAATGCAAGTAATGATAATCACATATAACGGCCTTCAGTTTTTCAAGATAACCCAGGGAGAGATGGTCCTAGCCTTTAACCCTGTCAGCAAGAGTTCAAAATCGGGCATAAGCGCGCATTTTGGTGCCGATATCGCCCTCATCACTACCAACCACCCCGACTACAATGGTCTAGAACAGTTGAATCACGGCGAACGGGTACCCTTTGCTATCACCGGCCCTGGAGCATACGAGATTAAAGAAATTTTCATTAAAGGAGTTTTGTCTTACGTCACACTTTCCGGTAAAAAATATATCAACACCATTTATTCTTTTACCTTGGATAATATAAAAATTGTATTTCTGGGAGCGCTGGGAGAGGGAGAAATTTCTAAAGAAGCTCTTGAGGCTATAAATAACCCAGATATTATTTTTGTGCCTGTAGGAGGTAGCGCAGGAGACTTACTGGATGCCAAAACTTCTGCCAAACTTATGTCGTCACTAGAACCCAAGATGATAATACCGATGGACTATGATGCCGGAACTCTAAAAGCATTTCTAAAAGAAATGGGTGAAGAAAAAGCGCAGGTAGTGGACAAACTGACTCTCAAGACGAAAGATTTAGATGGCAAAGAAGGAGAGGTAATAGTATTAAAAGCAACATAACCAGATAGAGGTTTAGCCTCTATCTAGAGTCTAAAACTCTATCTGTAGAATATTATGGCAAAAAATTCCGGAGATAAAAATGAAGAAGTAAGAACTGATACAATCATGCCGGTTGATATCGTAACCGAAATGAAAGAGTCTTACTTGGCTTACGCCATGTCGGTCATTACTTCGCGCGCCTTGCCGGATGTGCGGGATGGATTAAAGCCGGTGCACCGCAGAATTCTTTTTGCCATGCATGAAATGGGTCTGACTTCTTCGGCGCGGTTTAGAAAGTCAGCGGCAGTAGTCGGAGATGTACTGGGTAAATATCATCCCCACGGAGATGTGGCGGTGTATGACTCTATGGTTGGTATGGCGCAGGAATTTTCCTATCGTTACCCGCTTATTTTAGGGCAAGGCAACTTCGGTTCTATCGATGGAGACAATGCTGCAGCTATGCGTTATACCGAGGCCAAAATGGCTAAAATTTCTAGTGAGCTTTTGCGAGACTTAGAAAAAGAGACAGTAGACTTTCGTCCGAACTATGACCAGACTCGGGAGGAGCCCACAGTATTTCCCTCCAGCGTACCCGCGCTTTTATTAAATGGCACTTTAGGCATTGCTGTAGGCATGGCCACTAACATTCCTCCACACAACTTAGGAGAAGTTCTTGACGCAGCATTAGCTTTAATAGAAAACGCTGATGCTACCACCGAAGACCTTATGGCCTTTATCAAAGGGCCGGACTTTCCCACAGGAGGCATTGCTTATGGGTATAAAGATATGCTTCATGCCTACTCTGGTGGCAGAGGTGGCGTTGTAACTCGGGGTGAAGCTGAAATAGTGGAACAAAAAGATGGAAATTTTTCTATCATTATTACTTCCATTCCCTACAGAGTAAATAAATCAAATTTGATTGTGGCTATAGCCGAGCTAGTGCAGGAGAAAAAACTCGAAGGTATAAAAGGCCTGCGTGATGAATCCACAAAAGATATCAGAATTGTTGTTGATTTGAAATCTAGCGCTCATCCGGAAAAAGTTTTGAATTATATTTACAAAAATACTCAGCTCGAATCGAATTTCAATTTCAATATCGTGGCTTTGGTAGACGGTGTGCCTCAGACCCTTTCCCTCAAATCGGTTTTGGAGCAATTTATTTTACACAGAAAAGAAGTGGTTAAAAGAAGAAGCGCGTATGACTTAAAGCGGGCAGAAGAACGTGAGCATATATTGCTTGGTTTAAAAAAAGCGCTGGATAAGATAGACCGAGTTATCACTGTTATCCGTGGCTCTAAAAATTCTCAAATTGCCAAGCTTAATTTGATGAAAGAATTTAAATTCTCCGACTTACAAGCCGGAGCGATACTTGAGATGAAATTGGCGAAGCTCGCTGGGTTGGAGCGAAAAGCCGTAGAAGATGAATTAATCGAGAAACAAAAGTTTATCGCCGAGATGAAAGATTTACTCTCAAGTCCAAAGAAGATACTTAAAACTATATCTGGAGAGTTGGCGGAGATTCGCACCAAGTACGCCGATGAGAGGAGAACGAAAATTGTTAAAGGTGGAGTCAAAGAAATTTCCGATGAAGATTTGGTACCGGAAAAAGAAACCATGCTGGTCTTAACCGCTGGTGGCTATGTGAAGTGTACTGACCCTTCTGAGTACCATTCGCAAAAGAGGGGTGGGGTGGGTGTTATAGATCTAGAAACCAAAGAAGAAGACTTTGTTACTATGCTTGTTTCCGGCTCCACTCACAGCAATCTCTTGTTCTTTACAAATTTGGGCAAAGTGTACCAAATGAAAATGTATGATATTCCAGAAGCTCGCCGCGCCACCCGCGGTAAATCCATTATGAATTTCCTCTCACTTGGGGCGGAAGAGAAGGTAACCTCGATATTGGCTATGCCTAAAAACTTAAGCGAGGGGCATACTTCTCTTATGCTGGTGACAAAAAATGGCACGGCCAAAAAAATGACCTCCGATAGTTTCAAAGATGTTCGCCGAAGCGGTATCATTGCTATTCGCCTAGATAAAGACGACCAGCTCATCTCTGCTTTGGTAACAGGAAAGGGCGATGAGGTAATGATAGCCACAGGAGCAGGGCAGTCGATAAGGTTTAAAGAATCCGATGTTCGTGAAATGGGTAGGACTGCCGGAGGTGTAACTGGGATAAAATTAAGCAAAAATGATGAAGTCATCGGTGTGGATGTCATAAAGAATAATCAGCAAAAAGGCGCAGAGAAAGCTGCATTCTTAACTATGAGCGCCAATGGTTTTGGTAAAAAAACCAATTTGAAAGAATATAAAGTCCAAAAGCGCGGTGGTTCGGGTGTCAAAACTGCTAAAGTGACTAGCAAGACGGGTAAACTTATTGTGGCAAAAGTTTTGACAGGGGAAGAATTGGAATTAATCGCTATGTCCAAAAAAGGCCAAGTCATTCGTACAGCGCTTAAAGATATTTCCTCTCTCGGCCGTCAAACTCAAGGTGTGACCATCATGCGTTTGCGTGGTGGTGACGGCATCGCCTCTCTCGCCTGCATATAAGAATCTTAAAATGGTATAGTATATATATGTTCACCGACCCAGTAAAAAATTTAAAAATGCTTCCTTTGCGGGATGATGATATTGTGGCGGACTTGGGGGCGGGGACTGGCTATTATTCTCTCGCGGCGGGAGAGCTTGTGCCACAAGGTAAAGTTTATGCGGTGGAAATCGTAAAAGATTTTTTGACCACTATTAAGAATAAAGTTAAAGATGCCAAGCTTAACAATATACATATCATTTGGGGAAATATTGAAAAAATTAACGGTACTAAAATAGGAGATGGTATTGCGAATGTAGTCTTAGCTTCAAATGTGCTCTTCCAAGTGGAAGACAAAAATACTTTCATAGAGGAAATAAAAAGAATATTAAAGCCAAAAGGCAAGGTGTTATTGGTTGATTGGTCTTCGGATTCTTTTTCACCTAAGGGAACAATTTCTTCAACCAAAGCCCGTGAACTTTTCGAAGCCAAGGGTTTTATTTTAGAACGAGATATTGATGCAGGAGAGCATCATTATGGTATGATACTAATAAAGGGTAATTAAACATGAAGGGAAATTTTCAAATTATAGTTATCGTTTTGTTTATAGCTGGGGCTGTTTTTGGTGTTTTGGTTTTTTCCGGCGCAATACCAATCGGAAACAACGATACACCGGGAGCTCTGGGGACAGTTGTTTTATGGGGGACAGTGAAGGGGGAAAATTTATCCTCAATAATTACTGATTTCAATAACAGCAATCCTGCTTTTATTGTTAAATATGTGGAAAAGTCAGGAGATACTTTTGACCAAGATCTATTGGAGTCGATAGCTTCCGGCATCGGACCAGATATGTTTTTCTTGTCTGATGATTTGGCAGTTCACTATGCGAATAAAATTTTAGCCATACCATACGAGAGTCTATCATTGGCTACTTTTAAAAATACTTTTGCCGGCGCCAGCGAGGTATTTTTAACCTCTAAAGGTATCTTGGCCTATCCTTTGGCCATTGATCCGCTTGTAATGTACTACAACCGCAGCATTCTTGATGCCAATGCCATTGTTTACCCTCCAGTTTTTTGGGACGAATTTTCTAATCTTATTTCTTTAATTACGAAAAAGGACGATTCGGGTAAAATAATAAAAAGCGCGGTTGCTTTAGGGCATTTTTCAAACATTGCGCACGCCAAAGATATACTAACTGCTCTTTTTATGCAGGTGGGTAATTCGATCACAGCGGAAAAAGATGGCAGCTTCGTTTCTCTTTTGAATGATCAAAATCAAAAATATGACCTTAGTCCAGTCTTGAAGTTTTATACTGACTTTGCAGATCCGAATCAGAATATATATTCTTGGAATAAATCTTTTCCCAACTCCCGTGATGCTTTTTCAAGAGAGGATTTAGCATTTTATTTCGGTTTTGGGAGCGAGCTTCAGTCTCTCATTAATAAAAATCCCAATCAAAACTTTCTGGCTAGCGCTTTTCCTCAAAATAGAAATGCAGCTTTTAAGTTAACGAATGCCCATGTCACCGGGCTTGCGGTGTCAGCTTTTTCTAAAAATCCAACCACAGCCTTTACTGCGGCAAGTCTTATGTCTAAGGGGGACTTTGCGTCCAAATTTGCGGGAGCCCTGGGAGTAGCTCCGGTCAGACGGGATCTGCTTGCCATAAAACCCCCAGGCGCTTATTTTCCAGTTTTTTATAATTCTGCCCTTTATGCGAGGAGCTGGCTCGACCCTTCGTCTAAAGATACAGACGACATTTTCCGCAGGATGATTGAAGGCGTACTTTCGAATGCTATGACACCAAGAGACGCTATCATGGACGCCAGCAACAAACTAAGTTTATTATTACTCAAATGAAAAATTTTTTAATTTATCTTGCAATATTTTTGATTCTCGTTATGCCTGTCTTTTCTCTAGCGGCAGATGATTCCTTGGTGCCTTGCAATAATAATGCTGGGATAGTTACAAACAGCGATGGCACGGTTACTCAACCCCTGGCCTGTGATTTTACAGCTTTCATGAATCTTATAAACAAAGTCATCCAGTTCGTTCTTTTTAGTCTGGCTATTCCTATCGCCGCCATAATGTTCCTATATGCCGGTTTTCTATTAGTAACTGCCGGCGGAGCGGAGACCAAAACAAAAGCGAAAGGTATTTTCACCAACGCTGTAATAGGGCTTGCGCTGGCAGCGGCAGCTTGGCTTATTGTCAGGACCGTACTATCAATCCTAGGTTTCCAAGGTGACTGGATTGGCCTGCCTTTTATAAACTTGCCGTAAATATGGAATTTTGCCTTGACTCTTTTTTATTGATATAATATAACTATGGCTTTTTTGAATAAAAATTGGTATAGAATTTTGTTGTTCTTTTCGTTTTCTGTGCCTTTTTATGCGCTAGCGGCGGTGTGTGACCCAGCTGGGGGGAAAATATGTAATCCGCTCGGAGAGACAACTACTACCATACCCCAGTTTATAAAAATCCTTTTAGAGGGCGCGCTGAAAGTTGGCATACCCCTCATCGCTTTGGCTGTCATCTACTGTGGTTTTCTTTTCGTATCGGCAATGGGTAATTCAGAAAAGCTAACCAAAGCCAAAGACGCTCTTCTTTACACTCTGATTGGCGCCGCTATCCTCTTAGGGTCGTGGGCGATTGCGAAGCTTATATCGAATACCGTTGTCGGGCTTGGAGCCTAAAAAATTATCAATTTAAAATTATGAAAAATTTATTAAAATTCATTCCAATACTTTTTTTTATAACCTTTTTGCCTTTAGTTACCTTTGCCGCAAATACTGACTGTACCACTTTGGACGGCATAGGTAAATTATTGTGTCAAGCACACAGAATTCTTAATTCTGTTCTCCCAGTTTTGGTTGCTTTGGGCGTGGTGTATTTGGTTTGGGGTGTAGTGCAGTATGTAATTGGTGATGCTGACGAGGCTAAAAAGAAAGGTCGAGACACTATAATCTACGGTCTCATTGGCCTGGCTGTCATTATCGGCTTGTGGGGGTTTGTGAACATAGTTGTTACGACTTTTGATCTTGGCGGTGTTTCCGCGCCAACACTTCAGTCTTTGACTGGGCCAGCAGGAACTTGTAGTCTTGCCGGCAGTCCAAAGTTTCAGGACCTTTTATGCTATGTAACCCGCATTATCAATGACTCGGTCATTCCTTTGATTTTTGCTTTGGCCGTGGCTATGTTTGTCTGGGGAGTGGTGCAGTTTGTCATAAATAGTAGCGAAGAGGCGAAAAAAGACAAAGGCAAGCAATTTATGCTTTGGGGGATTATTGCTTTGGCTGTAATGCTTTCTGTCTGGGGTTTAGTTGCTATTTTGGGGGATACCTTTAATATTGACACCTCACTTCTTCCACAGGTTAAGCCTTGATGTATTTTTGAGGGTTATATGGTATAATTGTAGGGTGTTATTGATTATTAATATTATTATAAGGTCGTTTTATTAGAAAGTTAAAATAAATATGAAAAAGAAATTAATTGTTTTATCCGGTTTTGTTTCAGGTTTAGCTCCGGTCGTAGCGTTGGCGCAAAACGTGGGTACTGCTCCTACTGCTTGTGCTACCAACATTACAAAGATACAAGATTTACTTTGTAAGATCAGTGAACTTCTCAATGTTGTTCTTCCTGTTTTTGTAGCTTTGGGAGTAGTGTACTTCGTTTGGGGAGTTGTCAGCTATGTTATCTCTTCTGATGAAGAGGCAAAGAAGACAGGCCGAAATAGAATCATTTACGGTATCATTGGCTTGGCTGTTATCATAGGTGTCTGGGGTCTCGTAAACCTTTTGAGGAATACTTTCAATCTTAATAACCAACAAGTTATTACTTTACCAACAGTACCTTATTAATCTAAAACATAATACATGGGTTTTTTTCTAGATTTATTCTCTGCGAATGTGGCCTATGCTAGCATAGATAGTTTTATAAGGAATGCCGATAGGCTTATCGTAAATCCTCTCATAAATCTGCTTTTTGCTTTAGCTCTCGTGTATTTTCTCTATGGTTTATTTGAATTTATCGCAAATGGGGAAAATGATGAAAAGAAGACAACAGGCAAGACCCATATGCTATGGGGAATTGTCGGTATAACTATCATGATGGGAGTCTGGGTTATTCTTGGCATTGTCTTGCGTACATTCAATATTACCGGAATAAATCCGGAGCAGGGGACGGTAAATTTGCCGAATTAAAATTAGAAAATAAAAATCCTCCGACTCGGAGGATTTTTATTTTCTTTAAGCGTGTTTCAGGGGAGTCTGGTGATAATTTTTATCGCCTCCGGAAACTTTTCTTACCAATATGATTACCAATAGAATTAGTATTAAGAAAATAATCCATTGTACTGCGCCCGAAGGCAGGAAGCTATTTGACCCGAAGAGCGCATTGGCTGCGAGGTTGCTATTTTCTGTGTTTGTTGATTTTGCAGTTGTATTTGATGCAACTTTTTTTGTCGAAGAAGAAGTCACAATTTTTGCTCCATTTGGATTAGTGCTACTTGAGTAAATAGTTTGCGGAAGCGTGCTGGCAACTTGAGGCGCCACGTAAGCCGGTGCTTGGTAAACTGGCGCTTGAACCGGACCCTGATAATAATTTGATGCAGAATAATTATTTTGGTTTTGATAGTCATAATCTTGAGAATAACGCCAACTATACTGGGCACTGGCATTTGTAGGCATAAATGCTAGTCCAACAGCTAAAAGGGCGATTATTCCCAAGCCAGAAATCATGTTTTTTGTTATTGTTTTCATATGCCGACAGTATAGCACCTTTCAATATAAAAGTCAAGTTTTTAGCTTACAATTAGAAAAGGCCGTGGCTATTGGGGTTACCAACGAGCACACGGCCTATCTGTAATATTGTGTCAGTGGACTTTTTTAAAAGGGACCACCATTTTCCCTTTTGGCGCTATTTTAGTAGCGCCATCGATAACCGGATGATCCACCGTCGTTGGCTACGACAACCACCGGGCGGGAGTTGTCGCGGGAGTTGTCGCGTCTGACTTCGTTGTCTTGGCGTTCCTGTTCTCCCTTGTGCCGAAGTCTTTCGACTTCGGCTTTTGTTTCAGCTTCAGCAATTTTTATCTTGCCTTCCGCTTCAACCAATTTAAGTTTCGCCTCGAGTTCCGCCACTTTGGCTTCTAACTCGGCCACTTTTTTGCTAGTGGCGGAAACTTGCGGGGCTTGCGGGGCGGCCATAGCAACGGCTGGCGGAGGGGTCGCTCCTGCTGGCGTCTGCGCCGACGCAGAACGTGCTAGCGCAAGGAAAACCAAAACCACGAAAAGTACAACACCCAAGAAAATCTTAATCTGTCTATTCATTGTTTGCCGCCTCCTATGCGGCTTTTTACGAAGAACGTTAATTTAAGCTATATAAAGTATAGCACATTTGAGCCCTAATGTCAAGCTCAAAAAGGCCTAATTTAACCAATAAATTCAACGCAAAAATACATAGGTTTGACCTATGTATTTTTGGAACTCTCTTAAGTGTCTTTATTGTACCAAGTTAGAACCTATTTCCAAAACAAATGATGTCGCGCGCTCCGCGCGCGTGGTGGCTTGAATCTGAATCGTACGCTCCGATTGCGTGGTGAAGCGAATGGGTGCGCCTCGTCCGCTCCCTTCGGTCGCGGGAGCAAAAACCAAAAATTTTCCTTACCTTTCTTCTTTTCCTCGGCGGGGGGTGTGGGGGGGGGCCGACAAAAAATGGAAAGGAAATTTTTGGTTTTGCTTCGCCACGGAAGATTTGGTACAATGATATGTATGGAAATTCTCTCACTCATTAAATTCGTACTCATTCAAGTTTTCGGTCTGGTAATTTCTCTTGTTGCCGCTGGACTCTTTATTTTCTGGATTATCCGCAAATTCCATTCGTGGAAGATCGCCGCCGCTTTTTCAGTAATTCTCGTTGGAATATCGTTTTTTCTTTTCATGCCCTATGCATTTCCGGAACGATTGCAGTACCCTTTCTTTTTAAAAACATTTGGACCCGCTGATGGGCCGGGTCTCCCATTTAAAAACGTGGTCACGTTCTTTTTGAAAGAGTCAAATATGGAAAGAGTATCCAACATTGCGCGCGATCCCAATGATGTGCCTCCGCCAATTACGCGCACTTCATCGGAACTGGTGAAAATTGAATTGGAAACTAAGGAAGTTATCGCCGAAATGGCTCCCGGCATCTCTTTTAACTATTGGACATTCAATGGCACAGTGCCGGGACCTTTCCTGCGCGTCCGTGAAGGAGACACGGTTGAGTTGACGTTAAAAAACCATCCTTCCAGCATTCACCACCATAATATCGATCTTCACGCGGTTACCGGCCCCGGTGGCGGAGCGGTACTCACGAATATCGCCCCCGGAGAATCCAAAACCATGACATTCAAAGCTCTGAATCCGGGTCTCTACGTCTATCACTGCGCCCATCCAAATGTTGCCACTCACGACGCTCATGGCATGTACGGCTTGATTTTAGTTGAACCAAAAGAAGGTTTGCCTAAAGTTGATCGGGAATTTTACGTTATGCAGGGAGAGTTTTACAGCACTGGGGGCTTGGGCAAAAAGGGCTTGCAAATTTTTGACGCCCAGAAAATGCTCGACGGACATCCGGAGTATGTTGTCTTCAACGGCAAGACTAAGGGATTGGTTGGCAACATGAAGGCGAACGTCGGCGAATCCGTGAGAATTTTTATCGGCAACGGCGGCGTCAATCTCATCTCATCATTTCACGTCATCGGCGAGATTTTTGATACTGTATACCCCGAAGCCTCCGTCGGAGGAGCGTTGTTCAAGAATGTCCAAACAACACTGGTACCAGCGGGTGGTGCGGCAATCACTGATTTTAAACTGGAAGTGCCGGGAAAATATATCCTCGTGGATCATGCCCTTTCGAGACTAGATCGCGGTGCCTGGGGAGTGCTTGAAGTGGCCGGGGATGAAAACCCAGAAGTGTTTGATGGCATCGAAAGTATGCCGACAGCGGACGGGCACTGAAAATTAACTTAATTCTGTCGATAAACCAGCATTATGAAACTTGGCATAATTCTCCAATCAAATAAATCGGAGCACGCGTGGAATACCTTTCGCCTCGGAATTACCGCGCTTAAATCTAATCACCAAGTAGAAATTTTTTTGATGAGCGAGGGTTCGGAATTGGACACTGTTCCCGACACCAAAGATTTTGATGTTTCGGCAAAAGTAGCGGAATTCAAGGAATTGAAGGGAGAAATCTATGCTTGCGGCAGTTGTCTCAAGGTGCGTGGCAAAGAAAAAAGTAAAGTATGTCCGGTTTCCACAATGTCAGACTTGCTCAAAATGGTCGAGGGGTCGGATAAAGTTTTAGTTTTCGGCTAACTCAATGAATATGAGAAAACTTATTTTCACAATTTTTGCCGCAAGCGTTATTGGCTTATTCGCTACGAGTGCAGACGCTCAAATGATGGGTGGCTTTTCCAATTCCTCCGCGGATTGGGACGCGGTTATTGAACATACTAACCGCGAAGAACAAGAGGGCAAAGAGCTTTGGGACAAGCTCCAAACAAAAGAAGTTGCTTGCGCCGATCTAAACGATGAGCAGTATGGAGTGCTTGGTGAATACTTTATGGGCCAAATGGCCGGTGAGTCGCACGCCGCCATGAACGCCATGATGATTCAAGCGCATGGCGAAGACGGCGAGGAGCAAATCCATATTGTCATGGGCAAGCGACTATCCGGTTGCGATACCTCGGCGGCATTTCCTGCAATCATCGGGGGCTGGATGCCGATGATGAACATGATGTGGGGAGGGTGGTCGTCCCACTTTGGCAGTAATAATTCAACAAACAATATGATGAACTTTGGATTTACGCCTTTTGGCGGTTTCGGCTGGATATTTATGATTCTCCGGTGGGTATTGATAATCGCCGGCATCGTCGCGCTTATCAAGTGGTTCACGAGCCAATCTCGTGGCACACATAATCACGAAAAATCCGCGCTTGAGGTCTTAAAAGAACGATACGCCAAGGGCGAGATAGACAAAAAAGAATTTGAGGAGAAGAAAAAGGATTTGGTTTAGAATTTGTCGCCAAAGAAAAACTTGAAATCGTCCTTTCCGCTCCGGTTCAAGGGAGCAATCCCCGCCGTTTTATAATTTCTCCTAAAAACGGCGGGGATTTGTGCGCGCACAGGGCGGGCGGGGTAAGCACATACAGATTTGTTTGTGCTTAGCACAATCTATATTTTGAGTTACCACGACCAGTAAACGAAGTCACAGAGGTTAGAGCTACCACAGAACGCTGAGAAGAAGCGCCTCGTCTCGCCGCAAGGACGGAGAAATGAACAACGCCAAAGAACCACAAGTGATATAATACAGATGTTCATTTTGTAGTCTGAAGCGGCGAAGCAAAACCAAAAATTTCCTTTCCATTTTTTGTCGGCCCCCCCCCACACCCCCCGCCGAGGAAAAGAAGAAAGGTAAGGAAAATTTTTGGT
>MFTV01000003.1 GCA_001785445.1 Candidatus Nomurabacteria bacterium RIFCSPHIGHO2_02_40_30 | reverse complement strand
AAGCGCGCACTAAAGCCTGCTCGCTTGCTCCCGGCGTTTGATTAAAGCCAATGAATACGTCAATCTTTTCGGAGGCATTCGCGGCTTCTGACACAAGGGGACCAACCCCCGCTACTCCCACCAAGAGAGCCGCGACTGCGAATAGCGCCACTGATTTATTTGTTTTTGTTTGTATGTTCATAGTCCTATAAGCATAGCAAATTTTTTAATAAAAACAACCCAATGCGCCGCCCGCCTGGCGTATTGGGCTATATTAAACGATACGTGACGGCGTGGCCGATTTTGCCGACTTGTTCCACTTTGCCCTCCGCTTCCAACTCGTCCAAATATCGCACGGCCGTGCGGCTGGATACGCCGAGCGACAAATTCCGACAAATTCTTCGCCAGTACTCGTTCCGTGCTTCCCCGCTTCTTTGCGCGACACCAGCAACACAAAAATGACAACGATAATAACTAAAGCGATTATGAATAAAGATATTTGTCCCATGGGGTTATTTTACAACATTCTCATATTCCCCGCCCCATTAGAAGCGACACGCTTTCTAATGGGGTTGATCTCTTTCCGCCGTTTTGGGGTGCTTCAATTCCGCAAACAACGGCTTCTTGTCCGCATTCTCCTTCTTGCGGTTTTCGTTGTTAATTACGGTTTTTTGAAAGAGGTGCATTATTGTTTATCTCCTTTTTCTATCAATTCCTCAACTTTATGTTTTGCTTCTTCTAGAAAGTAAGAAAACTCGATTAAACCAGCCAATATAATCACTAACTAATTTTAATGTTGCGCCGTATGCAATTAAGAAAATAAAGGTTGAAATATACTGCGATGAACGAAGAGGCCATGCACCCTTAGAGTCATCTGCTGAAATATCGTAGTTCATTATGATTTTTGCGGGCAGTAGTTCTTCTTTTATTTTAATAGGCTCGATATTGGCAGTTCTTATTACAAATCGATTTAAATTAATAGCACCGCATGTCATATCGTCCTTCGGAATTTTTATAGGCCCGAACAAAATAAAACCAGATTCATCCATAATAAACGCTGATACATCAAGAGAGGTTTTACCACCAGCTCCTTCGTAGTTTGTTTTATTTCTCAAACAAATATTATAATTCGATAAATCGAAGGGCACCTGAAAAGCCTGCCTTGCAAGATGTCGAATGGAGATATTGTCCGGAAACAAGTAGACACGAACTCCTCCGTCGTCTGTAGCTTCATTTTTGATCGGTATTCGAGTTCCAATCGGATCCCAGAATAAATAATAAGAAAAGGCGAGTGGAATTAGAATGCCAAAAATTATGAAATTAAATTTTCTAAACGCTTTCTTAAAATTTGATAAATCTGTTCCCATATATCTAGTCAGTTGTTAAAGAATTACTGTCTTCTTTTCATAAAGCATAGGTAAAGCATTTTGCCTCATTCTAAATTTAGTGCCGTGATTGTGGCCGGTTCGTGCATCAAAATCCACCAATATTTTTGCTTCTTCAATAGCCCTTAAGAATCCTTCAAAACTGAATTTCTGTAACATCATAACTTTTGTATAATGATAAAATTCTTTTTTGCGCTCCTTTTTTACTTCTGCTTGAACATAAAAAGCGTTGAGGAGTTTTGTTCCAACTTTATGCTCAAGATCATCAAAACCCCAATACGGCTGCGGGACAAGTTTCCCTAAGCCAACGCGCTTTTTTACGGATTCAAGCCAAGCTTTATGTCTAATGTCCACACTTTTTGAATCAAAAGAAATCAAAACTTTTCTTTCTTTTCTGTCTATTACCACCTTAAACCCTCTATCGCTTCTGGATAGGCCGTGGATAGTTTGCCTAAAACTCATTTCTCCCTTTGCATATTTTTTCCCGTCCTCTTTGTGAGCCCACCCATATTTTGGCAAAAAGATCTGTGGCACAAATCGAATTGCACGTGGTGACGGTTCCGTATGCAAAAGCGTGCAAAGAGACGTCGAATTTAATCTTTGTGTTTTTAACTCCCACTCAGCTGCATTTGGGATTGGTAAATTATTTTCTTTAATTCCAAGTAAATCCTCCAAAGTGTTTCCCACTCCTCCATGATTTCCTCGCCGTGCATTAGCAATCCATCCGATCGCTGCAATTTTTTTTAATTCCGCGATTAGAGATTTCTTTGTATAAATTTTTGGTTTCTTTGTCATAATATTACCAAAGTTTAGATTGGGCTTGATGTTCTTTTATTCTCTTCCGTGCCATTTCACAATACTCCGGGGAAATATCAATCCCGATATAATCCCGCTTTAAATTTATCGCAGAAATTGCTGTTGTGCCGGAACCCATAAATGGGTCCAAAACAATTTTAGCGTCCGTGGCAGAAACAATCCGGTCAATCAAATTTACTGGAAAGGCGGCCGGATGCTCGTTGTTCATTTCTTGCGTAAATTCCCAAACATCGCCATGCGCATTCGCTTTTGTCGCAAGTTTAAATTTCGGCTTGGCAATAAGATAAATGACTTCGTAGGTGGGTAAAAAATATCCTGCGTTGAAATTGAGACCCCCTTTCCTTTTCCAAATTATGATCTGGCGAACCGGAAAACCACCTACAATATCTTGGCGGTCTTGTAATAAACTACCCTGCACACGCCATTTGTGATTGTAGAAAATTGCGCCGTCCTCCGGGATAATTCTCATCATCTCATTCAAACAATCTATCTGCCATTTCACATATTCGTCATGAGGCATACAGTCATCGTGATGTGAGTAGCCGTTTTGCAAGGCAGCGTTCGCCCATTTTCCGCCACGGCCGTCTTTCATTCCATTTCCAGTCGAATTTTTGAGATTGTAGGGCGGCGAAGTCACAATCAAATCTACTGATCCTTCTGGTATCTTTTTCATAACATCCATGGCATTTCCGCAGATTATCTTATTTAGAAAACTGCCCGGAAAATCTGCCCTACTATGATAAGACTTTATAGATGCGGTCAAACCTGTTCCTCTATTACCCATATATAAATTATCAAGTGTATCGATCCTTAATTCAATGGATATTTATCGACAAAAAATAGGTTTTTTGCTACATTACGAGGAAGCCATGATCATCAAAGGCATTTTTATGGACCTAGATGGAGTCCTCCTTGATTCATTCAGGGAAGGGCTTCGGCGAATTCAGGTTATATGCGCGATCCATGAAATTCAATTCACGCGCGAGACAAGGAGCAATTTATTCCATAACTGGGGTTTGCCGGGTATTGAGCTTTTAATGACATGCCTGGATATTTCCGAGAGCCTGGCTAAACGGATGTATGTTGATTGGGAGAAATACGATAGAGAATTCCCTCCCCCGCTTATCCCGGGGGCTCGCGAAGTTCTAGTCTGGCTCAGGCGCAATGGATTTAAAAGCGCCCCGATTACATCGCGGCATAGGCAAAATCTTCTCGAGATTTTGGACCGCCTCGACCTCGAGCGAGAATTCGCCGTGATTACTTCAAAAGAAGATACGCCCGGCTACCACAAGCCCGACCCCAGAGTTTTCCGGCACGCTCTCGAAACACTTGAGCAACAAGGGATACAAAAAAATCAGTGCATTTTTATCGGCGATACGCCAAGCGACACTGTTGCCGGACATAATGCGGAAATCGAGACCCTTGTCATCCAAACCGGCCCGTATCTCCTTGAGCACATTACGCAATATCCAGTTTCATTGGGAAATATTCTCAGGTCGATCGACGACCTGCCCTACTGGATGGAAAAACATCACGAAGGAGAATTCAAAGAGTTGTTCTAAAACCGCCACGGATTTTCCGCGGCGGTTTGTTTTTATTTCATCGCGAGTTTGAAATTATTTTGCCAAATCTGATACACAAATCCAAAAAGCGAAATCTGAAATGATGCGCCCCCCCGCCACTATTTTTCTGGGGCAAAGGAGGCGGGGCGACGGACTCGCCCGCGCGGAGGAGGGGTCTGGGGAGGAATCCGCGCGGGCTTCGGCTTTCTTTTTTGAAAAAATCGGCGGCTAATTATTTTTTGAACCAGAAAGATATTGTTCCATTAACTTTACATCGTCAATATCTTTCTGACGACCTTCTCCATCTGCAATCCAACGGCGTTTCGCGTCCAATAGAAATTCAACTGTATTATAGCGAACGCCGTCTATCGTTGTCGAATGATTTAGCAAATCATCAAATTTCCAATTTTCCCCGACGACAGTCCAACTTGTCCCAATTTCAAATAGGTCATCATCTAAAATTTCGCGACCATGATTTTGTCCTTTCTTAAAACGACCATTGTTGGAAAGTTCTTTATATTTTTCTTCGGTTACGACAACATCAATATCTTTGCTTTCTCGAAGATTTAGAGCGTTCAAAACACCGGAGCCAATAACAACTGCGTTTTCAGAATTAAGACCAAGCTCGATAAGTTTATTTTTTATTTCCATAATGTTGGCGAATTTCGGAAGCAAGTTTTTTTAGTTCTTCTGGGTCAGCCATTGGCCCACTTCCCGAAGAAATCCAGCCCTCGTATTTATCAAACCAAAATTCTTTTCCACTCAAAACTTGCTCCCAAATACCTTTCTTTAAGTTTTCTGTCCCGTGAAGCGGAACAAGTTTAATGTGTGCGTGGTCAATTCCTGTCCCTTCCACCATCAATCCAACTCGTCCAACATCGTCAAAGTAATTTTCCAGTATGTTTGCAACTTTTTTGGAAGCGATTATAAATCTTTGTAAAACATCGTCTGGCATTTTCAAAACATCGCTTCCAAAATGTTGCTTTGGAATGACACACGAAAAACCTTTTGTATTTGGGTCAATGGCGAGCCAAGCCATAAATTCTTCGTCCTCCCAAAATTTTCCAGCCGTTTGGATATTCCCAGCGGAGATTTCGCAGAAAATACATTTATTATCTTTTGTTGTTGTTTCGTATTTTGCCATGATTATTTTTTCAACTCAAAAATCATAAATAACGGGATTTTTGAGTGAATATCGTAGAAATTTGGTTTTTCTTTTAAAACAGATTTTAACGGTTTTGGTTCAACAAAATCTGAAATCACAAAACCACTTTTCAAAATATCTCCGATAATCTCAGATAAAGGGCGATGATAATAACTCACCTTAAACTCGTTGAACCAAATATCGTCTATTTTTCTGGTATTCAAGTAGTCACCAAAGACTTTGCTTTCGCCTGACTCATATTTTTCATATCCTAGCAAAAATGAATCTTTTTCTTTTGATCGGTTCACTCCTGCACCCCATTTCACGGGATGATGTGTGGAGAAAATAAATATTCCGCCTTTCTTCATAATTTTATAAGCTCCTCGCAAAGTTTTTATCCAATCTTTGACATAGTGCATAGTCAAACTTGAATACACAAAGTCGAAAGAGTCGTCGGCAAAATTCAGTTTTTCCATATCCATAACTTGAAATTCCAAATCGGGATAACTCTCTTTTGCAAAATTAATCAACCCTTTTGAAATATCTATGCCGATGACTCTTTTTGCTCCAAGAGATTTTAGATGTTCGCATTCCTCACCAGTTCCACAACCAATACACAAAACCGATTTACCCTTCAGGTCAGGAAGTTTTTTGTACATCGCGGGCTTCTCCAAAAATTTGTGTGCGATGTTTTTTCCGCTTCGCATTCTTTCAGCCCACTTGAGAGCGTAATCGTTGTAAGATTTGATTGTCTTTTTGTCGGTAGCCATAAATTTATTTTATTAACTCATCAGCTGAGACTTTAAGCGCATCAGCTAACTTTTGGATTGTTGCGAGGGTTGGATTTTTCTTGCCGTTCTCAATATTACTAATATAACCCCTATCAACCTCTAAAGCACGGGCAATATCACCTTGCGACATTTTCTTTTTGGCTCTGATGCGCTTCATGTTTTGGCCGAGTTTTTCTGAAGCTGGATTCATATTTTTGTAATTTTCTTAGTAACTGCACCAACAAAAAGATGATACGCTTTGCGCTGTTCTTTCTTATAAACATATGGAACGGCCAAAACAGATTTACATTTTGAACAGGTTAAATTTGGAATTTTGTTTATAGGAAGTTTTTGAAAATTTGCTACATTTTCTGGCGCAAAAATTCTATCAAAGTAAAGCCGCTTTAGCGGGCCATGGCCGTCTTTTTGATAAACAAGGATTTTTGCGCCGCAATGTTCGCAAAGAACATTCAAAAACCGAGAGTATCCACCTCTCGTTTTGCGATATTTATCTGATTTGAACTTACTGGTCATAGTTATTCACATTTTACACTTTGCTATACTTTAAGACAATGTTATACTAAAATACACTATGGTATTTTCTAATTTTGTAGCCGCCAATTTTTTCAAAAAAGTAAGCCGAAGCCCGCGCGGATTCCTCCTCAGACCCCTCCTCCGCGCGGGCGAGTCCGTCACCCCGCCTCCTTTGCCCCAGAAAAATAGTGGCGGGGCGCATCATTTCAGATTTCGCTTTTTGGATTTGTGTATCATATTTGGTAAAATAATTTCAAAAGTTTGCGAAGGGTTTAATTCGGGAGCCAAGAAACTAGATACGAACTCGGATTTTGAAGACGAGAGGGTTCGCTCGCCCAGCCCCGCCAGTGGCGGGGCTGGGCTTCGCTTCGCGAGGGCAACGCCCTCGCTTTGGCGGGAGATGAAGCGGATTTTAATGCTTTCGGGGGAATCAGTTTTTTCTTTTTTAAAAATTAACAATACAAATTTATGAATATCAAAAATTGCGCCATTTATACTCGTGTTTCAACTGATAACCAAGCAGAAAAAGAATTTTCGTCCTGCGAAGCGCAGGAGCAGAAAATAAGGTCGTTTATCGCCAGCCAAAACGATTGGCAGGTTTTCAAGATTTACAATGACGCTGGTTTTTCAGGCGCAATTTTAGAACGACCGGCTTTGCAAGAACTCCTTTCAGATTTGAAAAAAGAAAAAATTGATGTGGTTTTGGTCTACAAAATTGATCGGCTCACCCGTTCGCCGAAGGATTTTTACCAACTCGTTGAATTTTTTGAGCAAGCAAAAATTGATTTTATTTCCATTACGGAAAGATTTGATACTTCTACGCCCGCCGGAAGGTTGCTTCGCAACATTATGCTCACTTTTTCGCAGTTTGAAAGAGAACTAACCAGCGAAAGAACAAAAGATAAAATGTTGGAGCG
>MFTV01000002.1 GCA_001785445.1 Candidatus Nomurabacteria bacterium RIFCSPHIGHO2_02_40_30 | reverse complement strand
AACAATATTTTCTGGGATATGGATTCGCCCTGCCTCGGCTTTATTTCCGCGCAGGAGGGTCTGGGAGGAATGCGCGGGAGATTCGGGATGGGACATATTGTATTATAAAACAATAGATGATTTTTTTATAATCAAAAAAGTCGTCGTATTAAACGGATCATGGTGCATGCCATATTCTAGGATTTTCAACCCATATTTCTTAGCTGCAAGTTGTGAGGCTAGGGTTGCTGTTGTTTTTGGCAATTCTCCATCCGCGATTTTTTTCACACATAGAGCTGTATCGTCGCTGTCTTTTCCAGCAACTAATTTTATTTCTGGATATTTTTCAGCAAATGTTCTTTTACATTGACTGACCGCTTGAGGATGACCGAATACTTCTTTTACTCCACTCATATCTTCTATTTTATTATTAGCAATCAAACACTGCATTATCTCCATGCCATATATTCCCAAAATATCAAACTGATTCTTGCTCATTACTTCGAATGAGGAAATGTATGCCCCGGAACCAGAATTAGCCACTGCAATTATTCCACGATCAACCTCTCCACTTTTAACTGAAGCGACGACTCTTTCCGCTTCAACTAAATAAACAGGAACAATTTTATTTTTCATCACACCCAATTCTTCACATAGCCGTAAAAGCGACTCGTGGCTAAAGCTGCCCTCAATTCCATGAATCCCTACTCTAATTTTTTTCTTTATTTTCGGAAAAACCTTATCTACGGATGCCATTTTCTGAATCACCAGATTTGGTTTTAAATCTTTTTGCTTGTGGAAACTAAAAATTTTTTGTGTAGCATCGGAAAACCAACGTTCAATCAATTGCTTCACTCGTGCTCGCTCTTGTTTTGATAATTTATCAATTCTTTCTCTTTGTTTGGTCAAAGATTTACTAATAAAGTCGCTGTCTAAATTTTTGCCCAAGTTTTGCAATGCCTCTCTGGTGGATTCAATAAGATTACCATATGATTCATTAATTATTTCATTCCTAAGCCAGTTTGCGGAACTGTCGATTGATCTAATATAAAAACTAAACAACGCATTAGAAGCAGGTACAGCCCATTCCATGATTTTTTCCATGGAGGGTTTAGCCACCTTATTAATTTTTGCATATTTATCTATTACCTCATCAATAACAATCGTCAAAATTTCGGGAAAACTTAAAACAACACCCATCATAAAATCGTGTTCGTTTTCGCTTACTGGTTCCAGTATTTGTATTCCTTGACCTCTTAAAAAATCTAAAATTTGCTTTGCAAACTTGTTATGCTCGGCACCTGTTTTGATTAATGCCCATTTCTGGCCATTCAAAGCTATATATGGGCCATGTAAAGGATGTAACGATAAATGAGTAGCTCCTGTGCTGGCGATTACGTCAATAATCCTTCGCTTAATAGAACAAACGTCTACAATTAGTTGCTGAGATTTAAGTTTGACTTTATATAAAATTTTAGGGACTTCTTCTCTTGGTATGGAAAGCCAAATTACGTCTGCTTTCCAGGCATTTTTCCATTCTTTGGGCGTAGAGTCACGATCCACTGTAATAACTTGTCCGATTTGTTTAAGTAATGGAAACAAAAGATTTTTACCCATCTCTCCTTTTGCTCCGATAATAGCATTAGTCATAAATTTGAAGTAATAATATCACAAAAAATAAATAATGGTGGGCTTGTTCGAATTTCTTCGAGACAAGCCCCCATCGTCGACTATCTTACTGCCCGAGCAAGATTTTCATGCCGTGCTCGGTGGTACCTGCAAAGAACACCATGATGGGAGAGCCAAATTCATGGACCATGGTTAATCCATGAATTTTCGCCGCTTGGGCCGTAGTGATACAAGCTTCCACTTCACCTCGCGCGCACATGAGAGCAGCCTGTGCGTTGCTAGTTGTCTTCACAACCGGACCGAGTCCATCCACGAGGGGCGACGGCGACGGATGCGAGGCAATACGCCAGCCACCGTTCCATTCCTGTCTATGTAGTTCTTCCTTGACACAGAGCTGCATTTTATCCAACTCGTAATTGAAGGACACCAAGAACGGATGTACATCGGGATTGCCAAAGAATAATTCATTGAGACGGAAGTACACCGCGCACGTCCAGAAAAAGGGCACTACACCTTTTTCCGTGACCAGCCTGGCCTGTGCCAACGAGTCTTCTGGCGTCGGGCAAAGCATAATTTCTGCCTTTGCCACGATCCCGCTCCACCTAATCCAGGCTTTACAGGCCTGTTGCATGTTCGTTCCTTCAGGACCGAGTACGAAGTTGACGACACGCCTAACTCCGCAAATGTTTTGACAAGCTATGCTGGCGTAGTTAGCCACAGGTGGGATTAAAGACGGAAAAACTGGAAGTTTCATCTATTTGCTCCTTTTGCTGGGTTAATCAACTTAGATGCCCAGGAAGTTGGCTCAAGAGTGCTGAGCCACGGTTTGTTAACAGGACACGAAGAATCAACTACGTGCCCAAAAAACGCTCGAATCTTGCGAACTAGAGGATTCTCTGTATCGAAAACCTTGTCGTCCAAGCGTGCCACTGGAAGCACTTCACATGCTGTTCCCGTGACAAACATCGCATCCGCCTCTTTTGCCTCCTGCAACGATACGTCTCGCTCCTCACCATGACAGAGATAGAGAATCGTGTCTCTTGTGATGCCGGGGAAAATGTTTTCCGTCTTGGGGGTAAAGATCGTTTCCCCTTTGACGAAAAAAACATTTGCGATCGAAGTCTCTGCCACGTTGTCTTCGTAGTCAAGAAGCAGAGCGTCGTTAGCACCCGACTTCTTGGCCTCCGCCGCCGCGAGATATGAATTCACATAATGGCCCGCGACTTTGGCACCGATGCTGGTCGAACGAGGATGTAATCGGATCATCTTGGATGTCGCCAGACTTATGGAATCCGGTCCCTGCGCCCATGGCAGAACCGCGATCATCGTGTGTACCGGAATCCCTGGAGACATGAGCCCAATTCCTTCGCCACGAAAGATTGCGGGTCGAATGTATCCTGCCTGAAGATCGCTCTTCTTGACACTTTCGAGTACTGCCTCGCAGAGCTCTTCTGCTCCATATGGACTTTCCATGTCCATCACCTGCGCAGAAACCAACAGGCGATTGATGTGGTCCTGGAGTCGAAATACTGACCTCCAGAAGTTGTGAGGGAATTCGTAGAACCGAATCCCCTCGTACACTGCCCCACCGTAGTGAAGACTGTGCGATAACGGACTGACGCGCGCCTGCGCGTCTTCAATGAACTCGCCATCGAACCACATGAGACACTCTCCTTATTGTGTATTGTGAAAGAACAGTCCACGCTTCGACCTATTCGAAGTTGGAAAAACACGAAAGAACTAAAAACACCAGCCTCTAGAGGGCTGGTGTTTGGGTTGTAGTTTTGTTTTTAGTTAAAGATTTTTTACAGCGCAAATATCAGCCTTCTAAGGTTGTGGCTGAAAAAGAAATAACTATTTGCTTGTATATTTTTATTCACGAATACAGTATAGCATACTCTAAAATAAATACAAGTTTTTCGTAATCCCCCTTTATATTTAATCGTTTTTTTGATATAGTGTATTGATTCATAAGAACAATACTTGTGAAGCGCAAAATGATTTACAAATCGTTTAAAATAAAAAATTTCAAAGGAATTGACGGAGTGGTGGTTGATTTGGTAAATAGCCGAATAGTCACACTTGTTGGTTTAAACGAAAGCGGTAAAACCTCAATAATGGAGGGGGTACATTTATTCTATCAAATGATTAAGGGCGAAAATCTAACTACAGAACAACTTAATGAGCTTCGCCCAAAAGGAATAGCTTTTACGGGAACTGTTGAGATTAGTGCTACTTTATTACTGGAAAATGGTGATAAGAAAAAAATAGAAAAATATTGGAAAGAAACTTTAAATAAGCGAAACACTTTAGAGTTCCCTACAGAATTTACCTACGATTACAAATTTATTTTTGACCTACATACATACAAAGAGACAAAACGAACCTGTACTTTTCTAACAAAAACAAAAAATTCAAAAAGGACTCTCTCCGAAACAGACAACACAAATTGGAAGAATCTCATTGCATATATCAGATCAGATATCGTACCAGAAATTCTATATTATGACGACTTTATTTTCCAGATTCCTGAAAAAGTCTGTTTTGTAAAAACTGGTGTATTAGAAACAGAAGAAGTCTCAAATTCTAATAATAAAACTTGGCAATTAGTTATAAATGATGTGTTAAAGGCGGTTGACGAGCGGATGACTTTTCAAAATCATGTTGTAGATGTTTGGGAAAGCGACAAAGATGCTGCTAGTAACCGGCTATCTCAAATGGAAAAAGCTCTTGATGAAAAAATAACAAATAGATGGGGCGATCTTTTTGGTAAAAATAAGATAAATTTTAAGGAGATTAAACTAGACCCCGAATATACTGATGGAAAACTTTACTTATCATTCAAAATTAGAACCGAATCAAAAAAAGAATTTCTTGTTAAAGAAAGAAGTAAGGGTTTCAAATGGTTTTTCTCCTTTCTTCTATTTACAGAGTTTCGTAAAAAACGAACAAGTAACATACTTTTTCTTTTAGATGAACCAGCATCAAATCTACATTCATCAGCTCAAGCAAAAATCTTAGACGCATTGAGTGAACTGAGTACAGATGCGCTTGTAATTTATTCAACGCATAGTCATCATCTTATAAACCCTAAATGGTTAGTTGGTGCGTATATTTGTATAAATGAAAATTTATCTAGCGATGTACTCGCAGGTAGTTTAAACCTTGAAGAAAGAGCAAAAATCACTGCTGTTAAATATTTTACCTATGTTGGCAAAGGACTCGGAAGTGATAATGTTTCGTATTTCCAACCAATACTTGATAGATTAGATTATCAGCCAAGTATGGTTGAGCCGATTCCTGATATTGTGATTTTGGAAGGTAAAAATGATTGGTACGCTTTAAGATATTTCGAAGAAATTATATTAAAGCGTGCTAAAAAACTTAATTTTTATCCTGGAGCTGGACGAGATAAACTTGATGAGATTATTCGTTTATACCTTGCGTGGGGTAAAAACTTTATTGTGCTTCTCGATGGTGATGATGGCGTGAAGTCTAAAGAAGCTTATATAAAAGAATTCGGGGATTTTGTTAAAAATAAAATTTTTACAATTAAGGATGCTTTGAATAAAAGTGTCGCTCTTGAAGGTTTAATCGGTGTAATGGATCAGAGAGTAATTTATGATTCAGTTTTTGGAGCAAAAAGTTTTGATGAATGTAAGAAAAAGAATCCTAAAAAAATAAAGGAAAATCTTAACTATGCCTTAAATCAACTACAACTCCAAAAAACAGAAGTCTCTCTTAATAAAACCACGAAAGATAATATTGAAAAACTTTTAGATTTTATTGCAACTAAGCTCAAAACCTAAATTAATTGTAATTTTAATCTCCATATGCCCTCCGACACTCAAAACCAAAATCCCACAGAAACCTCTCTTCCACCAAGCCTCCAAGAGCCTACAGCCGATGCACCTATTCCTACGACAGATTCTATCCCTGCCGAAGTGCCCTCTGGGGCTCCAGAAAGCTCACCGAACGACTTTTCAGCGAAAAGTGATAATATGCCACCCTCAAATTCTACCCATACGGAAGCAGAAAACGAGCCAAAAACTGAAGAAAAACAAGCTGAAAATGAACCTAACTCGGAGCCAGTTTCTGAACCCGCAGAAGCCCATAAATCCCAAACGGCTCAAATACCAGTAAATGAGCCGTTAGAAGAAACGGAATACGAACAGGCGAAGCCTGTTCGTGAAAGTTCTAAACCTTCTCTCGCTCGCGAACTTCTAATCACAGCCCGAAACGCAATCCAATTCCGAAAGCGTAAAAAAATAGATCACGTTATGTCTTTGTTTCTACAAAAATCTAAAATCACCAACGACGAAGTAGAAAAGTTTTTGCATGTCTCTGATGCAACTGCAACTAGATATCTCTCTCAACTCGAAAAAGAAGGAAAAATAAAACAAAGCGGGAAAACTGGGAAAGGAGTTTCGTATTCTAGAATTTAATTTCAGGGAGTGATTTTGCGTGCACGCACGGGTGGGATAAGTTCGCGTGTAATCACGCGAGCTGGGGCAAGCACGATGTATTTGCGCCTCGGGCATTTCCGCTAGGGTGTCCACGACTAAAGGACGAGTGCCTGACCCGAATTGCAATGAGTTCTCGAAAGCGAAAGCTACACACTAAACACAATATTGAAAAACGTAGAATGGGGATGGCGAGGGCAGACTCCGACTTCGGTCGGAGAGCCCGACCCGGGGAGAGGAAACTTCCTCTCCCCAAGAAGTTGCGGGCAAATTCCAAACGGCTCATTTCCTAGTATTTGAGCCGTTTGAGCTTTTGCTTGCCCGCGCATAGGCATCTAGGCACTCGTAGCCCTAGCGGAAATGCCCGAGGCGGATGCCGAGGGTGCACCCCTTTAGTTTGGACACTCCATGATATGATGAACGAAGGCACCGAGCATTTTGAAATTTGCATTTAGTATTCCCATCCCGAATCTCCCGCGCATTCCTCCCAGACCCTCCTGCGCGGAAATAAAGCCGAGGCAGGGCGAATCCATATCCCAGAAAATATTGTTTCG
>MFTV01000001.1 GCA_001785445.1 Candidatus Nomurabacteria bacterium RIFCSPHIGHO2_02_40_30 | reverse complement strand
TTTTGCCTTTGATTTCTTTGGGTATATTTATGACCGCTTCGCCGATAATTGAAAGGTTTCTCACAACTGCATCAATCAGTTTTTCGTCTCTGGAAAATTCATCGAAATCAACACTGCGCGTGTATTTTTCTATTTTTCGAATAGAATCTTTGATATCTTCAAGATAAAGTTTTATTCCTCTTTTAGACATATTGCACTTCATTAAGAACTTCTTTTTTAACTGCCGACTTGATGGATTTTTTTGACACAAGATCCACTTTTTTACGCAAAGTATGGCTCAATAAATTTTCCAACCTTATAAATTCAAAAAAGCCTATTGGAGCATCAAACTCCACTAGCACATCCACATCGCTTCCTTTTTTTTGTTCTTCCCGCGCAAATGAGCCAAAAATTCCGATTCTTTTAACATGATATTTTGCTTTAAGCAAAGGAAGTCGTTCCTTAATTTTACCCAATATTTTTTCTTGTTTCATATTGGTATAAATATAACAAATAAAAGAAAAATTGGCAATTCGCAAAAATCCGCCTTAATTTTTCCTTGACACACAAAAAACTTAGTATAAACTAGCGGTTAGATATTGGATAAACATTATCCGTATGTTATTTTTGTCCCATAGAGGGCAAAATGTCTCTTTGAAAACTGAACACATGTTAATATTTTTTCTTTTGTTCCGTTCTATAAAATCTTTCTTAAATTTTTAATTTCAGGAAGTAATTGTTTGCTCGGAGCGGGCAAGCAGTTTTTTGTGAGTTTGATCCTAGCTCAGGATGAACGCTGGCGGCGTGGAGAAGGCATGCAAGTCGCACGGGTGCGTGCTTTGCACGCAGTTTGAAAGTCCACAAAGTCCATAAAGTCCATAAAGTAAATTGAATTTGCTTTACAAACTTTATAGACTTTTAACTTTTGACTTGCGCGCAGAGCGCGCATTAGTGGCAAACGAGATAGTAATACATAGATTATCTACCCTTGTCACGGGGATAGCCCGGCGAAAGCCGGATTAATAACCGATGGCCTCGTTATCGCAAGATAATGAGTAAAGGCGCAAGCCGGACAAGGAGGAGTCTGCGCAATATCAGCTAGTTGGTAAGGTAATGGCTTACCAAGGCTATGACGTTTAGGGGGGGTGAGAGCCCGATCCCCATCGATGGCACTGCGACACGGGCCATACACCTACGGGTGGCAGCAGTCGAGAGTCTTCCACAATGGGCGAAAGCCTGATGGAGCGACGCCGCGTGAATGATGAAGGGCTTCGGCCTGTAAAATTCTTTTCTCCGTGAGAAATCCGAGTCAAATCGGTATGATGTTAGCGGAGGAATAAGGGGTTGCTAAACTCGTGCCAGCAGCAGCGGTAATACGAGTGCCCCGAGCGTTATCCGGAATCACTGGGCGTAAAGGGTGTGTAGGAGGCCGCGTTAGTCT
Source organism: Candidatus Nomurabacteria bacterium RIFCSPHIGHO2_02_40_30 (assembly GCA_001785445.1). Classification (GTDB taxonomy): domain Bacteria; phylum Patescibacteriota; class Minisyncoccia; order Phycocordibacterales; family UBA9973; genus UBA9973. The sequence goes on along the minus strand of MFTV01000001.1, from coordinate 3,866 downwards.
TGTCTTAAAGGTTTCGGCTTAACCGAAAACATGGACAGGAAACGGCGCGACTAGAGAGTGCGAGAGGTGCGCGGAACTCATGGTGTAGGGGTGAAATCCGTTGATATCATGGGGAACACCAAAGGCGAAGGCAGCGCACTGGCGCATTTCTGACTCTGAAACACGAAAGCGTGGGGATCAAAAAGGATTAGATACCCTTGTAGTCCACGCCCTAAACGATGTTCTCTGGCTTTTTGAAGTATCGACCCTTCGAGAGGCGAAGCTAACGCGTTAAGAGAACCGCCTGGGAAGTACGGCCGCAAGGCTAAAACTCAAAGGAATAGACGGGGACTTGCACAAGCAGTGGAACATGTGGTTTAATTCGACGATAAACGAAGAACCTCACCAGGACTGGAAATCCAAACGAAGTCCCGCGGAAACGCAGGATGTCTCACAAGGACGGTTGGACAGGTGATGCATGGCTGTCGTCAGTTCGTGATTTGAATTGTTCCCTTAAGTGGGGCAACGAACGCAACCCTTATTGCCTGTTATATTTGTCAGGCGAGACTGCCGCTTTGCGGAGGAAGGAGAGGATGACGCCAAGTCAGCATGTCCCTTTGATGTCCTGGGCTACACACATGTTACAATGGCCGGTACAATGGGCCGCGAAGCCGAAAGGCGGAGCCAATCCCATCAAAGCCGGTCTAAGTTCGGATTGAGGTCTGCAACTCGACCTCATGAAGCTGGAATTGCTAGTAATCGCAGGTCAGCTATACTGCGGTGAATACGTTCTCAAGTCTTGTACTCGGGTCGCCATGCGATTGAGTACGCTAGTTGGTGAAAATCCAATCAAGACAATTCATAGTGTCTTGAAGCGAAATACCAGTCTTTTTTCCGCGAGGAAATCAGATGAAGGGGTAAAGTAGCATTTCTTAGCTTGAATATCGGTTAAAGGCGCAACGTGAAGGCCATCCTGCGAGTACATGGAGAAGCCTACTATGTAGCAAAAACATATTGCGTACCGTGATATCGAGATGAGAAAAAAAAGCATATTTGGTTACCGTGGGAGATCTTGCATTTTCCTCGTGGGGCATTACCCCTTGAGGTATGGCATATAGTAATGTATACTAGAAGACATGCAAGAAGTCAGCAGCGTTCGTAGTACCGATAGTAAAGATGCTCGGTTTAATCCCGAGTTAGCACTTCCTATCGGGAAGGAACAAATTCAAAGGAAAAAGTTAGATCCTCAATATGTCGCAGGATTTATTGATGGAGAAGGATCTTTTTCAATTAGTATTGGAAAACACAAGACATTGCGTCGAGGGTTCGAAGTTCGTCCGGAATTTGAAATAGAATTACGGAAGGATGATCAAGAAATTTTAGAACGCATACTTGTGACTATCGGAATTGGAAGAATTTATGATTGCTCATATGAGCGATATGGATGGTATCCACATGCGAAGTATAAAATTACCAGCATTTGGAACTTGAAAGAATATCTATTCCCATTTCTTGATAAGAATCCATTACAAGCGAAAAAGAAAAAATCCTATTTACTTTTCAAACAAATAGTTCTTATGGTTTGCAAGAAAAAACATTTGTCTGATGAGGGGTTTAACAAAATTGTCTCCTTGCGCGATGACTTACGCGCATTAGGAAAAAAGGCAAGGACCTTTGGAAACCGCTAGAGTGCGGGAAAACCGCTTGCTCAGTGGTGTAGAGGATTATGATGGCAACATCATAACACATCAAATACCGCCCGTCAAGCCAAGGGAGCCAAGAGTACCCGAAGGTCCGCTTCGGCGGAACTACGGTAAGTTTGGTGACAGGGGCTAAGTCGTAACAAGGCACGGGTAGCGGAAGCTGCTCGTGGAGTTTTAACTAAATTTTTCCGCCTCAAAAACGGAAAAGTTAGGCGATATCCCGCTAATAGCGGGAAGAGTGTTGGTCTCGGAGCTTTGATTTGAGACCGGACGGAACAAAAGAAAAGGTATTAATGTTCGTTAAATTAAAAATTATTAAATAAAAAAATATGGATAAAAAAATAATAGCGAGTATCGTTTTTTTAAATTTTATTTTGCCCGCGCTAGTTTTGGCTCAAGACCCCGTTTCCCAAAATAATATTATTTTTGGAAACGAAAGGGGTTTTGTGCGAGAAGGCGGCGATGTCTCCGTCCCAAACGACCCAACGGGAGAAAGCAAGGAAGTTATGGATGGCATCGGGAGAATGAAAAGGGGCGGCGAACCTCTCCCATTTTCAACTTCAACCGTGTCAACTACAACCAAAAATGTTATTGACAGAAGGAGGATGATTAATTTTCCTGTTAATCCTGCAATTTTAAGGGTTATTAAGGATGGCCAGAGGGGTGAAGAATTAATTCGGTTTATAAAAAATGAAACGGATAAACTAAAAGACAAGAAACTTATGTTCGCCGACGAAATTATCGCCAAAAAAGAAGATTTGAAAAAAAATCTTGATTTGAAATTAAAAGACGCTCAAAAGAAAGAAATAGTAATTAAGGCGGACAAAGAAATCAACGCGCTTAATGTTAAAGGCGCGGGCAATTACAGAAGTATTTTGTCAAATGTTGAAAAAATATTAAACAATATCGTCGCTAGGGCGGACTTATTGGAAAAAAACGGCAGAAATGTTGCGCCTGTGAGAGTCGCCATTGAAAAAGCCAGAGAGACCATCGCTTTAAGCGGATTAGCCGTAGAAACGCAATCAGTGAAAATATACACGGTAACCATAAGCTTCGAAAATAAAATAAAGGAGGATGTTAACGTTGAAAGAGCGGCTATTCGCGCCGATTTGTCAAGATTGAAAAATTCAATAGAAACCGCTCGCGACGCGGTAAAAGACGCGGCTGTCGCTTTGGCGCATGTCGCTGGTTTGGGTGGCGGCGTTTCCGCAACGAACTCAAAAACCACTCAATAAATTATTCTAAAAAAATTAATTAAAACTATGACTAAAAAATTTTTAATAATCGTTCTGATAATAATCGCGGTAATTTTTGGGGTATGGTTTTTGGGGACAATCAAGAAAAGCCAAAATTACAACCAAAATAAAAACTTGGGAACGGAAACCGAAGCGTTATCGGCGATCAATCAAGACATTGACAATATCAAAATTGATAATTTTGACGAAGAATTTAAAGATATTGACGCTGGCATAAATAATCTTTAAAGAAAAAAATTTATTTCCCAAAAAAGCGCGCGAAATGTTGTATTTTTGGCGCTTTTTTGTTATGATTTTTTAATGATATTCGGGTGTGTAGCTCAGGCGGTTAGAGCACGTCACTGATAATGACGAGGCCGGAGGTTCGAGTCCTCCCACACCCAAAGAGGCAAGTCGCCTCTTTGGCGACTTGCCAAAAAGTCAGAAACGCTATCCTGTTTGTGTTAAAGCAAGGGCCTATAGTTCATCGGTAGAACGCATCCATGGCATGGATGAGGGCGGGGTTCAATTCCCCGTAGGTCCACTGTATGATATTTCGAGTCAGAGAATTGCTGATTGAGCTCGAAGATTACTGACAATTTCGCGGTTCCAAAACCTTTATTTCTCGTGTATGGAATTCCTTACCAATGGTGCCGTTTTTTACGTACTCATTTTTCGGCTACTTTCGGATACAATCCGCCATAGTCGTTATATCCGATTTGAGCCCTTGATTTTTAGTGTAATACAATTAGTGAATAATGTCTATTTTTTAGCCATATTCACCGGTTCTTGACTTTATATCGTTAAAAGAGTAGTATAGATAAATAAAATACTATGGCTACAAATAACCCCACAAAAAAGCGAATACAAGCATTAAAGGCCGAATACGATGCCTTACGCAAGGGTAAAGAGTCCCTTTTGGTAATGGTTGATGAGGCCGAAATTCCGG